>JABJEK010000098.1 GCA_018702955.1 Rhodospirillaceae bacterium | reverse complement strand
TCCACGCCGCCGGTCAGCACCTTGCCCGAGGACGGGACGACGGTGTTGTAGGCGCGCGCCAGGCGCGTGATGGAATCCAGCAGGATGACCACGTCGCGCTTATGCTCGACCAGGCGCTTGGCCTTGGCGATCACCATCTCGGCGACCTGCACGTGGCGGGTAGCCGGCTCATCAAACGTCGAAGAAATTACCTCGCCGCGCACGGTGCGCTGCATGTCGGTCACTTCCTCGGGCCGCTCGTCGATCAGGAGCACGATCAGATAGATGTCCGGATGATTGGCCATGATCGCCTTGGCGATGTTCTGCATCATCACGGTCTTGCCCGTGCGTGGCGGGGCCACGAGCAGGGCGCGCTGGCCCATACCCAGCGGGGCCACCATGTCGATGACGCGGCACGAAGGGTCCTTCATCTCGGGATCGTCGATTTCCAGCGAGATCTTCCGCTCGGGATAGAGCGGGGTCAGGTTGTCGAAGTTGACGCGATGCTTGGTGTGGTCGACATCGTCGAAGTTCACCTGGGCGACCTTGACCAGCGCGAAGTAACGCTCGCCATCCTTGGGAGAGCGGATCTCGCCCTCGACCGTGTCGCCGGTGCGCAGCGCGAAGCGGCGCACCTGGCTGGGGGAGACATAAATATCGTCGGGACCCGGCAGGAAATTCGATTCCGGTGAGCGCAGGAAGCCGAAGCCATCCTGCAGCACCTCGAGCACGCCGATGCCGGAGATCGGCACCTCGTCCTCCGCGAGTTCCTTGAGGATCGCGAACATCATGTCTTGCGTGCGCAGGTTGCTCGCGCCCTCGATCTCGAGTTCCTCGGCAAAGGTGAGGAGATCGGCGGCGGATTTGTCTTTCAGGTCTTGGAGTTTCATTGCTTCCATGGGGAGGCCAGTTCTGTTTGGGAAATGCGACGCGCCCTATCGGCTGGGAACCGAATTTTCGGGGGCGTTTGAATGTGTCAGCGGAAGTTCGTGGTCGCCGACGGTAACGCCGGAAGAAAACGACTTATGCGGAAGGGAGTGCGCGTTAGGTACTTTCTTGTGCGCGCCAGTATTACGCACTTAGTGAGCGTGCCGCGTCAAGTCAATCCTTGTGACCGTTATGCGGCATTTATGTGGTCGCCGATCGGCGCCCGGAACCGCCGCCTAGAAAGGCTTGGCGATGATCATGACGACAATCACGATCATCAGGACCGTCGGCACCTCGTTGGCGAGGCGGTAGGTCTTCGCCGAGCGGGTATTGGCGTCGGCAGCGAACGCCTGGAACCATTTCGCAAACACATGGTGGGCCACGGTCATGCCGGCGACCGCGGCCAGCTTGACCCAGATCCAGCCCGAGCCCCAATCGACGATGCCCGGCGTGCCCAGCATCAGGCCGCCGAAGATATACGTCGCGATCATCGCCGGGTTCATGATTGCGCGCAGCAGGCGCCGCTCCATCACCTTGAAGGTCTCGGACTTGTCCGATCCCGGTTCCGCATCGCAGTGATAGACGAACAGGCGCGGCAGATAGAGCATTCCGGCCATCCACGAGATCACCGAGATCACATGGAGCGACTTGATCCAGGGATAGGCCGTGACGAGGAAATCACCCATCTTTTCTCACCCGGCCTTCATAACGGGGCATTTCGACCATTCGTCGGCACAGACACGACCGCCGCTCGCGTTCGCATCACCGCTGCAGATATCGCAGCCCGCCGCGATATTCGCGCGCACCAGATCCGCCAGCCCGTCGATAAACGCCGGCGCGGTGCCCACGGTCGGCACGCGGATATATTCCGCCACGCCGGCCTCATCGGCCAGCTCACGATACTCAATATCGAGTTCCACAAGCGTCTCGGAATGTTCCGACACAAAGGCAATCGGCACGATGACCACGGATTTCCCGTCGGCCCCGGCGCGCTCGATTTCATCATCGGTCGAGGGCCCAATCCACTCCAGCGGCCCGACCCGGCTCTGGTAGCAGCACAGCCAATCGAGATCCTGGCCTTTGTTCTCGGGCAGATTCTTCATAACCGCGGCGGCGGTTTGTTCGACCTGGGACTGATAGGGATCACCACCCTCGACGATCTGCTTGGGCAAACCATGCGCCGAGAACAGCACGCGTAGATTGCTGGTATCACGTGATACCCCTTTGAGGGCGCCCGACAGCAGGCCCGTCACCGCATCGATGAAACCCGGATCGGTCGGGTAGCAGCACAACGCGGTCACGGGAATATCGAGTTTGCGTTTGCGTGTGGACTGTTCCCAGACCCGCATCATGGAGCCCACCGTGGTGGTCGAGAATTGCGGATAGAGCGGCAACAGCACGATCCGGTCGGGCTTCGCGGCCATCACCTCGCCCAAGACCGCATCCGCCATGGGGTGCCAGTAGCGCATGGCGACGAAGCATTTGTAGGTTTGATCGCCGCCTGTGTTGAGGACAGCCTCCAGCGCATCGGCCTGGGCACGCGTGTTGGCCAGCAGGGGCGAGCCGCCGCCGATATGGGCGTAAATCTCCCGGGCGATGGGTGCGCGGCGGCGCGAAATCATCTGTGCCAGAAGCCAGCGGATGGGTGCGGGCGCGCCGATGATCATCGGGTCATTGAACAGGTTGAACAAAAACGGCCGGACGTCATCCGGCCCGTCGGGCCCGCCCAGATTGTACACGACAACAGCGGTGGTCATGAGTTTGGCGACCATTCGCGGACGATTTCCGCGAGTCGTTCGACATGGGAGAAAGGCGTGTCCTTGTGGATGCCGTGGGCCAGGTTGAACACGAACGGACCCTTGCCGAGACCATCGAGAATCTCCCGGGCTGCGCGTTCCATCTCCTCGCCGCCGACCATCAGATAGGCCGGGTCGAGATTTCCCTGCACGGGACAGATCGGCTGTATTTTCGCGGCCGCCTCGGTGGCGGTCATGGAGGCATCGAGCCCGACGGCATCGACACCCGTGCCACGGATATACCCCTCCAGGCGGTCTCCGATGCCGCGGGCAAAACCGATGATCGGGACATCGGGCTGGCGCGCCTTCACCCCGGCGACGATGCGCGCGGTCGGCGAGATTACCCAGTCGTCGAAGTCATTTGCCGGCACGGCCCCGGCCCAGGTGTCGAACAGCTGCAGCGCCTGGGCGCCCGCCTCGACCTGGGCGACCAGGTAATCCGTGGTCGACGCCACCAGAATATCCATCATGGCGGCGAAGTCGGCGCGTTCACGAACCGCCCAGCTTTTGATCGCGTTGAAGTCCCGGCTGGAGCCGCCCTCGACCATGTAGGTGGCAACCGTCCAGGGCGCGCCGGCGAACCCGATCAACGCCACATCGTCGGGCAATTCCGCGCGGACCCGCGAGACGGTTTCGAAAACCGGTGCCAGATGATCGAGTGTTTTACCGGGATCGAATTTCGCCAGATCGGCACCGCTCGTCACCGGGGTGAGGACGGGGCCGGTTCCCTCGACGAAGCCGACCTCCTGGCCGATCGCGTCGGGGATGACCAGAATATCGGAAAACAATATCGCGGCGTCGGGCCGGAATCGTTCGATGGGCTGCAGCGTGACCCGAGCCGCCCGATCCGGGGTGTAGCAGAGATCCAGAAATCCGTCGGCCTGGGCCCGGATTTCCCGGTATTCCGGGAGATATCGACCGGCCTGGCGCATGAACCAGAACGGTGGCCGGGGACAGATCTGACCGGAAAGGGCATCGAGAAACAGGTTGGACACGGTTTTGAAAACTGACGTTTGGGCTGGGTTGAATGAGCGCCGACTATGCCGATCCGGTTATCCTTGCGCATCCTAAAAATAAGTAATTGAACGTAGTGAAAAGTGAAATGTAGTTGTAGATGTGCGGTGAATCCGAGGGATAATTCGTTGCCCACAAATTCGTACAGTGCGGCCCTACAATGTGCATGACCGATGGGTCGGGCTGTTCGCAAATCTCCTAGAGCGTTGATCTAGAATATATTCGTGTCGGGACCGCATGTGGATCACCCGCGCTGTGCGAATGGATGAATGTTCGTGCGAACGGATGCATACCCGCTGTTGGAAACTTTGTCCGCCGTGGGATGACAGGGGGGTGTACGAACGGCATAAGGTTGAACAAATATTTTGAGCCGCGCGAAGTTGCGACTTATCCCCGTTGTCATTGCATTCGCTCCCAGCCGAAATGGTGCCGCAGATGGCCGAAACCGAAAAATCAGCCGAGACAGACGACGTCTTTCATTTACACCTCGTATCGGACTCCACCGGTGAGACCATTCGGTCCGTCTCGCGCGCCTGCCTGGCGCAGTTTTCCGACACGCCGTCGGTCGAGCATTTCTGGCCGATGGCGCGCACCCCCAAGGCGATGGAGTTGGTGCTCGAGGAAATCCACGAGAACCCCGGCCCGGTGATCTTCACCCTGGTGAACGATAATCTGTGCGAGCAGCTGATTCGGGGCTGCCGGCTACGCAAGGTGCCTTGCATCTCCGTGCTCGACCCGGTGATTGCCGCGGTCGGCAATTATCTTGGCCAGCAGCCGACCCACCGGATCGGCGGACAGCATGAACTCGACGAGGCCTATTTCGCCCGGATCGAGGCGATGGACTGGTCGCTGACCCATGATGACGGGCAGCGCACGGAAGAGCTCAACGGCTCCGATATCGTGCTGGTAGGCGTGTCGCGGACCTCGAAGACGCCGACCTGCCTGTATCTTGCCAACCGGGGGATCAAGGCCGCGAACGTGCCTTATGTGCCGGGCGTGCCGTTGCCCGAAAGCCTCGAGCATCTGACCCATCCGCTGGTGATCGGGCTGACCAACGACCCCAAACGCCTGGTTGAGCTGCGCCGGGCACGGCTCACGTCCCTGCACGAGCACCAGGAGACCGATTATGTGGATCCCGAAGTGGTTCGTGCGGAAATCACCCAGGCGCGGCGTTACTTCGCCCGCAACAACTGGCCGGTCATCGACGTGACCCGGCGCTCGATCGAGGAAACCTCCGCCGCGATCATGACCGTTTACAACCGCCGGCTGGAAGAGGCCGAAAACCCTCCCCCGAAGGAAGATGATGCCGCGGGTTGACGAACCCGGTTCGGTGGCGATATCCGGCGGGGTGAGCGTCGTGCTGGCGTCCGCCAGCGCGGTCCGAACGCGGCTTCTGACAGCGGCGGGTGTGCCCCACGATATTATCCCGGCCGATATCGATGAGGGTGACGTGCGCGACCGGCTCCTGGCGGAAGGCGCGACCCATGGCTCTATCGCCGAAGTCCTCGCCGAGCTCAAGGCACAGCATGTGGCGACAGATGTGGCGGCGGATATGATTGTCCTCGGTGCCGATCAGGTCCTGTCGTGCGAGGGCGAACTGTTCGAGAAGCCCGACGGGCTTGAAGGTGTACGCGGACACCTGAATCGCCTGCGCGGCAGGGCTCACACGCTGCATGCGGCGGTCTGTGCCGTGCGCGGCGGCGAAGTGATCTGGCACCATAATTCCAGCGCCACATTGCGTATGCGTACACTTACGGATGCCTTCATCGAGCGCTATGTGGAAATCGTTGGCGAGGCGGCCTGCCGGTCGGTTGGCGCCTACGAGATGGAGGGCATGGGGCCGCACTTGTTTTCGGAGATCGACGGCGATTTCTTCGATATTCTGGGTCTGCCGCTGCTGCCGGTGCTGGAATTCCTGCGAAACGAAGAAGTGGTGATGACATGACGGGCGTTTTGAGAGCAGGCGTCATGGGTTGGCCGGTATCACACTCCCTGTCGCCGGTGTTGCATGGCCATTGGCTTGCCCGCCACGGGATTGCCGGCAGCTATGAGGCGATCCCGGTCGAACCGGATGAATTGCGTGCCGCGCTCGGAAATCTCGCGGAAAACGGCTTTCGGGGCGTGAATCTGACTGTGCCCCACAAGGAGGCCGCGCTCGATATCGTGGATTCGATCGATGACACCGCGCGGCGGATTGGTGCAGTGAACACGATTATCGTGGGCGATGACGGCACGCTGTCGGCGACCAACACCGATGCCTACGGGCTGATCGAGAATATACGCGCGGGCGCGGGCGCCGCGCTGGAGGTGCGGTTCGACGGCCGCCCGGCGGTGATTCTGGGTGCGGGCGGTGCCGCGCGCGCCGCCGTGGTGGGGCTCGCGGATGCGGGCGTGACGGACATCCGGATCGTCAACCGCACGGTCGCCCGTGCCGAGGCGCTATCGGTTCTGGTCGGCGGATCCGGCGTGACCGTCAGCGCGCATGGTTGGGACACCGCCGCGGCCGTGTTGGCGGATGCGGGCCTGCTGATCAACACCAGCACGCTCGGGATGGCCGGTCAGCCGCCGCTCGAGCTCGATTTATCGCGCCTGCCAGGAGATGCTGTGGTCAACGATATCGTCTATGCCCCGCTGGAAACCGAGCTGCTGGCCGCCGCGCGCGACCGGGGAAACATCGCCATCGACGGGTTGGGCATGCTGTTGCACCAGGCCCGGGCGGGCTTCCACGCCTGGTTCGGTGTCGATCCGGTGGTCGATGAGGAATTACGGGCGGCCGTTCTCGCGGCGCGTGATGCGCAGGCCGCCTCATGATCGTGCTCGGCCTCACCGGCTCGATCGGCATGGGCAAGTCCACGGCCGCGAACATGCTGCGGGCGATGGGCGTGCCGGTGCATGATTCCGATGCGACAGTGCATGCGCTGTTCGCGGGGGATCGGGCCATGCGTGATGCCATCGCCGCGCGCTTCGCGGGCGTTGTTGCGGATGACGGTGTGGATCGCCAGGCGCTGGGTGCGGCGGTGTTCGGCAATGGGGCGGCGCGGCGCGATCTCGAGGCGATCGTCCACCCCCGGGTGCGGGCGGCAGCGGACGCCTTTTTGCGACTTCACCGGCGGCAGCGAACACCGCTGGTCGTGCTCGATATTCCGCTGCTGTATGAAACCGGCGGCGAAGACCGGGTCGACGGGGTGATCGTGGTCAGCGCACCGGCGGCGCTGCAACGCCGGCGCGTGATGGCCCGGCCCGGGATGGACGCCGACCGGTTCGCAGGAATCCTCGCCTCCCAGACGCCGGACCGCGAGAAGCGACAGCGCGCCGACTTTGTCGTGGAGACCGGCCTGGGCAAGGCCTATACTTTCCGTCGATTGAAACGGATCGTCATGGCGATCCGAACCGCCGCGCAGCCTGGCCGTCCTGGCATCCAGTAGCCGGCACCATCCAGGCCAGGACAGGACGGGCTCAGGCGTTGCGCGAAATCATTCTCGATACTGAAACCACCGGGCTCGACCCGGCCAATGGCGACCGGATCGTGGAAATCGGCTGCGTCGAGGCGCACCATCACATCCCGACCGGCGAGACCTATCATGTCTACGTAAACCCCGAGCGCGACATGCCGGTCGAGGCGTTCAATGTGCATGGGTTGAGCGAGGAGTTTCTGGCCGAGAAGCCGGTTTTCGCCGAGGTCGTCGGCGAGTTCCTTGAGTTCATCGGGGACGCGCAGCTGGTCATCCACAATGCCAGCTTCGACATGAAATTCCTCAACGCCGAACTCAAGCTGCTCGGGTTTCCCATTCTTCCCATGGACCGCTCGACCGACACGGTGGCGTTGGCGCGGCGGACCTTTCCGGGTGCCCAGGCCAGCCTCGACGCGCTGTGCCGGCGTTTTGAGATCGATCTATCCCGGCGTGAAAAGCACGGCGCGCTGCTCGATGCGGAGTTACTGGCCGAAGTGTATCTGCAGCTGCGCGGCGGCCGTCAGCCCGATCTGGCGCTGGCCGGTGCCGAGAAGAAACCCGCCGACGGCCCGGCGATTGTCCAGCGCCAGGCCCGGCCCGCGCGCCCGCACGCGCCGTCAGCCGAAGAGCTGGCCGCGCACGCGACACTGGTCGAGAGCCTGAAAGAGCCGATCTGGTCGGCCGGCGATGACTAGAGACAACGACTAAGGGGTCGCCGAAGGCAGACGCCTAGAGTTCGAACTCGAACTTCTGCTTGTCCTCACCATTGCCGCCGTCACCGTTACCGGCGTCGTCACCGGCCGCGGGCGCGCCACCCTCACCGGCATCGGCCTGAACCTGCGCGACCCTTTGCTGGTACATCGACATGAAATCGATCGGCTGAACCAGGAGCGGCGGGAAACCACCGTCGCGCACGGCATCAGCGATGATCGCGCGGGCGAAGGGGAACAGCTGGCGGGGGGCTTCGATATAGAGCATCGGCGGGACATATTCGTCCGGCACCTCGCCCAGGGTGAAAATGCCCGCATAGACGATTTCGACGATAAACAGCGCGTCTTCGCCGGACGTGCCTTCGGCCCGCAGGGTCAGGGACACTTCGAACGACTTGTCCGCGATCTGGTCGGCATTGACGTCGATGGCGATCTGCACGTTCGGCTCGCCGCCCTGCTGGCTCAGCGACGCCGGTGCGTTCGGGTTCTCGAACGAGAGATCCTTCACATACTGGGCGTTGACCATCATCATCGGCGCGCCGGCGGCGTCCGTGCCGTCGGGATTCGGCTGTGCTGCGTTTTCGTCGCTCATGGCATTTCCGTATCGTTTTTATGGTTGCGCGTCTGCGCCTGAGAAGTCGGCGCATTGGCTAACACGGACATGCGCCACACGACAACCGCGCCCGCTTATTCCTTGCCGATGCGCGGCGTGGGACCGGATGGCTCTCCATCGTCACCGTTATCGTCTTCGTCCCGGCGCACACCGAACTCCTCGCCGTCCAGAACCGGCCCACCAGGCCCGGGTCCCCGTTGCTGTCCGGGCCGTTGATGGTCGCTCCCGGGGTTGTCATACACGGAAAAATGAACGTTGCGCGAGCGTGCGAGCGCCGCCCAGACCCCGCGACCAAGGATCGCACGCAGCGGCGGAATCAGCAGCGCGAAACCGAGCGCGTCGGTCAGGAACCCCGGCGTCAGAAGCAACAGCCCGCCGACCAGAAGACACACACCGTCGAACAGCTCGCGGACCGGCAGATGCTGTTGGTCGAGCTCGGACTGCGCGCGGGCCAGCGTCGCCAGCCCTTGCTGACGCAGGAGTGCTGTGCCGATGAACGCGGTGAGAACGACCAGACCGATCGTCGACCAGACGCCAATCGCGCCACCGACCTGGATGAACAGATAGATCTCGATCAGCGGAATACCGATGAACAGGGCGAGAATCAGGATGGGCATTCTTGTTCTTTCATCATGTTGCCCCTATCTAGGGGATACCAAACAGCGCACCGTCGGGCGACCGGCCTTGCAACCGCCGCTGGTATCCTGCGGAGCAAGAACGTAATGTTGGTACGGTTGAGACGGCGAGCAACCCGCTTCCGGTCGCATTTGCAAATATTCGCGATCTTCCAGGGGCGGCCTATCAATGAAACCGACGGCGGAACGGACGGCGCGTGGCATTCTTAGACATAATTCTTCTGGCAATGGTGGCGGCCTTTCTGGTGTTTCGCCTGCGCAGCGTATTGGGCAAGCGGACCGGCAACGAACGCCCGCCCCATGATCCCTATGCCGGACGCGATGGCGCGCGCCCCGACCCGCAGGAAGCCAACGACGATTCGACCGTTGTCAGCCTTCCCGATCGCAGCGGGCAAAACGATGCGCAAAGCGACATTCCCACCGACATACCCAGCGGCACGCCGGCCACCGATGGTCTGAAGGCCATTCAAGCGGCAGATTCCGCCTTTTCCGTGACCGAATTCATCGAAGGCGTTCGCATGGCCTTCGAGATGATCGTCACCTCGTTCGCCGGCGGCGAACGCGAGACCCTGCGGCCGCTGCTCAGCGACGAGGTCTACGAGAATTTCGCCGGCGCCATCGTCGAGCGTGAGGCCCGCAGCGAGACGATGGAAATGACCCTCGTCGGCATCCGCGAGGCCGAGGTGCTCGAGGCGACCATGGACGGCCGCGTGGCATTCGTGACCGCGAAGATCGTCTCGGAACAGATCGAGGTGGTGCGTGACGCGGCAGGCGAGCCGGTGTCGGGCGACCCCACCAAGGTCTCGACGGTGACCGACATCTGGACCTTTGCGCGCAACACCCGGTCGCGCAATCCGAACTGGACGCTCGTCGCTACCGAAGCGCCGAACTGAGCCAGACGCCGGTGATTGCCGCGCGATATGTCCCGAAAACCCGAATCACGCGCTATGTGCTGCTTGTCGGGATGATTGCGCTCGCCGCCTGCGAAATCGAGAAAACGCCGGCGCCGGAGGCGGCCACCTCCTATACGCCCGTCGCCTTCGATGAACTTCCCGGTTGGGATGCAGATGCGTTGGCCGAGGCGCTACCGGCCTGGCAGCGATCCTGCGCGCGCATGGCACCCCAGCCCGACGTCAAGAAAATCGGACCGTCCACAGGAAATGTGGCCGGAACCGTCGCGGATTGGCGGCCGGTCTGTGCCGGCCTCGACGGTCTGCCGGCGGGCGATTCCGGCGCCCTGCGCAGTTTTATCGAGGCGAATCTCGTGCCGTTGCGGGTGCGGGGCAAGGCCGACGACCCGGGCCTGTTCACTGGTTACTTCGAGCCGATCATCGAAGCCTCGCGCGAACGCACGCCGATCTATCACGAGCCGATCTACGCGCTGCCGCGCGACCATGTTTCGGTTCGTCTGGAGGACTTCGATCCCGAGCTGAAGGGCCACAGCATCGTCGGGCGGGTCGAGAATGGCCGGCTCGTTCCATACCGCCAGCGCGGCGAGATCGAGGCCGGGGCAATCAACGACAGCGCCAGAATCCTGTTCTGGGCACGCGACACCCTCGATGTGTTCATTCTCCAGGTGCAGGGCTCGGGGATCGCGGCGCTGCCCGACGGATCACGCACGCGGATCGGCTTCGCCGGGCATAACGGCCATAATTACGGGTCGGTCGGGCGCTGGCTGATCGAGAACGGCAAGCTCGACGCCGGACGCGCGGGCTGGGAAGACATCCGGGCCTGGCTCGAGGCGAACCCGAAAATCATGCGCGACACGCTGGCGGTGAACCGGCGGTTTATTTTCTTCCGCGAGATCGATGGCGACGGGCCGACCGGTGCGGCCGGGGTCACCCTGACGGCCGAGCGATCCATGGCCGTGGACCCGAAGCATGTCCCCTTGAACGTGCCGGTCTGGCTGGACGCCGAGCATCCTGACGGAAATAGCCGCCTGCAGCGGCTGATGGTCGCGCAGGATACCGGCAACGCGATCCGGGGTGCGGTGCGCGGTGATTTCTATTGGGGGACCGGCCGTGCGGCGCTGGACAAGGCCGGGCGCATGAAGAGCCGTGGCGCCTATTACATCCTCGTGCCGCGGACGCTGGTACCGGCGAGTTAACGCCGCGTTGAGCGTCATTTCCGGCCATCTTGGATGGCGCGTGGAATATGCTAAACAGGATGGAAATCAAGGAGAATGTGATGAGCGACGGTCCGCGCGTGGCGCTGTTCGTAACCTGCCTGGTGGACCTGTTCCGCCCGAGCGTTGGTTTTGCAGCCGTGAAGTTGATGCAAGACGCCGGTTGCACCGTCGAGGTGCCCGAGGCGCAGACCTGTTGCGGCCAGCCCGCCTACAACTCCGGCGATCGGAAAGACACGATCGTGATCGCCCGCCAGGTGATCGCGGCCTTCGAGGAATTCGACTATGTGGTCGCGCCGTCGGGTTCGTGCGCGGGCATGATCTCGAAGCACTATCCCGAACTCCTGGCCGACGACCCGGACTGGGCGGATCGCGCGACGGCACTCGGTGCGCGCACCCATGAGTTGATCTCCTTCCTGACCGATGTGCTCAGCATCGAGAAAGTTGAAGCGGCGTTCGAAGGCACGGTCACCTATCACGACAGCTGCTCGGGGCTGCGCGAGTTGGGTATTCATGCCCAGCCGCGAAGCCTGCTGGATGGGGTCGACGGCTTGCATCTCCGCGAGCTCGAGGATTCCAATGTGTGCTGCGGCTTCGGTGGGACTTTCTGTGTGAAGTATCCCGATATCTCCAACAACATGGTCTCCAACAAGATGGAAAAGATCGTCGCCACGGGCGCCGAGACCCTGCTGGCCGGCGACATGGGCTGCCTGATGAACATGGCGGGCAAGCTGCAGCGCGATGGGGCCAATGTGCGCGTGCGCCACGTCGCCGAAGTGCTGGCCGGGATGGGCGATGAACCCGCGATTGGCGAACCACAAGACGGAAAGGGGTGAGCGCCATGACCACGTCATCCACCGTTCATTCCACCAGCCGCAACTTCAAGAACAACGCCCGCGATCAACTCGCCAACGAGGACCTGCAGGCCGCACTCAACAAAGCACGCGGCCACTTCGTCGATGGCCGGGCGACGGCGCGGGACAATCTGCCCGAGTTCGATGACCTGCGTGACCAGGCCCGCGGCATCAAGGACCACACGCTCGAGCATCTCGATTTCTATCTCGAAGCCTATGAGGAGAAGGTCGTCGAGTCCGGTGGTCATGTGCACTGGGCGCGCACGGCCGCGGATGCGCAGCAGATCGTCCTCGATATCTGCCGCTCGGTTGACGCCAAGCAGGTCAACAAGGGCAAGTCGATGATCGGCGAGGAGATCGAGATCAACAAGGCGCTGGAGGCCGACGGCATCCGCCCGATCGAAACCGATCTCGGCGAATACATCATCCAGCTGCGCGGCGAGCTGCCGAGCCACATCATCGCGCCGGCGGTGCATCTGACCAAGGCGCAGGTGGAGGCGAGTTTCCGCGAGAACCACACCGAGCTCGATGAGGATCGGGTACTTGAAGAACCGCTGAGCCTGCTCGACGAGGCGCGGACGATCCTGCGCAAGAAATACTTCGAGGCCGAGGTCGGCATTACCGGGGCCAATCTCCTGATCGCCGAGACCGGCTCCTCGATCATCGTCACCAACGAGGGTAACGGCGATCTGTCGCAGCTGATCCCGAAGGTGCACATCGTGCTGGCGAGCCTCGAGAAGATCGTCCCGACCCTGGAAGACGCCGCGACCATCCTGCGGGTGCTGGCGCGCTCGGCGACGGGCCAGGAATTCTCCAGCTACACGACGCTCTCGACCGGGCCGAAGCGCGAAGGCGACCCGGACGGGCCCGAGCAGTATCACGTGATCCTGCTCGACAACGGCCGCACCGACATGCTCGGCACCGAGTTCGAGGAGATGCTGCGCTGCATCCGCTGCGGGGCGTGCATGAACCACTGCCCGGTCTATCAGTCCGTCGGCGGCCACGCCTATGGCTGGGTCTATCCCGGGCCGATGGGCTCGGTCCTGTCGCCGGGCCTGATCGGGGTCGACGAGGCCGGCCACCTGCCGAACGCCTCGTCCTTCTGTGGCCGTTGCGAGGAAGTGTGCCCGATGCACATCCCGCTGCCGAAGATGATGCGCCACTGGCGCGAGCGGGAATTCGAGAGCCATCTCTCGCCGGGTTCGGTCCGGGTCGGCCTCGGCGTGTGGTCGTTCTTCGCCCGCCGGCCACGGCTGTATCAGCTGGCGACCGGCCTGCAGATGCGGATGCTTTCATGGATGGGACGCAAGCGCGGGCGATTGTCTTCTGTACCGCTGGCCAAGGGCTGGACCAAGTATCGCGAACTGCCCGCGCCGCAGGGCCGGACCTTCCAGTCCCGCTGGCGTTCCGGGGAGCGTGTGTGATGGCGACTGACAGCAATCGAGATCAAATTCTCTCGTCCCTGCGTCGCTCACGCGGCCGCGACGGGCCTGTGGATGAAGCGACAGCCGAATCTCTTAGGGCCCGGATCGCCGGGCACAAGCGCAACATCGTGCCCGCGCGCACCGACACGGATCACGCCGGGCTGGTCGATCTGTTCGAGACCATGGCCCAGAAGGTCTTCGCGACCACGACGCGGGTGTCGGATATGGCCGAGGTGCCCGATGCGGTCGCCGAGTATCTGCGCGGCGCGAACCTGCCGTCCGAAGTGGTGATGGCACCGGACACCGATCTGGATGCCGCACCCTGGGCCGACACGTCGATGCTCGAAATCCGCCGGGGCGTGCCCGACGAGCCCGACCAGGTGAGCATCACGTCAGCACCTTCTGCTGTCGCGGAGACCGGAACGCTCGCCATGTATTCCGGCCCGGCCCACCCCTCGACGCTGAATTTCGTTCCCGAAACCCATGTGGTGGTGCTGCCGGCCAGCCGGGTCGTCAAATCCTATGAGGATGTTTTCGATGCGGTGCGCGAGCTGACGGCCGACCCGGATCGCGGCGGCCTGCCGCCGCGCACGGTGAACTTCATCACCGGCCCGTCGCGTTCGGGTGACATCGAGCAAACGCTGTTGCTGGGAGCGCACGGTCCCCGGCGGCTGCACATCGTCATCGTCGAAGACGACTGAGCGCGGTCATGTCACCGGCCGGCACCAGTGGCGAAAATGACGACGACGATCAGGATTTGTTTCGCCGCGCATTGTCTGATGCCGCGCCTCTGAAGAAGCGACGCCCGCAGCCTGCGAAACCAGCCGAGGCGAAGAAACCCGCCCCGGTCAAAAAGAAAACCGCGAAGAAGAAGCCGGCTGCTTCGCCCCTGCTCGCCACACCCCAACCTGTGGCCCGGCCCAAGCCCCCGTCCGACCTCGCCGCCGGGGAATTTTCGGGCATGGACCGGCGCACCGCCGATCGGTTCCGCCGGGGCAAGCTGCCTATCGAGGCGCGGCTCGATCTGCACGGCATGTATCAGGACGCGGCTCAGGGCGCGGTGGTCGGGTTCATCACGGAAAGTGCCGCGCGGGGCCACCGCTGTGTGCTGGTGATCACCGGACGCGGGTCGCGCGAGGGCACGGGCGTGCTGCGCGAGCGCCTGCCCCAATGGCTGAACCAGCCGCCGTGCCGCGCCCATGTTTTGGCGTTCACACCGGCCCGCCCCCAGCATGGCCGCGACGGCGCGTTCTATGTGCTGCTGCGCCGCAAGCGCGGAGACCGGTCATGACGCCTTTCGGCAGCAAGGTGAGGGCGTATCGTGCGGACCGGGGCCTGACCCTGAAGAAGATGGCGGCGGATCTGGAGATTTCCGAGGCCTATCTGTCGTCGCTGGAACACGGCCACCGGGGCCGCCCGTCCGAGGCGCTGGTGGTGCAGGTCTGCGAATATTTCAACCTGATCTGGGACGACTACGAAGAGATGCACCGCCTCGCCGCGCTGTCCCATCCCAAGATTACGGTCGACACGTCGGGCCTCAGCGAGACCCACACGGAGCTCGCCAATACGCTCGCCGAACGCATCCGTGACCTGTCGGACCAGGACGCCGCGGCGATTTTGGCGCGGTTAAGAGGAGATCTGTTTTAGGGGCGTTACTTCGTAGCACCGAGTTGAGATGCCCGGATCAAGTCCGGGCATGACGAAAAATTAATAACGTCATACGCGGACTTGATCCGCGTATCTCTTGCTCAGACCAGCGTGTCATAAAGATCATTCCAATCAGGATTCGCCGCTTTGATCAGGTCGATCTTCCATTGGCGTGGCCAGTGCTTGACCGTCTTCTCGCGCTGGATCGCATCGCGGATGTCGTTGTGGCGCTCGACGTAGACGAGGCGTTTCAGGCGATAGCGGTTTGTGAAACCATCGACGACGCCCTCGCGGTGTTCCCAGGCGCGGCGTGCGATATCCGAGGTGACGCCGACATAGAGCGTGCCGGCACGCCGGTTCGTGACGATGTACACCCAGCCGCCCGGCATAGGATCCGTCCTTTCAGACAGACCTTAGCCGAGATGCCCGGATCAAGTCCGGGCATGACGCAGGCAGGTGGGATTGATGGCGCGCGCTGGTCGCCAAGTGCGTTTGTAGCGCGCATGGGCCGGGCGTTGGCCCAACCCAAAACCGTCATACGCGGACTTGATCCGCGTATCTCGTTTTCTAGTCGAACATCATCGCGACGCAGCGGATCCAGCCGCCGGACGCGCCTTTGATCTTCCACGGCATGCAGCTGACCATGAAGCCGTGATCGGGGAGCGTCTCCAGATGGAGCAGCTTCTCCATGTGGCAATAGGGCTGCTCGATGCCGGCCCAGTGGCCCTGCCAGACCTTCATCGCGTCATGGTCCCTGGCATAGCTCTCCTGCTGTAGCGAGAACGGGGCGTCCCAGCCCCAGGCGTCGATGCCGGTGACCCGCACGCCGTGCTGCTGGGTGAGGAACAAGGTCGCCTCGCGGCCCATGCCGATGCCGCGGGAGAGATATTCTTCCGTGCCGTAATATTCCGACGCCCTGGTGTTCACGAGCACGATGTCGAGTGGCTGCAGCTCATAGTCGATGCGTTTGAGTTCGGCCTCGATGTCGGACACCTGGACGATGTAGCCGTCGGGCATGTCGCGGAAGTCGAACTTCACGGCCGGGCGGTAGAACCAGTCGAGCGGCAGCTCGTCGATGGTCTGCATCGGGTTCCCGTCCTTGTCGTGGGAATGATAATGCCACGGCGCGTCGATATGGGTGCCGTTGTGGGTCGTCAGCGTGACGATCTCCCAGGCCCAGCCCTCGCCGTCGGGCAGATCGACCGTTTTCATGCCGGGGAAGAAGCTGGCCATCGCCTCGGCGTTCTCGGTCTGGGTCACATACTGGATCTTCGGGCGCATGATCTCGGGATCGACAATTGTGTCGTTGTCGAGCGCCATCGATAGATCGACGATCTTTGTGGGTATCTGCATGGTTTCCCCCTGAGGAAGCGTGTGTTGTTGGTTGGCGCTACTCTACGACGAGGAGTGGGCGCGGGGAAACCTGCGCTTGAGATACCCGGATGATGTTTGTCCGCCAACGCGCGCGACGCGAGGGCGGCGTCCGAGCATGACGAACACTTATGGTGTTGGCGTTTACACTCCACCGTCATGCGCGGACTTGATCCGCGCATCTCGTCTCGGTGCTGGGGCGCGTAGCCTGCCTACAGAATGAACTTCGACAGATCGGCGTTCTTGGTGAGCTCTTCCAGCCGGTCCCGGACCATCGCCTCGTCGATCTCAATCTCCTCGCCGTCCCGGTCGGGGGCAGAGAAGCTGATCTCGTCGAGCAGGCGCTCCAGCACCGTGTGCAGACGCCGCGCACCGATATTCTCCACCGACTGATTGATCTGGGCCGACATCTCCGCGAGCGTGTCGATCGCGCCTTCGGTGAAGTTGAGGGTGACGCCTTCCGTGCCCATTAGCGCCACATACTGGCGGATCAGGCTGTTCTCCGGCTCGCGCAGGATGCGGCCGAAATCCTCTTGCGTGAGCGCGCGCAGCTCGACCCGGATCGGCAGCCGGCCCTGGAGCTCCGGCAGCAGGTCCGAGGGCTTGGCCAGGTGGAACGCGCCAGAGGCGATGAACAGGATATGGTCGGTCTTTACAGCACCATGTTTGGTGACAACGGTCGTGCCCTCGATCAGCGGCAGCAGGTCGCGCTGCACGCCCTCGCGGCTGACGTCGGCGCCCTGCCGGTCCGAGCGGGCGGTGATCTTGTCGATCTCGTCGAGGAAGACGATGCCGTCGTCTTCCACTGATTTGAGCGCCTCGCGGACCAGCTTCTCGTCATCGAGCAGCTTGTCGGCCTCGTCGGCGATCAGCACTTCGTAACTCTCCGAGACGGTCATCTTGCGCGGCTTGGTCTGCTGGCCGAGCGCCTTGCCCAGTATGTCGTTCAGATTGATCATCCCCATCTGACCGCCGGGCATACCGGGTATGTCCATGGTCGGCAGGCCGCCGGCACCGGAATCCGCCACCTGGATTTCAATCTCCTTGTCGTCGAGTTCGCCGGCGCGGAGCTTGTCGCGGAAGGATGCGCGTGTGGACTCGCTGGAATTCTCGCCGACCAGCGCATCGAGCACGCGGGCCTCGGCGTTGAACTCGGCCTGGGCGACGACTTCCTTGCGGCGGGTCTCCCGGGTCATGAGAATGGCTTGCTCGGCGAGATCGCGGATGATCGATTCCACGTCGCGGCCGACATAGCCGACCTCCGTAAACTTGGTCGCCTCGATCTTGATGAAGGGCGCGTTGGCGAGCCGCGCCAGACGGCGCGAGATTTCGGTCTTGCCCACACCGGTGGGGCCGATCATCAGGATGTTCTTCGGCAGCACCTCTTCGCGCATGTCGCCCGTGAGCTGCTGGCGTCGCCAGCGGTTGCGCAGTGCGATGGCGACGGCGCGCTTGGCGTCGTTCTGGCCGATGATGAAGCGGTCGAGTTCGGAGACGATCTCGCGGGGGGAAAAATTGCTCATAGGCTTTCGATCGTCACGTTGGTGTTGGTGTAGACGCAGATGTCCGCCGCGATGGCCATCGCCTGCTCGGCGACCTGGCGGGGCGTGAGCTCATCGCGGGTCACAAGCGCGCGGGCCGCGGCCAGCGCGTAGTTGCCGCCCGACCCGATGGCGATGATGCCGTCATCGGGCTCCAGCACGTCGCCGGTGCCGGTCAGCACGAGCGAGGTCTCCTTGCTGGCGACCGCCATCATGGCTTCAAGCCGGCGCAAATAACGATCGGTGCGCCAGTCCTTGGCGAGCTCGACGCACGCACGGGTGAGCTGGCCGGGATGCTGCTCGAGCTTGGTCTCAAGCCGCTCAAACAACGTCATCGCATCGGCGGTCGCGCCCGCGAAGCCGGCGATCACGCTGCCGTCACCCAGCGGGCGGACCTTGCGTGCGGTGGCCTTGATCACGGTCTGTCCCAGGGTGACCTGCCCGTCGCCGGCGATCACGACGTCGTTGCCCTTGCGCACGGAGAGGATCGTGGTGCCGTGCCAGGATGGGATGCGGTCGTCGGCTTGGAAATTATTCATGGTCGCGTTCCGCAGTTGGTAATGGGTCGGTCGGGGGCCATCAGGGGCCGGTCAGGGGAAGGCCCCGAGTCCTGCCGCATCCGTGCGGTGGGCGCAATGGCCGAGACCCCTCCATGTGGGGCGCGCACCGTGGGGATCAAGCCCTGCCGGATCGCCGCAAAGGCGGAAAACCCGCGCTCAGGCCAGGATTACGATGATGAAATGAAACGGTGTGTCGTAGCCGCCGGCCTCAATCGCGTTCTCGCCAATGTGAAGAGACACAGCGTTTCGGGGCTCGTCGAGGCCGATCCGCTCGCCGTTGACGAGCGTGCCGAGCTGGCTGCCGGCGTCGCGGATCATCAGGCCCGGCCGCCCGAGCTCGATCATGAAATGATGCCGCGAGAGATTGTAGGGCCGCTCGTCGGAAAACTGCAGGATGATGTCGGTCCGCGGGATCTGCTCGCCGCGTTTGGGTTTGCGCCCCACGCCGTAGGGCGTCTCGTTGATCTTGATGCCGCGCTTGGGCATGCCGGAGCGCGTTGCGTCGCTGGCGGGCTTGAGCCAGATCGCGGACCAGCTGCCCATCTCGGCGATGTCGCCGGGATGTGCTGCGGCGGGTGCGCGTTTCCCGGTGATCGGTACGACGTTGGAATCGGTATCGAAATCGAATGCGCCGCAGGGCTCGGCTTGCTGTTTCGCACCTGTTTCTGCCGCCGGCACCAGGTTCAGGGCCTTGAGCAATTGTGTCGCCGAGCTTCGGACCAGATCCGGGTTGCGGGACAGTTCTGCGGCGACGGTGCCCCGATCGACCATCGCTGCCTCGACCGGCCCGGCGGCGATGGCGCTCAGATCCTGTCGCCCACCGAACAGGAGGCTGGCGGCGCCGATGACATCACCCTGGCGGGCGTCGCCCAGCAGGGTGCCCGCCGCATTGCGCAGCTCGACACGTCCGGTAATGATCACGAAGCCCGCGTCCGGGTCTTCGCCGGCGCGGAGCAGAAAATCCTGATCGGAGAAGATGCGGGTGCGCCCGGGTAAAGTGTTCATCGTGAAGCTGGGAATGATTGGGTCGAATTGGCGTATGATGCCGAAATCCGTCTGATCCGCCAATCCGAATTACACGCTTTGGTATGCGTCGCGGGATGGCGTCGGGACGCCGCGCCTGCTATCTAGGCGCCGCATTCGGCCCAAAACCGGCCTGCAGGAGAAAAACCATGAGTGTTCAGGAACTTACCGAGCGCGGCGAAGGACGTATCGCCAACGTCGTGCGCACGACGAAGGAAACCGACATCTCCGTCGCGGTCAACCTCGACGGGACCGGCGCCTATGACGTGGAGACGGGAATCGGCTTTCTCGACCACATGCTCGAACAGCTCTCGCGGCACAGCCTGATCGACCTGACGGTGCGTGCGAAGGGTGACCTGCACATCGATTTCCACCACACGACAGAAGATTCGGGCTACGCGGTCGGCGAGGCGATCAGCAACGCGCTGGGCGACCGCCGCGGCATCCGCCGCTATGGCGATGCGCTGGTGCCGATGGACGAGACCCTGACCCGGGTCGCGCTTGATGCATCGAACCGCCCCTTCCTGGTGTGGAAAGTGCCGTTCACGCGCCCGAAGCTGGGCGATATGGACACCGAGCTGTTCCAGGAATGGTACCGGGCCTTCGCCCAGTCGGCCGGGCTGACGCTGCATGTCGAGACGCTGTATGGCGAGAACAACCATCACATGGTCGAGTCCTGCTACAAGGGTCTCGCCCGCGCCCTGCGCATCGCCGTGGAGATCGATCCGCGCCGCGCCGACGATGTGCCGTCGACCAAGGGTGTTCTGGGCGGCTCAATCGATTAAGCGGCTGATGGCCGTGCGGCAGCAGACATGAACGAGACCGGGCGCGCAGACAAGCGCACAACCAAACGTGACGAATCCACGCCGGGCGCGGTGCCCACGGCGGTGAGTGCGGCTGCCTATGGCCCGCTCGTGCGCTTTCGCAAATGGATGGTCGATCGCATGGTCGCCAAGCGCGCGCGCCGCGCAGAGGCGGTACTGCGGGCCAACACCGGTCTGTGGGGCCTGATGACCCGGGCCGCCGCGGGCACGGCGGTGACCGGCGCGTCCTTCTCGGACTATCTGACGCTGTATGAGCAGGTGCGGGCGTTTCGGCCGCGCGAAATCCTCGAATGCGGCACCGGCATCTCGACCGTCGTGCTGGCTCATGCGCTGATGGAGAACGCGCGCGAGGATGGCGGGAAACCCGGCCGGGTAACTTCCATGGAAGATGACAAATCCTGGTTCGAAGTGGCGGGTACGCGCCTGCCCGATGAGGTCCGCGATGTGGTGGACCTGATCCACAGCCCCAAGCGCGACGGCTTCTACAAATGCTTCCGCGGCGTGCAGTACGAGACCCTGCCCGACCGGCCGTTTGATTTTGTCTTCTCCGACGGCCCGGACCGCCACTCGCCGGTCAATGGCGACAAGCTGTTCAACCTCGATCTGATCCATGTCGTCGCGCGGTCCGACCACCCGGTACGCGCGGTCGTCGATAACCATTATCTGACCTTCTATATTTTGCAGAAGGTGTTCGGCATCGAACATGCGCGCTACAGCGTCAGCCACAAGCTGATGTTCGTTGGCCCGGTGACCCGCCAGGATGTGCGGTTCCTGCGCAAGGAATCCTTCCTCCCGGACCTGCGGCTGTTCTCGACCACCGAGCTGAAGCTGCGCATGGCGCGTGAAGATTCGAAGTCGGGCGTTTAGAGATGGGCACAAACATCTACACCGTACACACGAACAGCTGGTCGGCGGCACCCGATGGCGACGCGATCCTGATCAAGGAAGGCTTCAGCTGGCCGGCCTTCATCTTCGGGCCGATCTGGGCGCTGTGGCACGGCATGTGGCGCACGGCGATCGTGCTTGTGATCCTGTCCGTGATCGTCAGCGGGGTGTCCCGGGTCGCGAGCCTTGCCGATGCGGGCGATCTCGCCCTGTCGTTGGGCCTGCAGGCGGCGATGGGCCTGTGGGCGAATGACTGGCGCCGCCATGTTCTGGCGCGCCGCGATGTCCTGGAGCGCGGTGCCATCGCGGCCCGGCGTCTGCGTGATGCCGAGCGGCGCTACGTGATGGGAGTGATCTAGGCCGATGGAAACCGTTGCCATCATCGATTACGGCTCGGGCAACCTGCGCTCGGCGGCCAAGGCGTTCGAGCGCGCGGCGCACGAGGCTGGACTGGCCCGGGAGATCGTCGTTACCGAGAATGCGGACGTCGTGGCCGGCGCCGACCGGGTGGTGCTGCCCGGCGTCGGCGCGTTTCGCGATTGCCGCGAGGGGCTGGTCGCGCGTGACGGCATGCTCGACGCGCTCCACGCGGCGGTGCGCACGCGCGCGCAGCCGTTTCTCGGGATCTGTGTGGGCATGCAGCTGATGGCGACCCGTGGCCTGGAGCACGGTGAGACGCCGGGCTTCGGCTGGATCTCCGGCGACGTGGTGCCGATCACGCCGTCTGACGCCGCCCTCAAGATTCCACATATGGGCTGGAACGAGCTCGAGATCACCGCGCGTGATCACCCGCTGTTGTCCCAATTCGCGGGTCAAAGCGCACACGCCTATTTCGTGCACAGCTATCAACTGGTGACGGAGAATGACGACGATGTACTCGCGCGCGTCGAGTATGGCGGCGCAATCACGGCCGCCGTCGGTCGCGACAACATGATCGGAACCCAGTTCCATCCGGAGAAAAGCCAGGCGACGGGCCTGGCCCTGATCGAGGCATTCCTGCGGTGGGCACCATGACTGATACCCAGATCGAGCGGCTGTCGGAATACCGGGGCAACGACCTTGCCGATTTGTGTGATGCGGCCGAAGCCGCGATCGTCGCCGGTGGCGGCTTCGGCTGGCTGGCGCCGCCGCGGCGCGACGTGATGGAGGCCTACTGGCGCGGCAACCTGCTGGTGCCGGGGCGCACGGTATTTGTCGGTCGCCTGGATGGGGTGATCGCCGGGTCGGTGCAGCTCAACCGGCCGCGGGCGAGCAGCGAATCCCAGTCATTTGCGGTCAACGTCTCGACATTTTTCGTGGCGCCCTGGGCGCGCGGCCACGGGCTGGCGCCGGGGATGCTGGTGGCGTGTGAGGAGCTGGCGCGGCGCGAGGCCTATACGGTTCTCAATCTCGATGTGCGTGCGACCCAGGAGCGGGCCATCCAGATTTACGAAGAGAGCGGCTATGTGCGTTGGGGTACCCTGCCGCGATATGCTCGGGTCGCCGGCGAGTATGTTGAAGGCTATTTTTACACCAAGAATCTCTGATCGGGATTTCTCGGAAGGCTGACCATGATTTTGTTCCCTGCGATTGATCTGAAAGACGGTGCGTGCGTGCGCCTGCTGCGCGGCGACATGGATGCGGCGACCGTGTTCAACGATAGTCCGTCCGACCAGGCGCGCGCCTTCGTCGAGGCCGGCGCCGACTGGCTGCACATCGTTGATCTCAACGGCGCCTTCGACGGGCAGTCGGTCAACGGCGATGCCGTGCGCGGCATTCTCGACGTCACCCGCGCGGCGGGCGTTCAGGTGCAGCTCGGCGGCGGCATCCGGACACCCGAGCATGTCGCCGGCTGGCTGGCCGACGGGGTCGACCGGGTGATCCTCGGCACCGCGGCGGTCAAGGATCCGAACCTGGTGATTGAATCCTGCAAGGCCTATCCCGATCAGGTCGCGGTGGGCATCGATGCGCGCGGTGGCCGGGTCGCGGTCGAGGGCTGGGCTGAAACATCGGACCTGGCGGCCGACGCGCTGGCGCGGCGGTTTGAAGACGCCGGCGTGGCCGCACTGATCTATACCGACATCGACCGCGACGGTGCGATGCAGGGCCCGAATGTGGACGCGACCGTGGCGCTGGCGCGCGCGGTCTCGATTCCGGTGATTGCGTCGGGCGGCGTCTCTTCGCTCGACGATGTCGAAGTGTTCCTGCCCCACGAAAAAGACGGCATCGCGGGGGTCATCTCTGGCCGCGCCATCTATGATGGGCGGATCGACCTGGCCGCTGCGCTGACGCGCCTGCGGGAGGCCGTGTGATGCTGAAGGTGCGGATCATCCCCTGCCTGGACGTGAAGGACGGGCGCGTCGTGAAGGGCGTCAACTTCGTCGGCCTGCGCGATGCGGGCGACCCGGTGGAGCAGGCGCAAATCTATGACAAGGCCGGCGCCGACGAGCTGTGTTTCCTCGATATCACCGCCAGCCATGAGGACCGGGCCATCATCTTCGATGTGGTCGCGCGGACGGCCGAGGCCTGCTTCATGCCGCTGACCGTGGGTGGCGGGGTTCGGACCGTCGAGGATATTCGCAAGCTCCTGCTCGCGGGTGCGGACAAGGTGTCGATCAACACCGCGGCGGTGAACGACCCGGATTTCGTGCGTGCCGCGGCCGAGAAGTTCGGCACGCAGTGCATTGTCGTGGCGATCGATGCCAAGGCCGCAAAATCAGAGGGCGAATCCGAAGGCGTGGCCGGCAATTGGGAGGTCTTCACCCATGGCGGCCGCAACCCGACCGGCCTCGACGCGGTCGAATGGGCGCAGAAGATGGAGGCCTATGGCGCGGGCGAGATCCTGCTCACATCCATGGACCGGGACGGCACCAAGTCCGGCTTCGACGTGGCGCTGACCCGCGCGATTGCCGATGCGATCAATATTCCCGTGATTGCCTCGGGTGGTGTCGGCACGCTGGACCATCTTGTCGAGGGTGCGCGCGACGGCCATGCTTCGGCGGTGCTGGCGGCGTCGATCTTTCATTTCGGCGAGCACTCGCTGGGCGAGGCGAAGGCACATATGGCGGCGGCGGGCGTTCCGGTGCGGCCGGTGGCAAGTGACGGCAAGAAGGAAGACGCGTAATGGCCGACAAACCGAATGCGGAAATCGTCGACGCGCTCTATGCGGTGATCGAATCACGGCGCGGCACCGACCCGGGCTCGTCCTATACCGCGCAGCTCCTTGCGAAGGGCACGGGCAAGATCGCCGAGAAGGTTGGCGAGGAAGCCGTCGAGACCGTTGTCGCGGCGCTCAACGAGGGCCCCGACGCGTTGGCGGCAGAGAGCGCGGATCTGATCTATCATCTGTGCGTGCTCTGGGCGGATGCGGGCGTGCGCCCGGAGGATGTCTGGACGATACTGGCCGAACGTCAGGGCATGTCCGGACTGACCGAGAAAGCCAACCGGAAGAGCTGAGATGACGGCCCCAAACTTGAGCGACGACATGACGTATGACAGCGAGAATATCTTCGCGAAAATCCTGCGCGGCGAGATTCCCTGCAACAAGGTCTTCGAGGACGTGCACGCGCTGGCCTTCCACGACATCAACCCCCAGGCGGCGGTTCATGTGCTGGTGATCCCCAAGGGGGCGTATGTCTCGAACGAGGATTTCACGGCCAACGCATCGGATGCGGAGGTCGCAGGGTTCATGCGCGCGGTTGGCCAAGTCGCGCGTGAGCTCGGATTGGCTGAACCCGGTTATCGTATCCTGGCCAATCACGGCACGGATTCGGGCCAGGAAGTCCCGCACTTTCATGTCCATATCTTCGGCGGCCAGAATCTGGGCCGGATGATCAAGCCCCTCGACAAGTAAGCTTGCGGTTGCCCTGCTCGACACGGTTGTACAAAATAATCGCGGGGAATTACGGAGCAACGCCATGAGCTATGAAAGTTTTGATCTGCATGAGATGTCGCCTGCCTGTGGCGGCATCATCGAAGGCATCGATCTTTCCAAAGATCTGACCAACCGGCAGTTCGACGAGATCCATGAGGCGCTGCTTGAGCGCACCGTGATCGTGTTTCGCGACCAGGACATCACGCCCGATCAGCAGGTTGCCTTCGCGCGCCGTTTCGGGGAGCCGCAGCCGTCCGCCGTGTCCGGGTTCGAGAAGAGCAAGGACAACCCGGAAATCGACATCCTCGAATATGATGCGTCCAATCCGCCCCACGTGACTCGCGATTTGTGGCATACGGATTTCGTCGGGACCGAGCGCCCGACCATGGGCACCGTGCTCTATGCCAAGGACATCCCGCCGCAAGGCGGCGACACGGTCTGGGTCAATATGGTGGCCGCCTATGAGGCCCTGTCGGACCGCATGCGGGCCCATGTGGACGGGCTGTGGGCGTACCACGATTCCTACCAGCCCTATTCCGAGTTTGTGCGACCGGAAATGTACACGGCGGACAAGGGGACCGATTATATCCGGGACAAGCGCGCCCAGTATGTCCCGGCGCTCCACCCGGTTGTGCGGGTCCACCCGGTGACGGGCAAGAAGGGGCTGTTCGTCAACGAATCCATGACCAGCTTCATCAAGGACATGGACCGCCGCGAGAGCGATTTCCTGCTGCGCTACCTGTTCGATTATCTGCGCACGCCGGAGTTCAATTACCGCCACAAATGGCAGACCAACGATCTGGCGGTCTGGGACAATCGGCTGTCGCTGCACTACGCCCTGTTCGACTACACCGATCACCGGCTGATGCACCGGATCGTCATTCAGGGCGACGTGCCCCACGAATAGGGCGTCACACGGGTAAGCCTGCGCGAGGCTAGACCACCGGAATATTGTCGATGAGCCGTGTCTCGCCCAGCCATGCGGCGGCGAGTGCGCGCAGAGGCATGCCCGCCGCCGCCTGATCGGCCGGCAACAACGTGTCGGCGGTCCGCACTTCCAGATACTCGATGGGCGAGAAGCCCGCGGCCGCGAGCGCCTCGTGGCCGGCCGCGCAGGCAACAGACACCGCCTCGCCGGCCCGCACCCGATCCACGACGCCGGTCAGGATGACATGCATTTGCGGCGCGACAGCACGATCGGCGGGGCTCAGATAGGCGTTGCGCGACGAGACCGCGAGCCCGTCGGCTTCGCGCACGGTGGGCAAGCCGATGATCCGCACCGGGATGTCCAGATCGAGGGCCAGCCGCCGAATGACCTGTAGCTGCTGATAGTCCTTCTCGCCGAACACGGCGCAGTCGGGCAGCGCCTGCAGGAGCAGCTTCGTGACGATGGTTGCGACGCCGGCGAAATGGCCCGGCCGATGGTCGCCACACAGCCCCTGGCTGATATCGGGCACGTCCACAATCGTCTCGAAGCCGGACGGGTACATTTCCTCGACGCCCGGGGCGAACAGCAGGTCTACCCCATGGTCGCGCAGGGTCTCGATATCGCGGGCTTCGCGGCGCGGGTAGCTGGAGAAATCCTCGTCGGGCGCGAACTGGGTCGGGTTGACGAAGATGGTGGCTACCACCCGGTCGGCATGTTTGCGGGCCTCGTCGACCAGCGCCATATGGGCCATATGAAGCGCGCCCATTGTCGGCACGAGGCCAACGGTCTCGCCCGCGCGTCGCCAGCCCGCGACGGTGTCGCGCAGCTCATGGACGGTACGGACGATTTCCAGATTGGACATGCGGCCTGTCTCTCAATCGTCCGCAGGTTTGGCATCGCCGAAACAATGTTCGGGGCCGGGAAACGTGCGCGCCCGAACGTCGTCGGCATATGCCGACGCGGCGGCCTCGATCTGGGGGTTCAGGTCGGCGTAGCGCTTGACGAATTTCGGTGTGTAGGCGCCGAACAGCCCGACCATATCCTCGGTGACCAGGATCTGGCCGTCGCAAGCCGGCGACGCGCCGATACCGATGGTCGGGATGGCAATGGTATCGGTGATCTCGCGCCCCAGTGTTTCGGGCACGCCCTCGATTACAACGCCGAAGGCGCCCGCTTCGGTGACGGCGCGGGAGTCGTCACGGATTTGCTGGGCGCGCGCATCGTCGCGCCCCTGCACGCGGAACCCGCCGAATGTGTTCGACGATTGCGGCGTCAGGCCGATATGGGCCAGCACCGGGATGCCCCGGGCGACCAGGAACGCGATGGTCTCTGCCATGGCGACCCCGCCCTCGAGTTTGACCGCCGCGCAGCCGGTCTCGGTCAGCACCCGCGACGCGGATTCGAAGGCCGCCGCAGGTGAGGCCTCATAGGATGCGAACGGCATGTCCACGACGATGCAGGCGCGCGCGCTGCCGCGCACGACGGCAGCACCATGGGCGATCATCATGTCCAGGGTCACCGGCAGCGTGGAATCGAAGCCGTACAGCACCATGCCCAGGGAATCGCCGACCAGCAGGAAGTCGACATGGGGGTCGAGCACCTCGGCCATGGGGGCGGTATAGGCGGTCAGGCTGACGATGGGATCGCCGCCCTTGCGGGCGCGGATTTCCGGGACGCCGATGCGCTGAACTTGCGCCGGCGTGCCCGCTTGCGATGCTGTGCTCATCTTCGTTCCCCCGGCCGGACAAATTCCGGCGTGGCCATTGATTGGCTCTCGTTCGGCAAAACGCTAATTGTGCGACGCACAAAACGCAAGTTCAGTTATTGGCAAAAAGCGAATGGTATGGCTCAGTATGGCCGGATATCCCGGAATTATTGGGCGGGAAGATGCTATGTGCGCCGCACAATAATGGTTGTTCTGCAGTCCATGCAGGCCCGCATTTTGGTTCGCAGAGGCCTAGTCGCGCCCGAGAATGGTGACGCAGGCCACGGCCTCTTCGATGCCATGGAACCCGCCGCCGTTCTCCGCGATCGCGAATTTGGCATCCGATACCTGCCGGCCACCCGCTTCCCCGCGCAGCTGGGTGGTCAGTTCGAACACCTGGGCGAGGCCGGTGGCGCCGACCGGGTGGCCCTTGGATTCGAGCCCGCCCGACGGATTGACCGGAATCCGGCCGCCGATGCTGGTGGCGCCGCTCTCCGTCAGCGCGCCCCCTGCCCCGAAGTCGCAGAAGCCGAGATTCTCGACCTGCTGGATCTCGGCGAACGCCGTGGCGTCGTGCACCTCGGCAACGTCCATGTCGTCCGGGCCCAGGCCCGCGCGTTCATAGGCGTCGCGTGCCGCGAGATGGGTGACGTGGCGGTCGAATTCCTGGGGGTCGCGATCGGAGCCCGTGCGCAGGGCGGTCGCGTGAATCTTTACCGCGCGGGACCGGTCGAACCGGTCGAGCTCTTCCTCGCGGCAGATGATCGCCGCCGCCGCGCCATCGGAGATCGGCGAACACATGGGCAGGGTCAGCGGCCAGCTTACCTTGCGGCCGGCCATCACCTCGTCGACGGTCATGGCTTCGCGGTATTGCGACAGCGGGTTGTGAGCGGAATGGGCGTGATTCTTGGCGGCCACGGCGGCGAGTTGTGCCTGGGTCGTGCCGAAGGATTTCATGTGGAACTTCGCCAGCGCGGCATAGACATCCATGAACACGCTGCGCTGGCCGGTGTCTTCTTCTCCGTCCGGATCGGCGACCCCCTGCCCCAGCGCCAGCAGTCGATCGGTCGCGGCTTCAACGTCATGCACATCCCAGCCGCCGTCGAACACCGAGAACATTTTCGCCCGGTCCTCGTGGAACATTTTCTCTGCGCCGACCGCGAGGGCGACCCCGCCCCGCCCGGCCTCGAGCCAGGTCGCGGCCATGTCGAGCGCGGTGGACGCGCTGGCGCAGGCATTCTCGACATTGGTGACGGGAATTTCCTGGATGCCCATGTTGCGTAGCGCGATCTCACCCGGGATTGATCCCTGCCCTTCCAGGATCGCCTGGGCGGCGTTCGAGAACCAGGCCGCCTCGATGTCGGCGACGTCTGCCCCGGCATCGGCGAGCGCATCGGTGACGACCGCGCGGGTCATCTCCTTGATCGGGCGATCGAGATAACGGCCGAAGGGCGTCATGCCGACGCCGACGATGTAGATGTCCGACATGTTTAAGTGTCCTTTCGGAATAATGTTTCCGGCGACGCGGCCCTAGGCCGCATCGACCCGTGAATTGGCGACTGCCTTGTAGGCGTTGGCGAGATACCAATCGAGGAAGTCGTTGTAGCTGATCGGCTCGTGGGCGATTGTTTCCCCGTCGGCGCCCGGGATACAGGTGATCGTCGCTTGCGCGCCGGGGTTGAAGAACAGCGGGATCGAGTATCGATCCCGGTCGCCGTCCGGCGAAATCACTCGGTGTGGGCTCGCCAGCCACCGGTCGTTGCTCCAGCGCCGAAGCATTTGTCCCGCATTGATCACATAGGAACCGGGCACCTTCGGTGCGGTGATCCATTCGCCGCTCGGGAGCTGTACCTCCAGTCCAGCCACCTCGGTCTGTGGCAGGAAGGTCAGGAAGCCCGCATCGGTGTGCGCGCCGACGCCGAGTTGGTTCTCGACGCGTTGCTCGATCCTCGGATAGTGGATCAGCCGCAGCCAGGCCAGAGCATCCTCGAAATGCGGGTCGAAATAGTCTGTCGGTACCCCGAGTGCGGTTGCATAGACCGGCATCAACTTGTGGCCCAGGGCCCCCACGGCGGCGTAATAGGTCTGAATGTTCCTCCGGAAACCCGGCAAGTCACGCTCGTCCGGCCAGGGCTGGGGGATGTAGAAACGCTCGCCCGCCGTGCACCGGGCGTGGTCGGCCGGGAAATCGCTATTGATATGATAGGCAGCGTGCAGGTCGGGCTTGTTCTTGCGGTTCGCGAATTCCTCGCCCCGCTCCGCCGCGTCGTCGACCGCGACCCGCGTGCCGCCATGGCCAACATAGCCGACATAGTGTTCGCCCTGCTTCAAGCGTTGCTTCGTCTCGAGGGGCAACGCGTGAAACCGTGCCGCCTCGTTGAACGCCGAGTCGATCAGCTCCTGCGGGATGCCGTGGTTGATCATGAAGTAGAAGCCGATGTTCTCGCACGCGTCGCGCAATTTGTTGGCCAGGCGCGCGTGCGCGCCTTCCTCGCCGGCGAGATAGGGGCCGATGTCCAGGATTGGCAGGGTGGTCATGGGCTTTATCCGCCTCGTCTGTACCTTTGTGTCTGCAAAACTCAGGGGGATGACTCTATCCCGACCTCTCGCATCTGCCTATTCCCCCTGCCGCACCGTCTCGCCGGGTGACCGGCCTAGATCGATACGGGCATGCTGGTCAGGCCACGGAACCGGGCCCGGCCGCCCCGGCTGATGGGGCCGGTGCGCTGCATGTCCGGGAATGCGGCAACCAGTTTGCCGATGGCAATCGTGCCCTCCATGCGCGCCAGCGGCGCGCCGATGCAGGCGTGGATCCCGGCAGCAAAGGCCAGATGCTTGTTGGGCGTGCGTGTGATGTCAAAAACTTCAGGCTGATCGAAGGCGTCGGGGTCGTGGTTGGCGCCGCCGATGCTGGTGAGGATTTGGGTGCCGGGGGCGAGCGTGGTGCCGCCCACTTCAAACGGTTCGGCAATTCCGCGGTTGCCGATTTGCAGGGGGCTGTCGAAGCGCAGCATCTCCTCGATGGCGCCCCCGATCAGCGACGGGTCATCGTGCAGCTTCCGGAGCTGGTCGGGGTTGTCGAACATCGCCTTCATGCCGTTGCTCACGAGATTGGTCGTCGTTTCGTGGCCACCGTTGAGCAACAGGATGCAGTTCTGGACGAGCTCATCCGCGGTGAGCGGATCGTCTTCTGATTCCTGGGAATCGATCAGGTCTTCGAGAATGTCACCCGCCCGCACGCCGCGGGCCATGTTCGCTCGTTTTTCCTCGAGAAGGTCGCGCAAGAAGGCCGTAAATTCATCCACCGCCCGGTTGCCGTCTGCGATCATTTCCGGTGTCGCGGTCGGTTCCAGCGGCGTCAGGATCTCGCGGGACCATTCCTGAAGCCGCTCGCGCTCGCGCGTGTCGATGCCGAGCATGGTGCAGATCACCTCCACCGGCAGCGGAAATGCGAAATCGAGGACGAGGTCCATTTCGCCCCTGTCGCGGCATTGTTCAATCAGGCCATCCACCAGTTCGACGACCCGATGCTCGAGCTGTTGCAGGGCGCGCGGCGTGAAGGCGTGGCGCAGGAGATTTCGGATGCGGGTGTGGTAGGGCGGGTCGCTGAACAGCATCGACGTAGTGTGCTGCTCGAGAAGCGCGCCGGGGCCGTATTTTTTGGTGAACATCCCGGTCTTGTCGGACGTCATACCCTTGGTCCGGTAGACGCGGCGCACGTCTTCATATCGGGTCAGGTAGAACGAACCATCGGCGTTTTCATGCACCGGGTCGAGCTCGCGCAGCGCCTTATAGTAAGGATACGGGCTCTCGTAGAATTCGGCCGGCGGGGCATAAAGATCGAAGGTTTCGAGCAGCGTTGTCTGGGCGGCGGGCGCAACCAGTGTTGAACTCATGACGTTTCCCTGTCGTCGAACCTGATGGCCGCGCAACGTTGTGAAGACCAGCTTGTTGGTGGGTGTAATTGTAGGCAAAGCGGCGGGTAATGACTACGTTCAAGACGAACAGGTCGATTGGGCAGGACAGGGAAATACTTTGAAATGAGCCATCACGGGGATGATTCCGAACATCACTACGTCCACCGGATCGGCTGGCTGCGCGCCGCTGTTCTGGGGGCAAACGACGGCATCGTTTCAACCGCGAGCCTCATCGTCGGCGTCGCGGCGGCGTCCGCGGACCGCGAGACCATCCTGATCGCAGGTATTGCCGGGCTGGTGGCTGGCGCCACCGCCATGGCCGCCGGCGAGTATGTCTCGGTCAGTTCCCAGTCCGACACGGAGCGCGCGGATCTTGAGACCGAGCGGCTCGCGCTTGAAGCCTCGCCGGAAGAAGAGTTGGCCGAACTGGCCGAGGTCTATGAAGGCCGCGGGCTCGAACCAGCCTTGGCAAAGGAAGTCGCCATCCAGCTCACCGCACATGATGCGCTCGGCGCCCACGCGCGCGATGAGCTCGGCATGCATGACACCGGCGCGGCACGGCCGCTGCAGGCGGCCTGGACATCGGCGGCGACGTTCTCGATAGGCGCGGGCCTGCCGTTGATCGCCGTGGCCCTGACGCCAGTCGCGCAGGCCATACCGGTCGTCTCCGTCGCCTCACTGGCCAGCCTGGCCCTGTTGGGGGCGGTCTCGTCCAAGGTCGGCGGCGCGCCGGTGGTCCGTGCGACCGCCCGTGTGACGCTCTGGGGGGCCTTTGCGATGGCCCTAACGGCCGGGATCGGCAGCCTGGTCGGGGCCGCCATCTAGGGGTGCGGCGCAATAATGGGAATATTGTCACCTAAAATATAATAATTATTGTCTATAGATAAATAATAATATCTTGTTTAAGGTGGCGGTCATGACAGATCGCCCTGAAAACGCACGTATTGAATCCTTGGTCGACGAACTCGTTGAGCTCTATGACCGCCCCTTCGGTGGCAAAGTCCGGGGCCGCTTTAGAGTATCCATGAAGTTGCTGTGTGACCGGCTTGGAAAACGCCGGCTGTGGCCCGATGAGCTTGAGGCCATCGGCCGAGGGCTCTACCAGCGCGGTTACGTGTCGATTGATATGGACGGTTATCTGGTGGTGCTGAGCCAGAAGACGTTTACGAATTATCGCCGGGTCAACGAGGCCGCCTTCGGCAGCCCCGACGGCCAAAGCTCTGTGCCCGATGCGAGCGATCCTGCACAGGGTTCCGCGTGAGCGACGCGCGCAAGCTTCGGCGGGACGAACGTGTCGAGAGGCCCCGCAAGTCGCCGGTACTAAGGTTGCGGCTGGCGGATGAAATCCCGATTGTCGGCTGGCGAGAATGGGTTGGCCTGCCCGACCTGGGGGTCGACCCTATCAAGGCCAAGATCGATAGCGGGGCCCGTACTTCGGCCATTCACGCTTTCCGTGAGCGCGTCACCTACGAGAAAGGTGCGCCGCATGTGTCGTTTATGGTTCGACCGGGCCAGCGCGGAAAGGCGGCTCCGATCGAATGTATTGCCGAAATCCGTGATGAGCGGGAGATCAAGAGCTCTACCGGTCACAAGCAAGTTCGTTACGTGATTGAAACCGGCTTGTCCCTTGGGGGCCGTGTGTGGCCGATCGAATTGACCCTCGCCGATCGGGACCCCATGGGGTTCCGGATGTTGTTGGGACGCCAGGCGATCCGGGGCCGATGCCTGATCGATACGAGCCACTCCTATCTCGACGGCCTTAACTATGCCGACATCACCAGCAGCCGTGCCAGCAAAAGGAAATCCCCATGAAACTCGCCCTCATGTGCCGGAATGCCGAACTCTATTCTCATAAACGCCTGATCGAAGCAGCAGAAGTGCGCGGCCATGAGATCGATGTCATCGACCATCTGCGCTGCTTCATTGATATCGCCTCGAGCGATCCCGAGGTGCACTATCAGGGTGAATCCCTGAAGGGGTATGACGCGGTCATACCGCGCATCGGGGCGTCGGTGACCTTCTTCGGAACCGCGGTGTTGCGCCAGTTCGAGATGATGGGCATCTATCCGGTGAATGAATCTGTCGGGATATCGCGATCGCGCGACAAGCTGCGCTCAATGCAGCTTTTGTCACGCGAGGACATCGGATTGCCGGTCACGGTGTTTGCGCACCGGACCTCGGAGGCATCTGAGCTTCTGGATATTGTGGGCGGCGCGCCGGTTGTGATCAAACTGCTGGAGGGCACGCAAGGAATCGGTGTGGTCCTGGGGGAAACGCCCCGCGCAGCGGAATCCATCATCCAGGCTTTTGGCGGTGTAAAGACGAACATTTTGGTGCAGCAGTTCGTCAAGGAGGCCAATGGCGAGGATATCCGCTGTCTCGTGGTTGGTGACAGGGTCGTGGCGTCGATGATCCGACGCGGCAAGGAGGGCGATTTCCGCTCCAACCTGCATCGTGGTGGTTCCGCCGAGGCCATCAAGATTACTGCCCAGGAGCGCGCCACCGCCGTTAAATCCGCCCGGGCTGTTGGCCTTAAAGTGTGCGGTGTAGACATGCTGCGCTCGAACGAGGGTCCGGTGGTCATGGAGGTAAACTCGTCGCCGGGTCTTGAGGGGGTCGAGACCGCCACCGGAATCGATGTCGCGGGCAAGATCATCGAGTTCATCGAGAAGAACGCGCGGCCCGGGCGTACCCAGACCCGCAGCACCCGGAAGCGACGCGCTGCGTAATGGTCAAGAGCAAGACGAAGAGGCCGCCATTCGAGATCGGTGGTCATTCCATCCCCGCCGGCGAACGGATGACAGTCGACCTGCCAATGAGTGTGCTCTCCAACCATGCGCCGATGAACCTGCCGGTGCAGGTGATCCACGGACGCAAGGACGGGCCGACGGTGTTTGTCAGCGCGGCCGTCCATGGTGACGAGATCATCGGCGTTGAGATTATACGCCGGATCGCCCGAACTCCGGCGCTGCGGCGGTTGTCGGGGACATTGCTGCTGGTACCGATCGTCAATGCCTATGGGTTTATCTCCCACAGCCGGTACCTGCCTGACCGGCGCGACCTCAACCGTTCGTTTCCCGGCAGCCCGAAGGGCTCGCTCGCCAGTCAGCTTGCGAACCGGTTCCTGACCGATGTCGTGCTGCGCTGTGATTTCGGCATCGACCTCCATTCGGCGGCCGTGAATCGCATAAACCTGCCCCAAATTCGGATTAACTCGGATGACGCGCGATCGCGCGAGCTTGCCGGTGTGTTCGGCGCCCCAATCATCATCGAATCACCGCAGCGCGACGGGTCGTTGCGTAAGTCCGGGAGCGACAGTGGCGTTCCCATCCTCGTTTATGAGGCGGGCGAGGCGCTCCGGTTTGATGAATATGCGGTCCGGGTGGGCGTGAAGGGCGTTTTGCAGTGTCTTCAATACGCTGGCATCACGTCGTCGCGGACGATCAAGAAAACAGTGATTGAATCGCCACTTGCGAGCGGAAGCCAATGGCAACGGGCGCCGGAAGGCGGGATCCTCCGGTCGCTAAGGAAGACAGGCGACACTGTGACCAAGGATGAGGTCCTGGGTCTGATTTCGGACCCGTTCGGTGAGATGGAGACGGAAGTTCGATCGACGCTGGGCGGGTTGATTATCGGGCGCACCAACCTCCCGGTCGTCAATCAGGGTGATGCGCTATTCCATATCGCCAGTGTGTTGGCACCCAGGGAACTCGATGAAACGCTCGACGCGCTCGAAGAGAACATTATCTCCGACCCGATTTTCGATGAAGACGAGATATTCTAGGTGCGCGCGGCAGTTCATCCCACCCCGACCTGAGAGCGCATCGAAATAGCCAATTCCGATGTAACAAGGGCTTAGAAAACCAAAGTCATACATTGTACTACCATGGTGGCACAATCCATTGTTTTGTATGAATAATATGTGTGGTAGTGCTTGCTCGGGTGCCGCGGGATTTCGGTAAATAACCCGCTATGATGGATTGTTGGTGCCGCCATATTCGGGACCACCAACATTGTTGATCCGTGACTTGCCAAAACAGAGCCGTGCTGCTCGTAAAAATACGTCACCCAAGGCCAGCTTTTTCGGGGCCATTTCCTGAATCTTCGAAGAAGCAAATAAGTAATACCTATTAAGCACTACTCGCCAGTAGCTAAGAGTTTCCACGATGTAGTGCCGGGCTACTTTTATCTCTCAAGCAGGCGGGCGACCTACCATTGTATTTGCTAATATACGCACCCTGCGAACCACCCGATAGTTGCCTCGGGCGGGCAGTTTTGGCTTGTTGGCTGCTTGCCTCGCCAAATCGCGCTCATCCGCGTGCGCAGTGGTGATGGATTCGTCCGTTTCGACGCCTGCTCCTGCGTCGGTGGGCAGGTGTTCATTCGCCGGCGAGTTGCGCTATATCAAGGAGGTGCCCCCGCCCAACCGGTTAGTCTTTTGCATATATTGGGGGGGATTGGGCATGAGTGTCGCACGGAAGAACCAAATCGAAGTGCAGGCGGTCACCACCGACGACCTGCTCGAGGTCCTCGGCCTGGGGATACGAGACTTCAAGGCCGCGCCGGTCTACGGCTTGGCTTTCGGCGCCATTTATGCCGTTGGCGGTTGGGTGCTAATCCTCATGCTGGTCGAATTCGATCTGCCTTTTCTGGTTTATCCATTGGCGGCGGGTTTTGCGCTTATTGCGCCCTTTATCGCCAGCGGTTTTTACGTCGTTAGCAGCCAGCTGGAAAAGTCTGAACCACTTTCCTGGGGCATTGTGTTCCGGACCGTCAAATCGATGTTTGGCCGCGATCTCGGCTGGATGGCGCTCGTCACCGGGTTTTCGCTGTTTATCTGGATGGACATTGCCGCATTGCTGTCCTTTGGCTTCATGGAGTTCCAGTTTTTCAGTTTCTCCACGCTTCTCGACACCATCCTGACCACGCCCGCCGGCTGGGCCTTCCTGGTCACGGGGCATGCCGTGGGCGCGCTTATCGCCTTCGGCGTGTTCTCCTATTCGGTCATTTCGATACCGATGCTATTCGACCGTGATATCGACTTTGTAACGGCCATGATTACCAGCGTGCGCTTTGTGAAGCGGAATCCGCGGGTCATGGCGATCTGGTGTTTCACCATCGCCGCGCTTACGGCAATTTCTCTATTGTCCGGGTTTGTTGGACTCCTGGTAACCTTGCCCGTACTGGGCCATGCGACCTGGCATCTTTACCGCCGTGCGGTCCCGTCTTCGATGACGACGAGCCCATCTGGCCCCGAAGCAGCCTGATTCTATCGTCCGGGCGCAACCCGGCGGTAGCTAAGGGCCTCAGCAAGGTAGTGCCGGGCGATTTGTGTCTCTGGCGCAGGTGAATTCTCGACATCCAGGTCCGCCAACGTACGGGCCACACGAAGCACCCGATGATAGCCCCGGGCAGACAATTTCAGCTTCTCGGCCGCCTGTTTCAGCAAATCGCTCCCGTCTGCGTCCGGCGTGGCGACGGATTCCAGCAATTTGCCGTCCGCCTCGGCGTTGGTGAGCGCGTCGGTACCGGCATAGCGATCGACTTGCAGGGTGCGGGCCCTGGCGACCCGTGCGGCGACCTCAGCACTACCTTCTGCAGGTGGCGGCAGGGCCAGATCCGACGCGGAGACCGCCGGAACGTCCACAAACAGGTCGATCCTGTCCAGCAGCGGCCCGGAAAGCCGTGCCTGATAGTCCGTCGCGCATCGCGGCGCCCTCGAGCAGGCGAGGCCCGGATCGTCCAGATGGCCGCAACGGCACGGATTCATGGCCGCAATCAGCTGAAAACGGGCTGGATAGGCGACATGATGATTGGCCCGTGCGACCACCGCGCGCCCGCTTTCCAGGGGCTGACGCAGGGATTCCAGCGTTTGACGGCTGAACTCCGGCAATTCGTCGAGAAACAGCACGCCGCGGTGTGACAGAGAGACTTCGCCTGGTTTGGCGCGCGTGCCGCCGCCGACTAGGGCTGCGAGGGATGCGGAATGGTGCGGGTCGCGAAACGGCCGCTCCGTCATCAGCCCGCCCTCGGGCAACGTGCCCGAGATCGAGTGAATCATCGAGACCTCGAGGGTTTCGGCGGCCGACAGCGGTGGAAGGATCCCCGGCAAGCGCTGTGCGAGCATTGATTTGCCTGCTCCCGGAGGCCCCGAAAGTAGTAGATTATGGCCGCCGGCGGCGGCGATTTCGAGGGCTCGTTTGGCTGATTCCTGGGCTTTTATGTCCAACAGGTCCGGGTATGACCGGGCATTGTCATACGGTAATACCGCTGGCGGAGACAGCAGCTGCGTTCCCTTGAAGTGATTGACCAGCGCCAGCATGTCCGGGGCCGCCAGAATCTCGATTCCACCCGCCCAGGCAGCCTCGCTGCCCTGGGCTGCCGGGCAGATCAGGCCCCGGTCGCGCGCCGAAGCATCGATCGCGGCCGGTAATACCCCTGAAACGGCCGCCAGGGCCCCGTCGAGAGCCAGTTCGCCCAACGCGGTGTATTGCGCCAGGAGATCGCCTGAGACGACGTCCATGGCCGCCAGCAGCCCCAGCGCGATGGGTAGATCGAAGTGGCTGCCTTCCTTGGCCAGGTCGGCGGGCGCGAGGTTGACCGTGATCCGCTTGGGTGGGAGGGACAGGCCCAGCGCCTGCAAAGCCGCGCGGACCCGTTCCCGGGATTCTCCCACGGCCTTGTCGGGCAGGCCGACGATGGTGAAGGCGGGTAGTCCGGCGCCCATCTGAACCTGGACGTCCACCTCGAGGACGTCGACGCCCTGGAATGCGACCGTGTTGACGTGTGCGACCATTTTGCGCTCGTTGCGAACCCGTTTCGCCGCGGACTATACCCGGCTAAATCCGGCGCGAGAACAAAAAAAGAACAAATGCCCCTGGATACTGGGTAGACACGGTAAGGCCATACTAGAACTACCCTCCATACACCATTGTTTTTTATGCCTTTTTTGTCCTACTAGGGGCTACTCACAGGATCCCCGAAATTTAGTGGCAATGTACGATTCCGGTCCTCGTTTCCATGTGACAACACTGTCCCGGAGGTGAACTTTTTCGGCATCCGCCGCCATGTTGGACAATCTCATGCTGAAAACCCGGCGCGGCAATATTTCCCGAAATTGCGGGGACGGAATGTGCCACGAACGAAATCGCGACCAGGCCAATTAAGACAAACCTCATGTACCTTTTCCTTGTTGTCAGAACCCGAACAACTCCGCCGGATTGTCCACCAGGATTTTTTTCCGCAATGCCTCGTCGGGCGCCCAGTCGAGGAGCAGGTCGAGGAGGTCGCCGTCGTTGGGCATTTCCTCGAAATGGTCCGGATGGGGCCAGTCCGAGCCCCACATCACCCGGTCGGGGTTGTGCTCGATCAGCGTCTTGGCGAACGGGTGCGTATCGGAGTAGGGCGGGCGCGGTTCCTGGCTAAACCGCATCGGGCCGGAAAGTTTCACCCAGCAGCGCCCGGTATCGATGCAGTCGAGCACGGTCCTGAAGCCGGGGGAATCGATGCCCAGTTCGGCCGGCTGCCAGCCCATATGGTCGATCACGAAGTTTCCGGGCGAGGCGAGCATGGTATCGCGCCATTCCGCCGCCTCGTCGGGGCCGCGGAACCAGAATTGCGGGTGCCAGCCGAATTCATGGGTGCGGGCGATGATTTCGGTGTTTATCTCCGGATTGGCGCGATAGGCGAACCGCGCGCCGACGACACCGGTATTGGTGAGGATTTCGAGCTCCCGGTCGGTGATGTTCGGCGCCGGCAGCGCGATGCCCCTCAGACGCTCGGGCTCGCGCGACAGCGCATGGAGCAAATACTCGTAGGTATTTCCCTGGACGACAGAGTGAACGATCACGCCGCGCTCGATGCCGAGCGTGTTGTGCAGCTTGAGCATGTCGTCGAGGGTCGAATCCTCCACCAGCAGCGGTGCGTCCGGGTGGTAGGGGAAGCGTTTGCCGGGTCCATAGAGATGAAAATGGGTGTCCGTCGCGCCCGGCGGGGTCTTGAGTTTGGGGGTTTTGGTGTCGCGCTGCGGGGGCGGTGACTTCAGGCGTTCGGCCATATTCGTAATCTTCCCTGTTTGGACGTGATGCGATCACGATTGAATCTTTTCGCCACCGGCGCAACAATGCTCGCTTAAATGCGTACGCCATGAGACGCCATTCAAGGGGAGGTAACGATGAACGCCATTGCGAAAATGCCGAAGACGGCCAAGGAACGCGGGAAGGTCGCACCCGCCAAGTTCGCCCATGTGGTGCTCCGCACCCCACCGGAGCGGGTGGCCATGGTGCTGGACTGGTACAAGACGGTCCTTGAGGGCGAGGCCATGTATGAGACAGACGGCCTCGGCTTCGTCACTTATGACACCGAACATCACCGGGTTGCGGTGCTTGGGTTCCCCGGGATCAAGGAGCATATCGACGGCTATGCGGGCATGCACCACATGGCCTTCACCTATGCCGGCCTCGGCGACCTGATGCACACCTACAACCGGCTGAAAGACGAACACGACATCAAGCCGGAATTCTGCATCAACCATGGCCCGACCACGTCGATGTATTATTTCGATCCGGACAAGAACCAGGTCGAGCTGCAGGTCGACAACATCCCCGTCGAAAAGTTCGGCGAGTATTTCGACAACGGCGAGTTCACGTCGAACCCGATCGGCATCAAGTTCGATCCCGACGAGCTCTCGGCGCGCCTCGCGGCCGGTGAATCGGAAGAAACGCTGTTGCAGCGCCCGGACGGCATCCCGCCGGACCTGACGGAGTTCCCGGCGAACTAACGCTGGTTTGAAATATATGAATTCAGAAGGGCGGGTCTAAACCCGCCCTTTTACTTTTGGGGTGCTAGTCCACCAGGTCGGTGCGGCGCGATTCGATCGCATCCCAGATCAGCGCCGACAGGTTTACGTCGTCGAACCGGTCGATCTCCTGGATGCCTGTGGGCGAGGTGACATTGATCTCGGTCAGATAGTCGCCGATCACGTCGATGCCGACGAAGATCAGGCCTTGCTCGCGCAGGGAAGGGCCAATGGCGGCGCAGATGTCGCGCTCGCGTGACGTCAGGCCGATCTTCTCGGCTCGCCCGCCGACATGCATGTTGGACCGGGATTCACCCTCCGCGGGGACGCGGTTGATGGCGCCGACCGGTTCTCCATCGACCAGGATGATGCGTTTGTCGCCGAGGCGCACCTCGGGGAGGTAGCGCTGAATGATGATCGGCTCGCGATAGGTTTCGGTGAACATCTCGAGCAGGGAATTCAAATTTTCGTCGTTCGGCCCGATATGGAACACGCCGGCGCCGCCGTTGCCGTAGAGCGGTTTGACGATGATGTCCTTGTGCTCGGCGCGGAAGGCGTCGATTTGCTCGCGTGACGAGGTGATCAGGGTCGGCGGCATGACGCCGTCGAAATGGGTGACGAAGAGTTTCTCCGGTGCGTTGCGGACCGAGACCGGGTCATTCACCACCAGGGTCTGGGGGTGGACATGTTCGAGGATGTGGGTGGCGGTGATATAGGCCATGTCGAACGGCGGATCCTGACGCATCAGGACCACATCCACACCCGCCAGATCCAGGGTCTCGGCGGCGCCGAAGCTAAAGTGATTGCCGGCCTCGCGGCGCACCTGGAGCGGCCGTGCCCTGGCCTTCACCCGGCCGTCGCGCAGGGCCAGATCCCCCGTGAGATAGTGAAACAGACCATGCCCGCGGGCCTGTGCTTCGAGTGCCAGGGCGAAGGTGGAATCGCCATCGATGTCGATGGACTCGATCGGGTCCATCTGGATTGCTACGGCTAGGCTCATGGGGATCGCGCTCCGGCGGATTGGAAACTGGCGGCTAATCTAAGTGTTTTCGCCCGTTTGGCAAACGCCGGGCAGGCCATGGTTCGCGGCTCAGTTCAGGCGGCTGCTGATCTCCTTGATCAGCTGATCGACGCGGGCCCGGTCGGCGGGATCGGTGGCGAGGTCGCGGCAATGCCCGAAGGCGATGAGGGCGGCGCGCAGATTCCCGATATGGGAGTTGATCAGCCCGGCCTCATGCCACAGCGAATCCTCGCCCGGCGCGAACAGCAGCATGTCCTCGACGGCCACCAGCGCTTCGGCAAACTGCTCGGCCTTGATCAGGCGAACCTTCCGGTTGTTCTGCAGGCGAATGAGAATGTCCCGGTTGCTGGCCGGCGCATAGTGGGCAGGGCTGAGTTCGGCGTCCGGCCCGTGGGTCGATTTGAGCAGCGCGCGCAACCCGGCCACGTCAACTTCTGTTCCGCCGGCGAACGGATCGAGAATCATGCGCCGCGGGCCGTCGTCGAGACGAATGAGAAAATGCCCCGGGAAATTCAGCCCGCAAATATCCCAGCCGAGCGATCGCCCGCAGTGAATGTGCAGGATACCCAGTGCGATAGGCAGACCCTTTCGCCGGTCGATGACCTGCATCAGGTTCGCGTTCTGCAGATCGTCATAGGATTGCCGGTCGCCAGCGTAACCGAAATTCTCATGCAGGACGCGCGAAAGCGCGTTGCACCGGGCCGCGAGGCTGTCGCCGCCATCCCTACTTTCAATGCCGACCGCCGTGGCGAGCTCTTCAAGATGTGCGAGATAGCTGTCGGGCGAAGCGCCGGGCATCTCACGCGCGGCCAGGGCGAGCGCCGCCTCGGCCAGGTTGATCTGCGTGTCTTCAAGGCCGGCGAAGCTGCGCAGCAACTGGTCCGTTTCAACGGCCACGGAAATGCTTAGCGGCTCGCGGCGGGCTTGCTGCTATCCGATGCGCCGCCGGGAGAGGCGATACGGCGCGGGTCATCGATCATGATCACGTGGCTGATCACGCGTTTGACGTTGGGGATGTCGCGCGCGATGCGGAACACCCGGTCCAGCTCCGCCCGGTCCTGCGCGACGCCGAGCAGGTAGACCGTGCCGCCGATGGCGCGGGTCGAGTAATTGATCGAATCGACGTCGCCATCAAACAGGAGGTCGGCGTCGAGGCGGGCGTTGATCAATGTGTCGTTTGCGAAATCCTTGATGCCGCCACCCTCGGAAATCTCGATCTCGTTGATTACCTCACGCACGCCTTTGGGGCTCCAGGCGGACTGGATAGCCTTGTCGGCCAACGCCTGATCCGGCACCCGGCCCGACACCAGAACACGCCCTTCATAGATTTGCAGTTCGAGCCGGTTGAAGGTGTCGAAATCCTCCTTCACCCAGGCCTCGTTGATGGCGACCCGAATCAACGTGTCATTCGCCGCCCCCTTGATGCCGCGTTCCTCGGAGGCGGCGACGCCGGCGGAGGCGGCCCCGCCAACGACGACCCCGGCGGGGGTACATGCCGCGAGCACGAGAAGCCCCACGGCGAGAGCTGCGGCGAGGCGGCCATTTTGCAATCGGCCCTTGAAGGTGGTGCGGATGTTGGCTGTCGGCATGTTGAACTCCTTGGCGCCAGCGACGAGGTGTTTTTGAGCGGCGTTCCTGACCACAGACTATTCGATTCGCCACGCGTCGGGGATATGCCGCGGCAGCTTTCCGGGGGCGACCAGAATCGCGTCGAATCGAATTCGATGTTCTGCATAGGATGGATTTGCGGCGAGAAAATGGTCGGTCGCGCGTGCGATCCGTGATTGTTGGCGTTTGTCGATCGCGTGGGCTGCGGTTGCGAGGTCGCTGCGCGCCTTGACCTCGACCGCGACCAGCAGCCGTGCGCGGCGTGCGACGATGTCGATCTCCCCGACGGGACTGCGGTAGCGGCGCGCGATCAGCCGGAATCCCTTGAAACGCAGAAGAAGCGCTGCCCGGCGTTCAGCGCGATGGCCGCGTTGCTCGGCGGCCTGCCGGCGGTTTGTGGCACTCACGGCAGCGCGCTCAACTGTCGGGCTCGTCGCCGGTGATCTCGAGCGCCAGGCGATAAACCTCGCGCCGCGGGCGGCCGGTATCTGCGGTGACCTGGGCCACGGCGTCGCGCAGGCTGAGGTCGCCGAGCGCATCGGCGAGCGCCGTGCGCAGGGTCTCGGTGTCGACCTCCTGCGCTAGGGGCGGGGCCACGACAATGACGATTTCACCCCGCGGCGGGCCGGCGTCGGCATAGTGCGCGGCGAGTTCGGACAGGGAGCCGCGCCGGACTTCTTCATGCAGTTTCGTGATCTCGCGCGCGATCGCAGCCGGGCGGTCGCCGAGCGTGTGGTGCAGATCCGACAGGCTTGCCGCGAGGCGTCGCGCCGACTCAAAAAAGACGAGACTCCCCGGCACGGCGGACAGTTCGGTAAATCGGCGTCGTCGGGCGGCTTGGCGTGGCGGCGGAAAGCCGGCGAAGAAGAAGCCGTCGGTCGGGAGACCCGACAGGACCAGTCCGGCAAGTGCGGCGCTGGCCCCGGGCAATGTGTGGAGTTTGATATCGGCCTCGATGGCGGCCTCGACCAGGCGGTAGCCCGGGTCGGAAATTAGCGGCGTGCCGGCATCGGTCACGAGCGCCAGAGAATCGCCATTTTTCAGGCGTCCCATCAGCCCGGGCAGCACGCGGCGCGCATTGTGATCGTTATAGGCGAGGGAGGGTGTGGCGATGGCGTATCGAGACAGGAGCTTGCGGGTGACGCGCGTGTCCTCGCAGACGATCATGTCGGCCCCGGTCAGGACATCGAGCGCTCGGAGTGTGATGTCGCCCAGATTCCCGATCGGCGTCGCCACAAGGTGCAGGCCCGCCGCCGCCTTCGTGTCCGCGCGCGCATATGGCCTTGAATCGGACTCTGTACCCAAACCTGTATCCGGCGCTTGTTCATGCCGGTCTGCACGGTTAGGTTCGCGCGCGTCTGAATTCGTCTGGGTTGTTTGAGGAAGGCTTTTTCGTGCCACGACCGGTTGCCCTTCTGCGCCCTCACGCGCCCCTGTTTGCCAGTACCCGTTTGCGCACGCTGCGCGCTGGTGCCCGTTCGCGCATTCTGTTCGTCGCGGCCGGCCTGATACTGACGGCGTGCGCGCCAGCCAACGTAGCGGCGCCACCGGCTGAAACGCAAGAAGCCACGCCGCCGCCGGCCGAGGCCGCCCCGGCGCTGCCGCAAAATGTGACGCCCGTTCCAGTGACCCCGACGGCGCCGGCCGCACCTGAAATCACGCGCGCCGCGCTGATCATCCCGCTGAGCGGTCCCGCTGCCGCCATCGGCCAGGATCTCGCGGATGCGGCGCAGATGGCGCTGTTCGATTTCGCCGTGCCGAAATTTGAGCTGCGGATCTATGATTCCGGCGGCAATGCCCAGGCCGCGCGCGCCGCCACTGTCCGCGCCCAGGCCGAGGGCGCGCGTGTGGTGCTGGGCCCGCTTTTCTCGGACGCGGTTGCCGGCACGTCGAGTGTCAGCCGTCCGGCGGGAATTCCGGTATTCGCGTTTTCCAATGACCGGCTGATCGCCGGTGGCGGCGTTTATGCGGCGGGATTTTCAGCCGAAGCGCAGATTGACCGTGTCGTCGCCTTTGCCGCGCGGCGCGGGTTGAGCCAGTTCGCCGCCCTGGTGCCCGATGATGGATTCGGCGGGCGGATGTCACGGATTCTTTCCGATGTCGTGGCCCGGCGCGGTGCCGGCGTTGCGGCGACGGCCTTCTATCCCGGGGGCGTCGAGGCGCTGACGGAGACAATCCGCGCGCTGGCGCGTTACGAGGAGCGGGTCGAGGCGCTTAAAGACGAGCGGAAGCTGCTTGCCGAACGCGACGACGCATTCTCGAAACGCGCGCTCGAACGGCTGTCGACGCGCGACACGCTGGGCGAGGTCGGCTTTGAAGCGCTGATGCTGCCGGTCGGTGGTGAGGAGGTGCTCCAGATCGCCCCGCTGCTGGCCTTTTTCGACGTCGACCCGCAGCAGGTCAAACTGCTCGGCACCTGGGTGTGGGACGATCCCGCACTCGGTAAGGAGCCGGCGATGCTCGGCGCCTGGTTTGCGGCACCGCCACCCGATGCGCGCGCCCGGTTTGTCGAGCGGTTCCGCGAGGTGTTCGGTCGGGCGCCGGATCGGCTGGCGACCCTCGCCTATGATGGTGTCGCGCTGGCGGCCGTGCTGGCGCGCGGCGATGTGCCGGCGCCCTATGCGCGTGCGCGCCTGGAGAATCCGGACGGGTTTGCCGGGGTGGACGGCATATTCCGCCTGACGGAAACCGGTGCCGTTGAGCGCGGTCTGGCGGTGTTGGAAGTACGGCGTGACGCGCCCCGCGAGATCGATCCCGCGCCGACGAGTTTCGCCGCGCCTGTAACGAATTAGGCACTACCCGTTCGGTTGTCAGCCGTTCAGAAGGGCGTCCACGACAGCGTTCAGGCGCTGACGGCCGGCCGGGGTGGCATTGAACCCGTCATCACGCCAATCCAGATAGCCTGCCCCGACAAGGCGGTCGATGGTCGATGGCGCGAAGATTTCATCCGGGCGTTTGCCAATGCGTTGGGTGAGTTCACCGGCGTCGATTCCCGCCGCCAGACGAAGCCCCATCATGACGAGTTCCGCCGTCAGGGTCGCACGCGGTAATACCGTGTCATTCTGGGTGGCGTGGCCGCTCTCAAGCGCCCGTTTGAGCCAGATTTCCGGGGCGCGGTGCTGCCGCGTGGCCCTGATCTGCCCGTCGACCGTGATGCGCCCATGGGCTCCCGGTCCTACGCCGAGATAGTCGCGGTAGTGCCAATAAGTCAGGTTGTGGCGCGATTCCTGGCCGGGTGCGGCGTGGTTCGAGATCTCGTAGGCGGGCAGTCCGGCGGCGGCCAGCGCGTCCTGGGTCTGTTCGAACATGGCGGCGCCATCGGCCTCGTCGGGCAGCTGCAGATCGCCGCGCGCCTGGGCCAGGAAAAACGGCGTCCCGGCTTCTATCGTCAACTGATAGACCGACAGGTGACCACGTGTGAGCGCGAGCGCCCCGTCCAGCTCGCGCATCCAGGCATCCGGCGTCTGGCCCGGGCGGGCATACATCAGGTCGAACGAGAAGCGCTCGAAGATGTCCGCGGCCGTCGCGATCGCGGCACGGGCCTCGCTGACGGCATGGGTTCGACCGAGCGCCGACAGGGCCGCGTCGTCCAGCGCCTGGACCCCGAGGCTGAGGCGGTTGATCCCGGCGTCGGCGAAACCGGCCAGGGCAGTTTGTTCGACGGAGGTCGGATTTGCCTCCAGCGTGATTTCCAGATTCGGGTCGGGCGCGAACAATTCCCGGGCGCGCGTGATGACCGCGCGGGCTGTTTCCGGCGGCATCAGGGACGGCGTGCCGCCGCCGAAGAAGATGCTCGTCAGCCGACGCTCTGGCACGCGCGCGGCATAATGTTCCAGCTCGCGCAGCAACCCGTCGCGCCACGCACCCTGGTCGATGGTGTCGCGGACATGGCTGTTGAAATCGCAATAGGGACAGAGCGAGAGGCAGAAGGGCCAGTGCACATAGAGCGCGATATCGTCAGCCGGGGAAGTCATGTGTGTTTCATCAGCCAGGCTTGAAGCAGGCGTCAATGAGCGCGCGAAAGGCGATCGCCCGGTGCGAGATCGCATGCTTGGCGTCCGGGTCCATCTCGGCGAATGTGAGGGTGCCGCCACGCGGCACGAAGATCGGGTCGTAACCGAAACCGCGGTCGCCGCGCGGCGGCCAGGCGAGGCTGCCGTCGACCCGACCCTCGAAGACCTCGACATGCCCGTCGGGCCACGCGAGCGCGAGCGCGCAGGTGAACCAGGCCAGATCTTCGCCGGCCTCCGCACTCGCCTCGTGCAGCTGTTCCATGGCCCAGTCAAAATCCCGCACGCCGTCCGCGCGTTCGGCGAAGCGCGCGGCATGGATGCCCGGTGCCCCGCCCAGTGCGGCAACGGAAAAACCGGAATCGTCCGCCAGTGCGGCCTGTCCGCTGCCGTCTGGTGGGGCTGCGGCGGATGCGCGGGCCTTGAGGATGGCGTTCTCGGCAAATGTGGCGCCGGTCTCCTCGGGCTCGGGCAATCCCAGGGCACCGGCGCTTTGTACCGACACGGCGAAGGGTTTCAGCAGGTCGGCGATCTCGCGGACCTTGCCGGCATTGTGGCTGGCGATCACCAGCCGGCTGTCCTCGAAGTGGCGGGCCATGGTTTGTTCTATTTGATTCCGAGAGCTTTGCGCTGATGGGCGAATAATTCCTCGGTACCGTCACGCGCCAGATCGAGCAGCCGGATGAACTGCGCGCGGCTGAACGGACGTTCTTCGGCGGTGCCCTGGATTTCGACGATCTGGTTGCGCTCGGTCAGCACGAAGTTGGAATCGGCCTGGGCGTTGGAATCTTCCGGATAGTCGAGATCGAGGACGGCCGTGTCCTTGTACAAACCGCATGAGACGGCGGCGACGAGGTCGCGCACCGGGTTCTCGGTGATGGCGCCGGACTTCACCAGCCCCTGGCAGGCGATGTGCAACGCCACGCAGGCGCCGGTGATGGCCGCTGTTCGCGTGCCGCCGTCGGCCTGGAGCACGTCGCAATCGAGCCTGATCTGACGCTCGCCGAGCATTTCCATGTCGGTGACGGCGCGCAGGGAGCGCCCGATCAGGCGCTGGATTTCCTGGGTGCGTCCGGACTGTTTGCCCCGTGCCGCTTCGCGGTTCGTCCTTGTATGGGTGGAACGCGGCAACATGCCGTATTCCGCTGTGACCCAGCCCTCACCGCTGCCGCGCATCCATGGCGGCACGCGCTCCTCGATGCTGGCGGCGCAGAGAACATGGGTGTTGCCGAACATCGCCAGGCAGGACCCTTCCGCATACTTAGCCGCACCTGGCTTGAGGCGCACCTTGCGCATTTCATCGGGCGCGCGCTTTGAGGGGCGGATTGAGGATTTGGGCATGCTGGTTCCAGTACGGCTAGGATCGAATGTGAGGCGGGGAAGTTAGTCTTTACCGCGGGGTTGCGTCCAGAACCGGAATCGCGCGCGAAATTGCGCGCGGTGCTCATGGCCGTCGTTCTTGATTAGGCGCCGGGGCGTGCCTAAGTTCTGCGGACATGTCGGCCCTCGACTTTTCTAGCGCTAACAACGGACAATCACGGCCATGAGCCGGGCGATCCCACAGCTCAACCAGCGCAGCTCCGAAGTTCTTCGGCAGATCATTGACGCCTATCTGGAAACGGGTGAGGCGGTCGGGTCGCGCACCCTGTCGCGCAATCTAGGCATGGAGATATCGCCGGCCACGATCCGCAATGTGATGGCCGACCTTCAGGATTCCGGCCTGCTGTTCTCGCCGCATGCGTCCGCGGGACGTATTCCGACCGACGCGGGCCTGCGGCTGTTCGTCGACGGGTTGCTTGAGGTGGGGCACCTGACCGAGACGGAACGCCAGACGATCGAGGTACAGTGCGCCGCGGAAGGCCGCAGCGTGCAACAGACCCTGTCGGAGGCCACCCGCGTTCTCTCGGGCCTGAGCAATTGCGCCGGGCTCGTCGTGGCCCCGAAGAGCGATTCGGCGTTGCGCCATATCGAGTTTGTCTCGCTGGCACCGGGTCGTGCGCTGGTGGTTCTGGTCACGGAAGACGGCAGCGTCGAGAATCGTGTCATCGAGGTGCCGAACGGGATGCCGGCGTCGACCATGGTCGAGGCCTCCAATTTTCTGTCCACGCGCATGGTCGGCAAGACGATCGAGGAGGCCCAGGGGCAGATCACGGCCGAACTCGAACTTCACCGCCGCGACCTGGATGTGGTGACCCGGAAGCTCGTCGAGGCCGGGATGGCGACCGCCACCGGCGACGGCGCCGAGGCCGCACTGATTGTGAGCGGGGCGGAACGCCTTCTCGATGATGTTCAGGCCGTCGAGGATCTGGAGCATGTGCGGAGCCTCTATGACGCGCTTGAGACGAAAGAATCCCTGATCAAGCTTTTGGACATGGCGCGCGGCGGTGAGGGCGTGCAGATCTTTATCGGGGCGGAGAACGACCTGTTCTCGCTCGCGGGCTGTTCGGTCGTCGTCGCGCCCTATCACAACAGCGAACAACAGATCGTCGGGGCGGTCGGCGTGATCGGCCCGACCCGGATCAACTACGCCCGGATCATTCCCGTGGTGGACTACACAGCGCAAATTGTCGGCCGCCTGGTCGGATAGGCGCGACAACCCGACAGTTTCGAATTACAACGACCGGCACGGACGCCGGATAGAAAGCGAACATATGAGCGACGAAAACGAAAACGATACCCCCGAGACCGGCACGCCCGCAGACGGCGCCGCGCCCGTAACACCCGAGGCGGCGGCCGAGCCTTCACCCACCGACGCGGACGGAAATCGCTGGGGCGGCGGCAAACATGCCGCGCGCGTCGTCGAGCTCGAGGGCGAGGTGTCCCAGCTGCGCGACCAGTTGTTGCGCGCGATGGCCGAGACCGAGAATGTGCGCAAACGCGCCGAGCGCCAGATCGAGGACGCGCATCGTTATGCGGTGACCGGGTTTGCGCGCGATATCCTGTCCATCGGCGACAATCTCGAACGCGCGCTCTTCGCGGTGCCGGAAGAACGGCGCGGCGAGCATGAGCTGCTGAAGACCCTGCTCGAAGGCGTGATCGCCGTGCAGAATGATTTCCAGAGCGCGCTTGCGGCGCACAAGATCGAGCGCCTCGACCCGACGGGCGAGCCGTTCGACCCCAACCTGCACGAGGCCATGTACGAAGTGCCCGATACTGATTTGCCGAATGGCAGCGTCGCCCAGGTGATGCAGGCGGGCTACAAGCTGCACGACCGGCTGCTGCGTCCCGCGCGGGTTGGCGTGGCGAAGTCGGCGGTGCCGCCGGCCGCTGCCGCACCGGCGGCACCTGGAGCGGATCCGGCAATCGACCCGAAGGCCGAACCCGAATCCTGATTATTTTTTCGCGGTGATCGTGGGGTCCGCCACCGTCAACGCGCGGATGTAGGCGGTCGCCAGCCCCTGATGTTGTGCGGCGCCATAATGTTGCAGCGCGACCGCGGCCAGATCGAATGCGCCATAGAGTTCGTGGGCCAGGATCGCGATTTTGAGCAGGGCGTCCGGATTTTCACGCGCCAGGCGCGGGAAATCCGCCGTGTTGCGAAAATACAGCGCGTTGCTCCAGATGACTTGCGCGAAGCCGCGGTTGGGGTTGGCGTCCTTGATCAGCGGGCGGAACGGCCGCGACCCTACCCCCACCATTGTGTGGAACGAGAACCCGCGGTCGCGCAGGAATGTGTCCACATCGGCAAATAGCGGCTGGTCCTTGTAGATCGGCAGGAAAGCGACCTCGAGCTGAATGGCGACGGTCTCCGCCAGCGCCGCCGTGGCGGCCTCGAGCGCCATGAGTTCGGCGCCCTGGATGTCCAGTTTGAGGAAATCCATCGGACGCACTTCGCCAACATCGTCGAGGCGGACGGTATCGACCGGGATTTCCGCGGTCGTCTCGCAGAGCTCCCACAGGCTGTGGAACTGCTGCATGACCGCCGGATCGGGCGCGAACAGGGATGATGTCATGGGTGCTGCACCCACATAGAGTGTGTGGGCCGCGCCGTCGCCGAGCGCGTGGGGCAGATATTCCGTGTTGGCCCGGCCGGCGGTGTTGAGCTTCTTGAGCTCATCGTCGTTGGGTTCGAAGCCGATGAGGCGGGCCGCACCGGATTCGACCAGACGCGCCCAGGGCTCGGCTTCGCCGACATCCATCGCCCCGACATCGACGATCTTCAGCGGGGGTATCGCAACACCCTGCTTGTCGAGGAAATCGAGGACGTCGACCGGATGGGCGGGGGCTGTGTTGTTCATGCCGTGAGAATCTCTTTCGGGGCGGGTGTTGTCCGGGGGCCGAGCATTGCGGCGCTTGGGTCGTGATCCTTGTGCGCCTGCCTCGCCTTGTCCGGATTGCCCACGGCATAGCAGTAAACGCACCCATGGGGGCAGGTTTCATAACCGCCGATATCGCGGGATTCGGCACACAGGCACCCGGGTCTCGCCCCTTTTGTGCGGGCGCTGACGGGTGCGTGGCCCATGGATCTCGCGACATTGTCCAGGCGGGCGGCATCGATGCACCGTGCAGCTGAGAGCCCGTGCGCCAGCGCAGGTTGCGCACAAAGCGACAGGTTCAGGCCGCTTTGTTTGGCGATGTCGTTGAGCCGGGCCAGCAGATCATGCTTCGCGGCATCGTCGGGGTCGGTCCAGCCGTTTCCGGTTTCGCGCGCCGCGTGATCGAGGTTGCGCCGGGTCTTGCGGTAAATCTGGGCAAAACTGACCACGACCTCATCGACACGGCCCGCGAGCGCGCCGGCAAGCCGGGTAAAGTTATCGATGTGCCAGGCGACCGGCGTCGCGTCGGTGATCACCACAGGGTCATAGCGCCAGACGATGGTATCCATTCCATAACATATTGAAATATCTTGTATATCCGAGATGGCGTTGTCGGAGGCGACGACGGATCGTTCCAGCGATCGGGGGTATCCCGTGACCGTGTATTGCACCACGAAGGGGTGAGTTCGGGCGGTCCGGTCCAGCTCGTCGCGAAATGGTTTCACATTCCGGGTCCAGAACACGAAACCGCTGCAATCCTCATCGCGCAGCGATACCTGAAATGTCTTGCCGTTCCATGCGTTACGCACCTCACACGACCCAGCCATGCGCCGAGCGCGGAACCAACCGCCGTAGAACGCCGGAATATCGGTCTTGTAGCTCGCGGAGATGATCGTCATGGCGTGTCGGGGTGAATTAGTGGCGGTGCACCGGGGAAAATCGCCTCAGACTAGCGGTTGCAGACGCGTTCCGCCCTCCCTATATGTGCGTCGAACAGTACAGGGCCTCTGAAGCAGGCCCACCAACTTTAATTGCAGGGGCGTGTACCGGTGCCGTTTGGGCCGGGCAGGTCTGCTGAAAAGTGAGGAACTCATGGCGAAAGTAATCGGTATCGATCTCGGGACCACCAACTCCTGCGTGGCCGTTATGGACGGCGGCGCGGGCAAGGTGATTGAAAACTCCGAAGGCGCGCGCACGACGCCGTCGATGGTGGCGTTCTCCGAGGACTCGGAGCGCCTTGTCGGCCAGGCTGCAAAGCGCCAGGCCGTCACCAATCCGGAAAACACCATCTTTGCCGTCAAGCGTCTGATCGGTCGCCGGTTCGACGATCCGCTAACGGACAAGGACAAGAGCCTCGTCCCCTACGAAATTGTCGAGGGTGAGAATGGCGATGCCTGGGTCGGCGCGAGCGGCGAGAAGTACAGCCCGTCGGAAATCAGCGCCTTTATCCTGCAGAAGATGAAGGAAACGGCCGAGACGTTTCTTGGCGAGACGGTCGAGCAGGCCGTCATCACGGTCCCGGCCTATTTCAACGATTCACAGCGTCAGGCCACCAAGGACGCGGGCAAGATCGCCGGCCTCGAAGTGCTGCGCATCATCAACGAGCCCACCGCGGCGGCGCTGGCCTACGGCCTCGAGAAAAAGGAAGCCGGCACGATCGCGGTCTATGACCTCGGCGGCGGCACCTTCGATATTTCCATTCTCGAAATCGGCGACGGCGTCTTCGAAGTGAAGTCGACCAATGGCGACACGTTCCTGGGCGGCGAGGATTTCGACGCGCGGATCATGCAGTATCTCGCCGACGAGTTCAAAAAGGAGCAGAGCATCGATCTGCGCGAGGACAAGCTCGCCCTGCAGCGCCTCAAGGAGGCCGCCGAGAAGGCGAAGATCGAGCTGTCCGCCTCGACCCAGACCGAGGTCAATCTGCCGTTCATTACGGCGGACCAGGCCGGGCCGAAGCATCTCAACATCAAACTGACCCGGGCGAAGCTCGAAGCGCTGGTCGAGGATCTGGTCGACCGGACCGTGGACCCCTGCGCCGCAGCGCTGAAGGATGCGGGTCTCAAGGCGAGTGATATTGACGAGGTTATCCTTGTCGGCGGCATGACCCGCATGCCGAAGATCCAGGAGACGGTGAAGAATTTCTTCGGCCGTGACCCCCATCGCGGCGTCAATCCCGACGAGGTGGTTGCCATCGGTGCCGCCATCCAGGCGGGCGTTCTCGCCGGCGATGTGAAGGATGTGCTGCTGCTCGACGTGACGCCGTTGTCGCTCGGCATCGAGACGCTGGGCGGTGTCTTTACCCGCCTGATCGATCGCAACACGACGATCCCGACCAAGAAGAGCCAGGTGTTCTCGACGGCCGAGGATAGCCAGCAGGCCGTGACGATCCGCGTGTTCCAGGGCGAACGCGAGATGGCCGCCGACAACAAGGTGCTTGGCCAGTTCGACCTGGTGGGAATCCCCAGCGCGCCGCGCGGCGTGCCGCAGATCGAGGTGACCTTCGACATCGACGCGAACGGTATCGTCAACGTGTCGGCCAAGGACAAGGGCACCGGCAAGGAGCAGCAAATTCGCATCCAGGCGTCGGGCGGTCTGTCCGACGATGACATCGACCGCATGGTCAAGGATGCCGAAGAGCATGCCGCGGACGATAAGGAACGTCGTGAGACGGTCGAGGCCCGCAACCAGGCCGAGACGCTCGTCCACCAGACCGAGAAGAGCCTCGAAGAGCATGGCGACAAGGTCGAGGCCGAGGTCAAGGCGGAGATCGAAGGCGATGTGGCCGCGCTCAAGGAAGCGCTCGAAGGCGAGGATGGCGAGTTGGTCCAGACCAAGCTCGAAGCGCTGGTGCAGTCGTCGATGAAGCTCGGTGAGGCGATCTACAAGGCCGACCAGGCCGAGGCCGAAGAGGGCATGGCCGACGGCGCAGCTGACGGTGAGGCCGCAGACGGCCCGGACGCCGGCCCGGAAGAAACCATTGTCGATGCTGACTTCGAAGAGGTCGATGACGACGAAGATCGCAAGGACCAGTCGTCCGCCTCGTAACCGGGGCAAGGAGGGGTTCGAACCCGGGTCCGGCGTCGAGGCGCTGACCGCGTGCGGGTTCGTCTCTCTTCATTCGGTGTAGGGGTGGGGAACGTCCATGGCTGACAAAGATTTCTACCAAACATTGGGCGTGGACCGCGGCGCGGATGCCGCGACCCTCAAGAGTGCCTATCGCAAGCTCGCCAAAGAGCTGCACCCCGACCGCAATCCTGACAATGCGGACGCCGAACGCCAGTTCAAGGAAATCAATCAGGCCTACGACATCCTGAAGGATGACGACAAGCGGGCGGCCTATGACCGCTATGGGCACGAAGCGTTCGAGGGCGGTGCCGGCGGTCCGGGCGGCGGACAGGGTGGCGGCGGCTTCGATTTCTCCGGCGGTGGCTTTGCGGATATTTTCGACGAAATGTTCGGCATGGGTGGCCGTGGCGGCGGTGGACGCCGGCAGGCCAGCACCCGCGGCTCCGACCTGCGATACAATCTGGATGTCAATCTTGAGGACGCATTTGCCGGCAAACAGACCCGGGTCCGGGTCAATGCCTCGGCGGCGTGTGACTCCTGCCATGGCTCAGGTGCCGCCGGTGGTGCAGACCCGGTTGGCTGTCCGTCCTGTCAGGGTGCGGGCAAGGTGCGGGCACGGCAGGGCTTTTTCACGGTCGAACGCACATGTCCGACATGTCATGGCGCGGGCCGGGTGGTCGACAACCCGTGCGGCGTCTGCAGCGGTGCCGGACGCATGGACAAGGAAAAGACCCTGTCGGTGAATGTGCCGGCCGGGATCGAGGACGGGACGCGCATCCGCGTCGCCGGCGAGGGCGAGGCAGGCCTGCGCGGCGGGCCGCCGGGCGATCTGTATATTTTCGTGACCATCCGGCCGCATCGGTTCTTCCGTCGTGACGGGGCCGACATCCAGTGCCGGGTGCCGATCCCGATGACGACGGCGTCGCTGGGCGGGTCCATCGAGGTGCCGACGATCGACGGCGCGCGTGCGCGGGTGAATATTCCCACCGGCACGCAGACCGGCCAGCAGTTCCGGCTTCGCTCCAAGGGCATGTCCGTCCTGCGCGCGAATGCGCGCGGCGATATGTATGTGCAGGCGCAGATCGAGACACCGGTTGATCTGACCAAGGATCAGCGCGACCTGCTCAAGCAATTCGAGGATGCGGGCGGCGGGTCCACGAAACACAGCCCCGAATCCGAAGGCTTCTTCACCAAGGTGAAGGAATTCTGGGACGACCTGAAGGACTAGCGTGTTTGCGCTTGGGGGCAGTTACCCGACGCCTTTTCTGCGCATCGTTTGCGATGCGGCGCGAAATGCTATGCTCCCCGCCATTCCGGCAACGTGCCGATGAAGGTGGATGAAGATGGTCGATCAACGAAAAATTGGCATTGTCGGCGCCGGCGGACGCATGGGTCAGATGCTCGTGCGCGTGGTCGCCGAGACGGATGGCTGTGTGCTTGCGGGCGCGAGTGAAGTGGCCGGCTCGGCGCATCTGGGGGCCGACCCGGGTGTGCTGGCGGGAGTCGGCGAGAGCGGTGTCACAATCACCGACGACACGGCGGGATTGTTCGCCGGCGTTGATGCCGCGATCGATTTCACGGTCCCCGCCGCGACCGCCGCCCATGCCGCATTGGCGGCCGAGGCGGGCTGCGCGTTGATCGCGGGCACAACCGGCCTGGAGGCCGAACATCGCGCAGCGCTCGACGCGGCGGCGGCGAAGGTGCCCGTTGTCTGGGCCTCGAACATGTCGAGCGGGGTCAACCTCCTGTTCGCGATCACCGAGCAGGTGGCGCGCGCGCTCGACCCGGACTTCGACATCGAGATCGTCGAGATGCATCACAAGCACAAGGTCGATGCCCCGTCGGGGACGGCACTGAGTCTGGGTGCGGCGGCGGCGCGCGGGCGCGGCGTTGATTTCGACACAGAGAAAGTGCTCTCGCGCGAGGGCATTACCGGGGAACGCCAGCGCGGCAATATCGGTTTCGCCACGTTGCGTGGCGGCGATGTCGTGGGCGAGCACAGCGTTGTGTTCGCCGCCGCCGGCGAACGCATCGAGCTGACCCACCGGGCCACGGACCGGGGCATCTTCGCACGCGGTGCTGTCCGCGCGGCGAACTGGACCGGCGGGCAGCCGCCCGGACTTTATTCGATGATGGATATTCTGGGCCTGAGCGGCGCCTAGACGCGGCCCCGGTCTAACTTTGTGGCGCGCGTAATTTCTTGAGGGCCGCCCGCAGCGCGTTCGCCAGATCGCCGCGTTCCTCGGGCGTCAGGAACCCGCCCACCTTCAGCGAGCGACCATGGCTGGCCAGCCACAATTCATTGTCGCCCCCCGGGCGCGGCGATAGCTCAACGGACAGCCAGTGGGGTGGTGCGAACTTATGCTCGTGAGCCTGCCCCGACGGGCGTACGCGCGCCACGGTCAGCGCGTCGGGGGTGAGGCGCAGATGCTCGAACCGTCGGCCATCGCGCGCATTGGTGCGAAACGCCCACCAGAACAACGCGATTTCGCACCCGAAGAAGGGCAGCACCAGCCACGCGCCCTGGGCCGCGAAAAACAGGCCGACCAGGCTCAGCATCCCGGCCACTCCGAACAGCAGATACCGGACCCCTTGCGGGCTCAGGCTACGGTGCGGGGTGAGCACGGCATCGAAGATCGGTTCGGAGTGGGCGTGATCCATGGCCGAAGTCTAGGCCGCGCGAAAGGCCGCGAAAAGTTACGCTTTGTCGCAGTCGCCGCTTTGTGATCGCTCGTGTGACAGCTGTGCGCCCCGTAGACGATCCCCGCTGCGATCGGTGGCTGTCTCGCGACAGGAAACAGGCTAGTTTCCCCGTCATGGCCCGCATGACCAAAGATGAGATCGAGGAGTTCTTCGCCCGCCTGTCGGCCGCGAACCCTCATCCGACCACCGAACTGGAATACACGAATGTGTACACCCTGCTCGTCGCCGTCGTGATGTCGGCCCAGGCCACAGACGTCGGTGTGAACAAGGCAACGGCCGAACTGTTCGCGAGGGTCGATACCCCGGCGAAGATGGTGGCGTTGGGTGAAGACGCGTTGATCGGCCACATCCGCACGATCGGCCTGTTCCGGAACAAGGCAAAGAACGTGATCGCGTTGAGCGCGCAGTTGATCGCCGAACATGGCGGCGGGGTCCCGGCGGACCGCGCGGCCCTGGAGGCGTTGCCCGGGGTCGGCCGGAAGACCGCGAATGTGGTGCTCAACACAGCGTTCGGCGAGCCGACAATGGCTGTCGATACGCATATCTTCAGGCTCTCGAACCGCACCGGCCTGGCGCCCGGCAAGGATGTTCGCAAGGTCGAGGATGCGCTGATGAAGCGGGTGCCGGCGGAGTATATGCGCCACGCCCATCACTGGTTGATCTTGCACGGGCGCTATGTGTGCAAGGCGCGCAAGCCCGACTGCATGTCGTGCGCGGTCGAGGATCTGTGCCACTACAAGGCGAAGGTCACGGCTTAACAGGCGCGGCGTGCCCGGTCGGGTATCTCAGCTTCTCGTGAAACGCGCCAGACACGCGTCGGCGTCCGCACCGACAATCTGGCCATCGGGCGTGCGCGCTTCGATATGGGTCGCCTGGCGGACCGCGCCATCGGGGCCACGCGGGTAGGCGAAGACATGCACGACGCAAGCCGTGTTGCGGTAGATCCGGAGCTCGCCGTCGCCTTCGCTGCGGATCAGGTCGGGCGCGCCGATCTGAGCGTCGATCTGTGCCGTTTCCTGGCCGATAAGGTCGGAAATCCGGGGTTTTGGTGCTTCTGGTGTGCGGTTCGCGGGGGCCGTACGGGCAATCGCCGGCGCCGTGCGGGCTGGCGGCGGCGTGGTTGTGGTTTGTCGCTCGGCGGGGGCGGGCACGAATGCACCGGAGCATGCGGTGAGTGCCAGCAGCGCGGCCAGCGTGAAGGCGCCGCGAAGGGTCATGAATTCAGGCCGAGAAGAAGAAGATCGTCACCACGAGGGTGATGCCGGCTGCGGACAGGATGGCCACGCGCGATGGGCCGTCGGCCGTTTGTCCGCCGTTAGTGTCGGTCAGCCTACTGATGAATCGAAACATCGCCGTCCATTTCTCCGCCATTCTCGATTTCGAGGCGCCCGTAGGACACCGTACCGGTTACTTTTCCCGATGCGGTGATGCGTAGCGCGCGCGTCACTTTGAGGTCACCGTCGAAACGGCCGCTGATGATGGCGGTTTCGACTTTGGCGCTGCCGTCGAAACGGCCGCCACGAGAGACTTCCAGGGCCCGGGCGCTGTCCAGATTGGCCTCTATCCGCCCCTCGACGATCAGGGAATCACATTCGGTGATGTCGCCCTTGAGCGAGATGTCGCGGCCGACCGTCAGTGTTTTGTTTTCCGATGGTCGGCGTGGTTCGCTGTCTTCGGTGCGCTCAAGATGGTCCCCGAGATTCGGAATATCGGTTGCCCGCGCCGGCTGACGGTCGAGGAAGCTCAGATCGAGTTCCGGCCGCTCGCCAGTGTTACTGTCGGCGCTATCACCCGCATCCTTGTCGGTGTCTTCGGCTTCTGCGCTCATGGTTGCGCCCCCCGTTTTGACCCCAGAATCGCCAATCGGGCACGGGATTCGACACCCACACCCGAGAATATATCGACTCTCAGGTGCTTGGATAGCGCGTTTAGAGCAAATTGTCCACAATATTGTTTAACACATTGTTAAACAACAATATTAGTGGATTCAGATTCTCTGGTTGCCTCGAAAACGTGCAACAACATGGCGGGTCCGAACAAGGGCAGGATCAAATTCACGATCGGGATCGAGGCGATCACCGCCAGCATCAGGCCGGACATGAAGATGGGGCTGCGCTTTTTGAGCCGGTAGTCGCGCAATTGTTGGGGGTCCATGCGACGAAAGCCGACCATTTCCAGGTATTCACGGCCCAGCAAGTGCCCGTTCACCGCCCAGCCGGCGACGACGTAGATCGGCGGGAAGAAGATGAACACCAGCAACAACAGGTTAAAGACGATCAGCAGCACGCCGAATTTGAGGCCGACAATGATGGCCTCCATGATCGATTGATTGCGCGGCGGTTGAAGGTGGGGATAGTGCCGGTCCTCGACCGCCCGGCAGATAGCCTCGATGAAGAAACTGGCATACAGGCCAAGGAAGGCGGGCATCAGCAGGATCACGAGGACGAACACCGCAACGGAACCGAGCCAGTCCACCGTAGTCTCGAGCCATCCGCCAACGAAGGGCACGTCGCCGATCAGTTCGGTGCTCGACAACAGCCAGGACAGCCCGCCCCACAGGAGCATGGCGGTGATGATGCTGAGGCCGACCGTCTGCCAGAGAATCGACCGCATGCGCGGGTCTCCGAGATCTCCGAGCGCCTTGAAGAATGCTGAAATCATGGTTCTTTGTCTTACCGTTTCGCGCCGCCGAACACCATTCGAAAAGCTTGAAAACCGGTGGCCCCGTGGATTGCCAGAGCATCTGGCACCGCTATACTCGCGCGCCTTGTCCCCGACCCATCCTGTCCCTCAATTTGTCCCGGAGTTCCCATGACCGATTCCACTGCCGCCGACCGCGCGCTCGATGTTGTCTGCGTCGGCAACGCGATTGTCGATGTGCTGGCCCAGACCGATGATGCCGTGATCGAGCAGCACGGGATGGTGAAGGGCACCATGGCCCTGATCGATGCCGATCAGGCCGAGGCGCTGTATGCGGCGATGCCCCAGGGGGTGGAGACATCGGGTGGATCCGCGGGCAATACCGCTGCTGGCCTCGCCTCGCTGGGTGCGGAATGCGCATTCATCGGCAAGGTTCGCGATGACCAGCTCGGCGACATTTTTGCGCATGACATCCGCGCGGTCGGCGCGGAGTTTGCGACCCCGGCCGCGACCGACGGCCCGCCGACGGCCCGCTGTCTGATCCTGATCACGCCGGATGCCCAGCGCACCATGAACACGTTCCTCGGCGCCAGCGTTAACCTGGACCCCGATGATATCGACGCCGACATGATTGCCCGCGCGCAGGTGACTTATCTCGAGGGTTATCTCTGGGACCGGGACGAGGCGAAGGCGGCTTTCCTCAAGGCAGCATCACTTGCCGCCGTGAATAATCGGCTGGTCTCACTCAGCCTGTCGGACCCCTTCTGTGTCGACCGGCACAGGGATTCATTCCGCAGTTTCATTCGAGACCATGTCGATGTCCTTTTCGCCAATGAAGACGAGATCATGTCCCTCTACGAGGTCACGGATTTTGATGCCGCACTTCAGCATGTCCGTGACGATTGTCGCATTGCAGCACTCACGCGATCGGAAAAGGGTGTCGTGGTCGTGTCGGGTGACGAGGTTCATGTTGTTGATGCCGCCCCGGTGGCGCAGGTGGTCGATACGACGGGCGCCGGGGATCAGTTTGCCGCGGGATTTCTGTATGGCCTGACCCGGGGGCGTGACCTGGCGACCTGCGCGCGGATTGGCGCCATCACGGCCGCGGAAGTGATCGACCATGTCGGCCCGCGACCGCAGGTCAATCTCGGCGAACTGGTGGCGGCGCACCTCGCGGGATAGGGTGCGAGGCAACAAACGGGAGCCTTAAGACATGAGCCTGCTCGCGATCAAGGCCATCGCCATTCTGCTCATTCTGCTGACCGCCCTTCTCGGCGGGTTGGCGGCGGTTCGGACACGGCAATCCCGTCATGCCGATAAGCTGTTCGCGCTGGGCTCCCTGTTCGGTGCGGGAGTCTTTCTCGGCGCCGGGCTGATTCATGTCCTGCCAGACTCGGTCGACCTGTTCGCGCGCCTGTATCCCAATCTCGACTATCCCGTACCCTTCGGCATTGCCGCACTTGGTCTGATCGCCGTGCTCGCGGTGGACCGGCTGGGCCATCGCATCCAGGCGCGTGCCCATGATGGGGCGTCCGAAGCGAGTGGGACATCGGCGATGATCCTGCTCGTCGTCCTGTCATTTCACTCGATCCTGGCAGGGGCCGCATTGGGGGCCGAGGATTCAGCCGCGAATTCGATCGTGCTGTTGATGGCGGTCGTCGCCCACAAGGGAAGTGCTGCCTTCGCGCTGACGTCGGGTTTGCTGCGTATGCCTGCCGGTGAATCAGGTTCTGCGAGGTCCGTGTGGAGTCTGTTGTTTGTTTTCGCACTGATGACGCCGATCGGCATCATCCTTGGTACCGGCCTGCAGGAGGTCCTCGACGGGGATGCGGCGCGGGTCAGCGAGGCGGTATTCGATGCGTTTGCCGCCGCAACCTTCGTCTATGTGGCGACCCTGGAAATCATCGGGCCGGAATTCCGGTCGAACGACCGTAGCGGGACGAAACTCGGCGCGCTGACGGCGGGCCTCGCGGTCATGGCCCTGGTCGCGCTCTGGCTCTAAGGGTTTATTTTCCCGGCCGCGCCCAAAGCGTCTCGAGCCGCAAGCCATAGACGGGGACCGTCTCCGGGCGCCCGATCCGCGTCCAGTAGGCGATGCGCTGGCCCGCGTCGTGATAGAGCGGCATCACATAATGGTTCCACATCAAGATCCGGTCCAGCGCGCGCGCCGCGGCCACGAGCTCCGCGCGATCACGCGCCTCCCCCAGGGCGGTAATCATCGCGTCGACAGCCGGGTCCGCGACGCCCGCCCAGTTCCGCCCGCCGGGCTGCCCGGCGGTCTGTGCGCTCCAGTAATTCTGCTGCTCGTTGCCCGGCGACAGGGTGACACCCCAGAAACCGAAGACCATGTCGAAATCATAAGAATCGATCAGGCCCTGGAACTGCGCGGACTCGACCAGCCGAACAGATGTGGCAACCCCGAGACGCTTCAGGTTGCGCCCATAGGCGAGCGCGATGCGTTCGTTGGAGGGCCGGCGAATGGTGATCTCGATTCGGAAAGTGTTGCCGGCTTCGTCGACGCGGGCGTCGTTCTCGACCCGCCATCCGGCCGCCGAGAGGAGTTCGGCGGCGCGCTTGAGGTTGGCCCGGGGTCGGCCCGAGCCATTGGTCGCCGGCGGCGCATAAGGGGGGCCGAACACGGCGTCGGGGACCTTGCCGCGCCACGGGTCGAGCAGGGCCAGTTCCGCGCCCAGGGGTGGGTTGTCCGGCGCCATGTCGGAGCCGGAGAACATGCTCCGGGTGCGCGTGTAGCCGCCGTGCAGAAGCGTCTTGTTGAGCCATTCGAAATCGAAGGCGAGGGACAGCGCCTCGCGGACCCGCACGTCGGAGAATTTCTTTCGCCGCAAATTGAAGGCCAGCGCGCTGAGCCCCGACGGGAGGCCCGTGTGCAGCACGTCCAGTTCGACCGCGCCGGTCTGGGCGGCGGGAATATCGTATTGGGTGGCCCAGCGCGCGGCATCGCCCTCGAAGCGAAAATCATAGTCGCCGGCCTTGAAGGCCTCGAGCGCGACCGCGGAATCGCGGAAATAGTCGAACCGGATATCATCGAAATTATATTGCCCCCGGTTCACCGCCAGACCGGCACCCCAGTAGTCCGGGTTGCGTGCGAACGAAAGACCCCGGCCCGGATCGACTGATTGGATCGTATAGGGCCCGCTCGCCAGGGGCGGCTCCAGCGTGGTCGCGTCGAAGGTGCGGCCCTGCCACCAGGCCTTGGACAGGATTGGCATGAAACCGGCGATCAACATCGGCAGCTCACGGTCGCGATTATCGACGAAGGTGAACCTCACGCGGCGGGGGGCGGTCTCCGCAGCCTTGACCACGCGCGCCCATGTCGCACGGGCATTGGGGCTGCCCTTTGCCTTGAGGGTCTCCCAACTGAAGATAACGTCGTCGACCGTGACGGGACTGCCGTCCGAAAATTGTGCTTCGGCGCGCAGGGTGAACTCGACCCAGGCGCGGTCGGGCGGCGTCTCGATGGTCTCGGCGAGAAGGCCGTAAAGTGAGAACGGCTCGTCGCGGCTGCGTTTGGCCAGGGTCTCGAAGTAAATCCCGAAGCCGTGGTGAAGCCCCGCCGCCGGCTTGCCCTTGACGATGTAGGGGTTGAGGGAATCAAAGCTGCCGATCGCGTGCAGGCGCAGGCTGCCACCCTTCGGCGCGTCCGGGTTCACATAATCGAAGTGGCTGAAATCGGCGGCGTATTTCGTCGTCCCCAGCATGGCGATGGCATTTTCGGATGCGGCCGTTACCGACGCTGACCCGGCCAACATGAAAAATGCCGCCATGAACAGGCGGAATGCGGAATGTCGGCATGTGGTCTGGCGCATGGCTCAAGCGATCTTTACTGGGGATGTTGGACGTACATCGCGAATATACTGTTGAACATGAGTCGAAATTGCGACCGACCCAAAAACAGATGTGATGGGATACGAAGATGCTGATCGGCGTGCCGCGAGAAATCAAGAATCGGGAATACCGGGTGGGCCTGACACCGGCGTCGGTGCGCGACCTGGTACATCATGGCCATCAGGTGGTGGTCGAGACCGAAGCGGGGCTGGGTGCCAACTTCGCCGACGAGGATTATGAGGGCGCGGGGGCGCAAATCGCGCCGGACGCGGCGGCAGTGTTTGCCGCGGCGGAGATGATCGTCAAGGTCAAGGAGCCGCAGCATGAGGAATTCGGCCTGCTGCGCGACGGCCAGATCCTGTTCACCTATCTGCATCTCGCCGCCGAACGCGAGGTGACCCAGGCCCTGATCGACGCGGGCGCCGTTGCCATCGCCTACGAGACCGTAACCGACCGCAGTGGCGGGTTGCCGCTGCTGGCGCCGATGAGCGAGGTGGCGGGACGAATGTCGATCCAGGTCGGCGCGCATTATCTGGAAAAGGAAGCCGGTGGCCGAGGCGTGCTGATGGGCGGCGTGCCCGGCGTTGAGGCGGCCGACGTGCTGGTTATCGGCGGCGGCGTGTCCGGCACCAACGCGGTGCGCATGGCGATGGGCATGGAGGCGAAAGTCACGGTGCTCGATCGGTCTCTCGACCGGCTGCGCGAACTGGACATGCAGTTCGGCCCCACCCTCAACACGATCTATTCGACGGTCGATGCGGTCGAGCGGCTTGCGCTCGCGTCCGATCTGGTGATCGGTGCGGTCCTGGTGCCGGGTGCCACGGCACCGAAGCTGCTGACGGCGGATACGGTCCGGCGGATGCGCCGGGGTGCGGTGCTGGTCGATATCGCCATTGACCAGGGTGGTTGTTTCGAGACGTCGCGGCCCACCACCCATGACGACCCCACCTATATCGTTGACGAGGTCGTGCATTACTGCGTCACGAACATGCCGGCGGCGGTGGCGCGCTCCTCGACCGCCGCGCTCAACAACGCGACCTTGCCCTATGCGTTGGCGCTGGCCGACAAGGGATACCGTCAGGCGTTGCGTGACGATGCGGGGCTTCGCGGCGGCCTGAGTGTGGCGGGCGGTTCGGTGACCCACAGCGCGGTGGCCGAGGCACTGGACCTGCCGCTCGCGGACGCAGACGATATTCTCGCCTAGGCGTACTCGTCCTTGATATCCAGGGCGTAGCCTGCGGACCGGACCGTCCGGATCAGGTCGTCCGTGCCGGGCAGGTTCATCGCCTTGCGCAGGCGCCGGATATGCACATCGACCGTGCGCGGCTCGATATAGACGTCATGGCCCCAGACCGAATCGAGCAACTGTTCGCGCGAGAAGACGCGGCCGGGATGCTCCATCAGGAAACGCAGGAGGCGAAACTCGGTCGGACCCAGATCCACCGGCGCCTCGGCGCGGCTGACCCGGTGGGTCGTCAGGTCCATGGCGATGTCGCCATAGGTCAGCTGATCCTTGTCGAAGGCCGGCCGGGTGCGGCGCAGGACGGCCTTGACCCGCGCCACGAGCTCGCTGGGCGAGAAGGGTTTGACAACATAATCGTCGGCCCCGGCGTCGAGCCCGCGGATGCGGTCGTCTTCCTCGCCGCGCGCGGTCAGGATGATGATCGGCAGGTCGCGGGTGTCGGGGTTGCGCCGGATGCGGCGGCAAATCTCGATGCCCGACACATAGGGCAGCATCCAGTCGAGCAGCACCAGGTCGGGCTTGTGTTCTTCGACCGCGAGCATGGCCTCGTCGCCGTCACGCGCGATCTTTGCCTGGAAGCCGGCCTTCTCCAGATTGTAGGAGATGAGTTCGACGAGCGGCGGCTCGTCCTCGACGATCAGAATAGTGGGTTGCAGATTGTTCACGGGCTTTCTCGCCGGGGTGCTCCGTCGGGCTCGACAACGGTGACACTGGCCTGATCCACTTTCGGGCGATCCTCGTCGAGGGCGACGCCCTCGACCTGATAGTAAATGAGTTCGGCGATGTTGGTGGCGAGATCGCCGACACGCTCGATGTTGCGTGCGACGAAGAGCAGATGGGTGCAGGCGGTGATGTTGCGTGCGTCCTCCATCATGTAGGTCAGCAACTCGCGGAACAGGCTGTCGTACATCTCGTCGACTTCCTTGTCCCGGGTCCAGACCTCGCGCGCCATCGCGACATCGTTATTCGAGAAGGCGTCGAGGACATCCTTGGTCATCTCGCGCACCATGCGTCCCATGCGCGGGATGGTGAAGATCGGTTTCACCGCCGGCATCTGGTTCAGCGCGATGGTTCGCTTGGCGACGTTCTTGGAGTAGTCGCCGATCCGCTCGACGATCGGCGCGACCTTCAGCGCGGTGACGATGTGGCGCAGATCACCCGCCATCGGCTGGCGTAGCGCCAGCAGGCGGATCGCCATCTCGTCGACTTCCATATGTAACTCGTCGATCCGGCGGTCGCTTTCGATAGCGTCTTCGGCGAGCGAGGAATCGCGTTTCTGTAAGGCTTCGATGGAATTCTCGAGCTGGGATTCAGCCAGTCCGCCCATGCGGTTCAGGAGGTCGCTCAGTTGACTGAGCTCTTCGTCGAAGGAGGTAACGATATGGTCGGTGCTCATCAGATGTGCTCCGTTGGAATGCCAGGCCCGGACTAGCCGAACCGGCCTGTGATGTAATCCTGGGTTCGTGTGTCTTCGGGGTTGGTGAAGATCATTTCGGTCGCCCCGGATTCGACGAGATAGCCGAGATGGAAGAAGGCCGTACGCTGGCTGACGCGCGCGGCTTGCTGCATCGAGTGGGTCACGATCACGATCGTGTAATTCTGGCGCAGCTCGTCCATCAGCTCCTCGATTCGCGCGGTCGCGATCGGGTCCAGCGCTGAACAAGGCTCGTCCATCAGGATGACGTCGGGGTTCACCGCGATGGCCCGGGCGATGCAAAGGCGTTGCTGCTGTCCGCCCGAGAGACTGGTGCCGGATTCACCCAGGCGATCCTTGACCTCGTTCCACAGGCCGGCACGCTGCAGGCTCGATTCGACGAGATCATCGATGTCCGCTTTGCCCTGGGCCATGCCGTGAATCCGCGGGCCGTAGGCGACATTCTCGTAGATCGATTTGGGAAACGGGTTGGGCTTCTGGAAGACCATGCCGACCCGGGCGCGAAGCTGTACGACATCAATCGCCGGATCGTAGATGTCCTGCTCGTCGATCGTGATATCGCCGGTCACGCGGCAGATCGGGATGGTGTCGTTCATCCGGTTGATGCAGCGCAGGAACGTGGATTTTCCGCAACCCGAGGGGCCGATCAGCGCGGTAACCTGATTTTCCGGGACGTCGAGGGAGACACCGAACAGCGCCTGTTTCTCGGCGTAGAAGGCATCGACATTGTTGGCCTTCACCTTTGTGGGGAAGGGCGCGGTTTCGGTTTCAGTCGTATCCGTTTCGATTGCTTCACTCATTCCGGTTACGCTTTCTTCGTCGGGCCGTACGGTGCCTTCAACATAAATCGCTTCGGTCATTTTACCACCGCCTCTCGAACTTCCGCCGCAGCAGAACGGCGGCAAGGTTCATCAAAATCAGGAAGGCCAGCAGCACCATAATCGCCGCCGATGTCCGTTCGACGAAGGCGCGTTCGGGGGCGTCGGCCCACAGGAATACTTGTACGGGCAGAACCGTCGCCGCGTCGGTGAAGCCGCGCGGGATATCGACGATGAACGCGACCATGCCGATCATCAGCAGGGGGGCGGTCTCGCCCAGCGCGCGGGCCATGCCGATGATCGTGCCCGTCAGGATGCCCGGCATCGCCAGGGGCAACACATGATGCGAGACCGTCTGCAAGGGTGAGGCACCGACGCCGAGTGCGGCTTCGCGGATGGATGGCGGCACCGACTGCAATGCCGCGCGCCCGGCGATGATCACCGTCGGCAGGGTCATCAGGGCCAGCACGAGGCCACCCACAAGAGGTGCTGAACGGGGCAGCCCGAAGAAGTTCAGGAACACGGCCAGGCCCAGCAGGCCGAAGACGATCGACGGCACGGCTGCCAGGTTGTTGATGTTCACTTCAATCAGGTCGGTCCAGCGGTTCTTGGGTGCGAATTCTTCGAGATAGACCGCGGACATCACCCCGATCGGAAAGGAGAGAACGAGCGTCACGAAAAGGGTCAGCATGGTGCCGACGACCGCGCCCCAGACCCCGGCCTGTTCCGGTTCGCGACTGTCGCCGGACGTAAAGAATGTGGTGTTGAAGGATCGCCGCGTGCGGCCGTCGTCGCTGAGCGCATCGAACCAGGTGATCTGGGCGTCGTTCACCCGGCGGTCGCCCTCGGGCACGTCGCGGGGAATGGCGCCCTTGTTCAACTGGTCTAAGTCCGCGGATGATTTGAACCAGATGGTTTGCGTGGTACCGATCAGGGCGGGGTCGGCCTCGACGATTTGCCGCAATGTGAAATCCGAACCGGTCGAGACGAGTTTGTAGAGCTTGCGCAGGTCGCGCCGGCCCGAGACCTCGGGGAACTGGGCGCGCATCGCGTCGCGCACGATCGTACGGTAGTTGGCCCGGGCGAGGCTCTCGGGATCGCGCGTACCGTCCGGGTCGATCTTTGCGGCGTCCAGCTTTATGTCCAGCGCGATTTCCGTTTGGGTAAAGGCGCTCGACCCCGTCGAGATGATCGAGCCCAGCAGAATGGCGAGCATGGCCAGTGCGGCAAAGATGGCGGCGACACCATAGAATTTGAACCGCGCCTCGGCCCGGTAGCGTTTGCGCAGATGGGTGGCCGAGAAATCGGGTTTCCGGGTGATCGGTTGGTCGATGGTGGGATCAGTCATATTCTTCCCGATACTTTCGCACCACGCGAAGCGCGACGACGTTGAGTGCCAGGGTGACCAGGAAGAGCACCAGGCCGAGCGCGAATGCAGCAAGGGTCTTGGCGCTATCGAATTCCTGATCGCCCACCAGAAGCGTGACGATCTGGACCGTCACCGTCGTGACGGCTTCGAGCGGGTTGGCCGTGAGGTTGGCGGACAGGCCGGCGGCCATGACCACGATCATCGTCTCGCCGATGGCACGGCTGACCGCGAGGAGAATCGCACCGACGATGCCGTGCAGCGACGCCGGCAGGATGACCTGGCGGATGGTTTCGGACTGGGTCGCGCCCAGCGCATAGGAGCCGTCGCGCAGGGATTGAGGCACGGCGTTGATCACGTCGTCCGAGAGTGACGACACGAACGGGATGATCATCACGCCCATCACAAGCCCGGCTGCGAGCGCGCTTTCCGAGGCCACCGAAAGACCAATGGATTCACCCGCACCGCGAAACAACGGCCCGATGGTCAGGGCGGCGAAGAAGCCGTAGACCACCGTCGGGATGCCGGCGAGGATTTCCAGGGCCGGCTTGACCAGCGAACGCGTGGTCGGGCTCGCATATTCGGCCATGTAGATGGCCGCCATCAGCCCGATGGGCACGGCGACGATCATGGCGATCACGGTGATCAGAAGTGTTCCGGCAAAAACAGGAACTGCGCCGAACGCGCCGGACCCGCCAACCTGATCGGCGCGGAGCGCCGTTTGCGGGCTCCAGGTCAGGCCAAACAGGAATTCGATTGGATTGACCTGCCCGAAGAAGCGGATGGATTCGAACATCAGGGAGAGAATGATCCCGATGGTCGTCAGAATGGCGATGACCGATGCGATCAACAGGAGCCAGCGAACAATGCGCTCGACCTGGGGGCGTGCACGCAGGGTCGGCTGGATCGCCTTGAGGCCGAAATAGAGCCCGCCGGAGGTGAGGATGACGGCCGCGCCGGTCATCAGCATAAACCCGAGCCGTTGCAGCTCGACATAGTGCGCGGCGGCGGCCTGCACCATCGGGCTCGGTGTGCGCGAGGTGATGTCGCCCGTGGCGAGGTTTCGGATGTCGCTGAGGAGCAGGCTGATTTGCCCCTTGGTCATGCCGGATATGCCGTCGGAGATCCCCGATAGAACCATGCGCTCGACCAGGTCGGTTTGCAGTATCAGCCAGAGCGCCACGACGATCAGCGCCGGCAGCCCGCACCAGAGCGCGACATAGGCACCATGGTAGGACGGGAGGGAGTGGAGGTTTGCCACACGGCCTTCGACGCTGGTGAGCGCCTTGCGGCGGCCATATCGGTAGGCAAACGTCGTCAGCCCAAGCAGCACAATGATGAGAATGATGGTGTTCATGATCTGACGTGCTGCTGCGGGTCGTTGCGTTTCTGGTGAGAGGAGAAGGAGACACCGGCGCCCGGGGGCGCCGGTGCTGAGGTGCTTACATGGATGCCTACATCGAAAGCGGCTGGAGACCCTGCGCCTGTTTCGCCATCGCGGCGCGGTCGGTGTCGGGGAGCGGGATCAGGCCCTTGTCGATCAGGTAACCGTCGGGACCCCAGGCATCCTCGCTGGTGAACTCGGTGACGAATTCCTGGATGCCGGGAATGACGCCCACATGCTGCTGCTTCACATAGAAGAAGAGCGAGCGTGAGACGGGATAGTTGCCGGCGGCGATTTCCTCGAACGCCGGCACGGTGCCGTCAACCGTGGCCCCCTTGAGCTTGTCGGCGTTCTGGTCGAGGAAGCTGAAGCCGAAGATGCCGTATGCGGCCGGATTGGCCTCGAGCTTCTGGACGATCAGATTGTCGTTCTCGCCCGCCTCGATATAGACGCCATCTTCACGCACGGCGTGACAGGCCTTCTTCTTGAGACCGAGGTCTGCGGCGCCGGCGAGCGTCTTGCAGCCGCCCTCCATGGCGATCTCGACGAACGCATCGCGGGTGCCGCTGGTCGGCGGCGGGCCGAGCACTTCGATTTTCTGTGCCGGCAGCGACGGGTCGATGTCGGACCACATCTTGTTCGGGTTCGCGACCAGCTTGCCGCCCTGGGGAATCTCCGTGGCGAGCGCCAGGAAGATCTGTTCGAGGGACAGGTTCAAATCCGGGCCGCGTTTGGCGTTGGCGATCACGATGCCGTCGAAGCCGACTTTGACTTCCGTGATGTCGATGCCGTTCGTGGTACAGGCCTCGAACTCGGATTTCTTCATCCGGCGCGATGCGTTGGTCACGTCGGGATGGTCTTCGCCGACGCCCGAGCAGAACAGCTTCATGCCGCCGCCCGTGCCCGTACTTTCAACGACCGGGGTTGAGAAGCGGGTGGATTTGCCGAACTGCTCGGCGACCGCCGTGGAGAACGGGAAGACGGTGGAGGACCCGACTACACGGATCTGGTCGCGGGCTTCGGCGGCGCCGACAAGACCGACGGTGATCGCGGCTGCGAGGGTCAATGTTTTGATTTTCACGGTTGCCTCTCCTGAGGATGAAATCGTGGTTGGAGTTACCTGGTGCGCCCGGTCGAAACATTCCGATCCCGTTCGCAGGCGCAAACCTAGGGCCGCTCCGCGATGGGTGTATGACAGTAATGTTGCAGTTCGATGACACCGCTGCAGACAGCGGAAAAAAATGTCTGCGCCGGGGCGGGCGCTAATCGGACAGGCGCAATGTCACGGTAAAGGTGCTGCCCACGCCGGGCTCGCTCTGGATGGTGAGCTCGCCGCGATGCCGGTTGGCGATGTGCTTGACGATGGCGAGGCCGAGACCCGTGCCGCCGAGTTCGCGAGAGCGCGCCGTGTCGACCCGGTAGAACCGCTCGGTGAGCCGGGAAATATGCTCGCGTGCGATGCCCTCGCCCTGATCGATGACGGAGATGCGGGCGGTGTCGTCCTGGATCGTGGCCTCCACCCGCACATTGCTCCCGTCGCGCCCGTACTTGATCGCGTTTTCGATCAGGTTCTGGAATAGCTGTGCGAGCTCGTCTGCTTGTCCCATGACGGGCAGAATCAGGGCATCGAGCGCGAGCTCGACACCGACGTTGCGCGCCCGCGATTGCGGGGCCAGCAGGTCGGCCACGGTGGCGATCGTCTGTTTGAGGTCCACGGCGTCGCTGGGCGGCGTGTGCTCGTTCATCTCGATGCGCGACAGGGAGAGAAGATCGTTGACGATCCGCGTCATGCGGGTCGATTGCGTCTCCATCAGGTCGAGAAAGCGCGCCTGAGCCGCGGTGTCGTCCTTTGCCGGCCCGCGCAGGGTCTCGATGAAGCCGACCAGAGACGTGAGCGGCGTGCGCAGTTCGTGACTGACATTGGCGACAAAATCAGCCCGCATCTGCTCGGCCCGTCGCAGCGCGGTGACGTCGTGCATCAAGATCAGCGTGTGCGCGTCGTCCTCGCTCGCGCTATCGGCCCGGATGGGTTCCACCCGCGCCTCGAAGGACTGATCGACCCGGTCGGTGAAGGTGAATTCGACGGTGCGCGTGGGCAGGCCCTCCTGCACTTCGGACACGGCCTGGAGGATTGCCGGCTGGCGGATGACGGCGGACAGGTCTCGGCCCACCAGGTCGTCGACACCGTTGCGGCCCTCGAGCAGTGTTCGCGCGGCGGCGTTGGCGTAGATCAACCGCGCCTGGCTATCGAGGGTGACCAGAGGATCGGGCAGCGCATCGAACAACAGCTGGGCGGCCCGAACGCCGTCACTCAGTTGCTTGCGGTCGCGCCCCCAGCTGCGTTCCAGACGAAACAGCGTGGCGGCCACATCACCGATGGCCCCTGAATCATCCGGCGGACTGGCATCGACGACGGCATCGGGCGGCAGGTCGATGAGGGCTTCGAGGCGCCGGCTGACCTGGCGCAGCCGCGACAGCGGGTAGAAGACGATGGCGCTCGCACCGGCAAGAACGAACAGGATGGCTACGATCCCGATGCCGGGCGAAAGCCGGTCCGTCGCGATCAGGGCGATCAGCGCGATCGCCCCCGGCGCGCTGAAAACCAATGCCGCCATGAACAGATGTTTTGGTTTGGGGGTCATGGATTGGTCGTGCCGAATACCCGTGGATGCATTTGGCCCTATCTAGCACGCAAAAGACGTGGGAGCCGTCCGGCAATTCTCCGCGACGTTACTATTCTATTAGTCTGCGGCCTTTTTGGTGGCGGATTTGCGCGGGCGTTTCGGTTTGGCATCCACCTCGCGGCGGATGGACTCATAGGCGCCGAACGCCGAGGCGGTGACCAGTTCGTTCACGGTCGCATTCATGTGGACGATCTCGACCGGTTTCTCGAGCCCCATCAGCATCGGACCGAGCACCGTCCCGTCCTCCGCGGATTGCATCAGGCGCGAGGCGATATGCGCGGAGTGGAGCCCGGGCATGATCAACACATTGGCGGGGCCGGTCAGGCGGCTGAACGGGTAGTAGCGCTCGCGCAGATCGGAATCGAGCGCGATATCGGGGGTCATCTCGCCTTCATATTCGAAGTCTGCGTTGCCGCGGTCGTCCAGCACGCGGACGGCGTCGCGCGACCGCTCGGTCAGGTCGACCGGTGGATTGCCGAAGTTGGAATAGCTGAGGAAGGCGACCCGCGGCTCGCTGCCCATCTGTCGGGCCTTGGCCGCGGCCTGGGTCGCGATGTCCGCCATCACCTCCGGATCGGGTCGCTCGTGGACGGATGTATCGGCAATGAACAGCGTGCGGTTGCGCAACACATGCATCGACAGGCCGAATATCTGTTCGCCCGGCACCGAATCGAACACCCGGCGGACATCATTGAAACAGGTGTGAAAGCGCCGCGACAGGCCCGTGACCATGACGTCGGCCGCGCCCAATGCGACCATGCAGGAGGCGAAGACATTCCGGTTCTGGTTCACCATGCGCGTGCAGTCCCGGAGCATCAGGCCCTTGCGCTGCAGGCGGGTGTAGAGAAAGTCGATATACGCCTCGCGGTCTTCGGACAGTGCGGCGTTCTGGACGCGGAGCTCTTCGATCCCGGTGATGCCCAGATCCTCGATCCGCTGCCGCACGACATCTTCGCGGCCAATGAGAATAGGTTCACCCAGGCCGGCGTTCCGGTAGGCGATGGCGGCGCGGATGACCCGCTCGGACTCGCCCTCGGCGAACACAATCCGGCGGGGGCTGGAACGCACGGCCTCGAAGGTCGCCTGGATCACCGATGACGTCGGGTCGAGACGCCGGGCCAGGGTGCGCCGGTAATCGTCCATGTCCTTGATCGGCTGTCGGGCGACGCCGGTATCCATCGCCGCCTGCGCAATGCGGGGCGGGATATACTCGATCAGCCGGGGGTCGAACGGCACCGGGATGATGTAGTCGGGCCCATAGACCAGATGTTCACCGGGATAGGCGGCGTCGACTTCGTCGGGTACGTCCTCGCGCGCCAGCTCTGCCAGGGCGTGGGCGCAGGCGATTTTCATCTCGTCATTGATGGTTCGTGCGCGGACATCGAGCGCGCCGCGAAAGATGTAGGGAAACCCCAGCACGTTGTTCACCTGGTTCGCATAGTCGGACCGGCCGGTGGCGACGATGGCATCTTCGCGTACCGCCTTCACATCTTCCGGGGTGATCTCGGGGTCGGGGTTGGCCATCGCGAAAATAATCGGGCTCTTGGCCATCGACTTGACCATCTTTTTGGTGACCGACCCGGCGACGGACACGCCGAAGAACACGTCGGCGCCCACCATGGCTTCTTCGAGAGTGCGGGCGTCGGTGTTCACCGCATGGGCCGACTTCCACTGGTTCATGCCGTCCTCGCGGCCCTGATAGATGACGCCCCGGCTGTCGCACAGGATCGCCTGGTCGTGGGGCAGGCCCATGGCCTTGATTAGCTCGATACAGGCAATCGCGGCCGCGCCTGCGCCGTTGACGACGAGCTTGATGTCCTTGAGATCGCGGTTCGTCAGGTCGAGCGCGTTGATCAGCCCGGCCAGCGACACGATGGCGGTGCCGTGCTGATCGTCGTGAAAGATCGGAATGTCCATGATCTCGCGCAGGCGCTGCTCGATGATGAAGCATTCCGGCGCCTTGATGTCCTCGAGATTGATGCCGCCGAATGTGGGGCGAAGTAGTCGCACGCAGTTGATGACCTCATCCACGTCCTCGCTCTCGACTTCAAGGTCCATGGCGTCGATGTCGGCGAAGCGTTTGAACAGGACCGATTTGCCCTCCATCACCGGCTTGGAGGCGAGCGCGCCGATATTGCCGAGGCCGAGGACCGCAGTACCATTCGAGATCACGGCGACGAGGTTCCCGCGCGATGTGTAGTCGTAGGCGTCGTCGGGGTTGGCGTGAATTTCCATGCAGGGCGCGGCGACGCCGGGCGAATAGGCGAGGGACAGGTCGCGCTGGGTGGTCAGCGGCTTGGTGGCATTGATTTCAATCTTTCCGGGCTTGCCGGTCCGATGCATGTGCAGGGAATCGATGTCGAGCTGGGACAGCTTTTTCTGATCGCCCTTGGATTTCTCAGCCATTTGTCTCGCCCTTAATGGTTGTCCAAACGTTATCCAGAACATGAGCGTGAACCCTGTTCGCGCGGCGCGTCAAGCAACGCCGGTTCGAATGCATGCAATTGCCCACCAAATTGCCCACCGCACAGGGTATCGAGGGGGTTTTGGCCGGGCCGCGCGCGGCGTATATGATGGACCATCGCCATGTCAGGTTCCGCCCCCGCCTCCGAAGACCAACCCAAATCCGCTGCCGCGGCGTCGCCGATGCTCGCCCAGTGGCATGCGGCCAAGGAATCCTATCCCGATTGCCTCCTGTTTTTTCGCATGGGCGATTTCTACGAACTGTTTTTCGATGATGCCGTAGCTGCGGCCGCCTCGCTGGATATCGCGCTGACCGCGCGCGGGCAGCAGAATGGCGAGCCCGTACCCATGGCCGGGGTCCCGGTGCATGCCGCCGAACAATATCTGCCGCGTCTGATCCGCGCCGGCCACCGGGTCGCCGTGTGCGAACAGATGGAGGATCCGTCCGAGGCCAAGAAACGCGGATCGAAATCGATCGTGCGTCGCGATGTCGTGCGGGTGATCACGCCCGGCACGTTGAGCGAGGACACGCTGCTGGATTCGCGCCGGCACAATTATCTCGCGGCTTGCGCGGATGTGCGGGGCGCGTTCGGGCTGGCCTGGCTCGACATGTCGACCGGTGAGGTGTGGATGCAGCCCATTCCCGCGGCCGGCGGTGCGAACCTGTTGGCGGCGGCGCTGGCCCGAATCGCGCCGGGTGAAATCCTGGTACCGGACCGTCTGCTTGAGGCCCCCGATTTCGGCCCGCTCTGGGACGAGGTGCGTGACACGCTGACGCCGCTGCCCGCCAGCCGGTTTGATTCGGTGAACGCCGAGACCCGGCTGACCGAGACCTATGGCGTGGGGACGCTGGATGCGTTTGGCGAGCTTGGCCGGGCCGAGATCGCCGCGGCGGGCGCATTGTTCGATTATCTTGCCCTGACCCAGGTCGACCGGATGCCGCGCCTGTCCCGACCGCGTCGCTTGCCGCCGCCCGGCAGTGCCGGCGCAGTCATGGAGATCGATGCCGCGACCCGGCGCAATCTTGAACTGGCCGTCACCCTGTCGGGTGAGCGCAAGGGATCTCTGCTCTCGGTTATTGATCGGACGATCACCGGCCCGGGCGCGCGACTTCTGGCCGAACGGCTCGCCGCGCCCCTGACCGATGTTGTCGCAATCAACGATCGGCTCGACGGGGTCGGGTATCTGGCTGATGACGGCGCCGTGCGCGAGGATATACGCGACACCTTGCGCACCGCGCCTGATATGGAACGCGCGCTGTCGCGGCTCGCGCTCGGCCGTGGCGGCCCGCGCGATCTGGCGGCGCTCCGGGCCGGACTTGAAGCCGCCGCGACGTTGCGTGGTTTGCTGGATGGGATGTCGGGTGCGCCGGAAGCCTTTCGCATTGTCGGTGCGGCCTTAGGCGATCACGGCAAACTCGTGAAACTCATGAACGCGGCGCTCGCCCCTGAGTTGCCGCTGGCGGCACGCGATGGCGGCTTCATCGCGGAGGGATATTCGACCGCGCTCGATGAACAAACTGTACTACGCGACGAGAGCCGGAAACTGATCGCGGGCCTGCAGGCCGACTACGTCGAGAAGACCGGTGTCGCCAATCTCAAGATCAAGCACAACAACGTGCTCGGGTATTTCGTTGAGCTCAGCGCCAGCCATGCCGACCGCATCATGGATAACGGCAAGGAAGCGGCAGCCGAAGAATATGGCCTGATCCATCGTCAGACGATGGCAAATGCCGTGCGCTTCACGACGGTCGAGCTGTCCGAACTGGACGACAAGATCTCGCGCGCCGGCGAACGCGCGCTCGCCATCGAACTCGAACTGTTTCAATCGCTGACCGACGAGGTGCTCGCCGAGGCCGATGATATTGCTATCGCGGCACGCGCTCTGGCCGAACTTGATGTTGCGGCGGGGCTCGCCGAGCTTGCGGTGGGCGCACGCTATACCCGGCCGGTCCTGTCGGACGACCAGGTGTTTCAGGTCACCGGCGGACGTCATCCGGTGGTCGAGGCGATGCTGGATGACGGGCCCGGTGCCTTTGTCGCCAACGATTGTGATCTGTCGGGCGAAGATGAAGCCGCCGGCCGCCTGTGGCTCGTCACCGGCCCGAACATGGCGGGCAAGTCGACGTTCCTCCGGCAGAACGCCCTGATCGCCATTCTTGCCCAAATCGGCTCCTTCGTGCCCGCCGCCGCCGCCCATATCGGGGTCGTGGACCGGCTGTTCAGCCGGGTCGGGGCGGCAGACGATCTGGCGCGGGGCCGCTCGACTTTCATGGTCGAGATGGTCGAGACCGCAGCGATCCTCAATCAGGCCGGCTCGCGCGCGCTTGTTATCCTCGATGAGATCGGGCGCGGCACAGCGACCTTTGATGGGCTGTCGATTGCCTGGGCGACGGTCGAGCATCTGCATGAAAAAAATCTCTGCCGGACATTGTTCGCCACCCATTTCCACGAGCTGACGAGACTTGCCGCGCGCCTGCCGGATATGTCGTGCCACACCATGCGGGTGAAGGAATGGAACGACGACATCGTTTTCCTGCACGAAGTCGGTCCCGGTGCCGCCGACCGTTCCTACGGCATCCATGTGGGTAAGCTCGCCGGGCTGCCGCCCGCCGTGGTGGGCCGCGCCGAAGAGGTCTTGCGCTTACTCGAGGCGGGAGACCAGGCCGGCGCACTGACACGTTTGGCCGATGACCTGCCGCTGTTTCAGGCTGCGGTTGCGGGGGAGGGCAGCTCTGTAGATCCTGTCGCCGATCCTGTCCGTGAACTCCTGGCGTCGGTCAGTCCCGACGAACTCACGCCCAAGACCGCGCTGGAATTGCTCTACCGGCTGAAAGCCGCGCTGGATGATTAGTTTCCTCGTTCGCGCCCTGGCGTTTGCCGGTTTTGGCGCGGTGGGCGAAGTGATGCGTCATCGCAGTTTCCGGATCTATCTGATCGGGCACATCCCCAATGTGGTTGGCACCTGGGTGGTCCGCATCTCGATCAGCTGGCTGGCCTGGGAGCTCACCAAGTCGGGATTCTGGGTGGGCGCCGTGGCCGCCGCTGATGCGTTGCCGGTGCTTTTGTTCGGTCCGGTGGGCGGCGTTCTGGCCGACCGGATGGACCGACGGAAGATCGCGATGGCCACGCAGGCCTCCCTGGTCGTGATCTCGATTTTCCTGGCGGTGTTCACCTTCGCCGGTCTGATGACCATCTGGCTTCTGCTGGCGATGGCGCTCGCCCGCGGCGTGACTTTCTCGTTCTGGCAACCCGTGCGGTTGGCGCTGATGCCGAACCTTGTGCCGCGGTCGGAAATTTCCACGGCCATCGCGCTCAACTCGTCGACCTTCAACGCCGCCCAGTTTGTCGGCCCCGCGCTGGCTGCAGTATTGCTGCCGCTGGGCGGGCCGGGTCTCGCTTTCTTCGTCAACATCTTCGCGGGCGGCGCCATGGTCTGGGCATTGGCGTCTATCGATGTGCCGTTTCAGGCCGGCAGCAAGGCGGCGCGCGGAACTTTCCTCGGCGACGCACTTGCCGGCATTCGATACGGCGCGTCCCATCCCGGGATCGGGCCCATGCTGCTGCTGTTGTTTGCGCTCGGCACGATGATACGGCCGCTGACCGAGTTGCTGTCCGCGCTCGCCGGTTCGGTTTTCCTGCTCGACGTCACGGGGTTCTCGATCATGGCGTCGTCGATTGGTATCGGCGCGATGGCGGGCGCCATCTGGATGCTGCGGCGCGGGAACAAGGACGGGATTACCGAGATCGCGCTTCTCTCGGGCCTGATCGGCGGGACCGCAGCGTTCCTGATCGTCAACGTGATCTGGCTGCCCTTCGCGATGGTCTGTCTCGCCGCGCTGGGCTTCTCGATGACCAGCGGCGGCATCGCCACCCAGCAGGTCGTCCAGTTCGCCGTGGCCGACGAGATGCGCGGGCGTGTGCTGGGCCTGTTCGGCATGATTTTCAGGTCCGGCCCGGCGCTCGGTGCGCTGGCCATGGGGCGCATCGGCGATGCGGTCGGGCTCGGCTGGCCCGTGACAGTCGGGTCGTTGGTCGGCCTGGCGATTTATACCTATGCCTATGCGCGCCGCGCGCGTTTGCGTGCGGCGCTGGAGACCGAACCCGCCTCCGACTAGCGCAATCCGTTGCGCGGCATATTCATTCCGGCGCCGACCGTGTAAAACTGCGCGACCATGGCCACGCGAAAACGAAAACGCGACGTGATCGACCGGGCGACACTCGAGGCCCGGATCGTCGATGCATGCACCGATATCTCCACAGCTTCCGAGCGTCGCGGGATTACCCTCGACCTGCTCAAGGCGGGGATCGAGGAGGGCCGGACGCAGGTGCAAACGCGGTTCGAGGCCGTGGAGATTGACGGCAATGCGGCGAAAGGGGAGCTCGCCTTCCTGTTTGATCAGGTCATCCGGATCGTTCACGACGCCGCGTTGCGCGAATACCCCTCGGCCAACCCGACCGCGACGGACCGGATGGCGATCGTGGCCGTCGGCGGATATGGCCGCGGTGAACTGGCGCCCTTTTCGGACATCGATCTGCTGTTCCTGTTTCCGTGGAAGCAGACGGCCCATGGCGAGCAGATCGTTGAATATGTTCTCTACTTCCTCTGGGATCTGGGACTGAAGGTCGGGCATTCGACCCGATCGATCGATGATTGTGTGCGCCTCGCCAAGAGCGACCTGACCATCCGGACCGCACTCCTGGAGGCGCGCTACTTGTGGGGCGACCAGGAACTGTATCTGGAGTTCCGCAAGACATTTAGCGACCAGGTGATCTCCGGCGCGGCGATGGAGTTCGTGAAGGGAAAACTCAACGAGCGCGACAGCCGCCACGAGAAGATGGGGGACAGCCGTTACTACGTCGAGCCGAACATCAAGGACGGCAAGGGCGGTCTCAGGGACCTCCAGACTCTCTACTGGATCGCGAAGTTCGCCTACGAAGTCGACAGCGTGAATGACCTGGTCGCGCGCGACGTTTTGACGAAGCCCGAGGCGCGTAATTTCTCGAAGGACCAGAATTTCCTCTGGAGTGTCCGATTCCATCTGCATTACCTGTCGGGTCGGCCCGAGGAGCGGCTGACCTTCGACGTGCAGACACCGATTGCACAGCGCATGGGCTATGCGGACCGGGCCGGCGCGTCCGGTGTCGAGCGCTTCATGAAGCACTACTACATCGTCGCGAAGGATGTCGGCGATCTGACCCGGATTTTCTGCGCCGCGATCGAGGCCGAGAATATGAGCCGGCCGATCATCCGGCTGCCGCGTTTGCGCCGTCCGCGTGACCTGATGGGCTTCACGACCGACCGCGACCGGTTGACCGTCGCTGATGATGAACAGTTCGAGCGCGACCCGGTCGCGATGATCCGGCTCTTCTATGTGGCGCATAACGAGGGGCTGGATATCCATCCTCATGCGCTGCGCCTGGTGACCCAAAATCTGAAGCGCATCGACAAGGACGTCCGCGAAGACCCGGAGGCGAACCGCATGTTCGTCGAGATGGCGTCGTCGATCGATTCCCCCGAACAGGCGCTCACGCGGATGAACGAGGCCGGTGTGTTCGGTCGCTTCCTGCGGGACTTCGGCCGGGTCGTGGGTCAGACCCAGCACGACATGTATCACGTGTATACGGTCGACGAGCACACGATCCAGGCGATCGGCCTGCTCGCCAAGATCGAGCGCGGCGAGCTGGTGGATGATCATCCCGTCGCGAGCGAGGTGATCCACAAGATCGGTTCGCGGCGCGCCCTTTACATGGGCGTCCTGTTCCATGACATCGCCAAGGGCCGCGGTGGCGATCACTCCGTGCTCGGTGCGCGGGTGGCGAAGCGGGTTTGCCCGCGTATCGGGCTCGATGCCGAGGAAAGCGAGACGGTCGAGTGGCTGGTGCGCGAACATCTCGCGATGAGCGATGTCGCGCAAAAACGCGATCTCAACGACAGCAAAACCATCATGGACTTCGTCGACCAGGTCCAGTCGCCCGAGCGCCTGCGCCTTCTGTTGTGCCTGACGGTCGTCGATATGCGCGCGACCGGGCCGAACGTCTGGAACAACTGGAAGGCCGCGTTGCTGCGCGAGCTGTATCACGCGGCCGAAGATGTGATGTCGGGCGGGCAACGCACGAACGCGCGGGGCGCTCGGATTGAGGCCGCCAAACATGATTTGCGCGAGGCCTTGGCCGATTGGTCGGACGCGGATATCGAGGCTCAGTTCGACCGGGGCTACCCCGGCTACTGGCTGACATTCGACACCGACACGCTGTCCCACCAGGCGCGCCTGATGCGCACGGCCGAGCAGGAGAAGCTCCCGCTTTCGATCCGCACGCGGGTGCGCGCCGACATCGATGTGACCGAACTGACGGTCTACACCCAAGACCATCCGGGCCTGTTCTCGCGGATCACCGGGGCCATTTCGGCGGTCGATGCGAACATCGTCGACGCCAAGGTTTTCACCACGCCGCAGGGCATGGCGCTGGATACCTTCTGGTTGCAGGATCGGGACGACACCGCCCTGTCGGCGTCGGGCACGCTGGCCAAGCTCACGGTCCAGATCGAACGTGCCTTTGCCGGCGAGATGGACCGCGACGAGCCCGGGGCGGAGCGGACATTCATCCCGGCGCGCACGAAAATCTTCACCGTGGCGCCGCGGGTGATCGTGGACAATCAGGCAAGCGCGACCCACACCGTGATCGAGGTCAACGGGCGTGACCGGCCGGGCTTCCTCTATATCGTCACGCGCGCGCTCTATGATCTGTCGCTGCAAATCTCGTCGGCAAAGATCTCGACCTTCGGCGAGCGTGCGATCGACGTCTTCTATGTCAAAGACGGTTTCGGCATGAAGGTGAGCCACGAGGCGCGGATCGCGGCGATCCGCGAACGGCTGCTTGCTGCGATCCGCGAAGAGGATAGCGCGTCCGCCACCCAGGCTGCGGAATAGCTGCCTTTCCTTCGCCCCGGTTTCCCGCTAAGAGCGCTGCATGCCACTTATTCGCGCCATTGCTACGGTTGGCGGCTGGACCATGGGCAGCCGTGTTCTGGGCTTCGTACGCGACATGTTCATCGCGGCGTTCCTCGGTGCCGGGCAGGTCAGCGACGCGTTCTTTGTCGCGCTTCAGTTTCCCAATATTTTCCGCCGCCTGTTCGCCGAAGGCGCCTTTAATGCCGCATTCATACCGCTGTTCGCGGGCGAACTGACCGAGCACGGCCGCGCTGCGGCGCGGGAATTCGCCGAGCGCGTCTTCGGGGTCATGCTGCTGATCCTGATCGTACTCAGTGTGTTGGTCGAAATCTTCATGCCCGAGGTCATGGGGGTGGTCGCCGGCGGGTTCGTCGGCGATCCGGAAAAGTTTCAGCTGGCCGTCGATTTCGCGCGCCTGACCTTTCCCTATCTCCTGTTTGTCTCGCTGTCCGCGATGCTCGGCGGCATTCTGAACACATTAGAGAAGTTTGCCGCCGCCGCCGCCGCGCCGATCCTGTTGAACATTGTGCTGATCGGCGCGCTGACCGGCGTGGCGCTCGGCTGGCTTCCGGATCCGGGCCTGGCATTGAGTTGGGGTGTGCTCATTGCCGGTGTTGGTCAGTTTGCCTGGCTCGCCACCGTGTGTTCGCGCACCGGGTTGATGCCCATGGTGCCGCGTTTGGTGTTCGGCCCCCGGGTGAAGCGTCTCTTCATGTTGATGGGGCCGGGCATCCTCGGCGCCGGCGTGTACCAGATCAATGTGCTGATCGGGGTGCGCCTGGCATCGGAGCTGCCCGAGGGGTCGGTGTCGTTCCTGTATTTCGCCGACCGGGTGAACCAGCTGCCGCTGGGTGTGGTTGGTGCCGCGGTTGGTGTGGCGCTGCTGCCGCTCCTGTCGCGCCAGCTCAAGGCCGGGGACACGGACGCTGCGCGCGACAGCCAGAACCGGGCGATAGAGTTTGCGATGCTGCTGACGGTACCCGCTGCCGCGGCGCTGTTGATCGTCGCCGACCCGATCGTGACCGTGCTGTTTCAGCGCGGCGCATTCGATGCGGCCGACGCGGCGGCCACGGGGGCGGCCCTGGGGGCGTTCGCGCTGGGTCTGCCGGCTTATGTATTGATCAAGGCGCTGGCGCCCGGGTTTTTTGCGCGTGAGGATACCGCGACGCCGGTGAAGATCGCGGCGCTGGCGCTGGTCGTGAATGTGGCCCTCGCGCTGGCGCTGATGCCAACCCTGGCCCACGTCGGTATCGCATTGGCGACGGCGGTGTCGGCCTGGATCAACGCCGCCCTGCTGGGCGTTCTATTGTACCGGCGCGGTTTGCTCGAACCCGACCGCAGGTTGATGATGCGGCTGGTGCGCATCTTGTTTGCCGCACTGCTGATGGCGGGTGCCCTGTGGCTGATCGCCGACGTGCTGGCATCACCACTCAGACAGAGTGACCCTGCCGGTGTCGCAGCTCTGGTGCTGCTGGTTGTCGTGGGGATGGCGGTCTACGCGGTGCTGGCCCAGCTGCTGCGCGCGACGTCTTTGCGCGAAATGCGATCGATGTTTCGCCGCGGATAAACGCCACCCCGCTTGACCTGCCGCGGGCCCGCGGGCCATAACGCGCGCCTTCCCTGACACCCTCGGGCGTCCACACCCCAAGGAGCGAACTTGCGATGAGCCGCATATTCTCGGGCGTACAGCCCACTGGTGATCTCCACCTCGGAAACTATCTTGGTGCTATTCGAAATTTCGTCGGTCTGCAGGCCGATTTCGAATGCATCTACTGCGTCGTGGACATGCACGCGATCACGGTCTGGCAGGACCCGAAGCAGCTCGCCCCGCATACGCGCGAAGTGGCGGCGGCGTTTATTGCGTCGGGGATCGATCCCAGGAACTCGATCATCTTCAACCAGAGCCAGGTGACTGCGCATGCGGAGCTCGCCTGGGTCTTCAACTGCGTGGCCCGGATGGGCTGGCTCAACCGGATGACCCAGTTCAAGGAGAAGGCGGGCAAGCAACGCGAGAATGCGAGCGTCGGCCTGTATGTCTATCCGAACCTGATGGCCGCCGACATCCTCGCCTACAAGGCGACCCATGTGCCCGTCGGCGAGGACCAGAAGCAGCATCTCGAGCTGACGCGCGACATCGCGATCAAGTTCAACAATGATTTCGAGACCGATTGCTTTCCCGTGGTCGAGCCGTTGATCTTCGGCGAGGCGACCCGGGTGATGAGCCTGCGTGACGGCACCAAAAAGATGTCCAAGTCGGACCCGTCGGAATATTCGCGGATCAATCTCACCGACGGCGCCGACGATATCGCCGGCAAGATCCGCAAGGCCAAGACCGACCCGGGGGAGCTCCCGGGCGCAGATTCACTTGCCGAGGATGGGCTGCATGTGGAGGGCGAGGCCGAGAAGGCGCGTCCCGAGGCGTTCAATCTGCTGTCGATCTATGCAGCACTTTCCGGTCAGTCGATGGCGGTCACGCTCGATCAGTTCGCCGGCGCCCAGTTCAGCGCCTTCAAGGGTGAGCTGGTGGATCTGTCGGTCGCCAAGCTCGGCCCGATCGGGGAAGAGATGCAGCGTCTGATGGCCGCACCGGATCATGTCGACGAGGTCCTGCGGGACGGGTCCGAACGCGCGGCGGCGATTGCCGCACCGGTCATCAACGAAGTCCACGAGATCGTTGGGTTCCTCGGTTCGTAGGCGCGTCAGGCGTATTCCGGCAGGGTGAAAATTTCCTGGGGTTCGCGCACGCCGCGCAGGGCCTGGAAGCCGAGCGAGACGAGTTCCGACTCTGCAGCATCCGCGATCCGCTGAGAGACGAGCACGGGCCGATTGAGGGTTCGGCACAGCGCCTCGATCCGCGCCGTCTGGTTGACCGCCGGGCCGATCACGGTGAAATCCAGCCGGTCGGGTGCGCCGATATTCCCATAGACGACATTCCCGTGATGCAGCGCGATGCCGAAGCCGATCTCGGTCAGGCCTTTTTCCTTGCGTGCGGCATTTCCCTCTGCAATTCGGTTTGTCGCGTCGCGGGCGGCGGCCAGGGCGGCGGCTGCAGCCGGCTGGGGGCCAAGCTCGGAATCGACGGGGAAGATGGCGAGCACCGAATCGCCCATGAACTTCAGGACCTCGCCGCCGTGATCGGCGATGGCGCCGACCACACGCTCGAAATGGTCATTCAGAATTCCCAGCATCACCGGCGGCGCGAACTCGTCCGACATCCGGGTGAAGTTTCGTAAATCCGAAATCCAGACGACGGATTCGATGGTTTCATTCACGCCGCGATAGATCTCGCCCTGGAGCACGCGTTCGCCGGCGCTGTGCCCCAGATAGGTGTCCATCAGGTTGCGCGAGATCATGCGGACGGCGAGAATCTCGAGCACCAGTGAGAAGGCTGGCATGAGCTGGGTGATGCGCGCGATTGCTTCGTCGGGGAAACCGTCCGGCGCTTTGGTTGCCCAGGAGCAGGCGTAGGTTTGCCCGTTCGAAAACGGGATCGGCAGGATCACGTAGTCGGTGATCCCCTGGGAGTCGAGCTCCTCGAGGATCGGGAAATCGCGTGGACAATCGGGTTCGAGAAGCCGGCGACGAAGGCCTGGTGAGCCCTCGAACACGATGCGCACCGGGCTGCGTTGAAAGGCTTCGCTCGACTGCGATTGATGGTCGCCTGTGAACTCCGACATCTCGCCGGTTTCGCCGTCCCAGGCGAATCCGGCCGCGGCGATCTGGGGATGCAGGGTGCGGATCACGATGCTAAGGCGGGCCAGTTGCAGGCCACAATCCTGAAAGCGCCGCCCGACTTCGCTGATCAGCGTGGGCAGTGAATCCGTGTAGCGCCCGAAATTCTCAATCCATTCGAACACCGGGCAATCGTAATTTGGGCCCGGCAGACTCGTTACAGGGCTCTCGGGTGTACGATTCTCAGACACAAGTGTTTCGCTATCCACAGGGGGTCGTTCCAACGTTCGGGTTTCCAAAGGCATCCGCCGCAGTGCAGCGAACATAGGATGTTCTTGCTGTGTTCGCTACTTTGAGGGCCGTCGCGTTAACCGTAACGAGCTCTCGCGTTAACCAACTGGGGCGCAAATCAGGGCTTGATTATTCCGGAAAACGGCCCAAATTCCCTCTTCAACGACGCCCGGATCGTGTAAATCGTTAACGAACCAGAATGGATTCGTTAACACGGGCTCCAGGCCACGCGTTGAATGTGGTTTCAACAGTCTATGAGGCAAGGTACCGGATGTTTATCCAGACCGAAGAAACTCCCAACCCCGCAACCCTGAAGTTCCTTCCGGGCAGCGAGGTGCTCGCCGCAGGCACGGCCGACTTCCCCAACCGGGAGAGCGCGGATACGTCGCCCCTTGCGTTGCGGCTATTCGCGGTGCCCGAAGTGACGGCGGTATTTCTCGGCAGCGATTTCGTCACAGTGACGAAAGCGCCGGAAGCCGATTGGCAGGTCCTGAAGCCCGCCGTGCTGGGCGCAATCATGGAACATTACACGTCGGGTGATCCGGTGATGCGCGAGGCCGCGGGCCCGGCGCATGCGGTCGACGACGGTGAGAATAAAGAGGTGGTCGCACAGATCGTCGAGCTGCTCGACACGCGCGTGCGTCCTGCGGTGGCGACGGATGGCGGCGATATTGTATTTCACGGCTTCGAGGATGGCGTGGTCTTCCTGACCATGCAGGGTGCGTGCGCCGGATGCCCGAGTTCCACGGCGACCCTGAAGATGGGTATTGAGAATCTGCTGCGCCATTACGTGCCGGAAGTGGACGAGGTTCAGGCTGTCGCATAGCGGCATTCAGGAATAATTCGAAGATCAAACATGCAGGTCGGTGCAAAAGCACGACTTGCCGAACAGATTGCATATGCATAAAAGTTGATACGCCCCTGGCCCGCGGCGACGTGGGGGGACGTATGAGATGAGGGGCGTTATTCGAAATTTTGGTAAACATAAGCGCACCGCTTTCACGGTCTCGGCCGTTAGCGCAGCTCTGCTGTACGGTGCGGTGGCTGGATTTACGGTTGATCAGCCCGCGCGCGCGGCCCTCGATTGGATTGCGCTGCCGCAGGTCGATTTTACGCTCGCGCGCCCGCAATTCGCCGACATCGATGACGATATGGTCGAGGTCGCATCCGCCGACATCTTACACGATGTGCTCGATGAAACCGGATATGCGCTGCGGCAAATCCGGCGCGGCGATTCGCGCGTACCGCGCCTGTTGGTTGAATCCCTGCCCGATGATTTCGATGAACAGATGGTCGTGGAGGCACGCAAGCAAACCTTCATTCGCACCGTCCTCCCGCTGATCTTGAAGGCGAATGAAGAGGTTCGCCTGGAGCGCCGGCAGCTTATTGATCTCGAAGAGCATATCCTGTCCGGTCGCGACCTGTCGGAAGAGGACCAGATCTGGCTCGATCGGCTCGCGGACAAATACGACGCTGCGCCGGGTGATTTTGTCGCCCTGTTGCGCCGGGTGGATACGGTTTCACCAACATTGGCGCTGGCCCAGGCCATCGAGGAAAGCGGCTGGGGCCGCTCTCGCTTCGCGCGGGATGGCAACGCCCTTTATGGTCAGCGCGCCTGGAGCGAGGGCACCGGGTTCGTTCCCGAGGAACGGGCAGATGGCGAACGTTTCGAGGTTCGTGCATTCGACAACCTGCTCGATAGTGTCCGCAGCTATGTGGTCAATCTCAACCGCCACTATGCCTATGAGGATTACCGGGTTACCCGCGCACAGATGCGCGCGCGCGACACACAGCTCAACGCGCATGAGCTTGCGCAGACTCTCGTCAGCTACTCCGAACGTCGCGAGGCATATGTCGATGCGTTGCGCGGGTTGATCTCAACGAATCGGCTTGATGATTTCGAGGTCGCGCAACTGTCGACCGAGCCGTTCGACCTCGACGCGATTGCATCACGCTAGTTGCCTGTCGCCGGGTGATCGGGGCAGATGCCGTCGACCGGATCCAACCTCTATGATCGCGGTACGTAGTACAGCATTCCAAGCCAATGCCAGCGCCCGTCGCGGCCCAGGCCGGTGCAGTTAATCCGGGCGCGGCCGCTTGGAAACACACCGTTCATCCGCACTTCGATCCGTGGCCCGATTGTCTCGACACGAACCTGACCCTGGTCTGCGGCATAGCAGGCGAGGCCGTTGATCTGCGGCGTCTCGGCCGTTCGGGTGAATCCAAAGATGGGCGGGTTTTGCGTCAGCGTCGGGTTGGCCGGCGTCATGTCGCTATAGGGTATCGGCAGCGCGTTGGTGACGAGACGAAAACGATCCATGTCGCCGAACGCCTCGTTCAACGCGAAGCGGGGCATGTAATAGCCGTCGGCCGAGGCGTCGAACGGGCCGGAATGCTGACCGAACGCACTCGTGTAACCCGCGTCGCGAACGACTTGTTGGACCTGGGTGCTGGCTTCCCCGAACGGATAGGCGAACAGCGCCGGCACGGCGCCGAGTTCGCTGACATATCGGACATTCGACTGGGCGAGGTCTGACCGGTTCCGCTCGACCGAGTTGGCGGCCATGTGGAGATGTGTGTCGGTATGCCCGCCGATGGTCACCCCCGCTTCGTGCAGCTCGCGCACCTGTTCCCAGTTCATGAAGTCGGGGAATTTGCGGTCGACCGGGTCGGTTGAAACGAACACCGTGAACGGAAAGCCGGCGCGCCGAAGCCGGGGCCACGCCTCTGTGTAGATCGACTTATACCCGTCATCGATGGTGATCCCGACGGTTCGGTCGGGAAGTTCGCGCCCCTCGCGGATCGCCGCGACGATGTCGGGTACGGACATGACGGTGTAGGGGCCTGAAGAGAGCTCTGCGATATGCGCCTCGAATTGTTCGAGACGAATGTTGGTGGACGGAAACGCGTTCTCGCCAAACCGGTGATACATCAGGATGACGGCCGAATCGGCGGCATTCGCGGGCGCGGGCAGGCTCAACCAGATCGCTGCTGCGGCCAGCATCGAGGCAATTACCGTTTGCGCGCGTTGTTTCACCAAATCGAGTGCTCGTCGGGTCACGTGCGTCTCCACTGTCGGGGGCACTATGAGACTGGCTGTCATATTTCCGGAACGTTACCGTTGGGGGGGTTTGCGCCGCAAGGCCCTTGAAAAGAGCCTGTTTCGCGATCGCGGTATCATCGTGATCCCATCATCGGCTTGTCGAGGTCGCGGTCTTCCGCCAATGGGTAGCGCCGCGGATCGAACAACTGGAAATGCCACCATTCCTTCGAATAGAAATCCCAGCCGGCGGTCGACATGATGCCGAGCAGCAGATGCCGGTTGCGCTGGGCATCCGCTGATACGTCGGCGCCGTGATGGGACAGGGGCGTGAACGCATCGAAGGGCGTGCCCATGTCGAGGGGGGCACCGGTGTCGTCGATCAGGGTCAGGTCCACCGCGACGCCGCGGCTGTGGGGCGAGCCGCGCCGTGGATCGGCCAGAAAATCGGGATCGGGCGTGTGATTCCACAAAGCCCACTGGGCTTCGCTGGGCCGCAGGGCGTCAAAAATCAGCATGCGGTATCCGAGGCGCCCGGCGAGCTCGATCGCGCGAGCCAGATGCGCCGCCGCGTCCTCATGCAGAAAGCAATGCGCGTTCGCATAGACCGGACGCCCGGTGAAGTTGTCGGCGGTTGCATAAGCCAGATGGATGTCGACATCGTAGGCTTGTTGATCGATTTCAACATATGCGGCGCGCAGCGTTGGGGCGTCAGTCATGGGAAAGTCCTCCGGACGGCCGCCTTTGCCGCGACCCGCGCGCGATGCTAGACCCGATTACGGATTCGCCGAAAAGCAGGAATATGAGCACGACCTCCAATTCGACAATTCTGGCCCTGGATGCCGCCGCCGGCGCGTGTTCCGCCGCGCTGTGGGCGGGTGGCGCGATCGCGCAACGCCGCTGGGAGGCGATGGAGCGCGGCCATGCCGAGGCTTTAATGCCGATGGCGCGCGACGTTGTCGCAGACACGGGCTTTCAGGGCCTGGATCTTGTCGCCGTCTCCGTCGGCCCCGGCGGCTACACCGGCTTGCGTATCGCCATCGCCGCCGCGCGGGGGCTCGGCCTGGCGTTGGGTGTTCCCGTCATGGGGGTTGGCAGCCTCGATGTGCATCGTTACATCGCCCGCAATGATGGGGTGACCGGTCCGATGGGTGTTCTTCTGGAGACCAAGCGAGCGGATTTGTACTTCCAGGCATTCGGTTCCGGCGACGATCCGCTCATGGAGCCGTCGGTGGCCTCCGGGGCTGAGGTCGAAGAGCGGCTCGTGTCGCTTGCCGATCTCTCCAACGGTGCCGCGACGCTCGTGGGTGACGCCGTCGAACGCTTCGTTGCCCAGGCGACCCATCACCTGCCAGATCAACTTGTGACCCGGATCCAGGCTGCGGACGCGGCGGCTGTCGCAGCCCTCGCAGCCAGCGCGTTTGCCGAATCCGGGGGTGCGGATATCTCGCCGCCACGTCCGATGTATCTGCGCGCGCCCGACACCAGCCCGCCGGCGGCCGACCGGCAGCGTCTTCGCGGCTAGGGGCTGGGTTTGACGTCGACACCGGCACCGGGCTGGATCATCGAAGAGGCGCCTGTCGGCGCAGCGGCGCATCTCGCGCGACTTCACGGCCTTTGCTTCACGCCCCTCCCGGAAACGCCATGGTCGGAAAGCGCGTTTCGCACGATCCTGGGAATGCCGACGACCTTCGCGCTCGTCGCGCGCCAAGACGAAATTGACGCCTCGGCACTTCTTGTGGGCCGGATGTCGGGCGACGAAGCCGAGATCCTTACCCTGTGTGTGGCACCGGTCGCGCGCCGGTCCGGCGTGGCACGCGGCATGCTCGATGCCTTTTTCCGGCATGTCGGTACGCAAACGCGGATCGTGCTCGAGGTCGCCGTGGACAATGCGGCGGCGATTGCACTCTATGAATCGGTTGGTTTTCTGCCGGCCGGCCTTCGACCCGACTATTACACCGGACAGGGCCGGAAGGTCGATGCTCTGGTGTATGCGCGCCGCGGCCATTTGATTACATGAGTGATCTGTGGATCAAAAAAACTTGGACAAACGCCGAGCAGAGCCTAAATACTCGATTGTATAGTCACAGTTGTTAGCATTCATGAGGCAAATCAAATGAGTGAACAGGTTAGTTCCGCAGAATTGTTGAAGTTGACGGCCGATATAGTCGCGGCACATGTGTCAAACAACAAACTGCCGGCAAATGATCTGCCTCAGTTGATCGCTCAGGTGCATGCCAGCCTTAGCGACACCGGTGGTTCGGCAAGCGCGCAACAGCGTCCATCGCCCGCGGTCCCGATCAAAAAGTCGGTGACGGCGGATTTTATCGTCTGTCTCGAGGATGGGAAAAAACTGAAGATGCTGAAGCGGCATCTCAAGACCTCGTATGACATGACCCCGGAGCAATATCGCGAACGCTGGGGCCTGGCCGCGGATTACCCCATGGTCGCGCCGAACTACGCCAAGAAGCGTAGCCAGCTGGCGAAAAAGATTGGCCTCGGAAAACGCGGCAATAAATAGCCCCGGCGTTGCGGGGGTATGTTCGCTGTGACTCGATATTTGGCCTATATTGCGCAGGTGAAGATTTCCGAACCAGATAGCTGGTCGACCGGTCGGGGGTGGATTTGAGCACGAACAAGTTGTCGAGGATCGAGCAGCTGTGCACGGATCGTGGACTCAAGCTGACCGAGCAACGCCGGACGATCGCGCGCGTGCTGTCGGAAGCCGAGGATCACCCCGACGTGGATCAGGTCTATCGTCGGGCCACCCAGCTCGATTCGCGTATTTCAATTGCCACGGTCTACCGGACGGTACGCTTGTTCGAAGAAGCCAACATTCTCGAGAAGCATGATTTCGGTGATGGCCGGGCGCGCTATGAAGAGGCGCATGACGATCATCATGACCACCTGATCGATGTGAAGACCGGCAAGGTGATTGAGTTTTTCAATGAAGAGATCGAAGCGCTGAAAACCAAGATCGCCCGCGATCATGGCTATGAGCTCATTGATCATCGCCTTGAACTGTTCGCGAAGCCCATTCAATCCGCGGACGACGACGGCACCGATTGACGGACCGTCGCGAACCCATGCAGGCGCAATTCGGATGAACGACTTCCCTGATGGTGACGGCGGCGTACCGACGCCCGGGGGCGCGGAGCGTCTCGGTGAGGCGCTGGCGGCGCTCGGTTCCGGTTCGCTCGTGGCACGCCTGGCCCGTGATGAAGACGACATCGCGGCCGCGCAGGCTCTGCGATATCGCGTTTTCTACGATGAGATGAAGGCGAAGCCGGACGCAGAGATGGCGCGGGTTCGACGCGACATCGACCCCTTTGATGGTGCATGCGAGCATTTGCTCGTGTGCGACACGGAACGCGGGCAGGGTGCGGAATCGATCATCGCGACCTACCGTTTGTTGCGCGGCGAGAATGCCCGCAAACTCGGGCGCTTCTATTCCGCGGGTGAATATGACATCACCCCGCTCATGAATTATTCCGGTGAGGCGCTTGAGCTTGGCCGATCATGCGTCGATCAGGATTATCGCGGCCGACCCACCATGCAGCTGCTCTGGTCGGCGATTGCCCAGTTTGTTTTCCATCACGACATATCCGTGATGTTCGGCTGCGCCAGTCTGCATGGTGTTGAGCCTGAAAGCCTCGCCCTGCCGCTCAGCTATCTGCACCATTTCCACATGGCGCCCGAGGAAATGCGCCCCGTGGCATTGCCGGAACTACATGTGGCCATGAACTTCATGCCGGCCGACGAGATCAACAAGAAGGCGGCGCTGACGGCGCTGCCGCCGCTGTTGAAGGGCTATCTCAGGCTTGGCGGGTTCGTGGGTGACGGGGCCGTGGTGGACCACCAATTCAACACCACCGACGTTTGTATCGTGGTCAAAACCGATCTGGTGACCGGGAAATATTACCGGCACTACGGGCGTGACCGAGCGCCGGGCGATGGTGTGCCGGGCGGCAATGCCGGGGGCGCCGCGTGAGCGAAGCGACAGTTTACAACTCCCGCATAACGGCCGCCGCCAGGGCGTCTGTATATGTGTTGTTCACACTGGCGCTGATTCCCGTACAGGCGGTGGCACTTTTGCTGCGCCTCCCGTTGTCGCGGCGAATTCCGCTCTGGTATCACCGCATTTGCTGCAGGCTTTTGGGAATCCGGCTTGAGGTTTTCGGTCGCCGGTCGCGCACCAGGCCGACCCTGTTTGTCGCCAATCACACATCCTATCTCGACATCCCGATTTACGGCGCGCTTATCCCCGGATCTTTCGTGGCCAAGTCAGAGGTTGCTGCGTGGCCGCTGTTCGGGGTTTTGGCGAAGCTCCAGCGTTCGGTCTTCGTGGACCGTCGGGTTCGCACATCGCACCTGCAGGCAACAGCACTCGGGAAGCGGCTCGAAGCGGGAGACAGCATGATTCTGTTTCCCGAGGGCACCAGCGACGACGGCAATCACATATTGCCCTTCAAGAGCGCACTTTTGTCCGTGGCCGAGTTTCGCGCGAAGGGAAAGCCGCTCACGGTGCAGCCGGTGTCGCTGACCTATTCGCGCGTCGACGGCGTCCCCATCGGCCGCCACTTGCGTCCGTTCTATGCCTGGTATGGCGACATGGAGCTGTTTGGTCATGCCGCCGAGCTCGTCGGCCTCGGGCGGCTGACCGTGACGGTCTCGTTCCACGCACCGGTGACGATCGACCAGTTCGGGTCGCGCAAGGCGTTGGCGCAGCATTGCTATGAGCAGATCGTGGGCAGCCATTCGGATGCGTTGTCCGGTCGGATCCAGCCGAAAGTCGGCACGTCGGGCAAGTGGGACTGGATCAGATGGCGCCTGCGCCCGCGGTTGAATGATCTCAAGGGCCTGCGGCGCGCCAAGAGGGGGTTTGCCAGCCCGCGCGAAAAGCGTGATTCGGCGCGGGTTGACTCGAAGTCGGCGAAGGCTTAGGTGTGAGATTATTGATAAATAACAAAGCGTTGGCGGCTGAATTGAGGGCCTGTAGGCACTCTGGAACCGCATTCGCACCGCAAACGGCGTAAGGGCCCTTGGCCAAAAAACTCTTCATCAAAACCTATGGTTGCCAGATGAACGTCTACGATTCCGCCCGCATGGCGGAAATCCTGGCGCCGCTTGGCTATGCCCCCGGGGATGACCCCGAGGACGCGGATATGGTGATTCTCAACACCTGCCACATCCGCGAGAAGGCGAGCGACAAGGTCTATTCGGAACTCGGACGTCTGCGCAAGGCCAAGGCCCGCCGGGCCGAAGAGGGCTCACCCATGGTCATCGCCGTTGCCGGTTGCGTCGCGCAGGCCGAAGGCGAGGAAATGCTGCGGCGGGCACCTTATGTCGACATTGTCCTGGGCCCGCAGACCTATCACCGGCTGCCGGAGATGGTGGCGCGTGCGCACCGTGCGGGAGATGGCGCTGGTGCGCCGGATCAGCGCGGCGTCCTCGACACCGAATTCCCGGCGGACAGCAAGTTTGATCATCTGCCCGACCGGCAGGACGCAAATGCCGTGTCCGCCTTCCTTTCGATCCAGGAGGGTTGCGACAAGTTCTGCACCTTCTGTGTAGTGCCCTATACCCGGGGTGCTGAATTTTCCCGCCCGGTTGCCCAGGTGCTGGAAGAGGCGCGCCAGCTGGTCGATGGCGGCGTCCGTGAACTCACGCTCCTGGGTCAGAACGTCAACGCCTATCACGGTGTCGACGAGGCCGGCCAGGAGGCCGGACTGGGCACCTTGGTCGAACGATTTGCGGCCCTCGAAGGCGTGGCGCGCATTCGATACACGACCAGCCATCCGCGCGACGTCGATGATGCATTGATTGCCGCGCATGGAAATGTCGATGCGCTGATGCCGTTTCTCCACCTGCCGGTGCAGTCGGGGAGCGACCGAATTCTGGAAGCCATGAATCGCGGTCATGACGTGGCGCAGTATCTGGACACGGTGGCGCGTTTGCGCGCCGCCCGGCCGGACCTCGCCCTGAGCTGTGATTTCATCGTCGGGTTCCCCGGCGAGAGTGATGCGGATTTCGAAGCCACGCTCGATCTCGTGCGCACCGTCGGTTTCACCATGGCCTATTCGTTCAAATACAGCTCGCGTCCGGGAACGCCGGCGGCGGGAATGCCGCGCCAGGTGCCGGAAGACGTGAAGGACGAACGCCTCGCGCGCCTCCAGGCTTTGCTCGAAGAACAGCGGCAGGCGTTCAATGCCGAGACGGTCGGGCGCACCCTGGACGTGTTGTTTGAGCGCCCGGGTCGTCACCCGGGCCAGCTGGTCGGGCGGAGCCCCTACAATCAGGCTGTGCATGTGGCCACGACCGAGCATCAGGTTGGTGACATTGCGAAGGTTGCCATCGACTCGTGCAAGCCGCACAGTCTTGAGGGGCACATTGTCGGCTCCGGTTCCGCGCAACCGCGCGAAGATTCCGAGGAGAGGTTGAGCGCTTGACATCGACTGACACGGCGACCGGACAACCGGTGCAGATCCAGTTCGACGACAACTCGCTTCTCCCGGCTTTGTTCGGGCATCACGATGAGCACTTGATGCAGATCGAGCAGTTGCTTGACGTCACCCTGCGGTATCGCGGGAACCGGCTGGAGATCCAGGGCCCGGAAACATCGCGAGAGATCGCCGACCGGGCGATCGAGGATCTCTACGGCCGCCTCAAGGGGGGGCAGGAAGTCGCGCCGGCCGATGTGCAGGCTGCCGTGCGCATGGCCACCAGCGGAAATCAGGGCGACAGCCAGATTGCGATCCGCACGCGCAAACGCACGATTACCCCACGGTCTCCGAAGCAGGCGCGCTATCTCGAGGCGCTGGGCGAGGCGGACCTCACATTCGGGCTCGGACCGGCGGGCACTGGCAAGACTTATCTGGCCGTGGCGATGGCGGTGAACGAGCTGATCCAGGGCAAAGTCGACCGGTTGATCCTTTCACGTCCGGCCGTCGAGGCCGGTGAACGTCTCGGGTTTTTGCCGGGTGATTTGCAGGAAAAGATCGACCCTTATCTGCGCCCTCTGTACGACGCGCTGCACGACATGCTGCCCGAAGAACAGATCGTCAAACGCCTGAGCAGCGGCGAGATAGAGGTTGCACCACTGGCCTTCATGCGCGGCCGAACGCTGTCGCGTGCATTCATTATTCTCGATGAAGCCCAAAACACGTCGGCCATGCAGATGAAGATGTTCCTGACCCGTTTGGGGGAGGGTTCGCGGATGGCCGTTACCGGCGATATGAGCCAGATCGATCTGCCGAGCGGGACGAGGTCCGGACTGGCCGACGCGCTCGATGTGCTCGATGGGGTGGGCGGGGTGCGGACCGTGCGCTTCGGCGAATCCGATGTGGTTCGCCACGCGATGGTGGCCCGGATTGTGACCGCCTACAACGCCCGCGATAAATTGAGAAGCTCCGGGAATGGCGATGATATCGGCGACGCGGATCGCAATCGATGACCGAACAAGGTGGCGACGAGATTGTCGTGATTGTTGATGTTGTGAGCCCGGATTGGCGTGCGACGGATTTGGACCTGGATGACATTGTGACCACCGCGGCGCGCGCGGCCTTGGTCGGCGCCGATGTGTCGATCACCGCCGGTGTTGAGTTGGGCGTGCGCCTGACCGACGACGCGGAGATCAGAACCCTGAACAGGGATTGGCGCGATCGTGACGCCGCGACCAACGTGCTGGCCTTCGCGCTGAATGATTCGCCTGCCATACCCGTCGGAGAGCCCGCCATACCCGTCGGAGAGCCCGCCATACCCGTCGGAGAGAACGGCGTGGTGATGCTGGGCGACGTCGTGGTCGCCTATGAAACCAGTGCCGGTGAGGCGGTGGAGCAGAACAAGTCTCTGACCCACCATCTTAGTCATCTCGTCGTTCACGGCACTTTGCATTTGCTGGGCTTTGATCATGAGCGTGAGGACGAGGCCGAGATTATGGAAGCGCTTGAGCGCGTTGTGCTGCACCGGATCGGGATCCCCGATCCGTATCTTGGCAGCGAAGCCGCGTGACGGGGTGAAGACGCCATGACCGAGCTTTCACGAAACGACAAGCCGACACCGGGTGCTGAAGCATCCGGGATGGGGCAGCTGGCGAATTGGCTGCGTGGCCTGTTCGGCGCACGAAACGGAGAAAACTCCGTACGCGAGACGATCGGGGAACTGATCGAGGATACGAGCGCCGAGGCGGCGCCGATCAACGCGGACGAGGGCGCGCTGATCGCCAACATTCTCAAGCTGCATGACCTGACCGCCGAAGACGTGATGATTCCGCGCGCCGATATCATTGCCACCGACCAGGAGTGTGAACTCGAAGCCCTCGCGGATCTGATGTCGCGGGAGGCACATTCCAGAATCCCGGTCTACCATTCGCATCTCGACAAGGTGGTCGGGTTTGTCCACATCAAGGATGTGCTTGCGACCATGCGCAGCAGCCCGCGCCTGGCCGTGCGTGAACTGACGCGTGAAATACTCTTTGCCGCACCCTCGATCCGGGTGCTCGACCTGCTTTTGGAGATGCGGGCCCAACGCACCCACATGGCGATCGTTGTGGACGAGTTCGGCGGTGTCGACGGACTGGTGACGATCGAGGACCTGGTCGAGGAGATTGTCGGCGAGATCGAGGATGAGCATGACGAGGATGGCCCGCTGATCACGCGGGACCCGGACGGCTCGATCCTGGCCGATGCGCGCGCTGAGATCGAGGAGCTCGAATCCATGATTGGTACATTCGTGACGGACGAAGAACGTGAGGAAAACGATTCGCTCGGGGGTGTCGTATTCTCTCTCGTTGATCGGGTGCCGCGGCGCAGTGAGGTCGTGACCCATTCTTCCGGCGTCGAGTTCGTCGTGGTTGACGCCGATGCACGTCGCATCAAACGACTGCGGGTCCGTGACCAGCGACAGTCTGATTCGGCCGACCCCGATCCTCACTGACAGCGTTTCCCAATGAATGCCCGGCGCCCCCATGCTGACGAATCTTGCTGAACGTACACAGACGCTGAGCGGCTGGCGTCGCGTCGCGACGTGCCTGTTGCTGGGTGCGATATCCGCGCTGGCGTTGCCGCCCTTTCACGTTGTGCCGTTGCTGGTGCCGGCGTTCGTTGGTCTGCTTTGGCTTCTCGAAGGCGCGGACATGGTTCCCCGGCGCCGCCGGCTCGGATTGTGGGTGGGGTTCTGGTTCGGCTTCGGACATTTCATCGTTGGTGTTCACTGGATTGCCGAGCCGTTGCTCGTCGATCCGGCACGCACCGCGTGGCTGATACCATTCGCCCTTCCGGGGCTCGCCGCGGTGCTGGCTTTGTTCCCGGCTCTGGTGTGCGGGGCGCTCATGCTGTTGCCGGCGCGCGCCGCACCGGTTGCACGGGTCTTCGCATTGGCATCGCTCTGGATGGTCGCCGAGTTTGCCCGCGGGATCGTCTTCACCGGGTTCCCATGGAACCTGATGGGGTACGTCTGGGCCGGGGCGCCGTCGATGATGCAGGTCACGGCGCTGGTGGGCGTCCTGGGCCTGGGCGGGCTGACGGTCCTTGCCGCCGGGATGCCGGCGATTCTTTCAGCCAACGGACTGCCTCTTGTGCGCCGCTGGGGACTGACGGTGGCAGTGACGATCGTGCTGCCGTTGGCGCTATGGGCCGGTGGACAGGTCCGGCTTGCGGGCGCCGTCGAGACGCTGGTTCCCGATGTGCGCCTGCGGCTGGTGCAGGCGAACATCGCCCAGCGGGATAAATGGGATCAGAATTTGCGCGTGGCGCACCTGGAGCGTCATCTTGCACTCAGCCGCACTCCGGCGGAATTGGCTCCCACGCATGTGATCTGGCCGGAAACCGCGGTGCCGTTTCTGCTGGCAAATGATGTGTTGGCCCGCATTCGAAGCGCCGCCGCTGCACCACCCGGGGGCGCCTTGATCACAGGGTCTGTGCGCCGTGCCTTTCACAACGATACGCAGCAGCTGCGCAATGCGCTGCTGGTGATCGACGCTGCGGCGGACGTGCAACGGGTCTACGACAAATCTCATCTCGTGCCGTTTGGTGAGTATGTGCCGCTGCGCGGGGTGCTTCCGATCGACAAGATCGTACCAGGACAGGGCGACTTCGTTGCCGGCGCGGGCCGGCGGCTCCTCGAGATCCCGGGCTTGCCGACGGTGAGCCCTCTGATCTGCTACGAGGCGATCTTCTCCGGCCGTGTAACGCCGCATGGCGAGCGGCCTGGTTGGTTGCTGAACCTGACCAATGATGCGTGGTTCGGGACATTCGCCGGCCCGCAGCAGCATTTTGCGATCGCCTCGACACGTGCGGTCGAGGAAGGTTTGCCGATGGTTCGTGCTGCCAATACGGGAATTTCGGCTGTTGTGGATCCGTACGGGCGGGTGATTGCCCGGCTTGGTATCGGGGAACAGGGCGTTCTCGATAGCGGGCTCCCGGCGGCATTGTCATCGACTCCCTTTGCGCGTTGGGGTGAGTTGATTCCCTTGATCCTGGCGGCGTTGTTTTTGGCCCTGGCCCTGGCCCTGGTGCGCAACCGCAAATCCCCTTGACGGGCCGGGTGGCGTTCCTGCACAACCGGGTCGCCTGGCCGGGGGGGCGCCGGGCGGCGTATATAAATTGAACTCACAAGGATGCGGGTTGCCCACCGCAGCCATACAATCCGATCGCAGGGAGACCGACCCCGTGTCCAAAAGCAGCTATCTCTTTACCAGTGAATCCGTCTCCGAGGGACATCCCGACAAGGTGTGCGATCGCATTTCCGACGCCATTGTCGACGCCTTCCTGACCGGCGACCCGCAGAGCCGTGTGGCGGTCGAAACCCTGACCACGACAAACCGCATCGTCATGGCGGGCGAGGTGCGTGGCCCGGCGGACATCGATGCGGCCCGCATGGAAGAGATTGCGCGCGCGGCGGTGAAGGATATTGGATACGAGCAAGACGGCTTCCACTGGAAAAACGCGGACGTGAATTGTTACGTGCATTCCCAGTCGAGCGATATCGCGCAGGGCGTGGACGCGGCCGGGAACAAGGATGAGGGCGCTGGCGATCAGGGCCTGATGTTCGGCTATGCCTGTCGCGAGACCGATGTGCTCATGCCGGCACCCATTCACTATTCACACGCAATTCTGAAATCGCTTGCCGAGGCCCGTCATTCCGGTGCCGAGTCTGGCCTGGGTCCCGATTCGAAGAGCCAGGTGACGCTGCGTTACGAAGACGGAAAGCCGGTTGGTGCGTCGTCTGTCGTCGTCTCGACCCAGCATGCCGAAGGGCTGAGCCAGGACGATGTGCGCGAGATTGTGCGCCCCCATGTGCTCAATGTTCTGCCGGAGAGCTGGATGTGTTCGGAAGAGCAGTTCTACGTGAACCCAACGGGCCGATTTGTCATTGGCGGGCCCGACGGCGACGCGGGCCTGACCGGCCGAAAGATCATCGTCGATACCTATGGCGGTGCAGCACCCCATGGCGGCGGCGCGTTCTCGGGCAAAGACCCGACCAAGGTCGACCGTTCTGCGGCATATGCCGCGCGCTACGTGGCCAAGAATGTCGTTGAGGCCAAGCTGGCGGACCGCTGCAGCATCCAGGTTGCCTATGCGATCGGCGTGTCACACCCCCTGTCGGTCTATGTCGATACTTATGGCACCGGCAAAGTTGATGAGTCGAAGCTGGCCGAAGCCGTGCAGAAGGCAATGGACCTCACCCCGCGCGGAATTCGCGAGCATCTCGGTTTGAACAAGCCGATCTATGCGCGCACTGCGGCGTATGGTCATTTCGGCCGGCAGCCTGATGCGGATGGCGGATTCTCTTGGGAAAAGACCGACCTCGTCGACGCGCTGCACAACGCGCTTTGATTACGGATTCTGCCGCGAATCCTGGAGGCGAAGACGCACGCTTCCATGGTCGCAGGCGGGGCCGCAAGTTGCGGGCCGGCCAGGAACGCCTGCTCGAGACCTATCTGCCGGATATCCAGATCACCGTGCCGCCGGACGGCACGACCATCGATCCGGCTGCGTGGTTCACACCCAATGCCAGCGAGGTCTGGCTCGAAATCGGATTCGGCGCCGGCGAACATCTGGCATGGCAGGCCACGAACAATCACGACGTCGGCTTTGTCGGTGCAGAGCCCTATCTGAACGGGGTCGCGCGTCTCCTGTCTGCAATCGAATCGGACCGGCCCGGGAATATTCGGGTTCTCGCCGACGATGTGCGCCCGCTGTTGCAAGCCATGGCGGACGGGGCTCTCGCGCGGGTGTTCATTCTCTTTCCAGATCCATGGCCGAAGCTGCGTCATCACAGGCGGCGGCTGATTAACACCCAGCTGCTCGATACCCTCGCGCGCCTGATGCGTGACGGTGCGGAATTGCGGGTCGCGACGGATGATCAGGATTATCTCGTCTGGATCCTGCGGCATCTGCAGGGACATCCGGCGTTTTCCTGGACGGCATCCTGCGCCGATGATTGGCGCCACCGGCCGGCCGATTGGCCGGACACACGTTATGAGGACAAGAATCGCAGCGGCGGACCCGGGTCGACGTTTTTGCGCTATCTGCGAATTCCACGCACGGGTTAATGCGCGGGTTGCCTTTTCCGGCGTTTCCCCTATATTCCCGCTCAACAAGGCCCAACGTCTGGTGACAGACAGTTAAGGGTGGCCCGGACAACCCGGCGCCGCCTTTTTTGTTACCTTTTTTTCGGCGGGCGTAGCAGGAGCTTGATCGAGGATTGAACCTGATCAGCGAAAATATCCAGACGGACAAGATCATCTCCGTCATTGAACCCTCGCTGGCCGATCTCGGCTTTGAGTTGGTGCGCGTCAACTATGGTGGCGGGGGGCGTCCGCTCCTGCAGATCATGATCGACCGTGCCGACGGCAAGGATGTGACGATCGAGGATTGTACCCTGGCAAGCCGCACCTCATCCGCGCTGCTTGATGTGGCCGACCCGATTCGGGACGCCTATCAGCTCGAGGTGAGTTCGCCGGGGATCGACCGGCCGCTGACGCGGCCAAAGGATTTCGAGAGCTTTGCCGGGTACGAGGCGAAGGTTGAGTTGAAGCAGGCCGTGGACGGCCGCCGGCGTTTCCGCGGGCGCTTGTTGGGCCTGCAGGATGACAGGGTTCGCCTGGCAGACCTGGACGCAGAGGATGACGAATTCATCCTGCCGTTTTCGGATATCGCCAAGGCGAAACTCGTATTGACCGATGAACTAATTGCCGCGGCCCAAAAGGGCCGGACAAACGAAGGATAGAGAATATGGAGTCTGGAGGTCCCAGCCGCATTGAGATGCTCGCCGTTGCCGACGCTGTCGCACGGGAAAAGGGCATTGAGC
>JABJEK010000097.1 GCA_018702955.1 Rhodospirillaceae bacterium | reverse complement strand
GCGCCGCCGTCGAGCACGTCGTCGCTCGAATCATCGCCCACGGCCACGTCACCCTTGATCTCCACGTCCGAGAACTTGATGAAGGCATCCTCGTCGGACTTCGTCTTCTGGTTCAGGAAGCCGCCCAGTGTGACCGTGTGGTCGCCGGCAGAAAGGTTCCCGAGATCGATGGTGACCGTTTGCCAGCCGCCTTTGTCGTCGCCGCCCCAGTCCCGGACAACATAGTCGTTGCCGTCGAGGCCGACGAGCTGGCCGTCGATGCTGACCAGCACATCGGCATACTCGTCACTGTCGAGCTTTTTGTCCGCGTCGAGTTGATAGGTGAAGGTGATCTGGGCGTTCGTCGCATCCGCGGCGACGTTGAAACTGTTGCTGAAGCCGCCGGACATGCCGTCGGTGATGTCGTCGCCGTCGATGCCACCGAGCAGAACACCAATCCGGCCGTCCGTGCCTTCGCCGGTCGCGTATACACCTTCGGCATACGCGCCATTGTCTGTGTTGTGGAAGGCCCCATCGGCATAGGTGAAGCTGCCCGGGCCGTCGTCGAAGGTTTCCGACAGGAATGTCGTGGACTCTGTCTCGCCCGCCTCGGTGCCGCCGACCAGCGTGTCGTTGCCGACGCCGCCGAACAGCGTGTCTTCGCCCAGGCCGCCATATAGCGTGTCAGAGCCCAGCTGGCCGTGCAGGATGTCGTCGCCGCCGCCGCCGCTGAGCATATCGTCGAAGGTGTAGGTGACACCGCCGCTGCCGCCGCTGCCGTGGCCACTGCCGCTGCCGCTGCCGCTGCCACTACCGTTCGCAGCGCCTGTTTCCGCATCGAAGCGGGGGTCTTCCCAGCCGGCGCCCCAAGTGTAGTCACTGTCGCCGCCGCCATAGGTGTCGCCATACAGCACATCGTCATCGGCACCACCGCGCAATTCGTCATTGCCCATGCCGCCGACGAGCAAATCGCTGCCGGCGCCGCCGGACAGATAATCGTTGAATGTGACGGCCGTGCCGCTGCCTGAGCCGCCCATGCCGGATGCGCCAGAGGCTGCGCTGCCGCTGCCCGAACCATTCGATCGGTCATACCAATCGTCGAAATAGTCGCCGAAGATCGCGTCTTCGCCCGCGCCGCCCTCGACCGTGTCGTCGCCGCCGCGCGCCACGATGAAGTCATTGCCCGCGCCGCCTTCAACCGTGTCGTTGCCTTCGCCGGCACCGAAGATGATCTCGCCGCCGCCCTGGTCGCCCAGGGTGTGGTCGCCCAGAATCACCGACAGGTCGTCATACGCCCCGCCGGATCCGCTTCCAGAACCACTGCCGCTGCCGCTACCACTGCCACCGGGCATCTCGATCTCCATCTTGTCGCAGAACGCGACGTTCGAACGTCAAATTAGCGACCGCCAGTCGCAACACGAAACATTATCGGCTAAAAATCTTGGTAAGCGCCGAAGATTATACAAGATCATGCAAGATCTATGCCTTCACAATACGCGTTTATGTGAAATTATAAAACACAAAGAACACTTATTTGGTAATTAAATTACGCCCACCTGTCGTGCTGGCACAATCTCGTCGCTCTACACCGGATTTCCCGCCAGTGCCTCGACCTGTCGCAACAGGTCGAGATAGTCGGGATTGCGCCGCCAGCGGTCCAGAACCAGTCCCGCCGCAGCAGGGTGGATCAGTTCATAGAAAGCGTCCGGTTTCATGCGAGTGACAGGATACTCCTCGCTGCGCTGTGGACGCGCCGCGCGGCACAGTTCGGCAAGTATGAGAAATTCTGCGACCGTGTAGCCCATGGCGCGGCACACAATGGCCAAGCCTTCACCACCGGATTCATAGATCAATCGCCGGACAAGTGGCTGGCGCAGTCGGGTCGCCTGTTCGACCATGTGCTCAAACAAGGCAATTTCTCCGGCCTGGAGAACTTCGATCATCAGTTCGGCGGAAATGCCATGCTGCTCGACCAGTTGCGCAACCAGCCGGGATGCAGCCGCGCCCCCCGGTGTCAGTTCGGAATCGGATCGGACGGCCGCTTCGATGGCGGATTCCATGACATCGTCGAGTTGGCTCGCATCCAGATCATGCCGGTCCAGGATTTCCGTACGCAAGGCGCCCGAGACCCACCAGTACATCCGTTCGGCGAGTTTCTTCGGCAGGTCCTTGCGGCGGATGAGCGGATTCTGGAAAGCGTCCACCCGCTGTGACTGTTCGACGAGATAGGCCATCGTTTTCTGCCCGATCTCTGCGCCCGGATTCTCCAGCAGACGTTCGATAACGGTGACTTCTTCGGTCTCGACCAACACGTCGGCGACGGTCTCGGAGACGGACGTGCGCATCGCCACGGAGAGTTGGTGCTCAAGGTCTCGATTGCGAATAATTTCAATGAGTTGAGGGTCTTTCAGGACGTCGCTACGCATCAATATGGGATGCGCAATTTCGGCATTGTCGTTGGCCAACGCGAAGACCAATTCCGAGGGCGCGTCTGGCTCGTCGGACAAGCGTATTGCCAGGTGCTTGCGGACCGATATTTCGACGTCATGGATCAGCTGCCGCAGAATCTCGCCCATGGCAACGCGTTCGCGTTCGTTCAGGACACGGTCCTTGTCGAAGAACAGGTCGCCAATGATCTCGACGAGTTCGCGCCGCGCCGCAGCCGACCGGTCGCGGGACAGACGCAACAGTGCGTCAACGTCGAGGGCGCTCTCGCCATGGGTTTCAGCAAACAAAGTGGGACTCCCGGAATCCAAGCGCACGCCGCTCGGTCGATGGGCCATTTTGCGTGGTTCCGGTTGCCAACTGGTAAATGAGTTTGTCGGCGGCCTTAGCAATTCGTTAAGCGGACGCGCCATATGATGAATTTGTCTTAACGTTTACCGGTAGCATTTATGTCCGTTACACCCGCGCCCTCATCGCTCCACGCCATTCTTCGCCAACTCGACCCGGCCGTGCCGTCGCGCGCACCGGGTGTGGCGAACAATCCCAGGGACGCCGCCGCGCGACCCGACGCCAGACCCGACGCACAGCGCACCGCTGCGGCCGAGCCGCGGGTGCAGGTCCCGAAGGATGCCGCGACCCTCAATCCGAATGCGCCGCGCGGAAGTTACCTGAACCTCGTCGTCTAGTTCGGTCGGTCGGCCGGCCAACATGGATGATGCAGGCGTTGCCTGGCGGTGCTGAGTCGCACCCGATCCGACGCGCCGATTCCAGCTAGTCGGACGAAGACGAGGGTTCGACGGCGTCTTCGATCTGCTCGCGCAGGAACAACGGGGTCTGCGAGGCCGCGAACAAAAACGTCAGCGGCATGATACCGAACAGTTTGAACGAGACCCAAAAGTCGGTGGTGAAGTTTCGCCAGACGATTTCATTCAGGACGGCGAGCACGACAAAGAAGATCGCCCAGCGCAGGGTGAGTTTGCGCCAGCCCTGATCCGTCAACTGAACCGCTGCGCCAAACAGCGGTTTCAATAGCGATCGACCCGTCAGCAAACCGCCGAACAGGATCACCGCGAACAGCGTGTTGACCAGGGTTGGCTTGAGCTTGATGAAGGTCTCGTCCGCGAGGACCAATGTCAGTCCGCCGAAGAAAACGACGAAGATGCCGCTGACGAGCGGCATGACGGGCAGGCGGCGCTCCAGGACCCAGCCGGTCACCAGTGCGAGGAGGGTCGCGACCATGAACGCGCCGGTGGCCTCGAACAAACTCTGTTCCGCCATCAGGCTGCCGCCCTCCGGCAGCCAGAGATTTCGAAATTCCGGGAGCCCATCGCGGCCGTTCACGACGAAGAAGACCACGAGCGGGCCAGCTTCGATTATCAGTTTGATCCATGGGCGCATAACGGCGCGAACCTACGATTGTTGATGGTCGGGCGAAAGCCCGGAGTTGGTTATGCCGCGAATTTGAGCGCGCTCGCGCCGACGGCCACGAGTATCGCGGCTGGAATTCGCCGTTTGCCGAGGCGTTCGCCCAAAAAAAATGTTCCGATCAATGCCGCGAACACCACGCCGGTCTCGCGCAAGGCTGCGACGCTGGCGACCGGCGCGTTTTCGAAGGCAAACAGGATCAATGCGTAGCTGCCAACCGCGACGGTGCTGCCGGCGATCCCCTTGAGCGCGTTGGCGCGCATGTAGGTGATGATCCTCCCGCGCCGAAGGGCGAACGCGATGGCGAGGACCGGGATGGCGGTGAAAATCATGAGCCAGCACACATAAACGATCGCGGCGTACTCGATCTCGGGGCCGACGGTGCGAATGCCGATGGTGTCGAACAGGGAATAGGCTGCGATCATGCCGCCGGTCAGCAGGGCGAGGACGATGGCCTTGAGGTCGGCCGTTGCGAACTTCCCCGGCTCGAACGTGAGGGCAACGACACCCGTGACCAGGACCGTGATCGCGGCGATCTCCTGCCAGCCCGGCACGTCGCCGACCAATGGCCCGGCCAGGGCGACGATGATTAGGGGCGCTGTGCCGCGCGCGATGGCATAGACCTTTCCGAGATCGCCATGCGCGTAGGCGCTCACCAGGAGGACAAAATAACCGGCATGCAGAGCGCCGGAGCCAATCAGCCATGGCCAGTGGTGAGGGGCCGGCCATGGCACGAAAGCGACGGCTACGATCAGTGCGCCCGCGGCGGCAAATCCGGCGATCATCGCACCGGTCAGCCAGCCATCCGTCCCGCCTTTGACCAGTGCGTTCCAGCTTGCATGCATCAGAGCCGACAGGACGACAGCCAGGGCGACGATCGTTGTCATTCGGCAGATTCGCCTGGCGCTGTCACGTCGAGACCGAGCAGGTTGCGCGCAAACGCAGTGGCCTCGAACGGCCGCAGATCATCCACGTCTTCGCCGACGCCGATCGCATAGATTGGCAGTTGGAAGCGGTCCGCCAGGCCGACGATCACACCGCCGCGCGCCGACCCGTCGAGTTTGGTCACCACGAGGCCGCTCACATCGACCAGCTCGCTGAACGTCTCGACCTGAGCATGGGCGTTCTGGCCGGTGGTTGCGTCGAGCACCAACAGAACATCATGCGGCGCGTCCGGGTTTACCTTCTTGATGACCCGGATGATTTTCTCGAGTTCGGCCATCAGGTCGGCCTTGTTGTGCAGGCGGCCGGCCGTGTCGATCAGCAGCAGATCCGCGCCGGCGTCGCGGGCCTGCTGCATGGCGTCGAAGGCTACGGCGGCCGGATCGCTGCCTTGTTTCTGGGCGACAACGGGCACGTCCACGCGCTCACCCCATAATTTCAACTGGTCGATCGCGGCCGCCCGGAAGGTGTCCGCGGCGGCGAGCATCACCGAACGCCCATCCTCGGTGAACCGCGCAGCCAGCTTCCCGATCGTGGTGGTCTTGCCCGTTCCATTGACGCCGGCAACGAGGATCACCCGCGGTCCGCTCTGCGTGGCCGTAAGGTCAGATAGGGGCCGCGCCACGGGTTCGAGGAGCTCTGCGATGTTTTCCGCCAGCGCCTCGCGGACGTCATGCTCGTCGGCATCTCCGGGGAATTTGCGGTCGCCGATGTCGGCGGCGAGCTTCGCTGCGGTGGCGACCCCGAGGTCGGCCATGATCAAAGCATCTTCGAGTTCCGACAACGTTTCGGCATCGATCTTGCGCGCCGTGAATATGCTGCCGATTTCGCCGGACAGGTGTGAAGAGGTGCGTGATAGCCCGGCACGGAGCTTCGATAGCCAGCCGTCTCCGCTCATGCCGCATCCCGCAGTGTCACGCCGTTCAAACGTGTGCCATCGGCGCCCGTGATCCGCGTGTCGATGATCTGCCCCGGTGCGGCGTTGGTGTCCTCGAAGACGACTTCGGCGAATTGTTCCGTGCGTCCCATACCCGGTCGCTCCAGGAGGACGGCACGTGTTTGTCCGACCTCATCGCGCAGGAAGGCGGCCAGGTTCCGGTCGCCGGCGGCGCGCAGATCAGCGGCGCGCTTCTTGATCAGTGAACGGTCGAGTTGCGGCATTCTCGCCGCCGGTGTTTCCGGGCGGGGTGAATAGGGAAAGACATGAAGATGGGTCAGCCCGCACTCGGCCACGAGGGCCTCGCTTTGCGCGAACATCGCATCGGTCTCCGTCGGGAACCCGGCGATCAGGTCAGCGCCGAAGACAATGTCCGGCCGCAACCGCCGGGCCTGCTCGCAAAACGCGATGGCCTGAGCGCGACTGTGGCGCCGCTTCATCCGCTTGAGGATCATGTCGTCACCGGCCTGGAGGCTGAGATGCAGATGGGGCATCAGGCGGGGTTCGTCGGCGATCAGGTGCAGCAGGTCATCGTCGATTTCGGCCACGTCGATAGAACTGAGCCGCAGGCGGGGCAGGTCGGGCACGTTCGCCAGCAGGCGCCGGATCATCTGGCCGGCGCGTGGCCGACCGGGAAGGTCTGCGCCATAGGACGTCATGTCGACGCCCGACAGGACGACTTCCTGCACGCCATGATCGACCAGGGTGCGTACTTGCTCGACGATGGTTCCAATCGGGACGCTCCGGGAATTGCCGCGGCCGAATGGGATGATGCAGAACGTACAGCGATGATCGCAGCCATTCTGGACCTGGATGAATGCCCGTGCGCGGCCGTCGAAACCCTCGATCAGATGTGCGGCGGTTTCGCGCGCGGACATGATGTCGTTCACCTGCACCGGCGCGTGATCCAGGTCGGTGAAGCGCGCCGGGTCCAGTTTTTCCGTGTTCCCCAGCACGACATCGACCTCGGCCATCGCGGCATAGTCGGCGGGGTTTATCTGTGCGGCACAGCCGGTCACGACGATCCGCGCTTCGGGGTTTTTGCGTCGGGCCCGGCGGATGGCCTGGCGCGCCTGGCGTTCCGCCTCCGACGTGACTGCGCACGTGTTGATGATCACGGTGTTGGTCAGCCCGGCTTTGTCGGCATGCTTGCGCATGACCTCGGATTCATAGGCGTTCAGCCGACAGCCGAATGTGATGATTTCCGGCGCACGCGTATCAGGCATTTTCGCCTGCCATGAATGCGTCCTCGGCGATCGATCCGCGGAAGCTTTCCACCGCCGGTCCGGACATCACCACGTGATTGTCGTCGCGCCACTCGATCATGAGTGTGCCGCCGTCGACATCGATCCGGACGTGGCGGCCGGTCAGGCCGCGGCGATGGGCGGCGACCGCTGCGGCGCAGGCACCCGAACCGCAGGCCAGCGTCAATCCGACGCCGCGCTCCCATACCCGCAGACGCAGGGCATCGGGTCCGACGAGCTGCGCGACGCCGATATTCGCGCGTTCCGGAAAGATTGCATGATGTTCGAGCTCAGGTCCGAGGGTTTCGATCGGGATCGATGCGAGGTCGTCGACGAAAAAGACCGCGTGCGGATTCCCCATGTTGACTGCGACGGGGTCCGACAGGGTGCCAAGCGAAAGCGGCAGGTGATCGGTGTCGCAGGCCTCGGCCAGGGGAATGTCCTGCCATCTGTCGCGGGCGGGGCCCATGTCGACCGCGTAGGTTGCCGAACCGTCGGCGCTGCGCCAGGCATGAAGCAGCCCCGCGCCCGTGCGAATTCTCAACGGCTGGTCGTCCGCGTCCAACAACAGGTGGGCTACGCACCGCATGGCGTTGCCGCATGCGGTGACTTCGCCGCCGTCGGAATTGTAAATGCGGACATCCACGTCGGCGCTATCGTCCGCCGGCGCGTCCAGCGCGATCAGCTGGTCGAAGCCGATCCCGGTGTGACGGTCGGACAGCCGGCGCGTGCCGACATCGCTGACGCGAAGCGGATGGTCGCGCGCGTCGACAATGACGAAGTCATTGCCCAGTCCGTGCATCTTTATGAAATCTCGCATGCCCATGGGCGGGATATAGGGCCGCCGGGGGCCGTGCGTCCACCCTCAATAGACGAGGGTGTTTGCGGCTCAGGAGCGGCCGAGCGATTTCACCAGTTGGACAATCTGGCGGCGGACGCGGGTGTCGGCGATTTTTTGAAATGCCTGATTGAGGTCGAGGACCTGGCGCGCGGAGCGTGAATCCGTTTCCGGCGCGCCGGCCTTATCGGCAGATCCGGCAGAACTGCGTTGCGAATTGAGGCCTTCGAAGAAATATCCCGGGGTCACATCGAGGACGCCGCAAAGCTGCCAGAGTTTCGATGCGCTGATCCGGTTGGCGCCGCTTTCGTATTTTTGAACCTGTTGAAAGCTGATACCCAACTGCCGTGCGAGTTCCTTTTGCGGCATGCCGCACATTTCGCGTCTTTGGCGCATGCGCCGGCCAACATGTGTATCAACGGGATGTGGCACGAAAATTCTTCCTCTACTTGCGAAAATGCTGTTGCAGCAAAACGTTCGCGCCGAACGGGTTGTGCGGCCTGAATAGCCCCGTCCCATCGGCGAAAAAATTGGAAAATACTGCTTTTGCCGTATCTCCCCCGAGTCACGACGAACTGAATATCGCATAACCTTCAGGTGCATACAAGGGTATAGGAGAAAAAATCCTTGCTACAAAAAATACAATAACTACAGATGTTTAGTTAATTTGTTTCATACATGTGAAGGTTTGCGCGTCCTCTGGTCATACCGTCCAAACCCGCGTGGCGGAGAATGCATCGATACCGTATTCGATACCGTATTCGGTGCCGCGTTTGGCGACCCCGGTATGATGTCTCGCAGCGGTACCGAAGTAGGTATACAGGCGCGCAGCTAACATATTGTGGGCGCACGATATTGTTGTGCGAAGCTTGACCCGCAATACGGCTTCGCATAGGTTCCGCGCCATTCCGCATCAATAAAGATGCGGCTCCGGCCGGTGGTCGGAGCTCCGCCAGTCCGCGAGTTTCGCGCGCTGGCGCGTTTGTCGTTGTGACGTGGTTGCGGGAACCGGCGCAATGCTGGTTGCTGCAAAAATAGGGTGAAGGCCTTTGTTTGAATCACTGACCGAACGCCTGGGCGACGTCTTCGATCGCCTGAAACGGCGCGGCGCCCTGTCGGAGGATGACGTCGCGGCGGCCATGCGTGAGGTGCGTGTTGCCCTGCTCGAGGCGGATGTGGCGTTGCCGATCGTGCGCGATTTCATCGCCGCGGTGCAGGAACGCGCCGTTGGCCAGGAGGTCGTCAAAAGCGTCACGCCGGGGCAGATGGTCGTCAAGATCGTCCATGATCAGCTGATCGAGATGCTCGGCGGGGACGCGGTCGAGATCGACCTGAATGCGCCCGCGCCGGTCGCCATTCTGGTGGTCGGCCTGCAGGGCTCCGGCAAGACCACGACGACCGCCAAGATCGCGCACCATCTGGTCGAGAAACAGAAGAAGCGCGTTTTGATGGCGTCTCTCGACGTGCGCCGTCCGGCCGCGCAGGAACAGCTCCGGGTGCTGGGTGACCAGGCCCTGATCCCGACCCTGGATATACGGACCGGTGAGATGCCGGTTGCCATCGCCAAGCGCGCCATGGATCAGGGCCGGCGCGAGGGCTACGACGTGGTCCTGCTCGATACCGCCGGCCGTCTGGCGATCGACGACGGGTTGATGGCCGAAGCGACGGCCATCCGCGATGCGGCGAAACCTCATGAAACCCTGCTCGTGGCCGATGCGATGACCGGGCAGGACGCGGTGAACACGGCGCAGGCCTTTCATGAGCGGGTCGGCATTTCGGGCATCGTCCTGACCCGGATGGATGGTGATGCGCGCGGTGGTGCCGCGCTGTCGATGCGCGCCGTGACGGGCCAACCGATCAAGCTGATCGGTACCGGCGAAAAGATGGACGCGCTTGAGCCGTTCCATCCGGAACGTGTCGCTGGCCGCATTCTTGATATGGGCGACGTGGTGGGCCTGGTCGAGCGCGCCCACGAGTTTGTGGAAGAGGAAAAGGCCGAGAAGATCGCGCGGCGGATGCAGAAGGGCGATTTCGACCTCGAGGATCTCCTTGATCAGCTGCGCCAGCTCAAGAAAATGGGCGGTCTTGGCGGCGTGATGTCGATGCTCCCGGGCATCGGCAAGATCAAGAAGCAGATGGCCGACCACGATATGGACGACAGCCTGATCAAACGCCAGGAAGCGATCATCCTGTCGATGACGGTTCAGGAGCGACAGCGACCGGCGATGGTCAAGGCGTCGCGCAAGAAACGGATCGCCGCCGGCTCGGGCACCACCATCCAGGAAATTAACAAGCTGCTGAAGCAGTATCAGCAGATGCACACGATGATGAAGAAGATGAAAAAGATGGGTGGAAAATTGCCGCCCATGGGTGGCGGCGGAATGCCCGGACTTGGTGGCGGCGGGTTGCCGCCCGGCATGTTGCCGCCGGGCATGGGCCGCTAGGGGGCAGATGACCATGACGATGTTCCATCATGTCTCGATCGGCGTGTCCGATCTCGAACGGTCCACACGTTTCTATGACGCGGTCATGGCCGCGCTCGGGCACGAACGGTTTCTGCAGAAGCCGGGCACCCAGTCATGGTGGCCGAAGGGCGGCGGGCAGGCGTTCTGGATCAACCTGCGCGACGATCTGACGGTGATTGGCGATGACGGCCGTCACATCGCGTTCCAGGCCGAATCCCAGGCGCAGGTCGACGCGTTTCACGCGGCCGCTGTTGCCGCCGGCGCCGCCGATGACGGTGCGCCGGGCATCCGCCCGGAGTACCGCGACACTTATTATGGCGCCTTCGTGCTGGACCCGGACGGGCACAAGCTCGAAGCCGTCTACGCGCCGCGCGACTGATGACGATGCTCGACCATATCTCGCTGGGTGTGCGCGACCTGTCGGTCAGCGGTGCGTTCTATGACGCAGCACTGGAGCCCCTGGGCTACCGGCGCGTCCTGGAGAAGGGCATCGGGATGGCCTATGGGCCCGGCCCGGACCGCACGGGGATGATGTTCTGGATCGTTGGACCGAATGCCGATGCGTCTGCATCGCGCGGCTCCCATGTTGCGTTTGCCGCAACCAGCCGTGGCGCCGTCGACGACTTCCATGCCGCGGCGCTGTCGGCGGGGGCGCGCGACAATGGCGCCCCGGGCCTGCGTCCCGAGTACAGCGAGAATTATTACGGCGCGTTCGTCCTGGACCCGGATGGGCACAAGGTCGAGGCCGTTTGCCGAACCGAACACTGAATTCCGATCAATCGAACCAACACACGTAAATACATACGTAAACAAAGGAACTACGCATCATGTCTCTTCGTATTCGACTCGCCCGTGGCGGCGCCAAAAAGCGGCCTTACTATCGCATCGTGGTTGCGGACTCGCGTCGCGCGCGCGATGGCCGTTTCATCGAGCGCATCGGGCACTACAACCCGATGCTGCCCAAGGATGACCCCAACCGCGTCGGGATCGACATCGACCGGGCCAAGCATTGGCTGAGCGTCGGCGCCCAGCCGTCGGACCGGGTTGCTAAATTCTTCGCCGGTGCGGATCTGGTGAAACTGCCGGCACGCCGCGACCAGACCAAGCAGCATATGCCCAAGGCGAAGGCGCAGGAACGCGCCGTGGCCGAGGCCGAGGCAGCGGAAGCCGCCGCAACGGCAGCTGCCGAAGCGGCTGCGGCACCTGCCGTGGAAGAAGCGCCCGTGGAAGAGGCCCCTGCGGAAGAGGCCCCGGCTGAGGAAGCTGTTGTCGAGGAAGCTACTGCCGAGGAGGCTCCGGCCGAAGAGGCTGCCGCTGAGGAAGCGCCGGCTGAGGAGGCTCCGGCCGAAGAGGCCGCTGCCGAGGAAGCGCCCGCCGAAGAGGCTCCGGCTGAAGAGCCTGCAGCTGAAGAAGCTCCGGCCGAGGAAGCTGCAGCTGCCGAAGAAGAGCCCAAGTCCTAACCTTTTGGGACGCGCTCGAACCGCCCGCTGTTGCGGGCGGTGGGAAGGTGCCGGAGATGGCCGTAGATATGGTTGAAGATCCGGAAGATGCGGGCGACGCACGCGTTTGCGTGGGTGTGATCTCTGGCGCGCACGGGCTGCAGGGCCTGGTGCGCGTCCGCCCGTTCACCGATGTCGCGGAGGACGTGGGAGCGTATGGTCCGGTCCAGAGCGAGGATGGCACCCGCGAGTTCGCCCTCGATGTGCGCAATCGCACGGGGAAAGGCCAAATCCTGGTCGCGATTACCGGTGTGGGTGACCGCGATGCAGCCGAAGCGCTTAAGGGCGAGAAGCTGTATGTGTCGCGTGACCGTCTGCCGTCTCCCGACGAAGGCGAGTTTTATCACGCAGATCTGGTGGGACTGGACGTCGTCACGACCGAGGGCCAGGCGCTCGGCACCGTGCGCGCACTGCATGATTTCGGCGCCGGCGAGATGCTGGAAATTCTGGACACCGGCGGCCGCCTCGGAACAGTGATGTTTACCCTTGCAGCGGTGCCGGACATCGATTTGGCCGCCCGGCGGGTGACGGTCGATGGGGCCGCGGTGCTCTGGCCGGGGAACGATCCGTCAGATTCTGCAGCTGATTCTGTGGCTGATTCTGCGGCGGATTCGCAGGAGAATTCCGGTGATTCCGGGCCTGACGGAGGCGTCGATGGCTGAGACATCCGCCTGGACAGCCACCGTCCTGAGCCTGTTCCCGGAGATGTTTCCGGGGTCGCTGGGGCAGTCGTTGGCGGGCAAGGCGCTGGCGCGTGGGGCCTGGCAGCTCGATGTCCGGGATATCCGGGCGCAGGCGTCTGATCTGCACGGGAGCGTCGATGATATGCCCTTTGGCGGCGGTGCCGGGATGGTGATGCGACCGGATATCGTCGATTCCGCACTTAATGATGCCGTCAATCCGGTTGACGATCAGCGGCCGATCATCTATCTCACGCCCCGCGGTCGTCCCTTAGATCAGGCACGTGTCCAGGACTTGGCGAACGACCCCGGCGTGATACTGCTTTGCGGTCGTTATGAGGGTGTCGATCAGCGTGTGCTCGACGCCTGGCAGGCCGAGGAAATCAGCGTCGGCGACTATGTGCTGTCCGGTGGCGAACCGGCGGCACTGGTGTTGCTCGATGCAGTCGTCCGGTTGTTGCCGGGCGTGATGGGAACGGCAGAGTCGTTGTCGGAAGAAAGTTTTGAACGCGGACTGCTGGAGTATCCGCATTACACAAGGCCGGCCGACTGGGTCGACCGGCAGGGACAAAAACGTTCGGTCCCCGACATCCTGACTTCCGGCCATCACGGGCGGATCGCAGAGTGGCGGAAAGCACAGGCAGAACAAGCAACCCGCACGCGTCGGCCGGATCTCTGGCAGCGCTACGCGGCGAAAAATGATGAAGGACAGAAGCGATGAATACGCTTGAGAAATTCGAAGCCGGGCAGCTCGCAAAGTTGCAAGCCGAAAAGGACGTTCCCGAGTTTGGCCCGGGCGACACGGTGCGCGTCAATGTGCGTGTGGTCGAGGGCGAGCGCGAGCGTATCCAGGCCTATGAAGGGGTCTGCATCGCGGTCAAGAATGACGGGATCAACTCGGCGTTCACGGTGCGCAAGATTTCCTTCGGCGAAGGTGTCGAGCGTGTGTTCCCGCTTTATGGCCCGCGCGTCGATTCAATCGATGTTATTCGTCACGGCAAAGTCCGGCGCGCCAAGCTGTATTATCTGCGTGGCCTGACCGGCAAGCGTGCGCGCATCACCGAACGCACCACGGGCCGGGGCATGACCCGCCGGGGCGCCGCCGCGGCTTCCAAGACGGACGCCAAAACAGAGTAGGCGTTACGCGCGGGCAGATGCACCGACGTAATCGAGGCAACGCCCCGGAGCATTCGCGCACGGGGCGTTTTTCTTAGCGGAAAGACGAAATTCATGGCTCAGCCGAGAACATTATTCGACAAAATCTGGGACTCCCATCTGGTCGAAACCCAAGAGGACGGCACCTGCCTGATCTATATCGACAGGCACCTCGTGCATGAGGTGACGAGCCCGCAGGCTTTCGAAGGGCTGCGCCTGAACGGGCGCACGGTCCGCCGGCCCGATGCAACCCTCGCGGTCGCCGATCACAACGTACCGACCACGGACCGCAGCGGCGGCATCGCGGACGAGGAATCGCGCATCCAGGTCGAGACCCTGACGAAGAATTGCGCGGAGTTCGGCATCGAATTGTTCGAGATGGATGATATCCGCCAGGGCATCGTGCACATCATCGGCCCGGAGCAGGGTTTCACCCTGCCGGGGACGACGATCGTTTGCGGCGACAGCCACACGGCCACCCATGGTGCGTTCGGTGCACTGGCCTTCGGGATCGGCACGTCGGAGGTCGAGCATGTGCTCGCCACCCAGACCCTGCTGCAGCGCCCGGCCAAGAATTTTCTGGTCTCCGTCGATGGTGACCTGTCCACCGGCGTGACCGCGAAGGACATGATCCTTGCGATCATCGGTGCCATCGGTACGGCCGGCGGCACCGGTCATGTCATCGAATATGCCGGTGACGCGGTGCGGGCGCTCTCGATGGAGGGGCGCATGACCATGTGCAACATGTCGATCGAGGGCGGCGCGCGCGCCGGCCTGGTGGCACCCGATGACACCGCCTACGAGTATCTCAAGGGCCTGCCGATGGCGCCGAAGGGCGCGGAGTGGGAAGCGGCCGAGGCCTATTGGCGCACGCTCCCCAGCGACGCGGGCGCGGTCTATGACAAGGAAGTGCGTCTCTCGGCGCCGGATATTCCGCCGCAGGTCACCTGGGGCACCAGCCCCGAGAATGTGGTGCCGATCACCGGCGCGGTGCCGGACCCCGAGAATGACGCGCGCGACGACAATCAGCGTCAGGCCTGGGAGCGGTCCCTCGAATATATGGACCTGGCGCCGGGCACAAAAATGGCCGATGTGGCGGTCGACAAGGTGTTCATCGGTTCGTGCACCAATGGCCGGATCGAGGATCTGCGCGCCGTTGCCGCGATCGCGGAAGGCCGCACGGTGTCCGATAGCGTTCACGCGCTGGTCGTGCCGGGCTCGGGCCTGGTGAAGGAACAGGCCGAGGCCGAGGGGATCGACAAGATCCTGGTAGCGGCCGGCTTCGAGTGGCGCGAGCCGGGTTGCTCCATGTGCCTGGCCATGAACGCCGATAAGCTGGAGCCGGGTGAGCGCTGCGCCTCGACGTCGAACCGCAACTTCGAGGGCCGTCAGGGCCGTGGCGGGCGCACCCACCTGGTGAGTCCGGGCATGGCTGCGGCAGCTGCGATCACGGGCAAGCTCACCGACGTGCGTGATCTGGACACGTAGCCCGAACGCATGAGCGACACCCCCGCCAGCGATATTCTGCCGCTCCGCCGTGGAGGGTTTCTCCTGCGCGCCGTGGCGGCCCTGGTCGACATTGGAGTCATCTGGGGTTTCGCCTGGCTCATATCGGCGTTGCTCGGAATATCCTTTCTGGCGGCGACACCCGAGGAATTGGCCAACACCACGATCCTGCATGTGCTGGTCTCGATGACGTTGTTCGTGGCCTGGATCTATTTCGCAGCGATGGAGTCCAGCGCGATGCAGGCGACCCTGGGCAAGGCGTTCATGGGGTTGTATGTGACTGACCTGCACGGAACGCGTGTGACGTTTTTGCGCGCCAGCGCGCGTCACTGGACGAAGTTCCTGTCGACGGTGATCTTCTTCATCGGCTATCTGATGGCAATAATTCCGCCGCGGCGCCAGGCCTTGCATGACATGCTGGCCGGATGCCTCGTGCTCAAACGTTAGGAGTTGGGAATGGAAAAATTCAACAAGGTGACCGGCGTGGCCGCACCGCTGCCGCTGGTCAATGTCGACACCGACAAGATCATCCCCAAGCAGTTCCTGAAGACGATCGCGCGCACGGGCCTGGGCAAGGGCCTGTTCTTCGAGATGCGGACCAACGAAGACGGTACGCCGCGGGATGATTTCATCCTCGACCAGGAGCCCTATACGAAAGCGGAAATCCTGATCGCCGGCGACAATTTCGGCTGTGGCTCTTCGCGCGAGCACGCACCCTGGGCGCTGCAGGATTTCGGCATCAAGGTGGTGATCGCGCCGACCTTTGCCGACATTTTCTACAACAACAGCTTCAAGAACGGCATGCTGCTGGTCAAGCTGCCCCAGGAGCAGATCGACAATCTGATGTCCGTGGCGAGCGATCCGGAGAACCCGGAGATCACGGTCGATCTGGAGAAGCAGGAAGTGCACGCACCCAACGGCGTCGTCTATCCGTTCGAACTCGACTCGTTCCTCAAGCATTGTCTGCTGGAAGGGCTCGATGATATTGGCCTGACGATGAAGCGCGGCGACGATATCGGCGACTTCGAGGGCGGCCAGCGCAGCCAGCAGCCCTGGCTCTACAAGCGAGCGTCCTAGGCGGCGCCAGAACAAGATTCCAACGGGGAGATAACGAATGGCCGCCAACAAGAGCGTATTGGTCCTGCCGGGTGACGGCATCGGACCTGAGGTGATGGAGCAGGTCCGTCGTGTGATGGGCTGGTTCGAGGCAAAGGAAGCCGTTCGCTTCGAGGTCCAGGAAGAGCTTGTCGGCGGCGCCTGCTTCGACGCCCATGGCCTGTCCATCCAGGACGAGACCATGGAAAAGGCGATGACCCTCGACGCGGTCCTGTTCGGTGCCGTTGGTGGCCCGAAATGGGATGATGTGCCGCGCGACCAGCGCCCCGAGGCTGGCCTGCTGCGCCTGCGCAAGGATCTCGACCTGTTCGCAAACCTCCGCCCGGCCGTCGTGATGGATGCCATGGTCGATGCCTCGACCCTGAAGCCCGAAGTGGTGCGGGGGCTCGACATCATGATCCTGCGCGAGCTTACCTCGGGCGTTTACTTCGGCGAGCCGAAGGGTGAGCAGACCCTGGAGGACGGCACGGTCCGCGTGGTCGACACCCAGGCCTACACCAAGGACGAGATCGTCCGGATCTGCCGGGTCGCCTTCGAGCTGGCGCGCAAGCGCGGCAACAAGGTGCATTGCGCCGAGAAATCCAACGTGATGGAGACCGGCGTGTTCTGGCGTCAGGTGTCGGCGGAAGTGGCCAAGGAATACCCCGACGTCGAATTCCACCACATCCTGGCCGACAATTGCGCCATGCAGCTCATTCGTAACCCGCACCAGTTCGACGTCATCGTCACCGACAATCTGTTCGGCGATATCCTGTCGGACGAGGCCGCGATGATGACCGGGTCGCTGGGCATGCTGCCGTCGGCGAGCCTCGGTGCACCGGATCCCGTTACGGGTGCGCGCCGCGCCATGTACGAGCCGGTCCACGGTTCGGCCCCGGACATCGCAGGGCAGGGCAAGGCCAATCCGATCGCCATGCTCCTCTCCTTTGGCATGATGCTGCGCTATTCCTACGACCTGGGCAAAGAATCCGATCTGGTCGAGCAGGCGGCGCAGAACGTGCTCAACGAGGGCTTCCGCACCGCCGACATCATGCAGGATGGCTGCACCCCGGTCTCGACCGAGGAGATGGGCAACCATCTGCTGGCAGAACTCGATCGGCTCACGGCCTAGCCGTCTCGCGGTTTTTGGGCGGTTCGTGATTTGACGGAATGCGGGACGGGGCGTTAGCGTTGTCGCGATAAATCCGGAGTTGGTTCATGCGTAAGATCGTTCTGGGCATTGCCGTTGTCGCACCGCTATTCGTGGTGGCGCCCGCGTTTGCCCAGCAGATCGTCGACACCTCGACGGGTGTGCAGCATGCCAGCGGCCAATGTTCGGTCACCCAGGCGATGCTGGCGGCGATCGAGCAGGGCCAGGCGGACGGCCAGGTCGACACCAAGAGCCGTATCAACGCGCTCCTCGACAACGCGCTGGCGAGTTCCCGGAGCCGGTCCCTTCCACAGGGCCAGTCGCCGGTCGTCTTCCCGCCGGCTCGTTCCGGAAGCTGAACTTTCCGTCCTAAGGTGTTTTGCAGTCGGCGTTGCTGAAATGCGCGTCCGCGGCCCCGACCGCGCGCAGATAGCCCGTCTCTGCCCCATGGGGCCAGACGATCTGGATTCGGTTGGGTGAGATGAAGATCACCCGCGCCGCGTCCGCTTCCGATTTTTGCGCGGCCACGGCCGGTGGGCCGTACCACACGCGTATGCCGTCGATGCCCTCGCCGAAGACGATCGGCCGCGCGACGCGCACATTCACCCGGTTGCCGCTGACGATCAGGCATTCCTCGCGAAATCCGATGACGTTGCCATGGGCGCGCAAAACGGTCGGCGATGCCACATGCCAGTCGCCGACCAGGGGGTTGTCCGACGGGCCGCCGGCGCAGGCCGCCAGCGCCAGAAACCCAAGGAGGGTCCATCGTTTCATCGTTCGGATGAAACCTCCGGTGACATGGCCAGGGCGCCGGCCAATTCGGGAGCCAGTCGCCCGGTTATCCAGAGAGAAAGCATTCGGAAATCGCTGAGCAGTGACCACACAGGATGGCTGAAGGTGGCGGGGCGGTTGCGTTCTATCAGCCCGTGGCTGATCCAGGCCGGTCCGTAGCCGGCCACCAGCGCCACCAGCGCGAGCCACCACGGACCGATCACCACGGCGAAGCCGACCAGCAAGACACCTGAGAGCGTGCCCGCATAGTGGAATGCGCGGGTTTGCGGGCGCGCATGCTCGCGCAGATAGTGCGGCCAAAAGTCGCCATAGGTCGAAAACCGTTCGGTCATGGTGCGAATTCTGGCACATAGAAAGCCGGCAAGGCGAGGAGACTGACATGCCCGATATTTATGTGGACCCGGATGCGATCCCGGACGAAATTCTGGACGGGATGAAGGAAAGCCTGGAGCGTCGGGCGGCGACCCCGCAGCAGGCGACCGCACTCCAGTCCTATCTCGGTGATGTGGACTTCCCCAACGGCGCGCGGGTGCTCGACATCGGCTGTGGCACCGGCCCGCAATCACGAACCATCGCCGCGATTCCCGGCGTGGGCGAAGTGGTCGGCGTGGATCAACTGGAACCTTTCCTTGAGCGTGGGCGCGAGCTGGCGGTGGACCTGCGGAATGTTTCATTTGAACAGGCGGACGCGCGCGACCTGCCGTTTGATGATGCCAGCTTCGATGTCGTCGTGCTGCACACGCTGCTGACCCATGTGCCCGGGCCGGAAGGTGTTTTGTCAGAGGTACACCGGGTTTTAAAGGCCGGTGGGTCGGTGGCGATCTATGACGGTGACTTCACGACCATGTCGGTGGCAACGGGCGATGACGACCCTTTGCAGGCCTGCATCGATGCCTTCGTCGACGACAATGTCCACGACCGCTGGCTGGTGCGCCGGTTGCCCGGCATGTTGCGCGAGATCGGGTTCGATCCGGCCGCGACGCGTAGTCACGGGCATCTGGATACGGACGCGCCCGTGTTGACCCTGGGTTGGACCTTGCGCGGCGCCTATTACCTGGTCGCAGCGGGTAAGATCGACCAGGCCGCAGCTGATGCGCTCGGGGCGGAGGCGCACCGGCGGATCGATGGCGGCACGTTCTATGGCTACATGAACTATGTGAGCATGGTCGCGCGGAAGACCTAGACAGCGCTATTGCGTGCCACCCCAGATGCCGCGTCTTGCCGCGCGCGCATCACGGGCGGCTTTCGCATAGGGATCGCCTGCGGCACCGGGCTCGGGTACGGCGAAGCCGTTGATCACGGCCCAGCGGGCCAGGTCTCCCAGTCCGGGAGTCGTGCAGACGGCATCCCGGCGATCCGCCGACAGCCGACAGGTCACCTCCTTGCCCGCGATCGCATCGCCCAGAGCCAGATGCGCCCAGGCACCATAGGGATAAGCGGTGGGTGCGGGTGCGGTGACACCCGCGAAACGCACTTTGAGCCGTGCCTCGCCCACCGGAAATGACAGGCTGGCCCCATCTTCGGCCGCCGGGAATCCGGTGATCGTGTTGCCTGATTGCGCTTCGAGGGTCGCTGTCGCGGCCGCGAGGACTGCCGCAAATGTGGTCAGGGCCAATACAATTCTGCGCATGGAAGGACTATCGCAGGCCGGTGACCGGCGATGCAATCGGCGCTCAAACCTTGCAAAACCGGCGGTTCGGGCTTATGTCATCGCCCGCACCCGGCCGCCGTGGCCGGGGATCAGAGGATTGGACCCATGGGTTACAAGGTTGCGGTGGTCGGTGCGACGGGAAATGTCGGCCGCGAAATTCTGCAAACGCTGGCGGAGCGCGAGTTCCCGGTGGATGAGGTGGTTGCACTGGCGAGCGAACGCTCGGTCGGGCGCGAGGTTTCGTTTGGCGAAGACCAGACCCTGATCGTCCAGAATCTGGCCGAGTATGACTTTGCGGGAACCGATATCGGCCTGTTTTCGCCGGGCTCCAAGGTGTCTGCGAAATACGCGCCCAAGGCTGCGGCTGCGGGCTGCATCGTCATCGACAACACGTCCCAGTTCCGCATGGACCCCGACGTGCCGCTGATCGTGCCCGAGGTCAATCCCGAGGCGGCGGCCGGCTATACCAAGCGCAATATCATCGCCAACCCGAATTGCTCGACGATCCAGATGGTGGTCGCACTCAAGCCCCTGCACGAAGCCTTCGGCATCGAGCGGGTGGTCGTGTCGACCTATCAGTCGGTGTCGGGCGCCGGCAAGGATGCGATGGACGAGCTCTTCAATCAGACCCGCGCGGTCTATGTGAACGACCCGGTCGAGGCGAAGCAGTTCACCAAGCCGATCGCCTTCAACGTCATTCCCCATATCGATACGTTCATGGATGACGGATCGACCAAGGAAGAGTGGAAGATGACGGTCGAGACCAAGAAGATCCTCGACCCGAAAATCAAGGTCACGGCCACCTGCGTGCGGGTGCCCGTGTTCGTCAGCCATGCCGAGTCAATCAACATCCAGTTTTCCCGTGATGTGTCGGCCAAGGCCGCGCGCGCGGCCCTGCGCGATGCACCGGGGGTGGTGCTGGTCGATCACCGCGCCGACGAAGGCTATGTCACGCCCAAGGAGGCGGCCGGCGAGGACGCGGTCTATGTGAGCCGCATCCGCGAGGATCCGACGATCGAGAACGGGCTGAACATCTGGGTTGTCTCGGACAATCTGCGCAAGGGCGCGGCCCTGAACTCGGTTCAGATAGCCGAGCTTCTCGACCGGGACTATCTGAAAAAGGCCATCGCGGCGGAATAGTTGCTCTTGTCGTGCCGGATAGCCCTGCAATTCATTCAGCACTTGCCGCACACGGGCTGATTGCCCGCGGCGGGTTCCACCCCATGCCTGCGGATCGTGTTCCGGGTGACCCTGCGACGCTGGTCATGGTCGGCAATGCCGGGCCGGACATGTGGGCCGCGTTCGATGGCGTGCGTGACGCCTATGCCGACGGCGCCAACCCCCTCGATGCCTGGATAACGGACGTTCTGGACGCGGTTGCGGCGGATATTGGCGCCACGGCTCTGTTCCCGTTCGGCGGGCCACCCCATCTGCCGTTCCAGCGCTGGGCGCAGCGGGCCGAACCTGTCGATCCGTCGCCGCTCGGTGTGCTGATCCATCCGGAGTTCGGGCTGTGGCATGCCTATCGCGGAGCATTGGCGTTCCCAGAGAAACTAGAGCTAGCACAAGCGGACACGCACCCGTCACCCTGCGACAGCTGTGCGGACAGGCCCTGCCTGTCGGCCTGTCCTGTCGGCGCATTCGCCAGCGCCACATACGATGTCCCGGCGTGCGTCGGGCATATCATGGGCCCCGATAGCGGCGATTGCATGGGGCAGGGGTGCCAGGCGCGGCGGGCGTGCCCGATCGGGCGCGCGTATGTCTACACGCCGGATCAGGCCGGGTTCCACATGCGCGCTTTCACGGGCGCGCAGGACGGCAACTAGCGGGCGACTAGCTGGCGCGTGTGAGCATCTCGCGGGCGGCGAGAAGCCCGCCCGCGACGATGAGCGCGCAGGCCAGGGCCAGCGTCCAGGTCCCCTCCGCCAACCCGGCGGCGACCAGAAGCGCCGTCGACAGCAGGGGGGCTGCGTAGGCGGCGGCACCGAGCACCCGCAGGTCGCCATGTTTGACACCGTGGTCCCAGACGAAGAAGGCCGCGCCCACGGGCCCGAGGCCGAGGCCGAACACCGCGAGCCAGGCGAGGACCCCGCTGGGCCAGACGGTCGTCTCGAGTGCAAGATGGGCGATCCAGGCCAGCAGCGCCGTGCCGCCGCAGAAGGCACCGACGGCGTCGGTCGAGATATGCGCGAACCTGCGTGACAACACCGAGTATCCCGACCAGGCGAGCGCGGCGCCGGCCGCCGCCAGATAGCCGCCGGTATAGTCGGCGCGGATACGCAGGCTCCCGTCCCAGAGGCCGTTGCCCATGACGATCAGCGCGGTGCCGGCCAGGCCGAGCGCCGCGCCGACGAGGTGATACCAGCGCAGGCGTCCGATCCCGGTGTTGGACGGCAACAAGGCAGAGAACAGCACGATCAACATCGGCCAGAGATAGTTGATCAGGTTTGCATCCGCCGGGGGCGCATTCTGGATACCGACGAAATACAGCAGGTGATAGCCGAACAGGCCGGCGATCCCGAGAGCCCAGACGGATGCGGGCTGGCGCAAATGGACCAATGGGTTATCGCCCCGCAGCAGCCAGACGGTCAGGGTCAGGGCGAAGACGATCGTGAAGGCCATCGCGACGAGTTGCAGGGGTGGGACCGGTCCGGCCAGCGCGCCAAATAGCGCGAGCGTGGACCAGATCAGCACCGCCGACAGGCCGATCAAGGTGGCGCGTGTGTTTGCATGTGTCGGGGGTGTTGCGTTCAACGGGGCCCGCGTCGTCCGGCTGCGGCGAGGGCCGCGGCCTCGGTGATGATACGGACCGTCTCGGACCAGAGAGATAGTTCATCGATCCGGTCGAGGGGCCACCATTCGGCGTGGGCGGCATCGCCGCCGGCCACCGGCTCGCCGCCGGTCCAGATCGCGGCGCAATCGACGAGGGTGTAGTGGTATCGCACCCGCGGTGTGTCATGCAGTGGGACGACGGTCGCGTCCCCGTCGTCATTCGCCGCCGCCATGCCAACCCCTTCGGTGCCGTCCTCGGCCGTGCCCGGGCGCGGCGGGTCGCCATCGCGCACGATCGCATCGACCACATCGACGATGCCGATCACGTCGATCTCGACGCCGGTCTCCTCGCGGATTTCGCGCACCGCAGTTTCCTGCCAGGTCTCGCCGAGTTCCTGTTTGCCGCCGGGGATGCTCCACTGACCGATGCGCGGTTCACGCCCGCGGCGGATCATCAGGACCTGATCGTCCCGCAGCACAACGACCCCGACCCCCGCGATGGGCCGTTTGGGATATTCGCGGCTCATCCTGCCGTGTCCGCGCTTGGATCGGTGCGGCGCTTGCGGGCAATCAGGTTGAGAATCTCTATGGCGGTGGCGAACGCGACGCCGAAGTAGAGGTATCCGCGCGGGATGTGGAACTCGAACCCGTCGGCAATCAGCGCCACGCCGATCAGCAGCAGGAACGACAGCGCCAGCATCTTCACGGTCGGGTGCCGCTGCACAAATGCGCTGAGGGGTTCGGCGGCGACGATCATCACGCCGATCGCGATGGTCACGGCCGCGACCATGATGATGATCTCGTCGGCCATGCCGATGGCGGTCAGGACCGAGTCCAGCGAGAAGACCAGATCGAGCAGGAAGATCTGCACCAGCACGGCGGCGAACACCGCCGAGCCGGGCTTGCCGCCATGGCCTCCGGCGTTCTCTCCCTCGAGCATCACGTGGATCTCGGTCGTGGCCTTGTAGATCAGGAACAGCCCGCCGACCGCGAGGATCAGATCACGCCAGGAAAGCTCGACCCCCAGAAACGAGAGCAGCGGAGCGGTGAGCCCGATCAGCCAGCCGAGCGCGAGCAGCAGCACCACCCGGCCACCGAGCGCCAGGATCAGCCCGATCCGCCGCGCGCGGGGCTGTTGTGCGGCCGGCAGGCGCGACGTGACGATCGACAGGAAAATCACATTGTCGACGCCGAGCACAACCTCGAGCAGGGTCAGGGTCAGCAAGCTGGCCCAGGCGGCCGGATCGGTCAGAAGTTCGAGCATCTTCGGGTGCCGTTCGTGCGCGGCCGCCTAGTACATGTGCTGGCCACCATTGATCGACAGGGTCGACCCGGTGACGAAGTCCGCATTGTCTGCAGTCAGGAAAATCACGCCGCGCGCGATATCGTCGGCCTTGCCCAGCCGCCCGACGGGGATGCCGGCGATGATCTTCTCAAGCACCTCCGGCGGCACGGCGCGCACCATGTCGGTGTCCACATAGCCCGGTGCGATGGCGTTGACCGTGATGTTCTTGCCCGCGCCTTCCTGGGCCAGAGCCTTGGTGAAGCCATGGATGCCCGATTTGGTTGCGGCGTAGTTGACCTGGCCATACTGGCCGGCCTGGCCGTTGATCGAGCCGATGTTGACGATCCGGCCGAAGCTGCGCTCGCGCATGCCCTCGATGACCGCGCGTGAACAGTTGAAGACGCCCGACAGGTTGGTGTCGATCACTTCCTTCCACTGCTCGTAGGTCATGCGATGCATCGTGCTGTCACGCGTGATGCCGGCGTTGTTGACCAGGATTTCGATCGGCCCGAGATCTGTCTCGATCTGTGCGGTGGCAGCGGCGACCGCCTCATGGTCGGAGACATCGAACTTCATCACCTTGATGCTGGTCGATTCCTCGAACTCGCGCGCCGCATGATCGTTGCCCGCGTAATTGACGACGACGTCACGGCCAGCATTCTTCAATGCGATCGCGATCGCGGCACCGATTCCTCGGGTGCCGCCGGTAACCAGTGCTACTCGGCCCATTTTACTCTCCCGGTAATGCGGATAGGTGACGCCTCAGACCGGCGCTTCTGTGTTACCCGCGATGAATGATGCGTTCCCCGTTATGCTTGTCTGGCTAGTCCCGCTCGACGCAGAGCGCGATGCCCATGCCGCCGCCGATGCACAGGGTCGTGAGGCCCTTCTTGGCATCGCGTTTCTGCATTTCGTGCAGCAGCGTCACCAGCACCCGGGCACCCGAGGCACCGATCGGATGTCCGATCGCGATGGCGCCGCCATTGACGTTGACGATCTCCGGGTCCCAGCCCATGTCGCGGTTGACCGCGATCGCCTGGGCGGCGAAGGCCTCGTTGGCCTCGACCAGTTCGACATCGCCGACGCTCCAGCCCGCGCGTTCCAGCGCTTTGCGGCTGGCCGGGATCGGGCCCGAGCCCATCACGGCCGGGTCGACGCCGGCGGTCGCCCAGGAGGCGATCCGCGCCAGCGGGGTGATGCCGCGCTTGGCAGCTTCGTCGGAACTCATCAGGACCGTCGCCGCACCGCCGTCGTTGATTCCCGAGGCGTTGCCTGCCGTGACAGTACCTTCCTTGGAGAAGGCGGGGCGGAGCTTGCCGAGGGTCTCGGTCGTGGTGCCGTGGCGGGGATACTCATCCGCGTCGACGACGGTCTCGCCCTTGCGTGTCGTGATCGTCACGGCCGCGATTTCGTCGGCGAAGCGCCCGTCATTCTGGGCCGCCTCTGCCTTTTGCTGGGAGCCGGCCGCAAACGCGTCCTGTTCGTCCCGCGTGATCTGCCATTTCTCCGCGACGTTCTCGGCCGTGGTGCCCATGTGGTAGCCCATCAGCGAACACCACAGGCCGTCGTTGATCATCGTGTCGACGAGCTTGACGTCGCCCATCTTGGTGCCGTTGCGCATCTGCGACGCATGAGGCGATTGGCTCATGCTTTCCTGGCCGCCGGCGACGATAACATCGGCTTCACCGAGCTTGATCGCCTGAAAGCCCTGGGCGACGGCACGCAGGCCCGAGCCGCAGACCTGGTTGATCAGATACGCCGTGCGATCGTCCGGAATGCCCGCGGCGAGCAGCGCCTGGCGGGCGGGGTTCATGCCGGTCGCGGCTGTCAGGACCTGACCCATGACCACTTCGTCGACATCTGCGGCCGGGACTCCGGCCCGCTCGAGCGCGTTTGAGATCGCGACGGTGCCCAGTTCTGCAGCGCTCAGGCTGGCGAGGGCGCCGTTGAAGGCTCCGACAGGGGTCCGGGCTGCACCGGCAATCACGACGTCCGACATTCTATCTCTCCTGATCGATTTCACGGATCGGCCGGGACGGTGTGCGTACTGCACGAATCCGCCGAAATCCGCTGTTTTTCAGTCCTTATTGGATATAGACCGGGTAAGGGTCGGAGTCCAGCGAACTACCGGGCGACCCACTAACGGGGGGAGACCCCCGACAGCCATTCGGCGAGCGGCTCCCAGACAAGCGCCTGGGCGCGCGAGCCTGCGACCATCCCGATATGACCGAGCGGCGTGCTGCTCGCTTCGGCGTTCGGCAGCGCGTCCGCCAAAGCCTGGGCCGATGCGGGCGGGACGATTCGGTCCTGTTGAGGGATCAGCACCCGCGCCGGGATATTGATCGCCTCGGGCCGGACGGCCGTGCCGTCGACCACCCATTGCCCCAGGTGAGGCGCGTTGCGGCCGTACCAGCCGCCCATGCATTCGCGCGCAACCGGCCCGGACAGGGGGACCCCGTCATTCAGCCAATCTTCCAGCGCAACAAACGCCTCTGCGGCCGGGCTGTCGGTTTGCGCCGTCGCGAAGCGGATGAACTTGCGGGTGACCAGGAACGGGTCGAGCGCCGAGAACATCGACTGGATGATGTCCACCGGCAACTCGCCATACGCCTCCAGAAGAGGGGTGGACGCCTCGACGGTCCGGGCAAGCGCTTCGGCCTGGGCGACGCGCTCGGCATGGAAGTTCCATGGGGTGGCGAGCAATGCCAACGCTGCGACATCGGCGGGCCGGATCGCCGCGAGGGCGAGAGACAGCAACCCACCCATGCAGTAGCCGACCACCGGCACCGGCCCACCCGCAGCTGTGTTGGCCTGATCGAGCGCGCCTGAGAGTGGTCCGGTGATGTAGTCGGTAAGCGTGAAATTACGCTCCGCGGGTCCGGGCAGCCCCCAATCCACGAGCAGCGGGCGAAGCCCGGTCTCGGCCGCGAGCCAGCGCATGAGGCTACGCCGTTCGGACAGATCGAGGATGTAGGCCCGGTTGATCAGGGAGGGGACGAACAGGATCGGGCGGCCGTCAGCCGGCCCGTAGTCGAGCAGGCGGGTCGCACCCGACTCCCACAACGTCGGCGGGTCGGGCAGCTGGCGATGATAGGGGTGGTGGCGATAGGCATTCACGCCGGCCGAGAATGCCGTCAGCCGTGCGGCAATTTCGGTCTCGACAGCGTTGGTGAACGGGTCAGCTTCGTTTTCGGCCGGTGGTTCCGCCGGCAGGCTTTTTTGCAGTTGCGCGGCGCGCGCCGCGATCTCCGGATTCCAGTCGATGGAGTCGTTCCTCAACATCGGCAAGGCGCCGCGTGAGCTCGTCCAGCCGTTGATCGCGGTCATCAGGTGCAGCGGCAGCGGACGCGGCCCCAGCCGCGGAGGTGGGTTGGTCTTTGGGTCCATCGGATCCGTCCGTCGTTGCGCTCGCATGGCCGGACATCTGGGCCATGAGGGCTGCCAGTCCGGAGGCGCCCATGGGGTGCGAGATTGCGCCCAGTTGCGTCATCGTGTCGAAGAAACGTGCGGTCTGTTCGGCCAGATCAGGATCGGCCGCCATTGCCGAGAGCTGATCTTCCCAAAGATCGAGATATTGCCGCGCGAGGGCTGCGAAATCCGGCTGTTCGGTCATGATGATCGACTATAGCCTCACGCTTGGCGGAATCGCCACCGGGACAATGCCGCCGGGACAATTATGCGCTGCGATGCAACATAGTTCCTTTTTCTGCTATACTTAAAGCCCTACAGGCGAACATTGCGGTACCGCGACCCATGGCCGATACAGACAAAACAGACCCGATAATCATCAAGAAGTATGCCAATCGTCGGCTCTACAACACGTCGACGAGCAAGTATGTGACGCTCGATGATTTGTCCCAGATGGTAAAGGCGGGATCGGAATTTCAGGTGATTGATGCCAAATCGGGCGACAACATCACGCGCTCGGTCCTGACCCAGATCATCTTCGAAGAAGAGAGCAAGGGGCAGAATTTGCTGCCGATCAGTTTTCTGCGTCAGCTCATCCAGTTCTATGGCGACAGCCTACAGACGATGGTGCCGAACTATTTGGAAGCGTCGATGGATGCGTTTTCGAACAATCAGGGTCGGATGCGTGAATATATGCAGGGCACGGTCGGCCAGACCATGAATCCGTTCGCGCAATGGGAAGAGCTTGGCCGCCAGAACATGGCGGTCTTCGAGCGCGCCTTCCAGGCGTTCACACCCTTCGGTGGGACGAATGGTGAGGGTCCGCGGGATGGCGATGCCGGTGGCGCCGCATCGAGTGACGACGAGACGAAGCTCGATGATCTGAAGACGCAAATCGAGAACTTGCGTCGGCAGCTCGACGAATTGGCGCGCTGAGACGCTCACGCGTCACGCCCAGACCCGGGGGTCCAGACCTCACTTCATCCAGTCAGGATTGATCTCCGGCCGTCCGCAATGCCAGCCCTGAAGATAGTCGACGCCTTCCCGCTTGAGCAGCTCGGCCTCCGCTTCGGTTTCAACCCATTCCGCGACAGATTCCAGCCCGATCCCCTTTGCCAGATTGACGAGGGTGCGGACGAACAGAAGATTTTCGTCGTTCTGGGTCAGGCCCCTGACGAAGGACCCGTCGATCTTGACCATGGCGACATTGAGCGCACGCAAGTGACGGAAGGATGTGAAGCCGGCGCCGAAATCGTCTAGCGCCACCCGGCAGCCGAACTTGTTGAGTGAATTCACGAAGCGCGATGAATCATCAATATCGTCGAGTGCGACGGTTTCCGTGATCTCGAGTATCAGTCGTGACGCGAGATCGCGGCGATCCTGCAGGCGCTCTTCGAGTTGGCGCAGCCACATCGGGTCGACCGCGGTCATACCCGACACGTTGATCGACAGTTTCATCTCCGGATTGCGTTCGAGCACGTCCAATCCGAGCCCGAGAACCTTCCGGTCGATCAGGCGCATCAAGCCCATCTGTTCAACCACCGGCACGAACCCGCTGGCTGCGATCGGTTTGCCATCGTCGTCCAGCATCCGGGCGAGGCCCTCGTAGAATGTGACCTCGCCGGTAACGGTGGACACGATCGGCTGAAAGGCGAGCGTGAAGCGCTCATCTTTCAGCGCCTGTTTCACTTGCTCTGCGACCACAAGATCGGGCCGTTCGGTGCGCGTGTGCTCCGGCAAATCGCTATATTCGAGATAGCAGTCACACCCGAGGCGCCGTGCGCCGCGTAGAGCATTGTCGGCGTTGGCCACGACTTCGCGCGCTGTCGGCGCATCGTCGGGGAACAGAGAGACGCCGATCGATGCGGTAATCGTCATCGGCCCGGCCGGCGTTGCGATGGGGGTCTCGCGGATTGTTGCCAGGAAACGGCCGGCGATGGTCGAGAGCTCCTCGGGGCTGCAGCGATTGACGATTACGGCGAACCTGTCGAACCCAACCCGTCCGACGACGTCGCCGGTGCGCATGCAGTCTTCGATTCGACGTGCGGCCGCGAGCACGATGGCATCTGCCGTATCCTCGCCATAGACGTCCGAGACGATGTTCAGCTTGTCGAGGCCGACCAGAAGCAGTCCGCCGCGTTGGTTGCGGTGCAGGCTCTGGGAGATTGTATGCTCAAGCGCTTCGCGCAATCGCAACCGGTTATACTGTCCGGTCAGGGCGTCATGGTTGGATAGGAAGGTCGCTTCTTCTTCGGAGCGCTTCCGGTCTTCGATGCACCGAATCACGCCGGTCAGGCTGAGTGGTTTGTCGTTTCTAGTCTTGGTGACGACGGCGCGTTCCTGAATCCAGATGAATTGACCGGAATCGTCACGCAGCCGAAACTCGCGGTCGAAGGATTCGCCGTGCGCGAAATGGTTGGAGAGCGCGATCATCCGGTGCGGCAGGTCTTCGGGATGAATGCGGTTGAGGAAGCGGTCGCCGGTCGCAACAGCGTCAACGTCAGAAATGCTGATAATCTCGGACAAATGTCCGGTCCAGCCGATGGAATCGGTTTCCAGATCCCATTCGTAGAAGAGGTCACCGGACGCCACGAGCAGGCCGACCAGGTCCGACAGCGGCTTGCTGTCGTCTGGTTCGGGCGCACTTCCCGCTTCAGCCATTTGGGCCAGGTCCGACATTCTGTACCTCCTACCTGAAGGTTGAGTTCTTCAATCCGCACTTTCTGCGCAGACAATTCCCGAGCAAAGTACGCAGGAGGTCTTAACAAAGGGTAATAATTGCCGGTAATTAATTCACATCGGCAAAAAATACCTACTAACAGTCGAGACCAGTCAGTATTTATGGTTAACGAAAGATACAATTGTAAGTAATCTGATGTTTATATTTATATGTATTTCTATAAAATCGTAGACATATGAAGTTCGCAACTCTGGGCGCGAAGTGACACCAAACCTACCAGACCGTATCGGATTAGGTGCAGACGCCGCGGCAAATGCCGCGCGGATGCGCCCGGCTGCCGTAGCCGCCACTCTGCGTGTTGGATATCCGTCCGCCACGTTGAGCTCCGATCGCAATGAACATCGGTCGCTTCAGCAGCCGCTGCGCGCGTCGCGCGCGCGGGTGTTTGTTGAGGTGGAACTCCATCGCGAAAACCAGGGCCGGGCTGCTACCGCGCGTGGACAGCATGGCCCGAGCCCACTTTTTCTGGCGCAGTATTTCGCGCAGGAGACGGCAAAAACCGAGGGCGATGCCGTCGTCCCGGCGCACGCCGCGGCGGGTTATCCGTCGCTCGGGTTTGACCAGGATATCCTGCTCCCCGGCGAGGCAACGGCATTCGCAACGGATGGTCCGCGGGTCGATATCCTCGTTTGACCGGCCGGACAATTTGACGCCGCCGTCACGCCACGCATTGCGGTGACTGTCTCCTTTCGCTTATTCAAGAACTATCACCACGCCATCGGCGGCGGTGGCGGTTTCAAATGCGGGAGGTTCCATGGCGAACACGGTTTATGAATTGATCGGGACAGGTGCTGACGGCGATATCGCGATTGCGGCACCGGAGCGCACGCCGTTGACCTATGGGGGACTTCGCGCGCTGGTCGAGAAGACGGTTGTGGATATGAACCGATTGGGGATCGGCCGTAATGATCGGGTTGCGATCGTGTTGCCGAACGGACCTGAAATGGCGACGGCGTTCGTGGCCGTTGCGGCGGGTGCGACGACGGCGCCGCTCAATCCGGGATACCGTGCGGAAGAGTTTAGATTCTACCTTGAGGACCTCAACGCGAAGGCCCTGTTCGTTGAGGCAGGCAGCGAGTCGCCCGCGATCGAGGTTGCGGCATCGATGGACATTCCGGTTCTGGAGCTCACCACGTCCGGCGATGATGCGGCGGGCATGTTCGAGATATCCGTTGATGGCGCATCGGCCGCCGGTCCGGCGTCGACACCGGGCAATGCAACGCCCGACGACATCGCTTTGGTGCTGCATACCTCCGGCACGACGTCGCGGCCCAAAATTGTGCCTCTCAGCCAGGTCAATATATGTGCGTCTGCCCAGCATATTGGCGCCACTCTGGCGCTGACGCCGGGTGATCGGTGCGTCAACATCATGCCGCTCTTCCACATCCACGGGCTTATCGCCGCTGTGCTCTCCAGCCTCGCGGCGGGCGGCAGCACCTATTGCACACCCGGCTTTAATGCCTTGGGTGTGTTCCGCTGGTTCGAGGATGCGACGCCGACCTGGTACACGGCCGTACCGACCATGCATCAGGCGATCGTCGCGCGCGCCGCGCGCAACGCCGAGACGCTGGCGGCCATGGATCTGCGCTTCATCCGGTCGTCGTCTTCGTCTCTGCCGCCGCAGGTGATGGCGTCTTTGGAGGATACGTTCGGCTGTCCGGTGATCGAATCCTACGGGATGACGGAGGCGGCGCATCAGATGGCCTCGAACCCGCTGCCGCCCGCCGCCCGCAAGCCCGGCTCGGTTGGAATTGCCGCTGGGCCCGAGGTCGAGATCATGGGTGACGACGGCAATATTCTGGCCCATGGCGAGATAGGTGAGATCGTTATTCGTGGCCCCAATGTGACGGCGGGCTACGAGGCCAACGACAAAGCCAACGCCGAGGGCTTCACGAATGGCTGGTTTCGGACCGGCGACCAGGGCCAGTTCGACGATGAGGGTTATCTGGCAATCACGGGCCGTCTGAAGGAAATCATCAATCGTGGCGGCGAGAAGATCAGCCCCCGGGAGGTGGATGAAATCCTGTTGGACCATCCTGCGATCGCCCAGGCGCTGACCTTCGCCTATCCCCACGACAAGTTGGGTGAGGAGGTCGCCGCCGCGATCGTTCTCAAGGAAGGCGAGGAGACCGATGAGCAGTCGGTCCGGGACTTCGCCGCAAAACGGTTGGCGGACTTCAAGGTGCCGCGCAAGGTGATCATCCTCGACGAAATTCCAAAGGGCGCGACGGGCAAGATGCAGCGCATCGGCCTGCACGAGAAGCTGGGGCTTTAGGGTTCGGATATGAAGGTCTGTATTTTCGGGGCGGGTGCGATCGGCGGCTATATGGCCGTTGAGTTGGCGGACGCCGGGAATGCCGAAGTCACCTGCATCGCCCGGGGACCGCATCTTGCGGCCATGCGGGAGAACGGCCTGCGCCTCGTCCGCGAGGATGCGGAGGACAAAACCGTCACCGTCAACTGCACGGATGATCCGGTCGAAGCCGGGCCGCAGGACATCGTGATCGTGACCCTCAAAGCCCATTCGGCCGCCGCCGTTGCGGACCAGATGGCCCCACTCTTCGGGCCGGAGACCGCTGTGGTGACCGCCCAGAATGGCGTGCCCTGGTGGTATTTCTACAAACTCGATGGTGCCCATGAGGGCACGCGGGTGGCATCGGTTGATCCGGGCAACCGGCAATGGGACCTGATCGGGCCCGAGCGCGCGATCGGCTGCGTGGTTTACCCGGCGGCGGAAATCACGGCGCCCGGTGTCATTCGGCACGAGTACGGCAACCGCTTCACCCTCGGTGAACCGTCCGGAGAAAAGACCGAGCGGGTGCTGGCCCTGTCGGCGTTGCTCTCGGATGCCGGTTTTCGTGCACCTGTCCGGCCGCGTATCCGCGATGAGATGTGGGTCAAACTCTGGGGCAATGTGTCTCTCAACCCGATCTCGGCCCTGACCGGCGGCACGCTGGCGCAGATGATCGACGATCCTGACGTCTGCGCGGTGATCCGGTCGGTGATGCTCGAGGCGCAGGTGGTGGGTGAGGCACTCGGCGTAAAGTTCCCGATCGACGTGGACAAGCGGATTGCCGGCGCGCGTGACGTGGGCGACCACAAGACGTCGATGCTGCAGGATCTCGAACTGGGTCGCCCCATGGAGATCGACGCTCTCGTGGCATCGGTCCAGGAACTTGGCCGTATTGTCGATGTGCCGACACCCACGATTGATATCGTCCTGGGGCTGGTGCGCCAGCGCGCCCGGCTGGCCGGCTGCTACGACTGACTTATGTTGGGCCGATGCCGGTTGCGCCTAGAGGGCCGCGAATGCGGCGTCGACGATGGCTTCGGTGCGCACACCCACCCCAAACCCCTCGCTGTGAAGATCTGAGACGAAACACAGGGCGAGGTTGCGGTCCGGGTCCGCGAGCGCACGTGCGCCGCCGGACCCCAGATGTCCGAACGCGTTCTCGTTCGGGCCCATGATCGCCGCGCCCGGCGGGTTCTTCGCGTAACCCATGGCATAGCGCATTGGCCGCCCGGTCATGCCGTCGGCTTCTTCTGTCCACTGGGTGACCGTGGCGCGGGCGACGGCCTCGGGGGACAGAATGCGCACGCCGTCGATCTCGCCGCCATTGGCCAGCATGGCGTAGATGCGCGCCATGGCACGGGCCTCGCCGAAACCGCCGAAGGATGGAATGCCTGCCGTGCGAAACTCGCGACTGTTCTGGACGTCGGTGTTCATAGGCTTCGGGTTGGGTCGCCAGGCGCGGGAGAGGGGCGTTTCACCCGCCGCGGCCTGCGCGGCCATCGCGCTGCCGGCCGGGTTCGGCTGAAGGTCGGCGACCCGGTCGAGGTCTTCTTCGCGGACACCGATCTGATAGTCCACGCCCAGTGGGCCGCAGATGTTCTCCTGAACGAACTGCGGGATGGGTGTGCCCGTGACGCGGCGCACGACCTCGCCCGCAAGAAAGCCGATATTGACTGTGTTGTAGGCCCCCCTGGAGCCGGCCGGCCAGGCGGGGGCCTGAACCTCAAGCGCCGCGATCATGCGGTCATAGTTGTAGACATCGCCGGCTTCGGTTGCGTCGGCGAAGCAGACTCCACAATTGTGCGAAATGATATGCCGGACCAGAACGCCCTCTTTGCCGTTCTGGGCGAATTCCGGCCAGTAGTCTGCGACCGGCGCTTCAAGGTCGACCAGGCCCCGGTCGGCGAGGATATGTACGCTCGTGGCGCATATGCTCTTGGCGATCGAGTACATGATGCACAGCGTGTCTTCGCGCCACGGTTTGCTGCGCGCGGCATCCATATGGCCGCCCCAGAGATCGACGACTTTCTGACCCTCATGATAGACCGTCACGGCGCTGCCGAGCTCGTCATGGGTGGCGAAATTGTTGGCGAGCGCGTCGCGAACAGCCTGAAACCGCGGGTCACAATCGCCATGGATTTCCGGATGTGTGCTGGTCATATCATGTCTCTCCCGGTCTGACGGAGCGTCTGAAGTCTAGTCCGCTGCCGGTGTGCGCGGCGTCCGTCCGAACATGTCCCGCAGCTTGAGGGCAATGATGATGCCGGTGAGGCCGAGAGTCACGACGTTCGCGATGATGATCGGCCGGGATGCGATGACGAAGCCGTAGACGAGCCACAGGGAAAGCCCGGTCGTGAAGATCACGAACATTCCCAGCGAAACATCCCGGGTCGAGCCGGAGCGCCAGGATTTCATGACCTGCGGCACGAACGCGATCGTTGTCAGGACCGCCGCGACGCCTCCGAGCAAGTCTGGATGGATGGCTTCCAGCATGTCTATGCGCCTAGCGGATACAGAAGGATTGCAGCGCGACGGCGAGCTCGAGGAGGGCTTCGTCACCGCCGGGCCAGCCGATGAAGGACAGCCCGATCGGGCAGCCGTTGACGTTGGCGGCGGGGATGGCGATCTGCGGCAAACCGGTGTGGCCCGAGATGCATGTCAGCGCCATCGTGTTGGACCGGAAGAACTCCAGATCCTCCGCACCGGCGTCGAGCGGCGGCGCGATTACCGGTGCCGAGGGCAGGCAGAGGATCGTCCCGGGGGCCGCGAGGGCCAGAACCCGCTTTCGAACGCGATCCCGGACGGCGTTGGCGGCCTCGGTTTCCTCGGCTGTGATCGCGGCGGCCATGGCGAAGCGATCGCGAATGCCCGGCCCGAGGTTGGGCTGATGTTCCTCGACCCAGGGCACGTTGGTCTGCTTGACTTCGCTGGCCTGAATCACCCGGAAGGCATCCCACCACACATCGAGGGTATCCTCGCCCGCGACGGCGACCGGCTCACCGGTTGGCAGGACGTCAGCTGCGGCGGCGAGGACGGATTCGAGCGCCTGCTTCACGTCCGGCGTGGCGCGGTCGAATGCGTCGGTCAGGACCAGCATGCGCTCGGGTGTGCCTGCAGTTGTGTTTCCGTCGAGCAGGACCGGTCCGATATCGCGGAACAGTTTCGCATCGTTGGTGAACCAGCCGGCCGTGTCAAAAGAGGGCGCCATCGGATGGGCATTGGACAGGTCCACCCGGCCGTGGGTGGGGCGTATCCCATACAAGCCGCAGAAAGACGCCGGTACCCGCACGGACCCGCCGGTGTCGGAACCGAGCGAGAAGTCGCACATTTCAGCGCCCATTGCCGCAGCGGAGCCGGATGACGAGCCGCCGGGCATGCGCCCGGGTGCGCGCAGGTTCCTGGGCGCGCCGTAATGGGCATTGTCGCCGGACAGGCTGTAGAAGAACTCGTCGCACACCGTAATGCCGACGATATCGGCGCCGGCATCCAGGAGCTGCTGGACCGCAACCGACGTCTTCGTCTTGGGCTCGACCCAGTCATAATAGTCGGGGTTGCCGTTCGACACCTTGCGCCCGGCGATATGGTAGAGGTCCTTGACCGCGAACGTCTTGCCGGCGAGCGGGCCCTGGCCCGATCCACGGATCGGTTCGGTGATGTTGTGGGGCACAAACGCGCCCGCCCGGTCTTCGGGAATCTTCACATCCGTCATGCTCGGTTAGCCCTTCTTTTTCTTGGCACCGGATTTCTTTTTCCGGGATTTGGGCAAGGGCTGTGCCTTGTTGAACCAGTCGAGGATTTGCTCGCCGTCCCAGCACACCACGCCCGGATGGGAGAGGATATGCTCGAAGGTCTCACGTACGTATTTGATCCGGTGCGGAGAGCCCGACAGGTAGGGGTGCATGGCCACGGCCATGATCCGCGTGTGCTCGTGGCTCTCGGCGTAGACCGTGTCGAAGTAATCGAGGGAGCGGGTTTTGAACTCCTGGGACTGGTGATGCTGAACCGCCATCATCACGATGTCATGGAGTTCGTAATTGTAGGGCAGTGCGACCATCGGCTTGCCGCCGGTGGTCTTCAGGCGGACCGGCTGATCGTCGAGAACCCAGTCGCCGATATACTCGACCCCGGCGTCGGCCAGATGGTCGATCGTCTGATAGGTCTGGGTCAGGCCCGGGCCGAACCAGCCGCGCGGCCGTTTGCCGCAGAAGTCACCGATGATCTTGAGCGACTTGTCGATGACGGCGCGTTCATCCTTGAGTTTGTGCATCGGCATCTGTTCATAGGAATGCGCATTGAACTCCCAGCCCGCATCCATGACCGCCTCGGCGGTCCGGGGATATTCCTCGATCGTGCGCGCGTTCAGGGTCACGGTCGGGCGGACACCCAAATCGTCGAGCATGGACTTGATGCGCCAGAATCCGACCCGCATGCCGTATTCGTGCCAGCTCCAGTTGGGATGGTCGGGGATCATGGGTACGCCCTGGGGCGGCGGGATGACCATGCGCGCCATGGCGCGGACGATGTCCCACACCTCAAGAGCTAAAATCGGCCAGAGGACCAATTTTGCGCCGTCCGGCAGGATCAGCGGCTTGCGATCCGTGATGGCTGAGAAAGGCAGGCGGTCGCCCGGTTTCATTCCGTCCATTTGTTCCTCCCTGGTGCGACCGTTTTTGATTCCCGGCGCGCGTTCTTGATTGGCAGGCACTATACTGCGGCAAGAGTTGAGAGAACAGATATGCCCGGCGCGCCGGTGCAGGTGGGGACGAGGATATGAACGAGACCGCAGCAAGTGCGGATGTGGTGCTGGTCGAACGCGATGGCGACATCGTCACCGTGGTGCTCAACCGCCCGGAAAAGCTGAACGCGCTGAACAAGGCCATGTGGACGCGCGTCGGCGAGGTCATGCACGAACTGGGCGGTGACGAGAGCATCCGCTGTGTGGTGCTGCGCGGCGCCGGTGACAGGGCTATGGGGCCGGGGGCGGATATCTCGGAGTTCCCGACCGAGCGCGCGAACGCCGCACAAGCCGAGACCTATGGCGGCCTGATGCACAACGCGATGCACGCGATCCGCGATTGTCCCCATCCGGTCATCGCACTGATCAAGGGGCTGTGCGTCGGCGGCGCGCTCGAGATTGCGCTGATGTGCGACATGCGAATTTGCGGTGAGGGTTCGCGCTTCGGCGTGCCAATCAATCGGCTCGGTCTGGTGATGGCCTATCCGGAGGTCGAGGCGCTGGTGGAGCTGGTGGGCCGGTCGGTGGCGCTGGAGATCCTGTATGAGGCACGCGTGTTCGACGCGGCCGAGGCCAAGGACAAGGGCCTGGTCAACCGTGTGGTCGCCGATGATGCTGTGGAAGATGAGGCCTATGCGACCGCGCGGCGGATCGCGGATGGTGCGCCTCTGGTCAATCGCTGGCACAAGAAGTTCGTGGATCGGGTGCTCGCCGGCGGGGCGCCTCTGACCCAAGCCGAAGCCGCGGAGGGCTTCGCCTGTTTCGACACGGATGATTTCAACACGGGTTACAAGGCGTTCCTGGCCAAGGAAAAGCCGGAATTCAAGGGAAAGTAGATATGACCGACAGCAACACGGGCCAGCTCCATGGCCTCAAGGTAATCGAGATGAGCCACATCATGGCGGCGCCGACGTGCGGCCAGATGCTGGCCGATATGGGTGCCGACGTCATCAAGGTCGAGCGCGTGCCCGGCGGCGATGACACCCGCCGGTTCGGCGAGGGACCGCAAGGCGATTCCGCGGCCTTCGCGATGATGAACCGCAACAAGCGCGGCTTCGCGGTGAACACCAAGAGTGACGAGGGCCGCGCGGCATTGCGCCGGATCATCTCCCAGGCGGATGTGTTCATCGAGAATTATCGCAAGGGCGCGATGGAGCATTTCGGCATCGGTTGGGAAGAGATGCATGAACTCAACCCGCGGCTGATTTATTGCTCCGTGTCCGGGTTCGGGCGCACGGGGCCCTATGCCGAACGCGGCGGGTTCGACCTGATCACCCAGGCCATGTCGGGCATCATGAGCATCACCGGGGAGGCCCCCGGGCGGCCGCCGGTCAAGGTCGGTGCGCCGATCACCGACATCACCGCGGGTATCCTCTCGGCTGTCGGTATTCTCGGCGCCGTGGCCCATCGCTACGAGACCGGGGAGGGGCAGCATGTAGACTCGTCCCTCTATGAGGCCGGCATCATGCACACCTTCTGGCAGACGGCGATCTACCAGGCGAGCGGCGAAATTTCTCAGCCCATGGGCTCGGCGCATCCTTTGTCGGCGCCGTATCAGGCGTTCCCGACCAAGGACACGTCATTGGTGGTTGGGGCGGCGAACCAGAACACGTGGCTGAAGTTTGCCGAGGCGATCGATGCGGGCGAACTCGCCGAGGACCCGCGTTTCGAGACCAGCAATTTGCGGATGACCAACCTCGATGCGCTGGTGGAGACCCTGACGGAAATCCTCAGTCACCGCACGACGTCGGAATGGCTGGAGAAGCTTGAGGCGGCAGGTGTGCCGGCCGGGCCCGTCTATGACGTCAAGGAAATGAGCGAAGATCCGCACACCATTGCGCGGGGCATGATCGAGAAGGTTCCGGCTGCCACCGGTGGCGAGCACAGCGTGATCGCCCATCCGGTCAAATACTCCGCCACGCCGACATCAATCCGGCGCGGTGCGCCGCTGATCGGCGAGCACAGCCGCGAGGTGCTGGCGGAATTCGGCTTCGGGGCCGACGAGATCGAGGGGCTCATCGCCTCGGGTGCGATTCATGAATCGGCGGCAGAGGCGGCCGAGTAGGTTGCGGGAACGATTCCTTCGGGGCGGCTCAAAGATATCTGTTGAGGAAAGCCCAAACCGGTGAGTCCGGGTCTTCGAGCCCGGCAAACACCGCGAAGTGGTTGGCGCCGGGCACCACATGCAGGCCGGTCTCGGTCTGTTTGGTGAGTGCCGCATGGAAGTTCGCGGCCTGGCGCTTGAACTCGTCGCTCTCATCGCCGCCGTGAACGACCATGGTCGGTGGCAGCTTCTTGTCGAGCACGAGCAGCGGCGACAGCGCCATTGTTTCGTCGTCACTCAATTTCAGATAGTCGCGCCGGTAGCTCAGCATCAGCGGCCGCAGGTCGTAGTTGCCGCTGACGGTCAGGCCGCAGACGATGCCGTCCAGGTCGCCTTCATTGGCCAGGCGCACCAGAGCCGCCGCGGCGAGATGCGCGCCCGACGAGTGGCCCGCGATGCATATCCGCTTCGGATCGACGCCATAGTCCGCCGCGTTCGAGCGCACATGCCGGACCAGTGCGACGACATGGTCCACCATCTCCGGCAGGCGCACCTGCGGGATCATGGGAAACGTGCCGGCGACAAACGAAACCCCGTGTTTCAGCGCCGCCTCGGCCCAGGCGGATGTGGCGGCCGGGTTGCCGCGCTGCCATTGGCCGCCATGGGCGAAAACGATGGCCGGGTTCGATGTGCCTGTGGCCCGGTACAGGTCGAACCGATCGGCGGGATCGTCGCCATAGGCGAGGCCGTGTTCGTCCGCGCGCGCCTCGGCGAATACGCCCGAGCGCGCCTGCAATTCCTGCTGGGTCTCCCGGTCGTGATCGGTCACCAGGTTCGTGTATTGGAGGTCGAGTTCTTCTTGCGTGTAGTCGCGAAAAATCTTGTCGGTCATGAGATCAGCTTGCTTGGATGAGTTGACGAATTGGCCAGCGCGCGACAGGCTGATGCCAGCAACGGAGGATAGCATCATGCCGGACGGCGATATCAAGTCGGTCGAGGAATTGGTTGAACATTATGGTGAGCCGCTCGGCCATCTGTCGGAAAAGGAAAAGCCCGCGCTGAGCGATCACTGCAAGAACTTCATCGCGCTGTCGCCGTTTTGCGTGCTGTCGACTTCGGCGACAGGCGACGGCCCTGCGGATTGCAGCCCGCGCGGTGATGCGGCGGGCTTCGTCCACGTCATTGATGACACGACGATCGCCATCCCCGACCGGCCCGGGAACCGGCGCACGGACACGTTCCACAACATCATGGAGAACCCCGAGGTCGCGGTGATGTTCATGGTGCCGGGCCTCAACGAGGTGCTGCGCATGAATGGCCGGGCGCGGCTTTCGACGGATCCCGAATTGCTGGAGAAAATGGTCGCCAAGGGAAAGACCCCGCGCGCGGCGCTGGTGATCGATGTCCGTTACGTCTACTTCCACTGCGGTAAGGCGGTGATCCGCTCCGAGCTGTGGAACGCGGACAACCATGTCGACCGCAAGGATTTCCCGACCCTGGGCAAGATCAATGCGGACTGGTACGGGGTCGACGGCGACGAGGTTGATGCCCGGCTCGCCAAGGACTACGCGGAAAACCTTTACTAGGCCCGGTCTCGCGGACGGATGGGGCGGGTGCCTGTGCGGCCCAAGTGTTTGTGACCGGAATTATAAGATAGTATCTTTACTATATTTATTTTTGGTCCTATAGGTTGGCCTCGAATTTCAGGCGCAACGGAACGGCGAATGACTCCCAGCGACGCATTGCAATTGGATGTCTTGGAACTGGACGCGGCGGACGAACATCCGGGCGCGACGGGTGCTGTGGGTACGTTGTCCGAACAGATCGTAGCGCGGGTGCGCGACGCGTTGTTCGCCGGACGCCTGCGCGCCGGTGACCGGCTCGGCACCGAAAAGGACCTGGCGGCGCGGTTCGACGTCAGCCGGATCGTCGCCCGCGACGCGCTCAAGCGCCTGGAGGCGGCCGGCGTCGTCGAGATCAAGGTGGGCAAGGGCGGCGGCGCGCGGATCGCCCGGGGCAACCCCCAGCTGTTCGCCGATGCGCTCGCTGTGCAGCTCAATCTGATCGGTGTGGGGGTTGCGGACATTCTCGACGCCCAGCGCGCCATCGAGACCATGATCGCCGAGCTCGCCGCCGTGCACGCGACGGCAGAAGATTTCGAGGCGATCGAGGGATTGCTGGCGCAGTCCGAGGCCGCGCTGGATGATTTCGGGCGCTTCACTCGCCTGAGCCTCGCCTTCCATCTCGCCCTCGCGGACGCGGCCCACAACGACGTGCTGCGCGTGCAGCTGATCTCGTTGCAGCATGTCGCCTGGCCGCAACGCAACTCCACGCTCACCCGCGACGTGGCCGAACATATCCTCGCCCTGCATCGCGAACTCTACGTGCTCGTCAAGGCACGAGACGGCGACGGGGCGCGCGACCTCATGAGCCGCCATCTGCGTCAGATCAAGGCGCGCCGGATATCTGAAGACCGGGACAACAATCAACCCGTCTGCTGCTGAGCACAGGCGTCGATCAATCTGGGAGAACGACATGAACGCTGACACGACCAAAGAAAAATTCGTCATCGCACCGCATATGCGGCTGCAGGAATGGGTGGCCGAGGAGAAGGGCTACTTCGACGACGAGGGCCTCGAATATGTGTTCCAGGACCAGCTGACGTCGGACGACGGCAAGCAGCATGACCTGGGCGACAAGGTGGGTGCCTATCAGACCTTCGAGCAGGGCCGCTCCTGCGACATCAGCTCGGCCTGCCACTGGACGGTGAACACCGCCGCGGCGTCGGGCCACGGCAAGCTCTATCGCGACGCCTATTCTGTCTCGCCCTGCGGCGTCTTCGTGCCGGTGGATTCCGATATTCACAAGCCCGAGGATTTGGCCGGCGTGCCGGTCTCGGTCGGCTACCAGTCCGGCAGCCACTATTCGACCATCCAGGCGCTTGAGCAGTGGTTGGCATCCGAGGACATCAACCTGTCCTTCAACGACGGGCTCCTGTTCAAGCGATTGGAACTGCTGGTCGACGGCAAGGTTCCCGCCGCGTCCCTGTTCAGTGCGCCGTATTACGTGGTCGAGCAGCTCGGGTTTCGGAAAATCTGTGACTCGACGTTCATGATGTCGGGCATGATCAGCGGCGCGCCAGACATGGAAGACGTGCGCAAATATTACAGTGCGCTGCGCCGCGCCCAGCGCGACATCGATCTGCGGCCGGAGCTCTACACCCACTATTATCTCAAGGAATTGCCGGCGCGGTACCACGACATGATCGACGTGCGCCGCATGGGCCCGGGGGAGCGGATCGTCTTCGAATCCTACTCGCTGGACATCTTCGAGAATTCCCGCGCCTGGATCGCTGAACACGACATCTTCCCCGACGGGGAAGGGATGGGCGACGCGAGTTACGAAGAGGCGACGGTTTCGCTGGCGGGTTAGCCGCGGGTCATCGGGCGGGTTTGAAGCCCGCCCCTGCGACCGACAGCGTCATACCCGGACTTGATCCGGGCATCTCATGCCTGATCGAGACGAGATACGCGGGTCAAGCCCGCGCATGACAAAATTGGATTGCCTAGGCGTCGATGCCCGCCTCGAAGTTGTAGCCGAGCTTCTCGATCTCGGTCATGACCTCGTCGCCGAATTTCTCGCGCAGTTCCGCGCCAACGCTGGGTGCGTATTCGACGTCGCGCAGCGGGCCCTGCAGGGTGACGTGGAGATACCCCGTCTCTTCGCTGATGTTGTCGAACCGGCGCATGATGCCCGGCGGGATGGAGATCGTGTCGAACAGGCCGATCTCGGTCGCGTGCTCGCCCGCGTCGCCCCATTCGATCCGGAAACGGCCCTGGAGGCAGGTGAAGGTCTCCGTCGTGTGGGCGTGGGAGTGCAGGCCGGGACCGTTGCCCGGATCGCATTCGGCGATCACCACCGCAAAATTCTCCGGGCCCGGGATCACCCCGTTGCCCCACGGCGTGTCCACGCTGGTGCTGGCGATCACGGTGCGGGTCGCGCGTGCGGTCATCATCTCGCGGGCCTCGGTCGGGATTGTGCTTGCCGTACGGTCCTTGTTGGCCGGTACGTCGTCGAAGCGCGCGATGTAGCGCTCCATCTCTTTGGGGGTCAGGGTCTTGGTGCGCATGGCTCTCGTTCCTAATAGAATGCGGCTTGAAATGAGATGGGCTCGCCGCGATTTGTGTCGATTGACGCACGACCGGCCGAAACGATCAACCGGCAGATCCATATGGGGTGCGACAATGCAAAGTGAAGCGGCGGAATTCTATGCAGACGGCGTGCGCCTCGCGGGCACGTTTACCCGCTCCGAGACCGACACAACCAGCCCGGCAATCATCTGCGTGCACGGCTATACGGGGCGCAAGGAGACCTACATGCCGCCCTTCGTGCGTGACCTGACGGCGGCCGGGTTCCACACGCTCGATTTCTATCATCGCGGGTTCGGCGACAGCGACGGTATCGCGAACCGGATCGACCCGGAAGAACAGGTGCGCGACATCCTGGCGGCCCGTATCTGGCTGGCCCAGCGCGCAGAAGTTGACGCCGCCCGGATTGGCCTGATGGGTCTGAGCCATGGCGGTGGCGCCTCGATCAAGGCGGCGGCCGTCGACCCGGGGATCGCGGTGATCGCGACCGTCGGCGCGCCCGGCAACGGCGAACGCTGGCAGCGCTCGAAACGGACCGAGGCCGAGTGGGACGAATTACAGGAAACGCTCGCGGAGGACCGGATTGCGAGGGCGCTGACCGGGCAGTCAAAGCGTTTGCCCTATCAGCAGGTCTCGCCCCCGGGACCGGCCGAGCGGGATGCCTTCAAGACCATGTACAAGACCGAGGACGCCTATCCCGACGGATATCCCCTGGAGAATATCGACCTGGCCTGCGGCTTTAAGGCCGAGGATTGGGTCGCGCAGATCGCGCCGCGCCCGCTGCTGCTGGTGCAGGGCGAGAAGGACACGATGGTGCGGCTGGAGGAGGGCGAGGCGTTGTTCGCCAATGCCGGCCAGCCGAAGGACATGATGATCATACCGGACATCAACCATGCCGAGGTCTATGAGCCGCGCAATCCGGCGGTCTACGCCACGGTGATCGCCCGGCTGCTGGAGTTCTATCGTGCGAACCTGGCCTAGGGTCTCCGCCGTCCTGCTGGCGCTCGCCGCGTGGGTGATTGCGCCTGCCGTCGCCCCTGCAGGTGCCCAGGAAATACCCGTCGATGTGGAATTGGTTCTCGCGGTCGATGTGTCGGCCTCGATCGACGGCGGCGAGGTCAATCTGCAGCGTGTTGGATATGTGCAGGCCCTGACGGACCCGGGCGTGATCAACGCGATGCTGTCGGGCCCGCTGGGCCGGGTGGCGGTGACCTATGTGGAGTGGTCGGTGACCCAGCGGATCACCGTCGGCTGGACGGTGATCGCCAGCGCCGCCGATGCCGCGGCCTTCGCGGTGGCGGTGGACGCGAACCCGATCCCCAAGGGCGGGCTGACGTCGATCACCGGCGCGCTCGATTTCACCGCGGCGCTGTTCGACGCCAACGGCATCGAGGGCACCCGGCATGTGATCGACCTGTCGGCCGACGGGCGCGATTCCCGCGGCCTCGAGGAAGAGGTCTCGGCCGCGCGTGACCGGGCGCTCGCCAAAGGCATCACCATCAACGGCCTGGTCATCAACCCGCAGCAGGAACAGACGGAGGTCGAGGGCGTGAAGTACGACCTCGACGGCTACTTCCGCGAGGTCGTCATTGGCGGCCCGGGTGCCTTTACGGTAGTGACGGAATCGCCGGCGGATTTCCCCCGCGCCGTGATCAACAAGCTGGTGCTGGAAATCGCTTCGCGCGACGTCTTTCGGCCCGCCGGGAATATGTGATAGGGAAGCGTTTCCGCCGCTCGGCGGGATCTTCAAACACTTGAACGAACAAAAAAATCAGGAAGAGGCCTCGCCGTGAACAGCGACATCAGAGATTGCATTGCGCCCGACCGTAACCCGCGCAAGCCGAACATCACCCTGCCCAAGGGCACGATCGACACCCATGTGCATGTGTTCGAGGACCGCTATCCGCTGTCGCCCGACCGTGGCTACAACCCGCCGGTCTCGACGCTCGATGATCTCAAGCATCTGCACGCGACCCTGGGCATCGACCGGGTCGTGTTCACCCAGCCGTCGGTCTACGGCACGGACAATTCGGCCATCCTCGATGGCATGAACACGCTGAATGCCGAGACCCCCAACCGGGCTCGTGGCGTGTGCGCCATGACCATGGACTTCACCGATGCCCAGCTGCAGGAGCTGAGCGACCAGGGTATCCGCGGCGTGCGCCTGAACATCGACAACAAGGGCGGCATGCCGCTCGATCTCGACGCGATCCCCGAGTTGGAGGCGCGCATCAAGCCGTTCGACTGGCACATTGAGTGGCTGTTCCCGGGCAAGGACATCGTCGGCCTGATGCCGGTGTTTGAGAAGATGACGACGCCTATGACGATCGGCCATTTCGCCTATCAGCCGGCGACCGCCGGCATCGAGGCGCCTGGCTTCCAGGCCCTGCTGAAGCTGGTCCGCGACGGCAACACCTGGATCAAGATCTCCGGTGCCAACCGCGTCAGCGCGACCGATCTGCCGCCGTATGACGATTGTCAGCCGATGGCCCGTGCGCTCATCGAGGCGAACGCCGACCGCGTGATCTGGGGCACGGACTGGCCCCATCCGAACAAGTATGAGGTCAACCCGAACGACGCCGATCCGGTCGAGGCCTTCGGCCAGTGGGTACCCGACGAGGACATGCGCCGCAAGATCATGGTGGAGAACTCGGAAGCGTTCTACCGCTTCTAGCGGGAACAGGCCGCTTCCCGCGTCCCGCCTCTTCTCCTAGACTGTTCGCTCGACCCCGGCCGCCAGAATGCCGGGGCGGATGGTCGAGGAGACAAAAGCCGTGAACGAAATCACCGCGCGCTACGGCAGCGACGGCGACACGCTGCGCAGCGAGGACCTCCCGCTCCTGACCGGGGCGGGACGCTTCACCGACGATATTAATTTGGCGGGGCAGGCCTACGGCGCGTTCGTGCGGTCGCCGGTCGCTCATGGCGTCCTGCGCGGCGTCGACGTGGCGGCGGCGCTGGTGATGCCCGGCGTCCTGGCGGTGATCACCGGTGCAGACGTGAAGGCCGCGGGCCTGGGCGATATCCCGCCGGCGATCAGTTTTCCGGGTAGAGACGGCATGACGATGGCGTCGGCACCCAAGCCGGTGCTTGCGTATGAGAAGGTCCGCCATGCGGGCGAGGCGGTGGCGCTCGTCGTTGCCGACACGCCGGTCCGGGCTGCGGACGCGGCCGAAGCGGTGATCCTCGATATAGAAAGCCTGCCGGCGGTTCCCGGCGTGGCGGAGGCGCTTGCCGATGGGGCGGCGCAGGTTTGGGACAGCGCGCCCGGCAACGTCGCCTTCGAGTGGGTGGACGGGGACGAAAGCGCGGTGGCTTCGGCGTTCGACGAGGCGGCGCATATCTCGCGGGTGGAGTTGCTTGACACACGCCTCGCGCCGGTCTCCATGGAACCGCGCGGCGGCATCGGCGAATGGGACGAGGCGCTCGGCCGTTACACGCTGACCGCGCCGACCCAGGGGGTTGGGCTGGTGTCGAAGATGTTCGCCGCCCAGGTGTTCGGCGTGGAACCCGATCAGTTGCGGGTGCTGACCCATGATGTCGGCGGCGGCTTCGGCATGAAGGCCCATCCCTATCCCGAATATGCTGCGATCCTGTTAGCGGCGCGTCAGGTTGGTCGGCCGGTTAAATGGTGCAACACGCGGCTGGAGAGCTTTCTCGCTGACACGGCGGGACGCGACACCCTGATCGCGGCCGAAATGGCGCTCGACGGGGACGGCGTGATTCAGGGGCTGCGGGTCCGCAACCGGGTCGGGATGGGGGCTTACCTGACCACCTTCTCTGCGGTGTTCGCGACCAACAACACCAAGAATTGCCTGGCCAGCGTTTACACGATTCCGGCGATCCATATCGACGTGACTATGACCCTGACAAATACGGCGCCGCTGGGCCCCTATCGCGGCGCGGGGCGGCCCGAGGCGATCATCGCGATCGAGCAATTGCTCGACCGGGCGGCGTCCGAAATGGGCATCGACCGGGTCGAGATTCGCCGGCGTAACCTTATCGCCCCGTCGGCGATGCCCTACACAACGCCGAACGGGCCGATCTATGATTCCGGCGAGTTCGAGGCCTGCCTCGACAAGGCGCTGGCGCTGGCCGACTGGGACGGGTTTCCGTCACGCCGTGCGGCATCCGAGAAAGACGGCAGGCTGCGCGGAATCGGGATTGCCTGCTTCCTCGAAGTCGCCGGCGGAATCCTCGAGGAGACCGCCGACCTGCGTTTCGAGGGCGACGGCTATGCGACCGTGCGGCTTGGGGTGCAGGCCATGGGGCAGAGCCACCTGTCGACCTACACACGGCTGATCGGCGACCGGCTGGGAATCCCGCCGTCGAAGGTGCGGCTGATCGAGGGGGACAGCCTCGAAGCGCCGCCGGGTACGCCGTCAGTCGCGTCGCGCTCGATGATGATGGCGGGCAGCGCCATGGCCGTGTCCTGCGACACCGCGATCGAGAAGGGTCGCGCGCTGGCGGGGCATGTGCTTGAGGCGGCCGTCGACGATGTCGAATTCCATGCCGGTGCGTTTCGGATCAAGGGGACCGACCGGCAAATCGGCATCATCGAACTGGCGGACCGGATTTCGACGCTGGCGTTGCCGGAAGAGTTTACAGGCGGCCTGGACGCGACGGAGAAGTTCGAATCCCCCCAGATGACCTTCCCCAACGGCTGTCACATCTGTGAGGTCGAGATAGATCCCGAAACTGGAACGGTCGCTGTCGCGCGCTATGCGGCGGTCGACGATGTGGGGAACGTGTTCGACGAGATGGTGGTCGAGGGTCAAATCCATGGCGGTATCGCCCAGGGATTGGGCCAGGTGCTGGGGGAATGTGTCGTCTATGACGCGGACGGCCAACTCGTGACCGGCTCGTTCATGGATTACATGATGCCGCGGGCCGATGATTTGCCGGCTCTCGATGTTGGCCACCATTCGGTGCCGGCGACGACGAACCCGCTCGGCGCCAAGGGCGCGGGTGAATCCGGCGTCGCGGGTGCGTTGCCCTCGGGCATGGCGGCGGTTGCCGACGCGCTGGCAAGTGCCGGGAAGGAGCCGATCGACCTGCCGATGACACCGGCGCGCGTCTGGGCCGCGCTTCAGGACTAGAAGGAGAACCGAAATGGCACGAATCGAAGATATCCAGGTGCCGCTGCGCGACGGCGCCATGATGGGCGCCCATGTCGCCTATCCGGACAAGGCACCGGTCGGTGCGATCATCGCGATCATGGAAATCTGGGGCGTCAACGACACCATGCGCGAGCACGCGCAGGAGTTCGCGAAAGCGGGCTGGATCACCCTCGTGCCCGATCTGTTCTGGCGGCTGGAGCCGGGGGTCGAGCTGTCCGACGGCAACCGGGACCACTGGGCCAAGGCGATCGATCTCTATTACGACTTTGATTACGAATTGGGTGTCCAGGATATGGAGGACACCGCGAGCTATCTGCGCAGCATCGAGGGCGGCAACGGCAAGGTCGGCACTGTCGGCTACTGCCTCGGCGGCAAGATGGGCTACCTGATGTGCTGCCGCTCCGACATTGACTGCGCGGTCGCCTATTACGGCACCTATATCGAGCATTCGATCAAGGAAGCGCCGAACCTGTCGAAGCCCTTCATGCTGCATCAGGCGCTGGCCGACAAATGGGTCCAGCCGGAGGTCTGCGCGATGATTGAACGGCGGCTGTCACCCAACCCGCTGGTCGAGATCCACAAATATCCCGGCGCCGATCACGCGTTCGCGCGCCACGGCGGCACGACCTACAGCGAACCCGAGGCGACCAGGGCGCTCGCCCTGTCCATCGACTTTTTCCACAAACATCTCGACTGAAACCAGTCCAACCGGGGAGCGCGCCATGGCCGACGCTGCACTACAGGAAACCATCGAACATAGGTTCCCGCGGCTGATGGCCGCCGGGGTCGACTACAACGACGCTCAGACCGTGCTGGGGACCATCACCCGGATGGAGGAATGGATGCCCGTCTGGGAAGGGCTGGCAGAGACCCATGAGGGGCTTGGCGACGCGGCGTTGGCCGAGGGTCGCGCCATGACGGCGGGCGAGGCGTTCGTGCGCGCGGCGCTCTACTATCATATCGGCCAGTCGGTCTCCTTCGGGGATGCCGAGGAGAAGGCGCGGATGCAACGCCGCCAGCGCGCCGCCTATGCCAAGGGCGCGCCCCATCTGGCGATCCCGGCCGAGGTCATCGACATTCCGTTCGACGGGGACAGCTTCCCGGCCAACCTGCGGGTGCCCAATACCGACGGGCCCGCGCCCTGCGTGATGATCACCTGCGGCGGGGACTCGACCAAGGAAGAGTTCCACACGCTGGAGAACGAGTTTCTCAAGCGGGGTGTCGCCACCTGCGCCTATGACGGGCCGGGCCAGAGCCTGACCATGCTCAAATGGCGGATCCGCCCGGACTGGGAGGTGCCTGTCGGCGCGCTGATCGATGTGCTGGAGGCGCGGCCCGAGATCGACGGCGAGCGCATCGGCATCTGGGGCCGCAGTTTCGGCGGCTATGCCGCGCCGCGCGCCTCGGTCGATCCGCGCATCAAGGCGTGTGTTTCGATCGGCGGGTTCCACAGCATGTCGGGCTTCTGGGACCGCATGCCATTCGCCGTGCAGGACACGCTGCGTTTCGCGTTCGGCGACGAGACGGTGGAAGACGCCGCCGAGACCGCGAAGCTGTACACACTGGACGGTGTGCTCGATCGAATTGGGTGCCCGCTGCTGATCGTCCATAGCGGGCTCGACGAAATCTGCCCGGTCGAGGAATCCCAGCAGATGATCGACGAGGCGGGTGACGATGCCGAACTGGTGGTGTTTCCCGAGGGAAACCACGTCTGCGACAACATTCCGTTCAAATCACGGCCGCTGATGGCCGACTGGATGGCCGCGAAACTCGGTGCCTAGAAATCTGGCGCCTGATCGCGCCCGATCACGGCAGTTTTACCAATTTCGCAGGTCGCGCAGTTGCAGCCTGGAGGCTTGATTTGTGCTATAGTGGACGTAATTGTGTGGCATACACACAAGCAAGAACAATCTAATTCATAGGCAAAGAGGGGGCCCACGATGTCTGATGCACCGAAGCCTGTTTACAACAACAAACGTTTCCGCGTTGTGGATTACAACTTCGACACCTTTGTCGGCCCGCAGGCGGGCGACAAATATATCGACGCCACATTCACCGACCTTGCGACGCGCGAAGAGGTCAAACTGTCGGATTTCGACGGTCAGTGGACCGTCATCGAGACCGGTTCGTCGACCTGTTCGATGTATACGAAGAACATCAAGATCTACCGGGACATCGTCGAGAAGTTCTCCGACGTGAACTTTGTCATGGTCTATGTCCGCGAGGCCCATCCGGGTGAGCGCATGGGTCCGCACCAGAACATGGATGACAAGTTCAAGTCCGCCGAACTGGTCGCGCCACGCTACAAGGAATTCCGTCGGGTGCTGGTCGACAGTCTCGACGGCGATTTCCATCGCGCCTATGGCGCCATGCCGAACGTCGTCTACATCATTCGCCCCGATGGCACGATCCACTATCGCTGCAACTGGGCGGCCCCGCATCTGATCGAGGCGGCGCTTGAGGATCGCGAGAGCTATCACAAGGTCGAGAATGCACCGACCGCCGAACTTCGGGCCACGCGTTCGATGCCGCACATGATGCGGACGATGTGGACCGGTGGCGTTGTTGCGCTCTATGACTTCTTCAAGGCCGCACCGCTGACCGTCGCCAAGCATGTGCAGGTCGATGCGTATTACGAGAAGCATGGCCGGTTCCGGAACCAGCCGCTGTCGAAGGAAGAAATTGCCAGCCGACAGGAAGCCGCCGAATAGGCAGCGTCCTACGCTTCTGCGGTAAAACAGATCACGCGCCGGCCGTTCACACCATGTGGGCGGCCGGCGTTTTTTATGGGCAGTCCCAAACATAATGGCCGTGACTGAGACCCCGTTCCGCACCTCGCTCCGCTTCGCCATGTTCTATGGCGCGGTCTTCTTTGTGCTGGGCGTGGTGGTGCCGTTCTGGCCGATCTGGCTGCAGAGCCGTGGGCTGACGCCGGGCGATATCGGCATCATCCTTGCGGTTGGTCCCTGGATGCGGGTGCTGGTGGATCCGGTGATCGCCCGCGCGGCCGACCATGGGGGGCAGGGCCGCCGCATGCTGGTCATCACCGCGGCCGTCAGCCTGATTGCCTTCTCCGGCTTCTCCCTGGTCTCGTCCTTCTGGCTGATCCTGCTGATCACCCTCGTCTATGCGCCGAGTTATCATGCGCTCATTCCGCTCGGCGATTCCCAGGCCATGTCGGCGGTGCTCCGCCACGGGCTGGACTATGGCCGCATCCGGTTGTGGGGCTCGGTGACGTTTATCCTGGGTACTCTGGGGGTGGGGGCGCTGCTGACCGGGCGTGACCCGGATCTGATCCTGCTCGTCATATTTTTCGGCCTCGTCGCGGTGCTGGTGACGACGGTTTTTCTGCGCGAGCAGAACGAGGCGCGCGGCCATGCGCGCTGGACGGATGTGCTGGCGTTTGTCCGCAACCGGCGTTTCCTCGCCTTCGTGCTGGCGGCCAGTGCGGTGCAGGCGAGCCATGCCGTGCTCAACGGGTTCTCCGGCATCCACTGGAAGGCGGCAGGGCATTCGGAACTCATGGTCGGGCTGCTCTGGGGCGGCAGCGTCGTCGTCGAGATCGTCCTGTTCGCCTTCAGCGGTGCAGTGGTGGCGCGGCTTGGCGCCTCCCGGCTGCTCCTGCTGGGCGCGGGCACGGCTTTGGTGCGCTGGCTGATTCTGGCCGAGACGGTCGCTCTACCGGGGCTGATCGTGGCCCAGGCGATGCATGCCATCACCTTCGGTGCGACCTACCTGGCGACGATGCATTACATCGCCGGGAACGCGCCTGAAGGCCTGAAGGCGACCGCGCAGGGCGCCTACGCCTCCATATCGGGGATCATCATGGGGCTGGCGCTGATCGCGTCCGGCGCGCTCTACAGCAGTTTCACCGGCGGTGCATTCTATGCCATGGCCGCGCTGAGCGCGGTTGCGCTAGGGTTCGCTATGTTTGTGCATGCAAGGCACTAACGCAGGGTTGATTAAGAAGGCGTTCCACATGTCGTTAGCTCTGAGGTGTCTCCTCCTCCTGTCCCTGATCGCGGTCATGTCTGGGGCTCTACCTGAAGGTGCTTTGGCTGACGAAACCCGGGATTGGAAGCACCGAAACTGGCTTGAACCCACGGACGCCGGTGCGACGCCACGTCCCGTCAAATCGCTCGACGTGGACTACAGGTGCGGCCTCTTTGGGGGGCGTTGCGATCTGGAACAGTTTCTCGAGCGCAATGCGGTGTGCGCGCTTTTTGTCGTTGATCGCGCGGCACCCTACTTCCATGCAGAGCGCCCCATGCATGGCGCGGGTCGGTGCCAGCGCGGTGTGGAAGATGAACTCTATGGTCTCGCCTCCACCACAAAGTCGATCACGTCACTGCTCTTCGGGCGCATTTTTATGGATCCGGCGCTTGGCGTGCCACTGGATATTTCATCCCGTCTGATCGACCTATTGCCTACGGAGATTGTGTATCCCGATCGTGCGGTCACCGTGCGTGACTTGCTTCAGATGTCGAGCGCGATGGAGTGGGATGATGAACGTGATAAACCAAGGGTCAAGGTGCTGGAGAGTGATGACTGCAATCGCGACCCGCAGGGTTCCGATTGCACGCTGCGCGGGGTAACAGCTGAGATTTTGAAAGATGTGGAATTCGATCCCGGTTCAGGCGAACGACGACCATTCAACTACTCGGGGCTCGACAGCCAGTTGCTCGGTATCCTTGCTGAAGAACGTTTGTCACAGATTCCCGAGTTCATGGACATCTTGCCTGATCACGAGGCGCCGAACCTGACGCGGGGGTTCGACCATTATTTCTGGCGCGCGCTGGGCCCGCGCAAGCGCGCTCGCTGGAAGGCGGACTATCAATACCGGTCTCCGTCCCATTGCTGTTTCCGGATGTCAGCCGGAGACATGGCTCTGATCGGTGCACATATCCTGGACCTGTACAAAGCGGACCGTGGCTTCATGGGTAACTGGCTGCGCCTGTCGGTGAACGACAATCGCGATACGGGCCGCGGATGCGATTTCCGCGACTTTGATCTCCAGTATCGCTACGGGTTCCAGTGGTGGGTGTTCGAGGACCCGAACGACGGATTCACGGGTTGGGGGTCCGGCGGCCAGTTTCTTCACATTTTTCCGGAACAGGGGGTGGTCGTTGTTCAATTCGCGAAATGGGAATCTGGCAGGATCAACGACCGCCGTTGCGAATCGTTGGGAGTCCACCGGCTGATTGCCGATCAGGTGGTCGCCAGGCGAAACTAGACGTCGACCCAGTCTTCGCCGACCTTCAGGCGGTGGCCGATCGCGCAGGGCAGGGTGAGTGCCTGCTCGGCGAAGCATCCCTTCTTGGCAGCCTCGATCAGGCGCTTCAGGTCTTCCAGCGGCGCATCGCTGTCCACATCGATATCGATGTCAAAGCCCACGGGTTGCGAGACATAGGGCTCGCGCCCCTGCTGTTCGAGGCGCCAGTGAAAGTTGGCGTTCATCTCGATGTTCTCGACCGGGATGCGCAGGCGCTTGGCGAAGGCCTTCATCTGGGTCATCAGGCAGGTTACGACGCCGGCCGCGAAATAGTGCAGCGGCATGGGTGCGGAGGCATCGCCGCCGTGAAGCTTGCCCTCGTCGGTCTCCAGCGTGACCGAGAAGTTGGAGAATTGCGAGGTGATGGTCACCTCGCTTTTCATCTTTCCGAGGGTGCGGGCCCTGGCATCAAACTTGATGTCGACGGTGCGCAGCTCGGAGGCGGCCTCCCCGGTACTGGAGGAGGCCGCCTCGTCTGACGTGGTCATGTGTGTGTCCCTAGGTCGATTTGCGATTCTTCGGGATCACCGGCATCAGCAGATAGGATTTGTGCTTCGGTCCGGTGTGGATCGTCGTCTTGCCGCCGAAGATTTCCTTCGGCCGGTCCGTCGGATGATCGTGCAGGAAGACGCCCGAGCCCCGCGACGGAACATAGGCGTCGACCGCCGGTCCTGGCCGATCGTAATCCTGCCCGGCGATGTTGATCGAGATCTGGAAACCCTTCGGCAACTCGACGCACTGGGGCCAGATCTCGACATCGACCTCATAGACCTGACCCGGTGTGAGCATCTGCTTGTCGTCATGGGTGTGATACGGCCGCCAGGGATCGGATTTTTCCTCGTCCAGCTTGCGATGGGAGACGCGCAGCCAACCCTGGGCCAGCGGCGTCTTTGGGTCGACCGTGCCCTGGAAGTGAACCTCGCGGCCCTTGTCCGACCAGCCCTGGACGGTGACGAAGAGATCGCAATCCTCGGTCGAGGATGAGACGAAGAGCTTGGCTGCCATCGGCCCGGTGAACTCGGTCTCCCGCGCGAGCGGTGTGGACTTCCAGGTGATGCCGCGGGTGAGTGCCCGGAATTCCTTCTTCCGGTTCGTCTTCGGGACCTTCGTGTCCATCTTCCCCTTGCCGCCGGCATCGAGAAAATACTTGGTCCACTTGGTGCCCTTGAGCGGCCACTCGCTTTCCTTGCGCAGCTCGACATCGTCGGTGAACGGGCGGCGCAGGTTGACCCAGACCTTGGGTTCCCGGTTCCAGCCGTTCTTCTCGCCCTTCAGGAAATAGTCGAAGAAGCGCTTCTGCAGCTCCATGCCGTATTCGAGATAGAACCATTCCTCGTGGCGCCCCGGATGGCCTTCGAGCCATTTCTGACGCGATGCGGCCTGGGTGTAGGCCTCGAAGTTGCCGCGCGGGTGAAGACCGAACCCGGCCCAGCTCGCGGCACTCAGGAAGGGGACTTTCACCTTCGACCAGTCGGGAGAACGCGACTGGTACCAGTCGTCATCCATCTCGCGGACACGGAAATTCTCCATTGTGTCGGCGCGGTTGGCCTTGAGCTCGGCCGGCGACAGCTTGGCGGGGCCGGTGGCGCTTTCGCCCATCCAGCGGTCCTTTGGGCCCTTCGCATTGCCGTGCTGCACATTCTCGACCTGACGTGGATACCAGATCTCCATGAACACGTTGGACAGGATGCCGCCATGGCGCGCCCAGTCACGATACTGATCCGCCGCGCCCTCCCAGGGGATCATCGCCGTCAGATGCTTGGGCTGCAGAGCGGCGACCTGCCACTGGTTGATCGCGTAATAGGACACGCCGTTCAGGCCGACATTGCCGTTCGACCATTTCTGCTCGCCGGCCCATTCGATGGCGTTGGCGTAATCCTGGGTCTCGCGGGGCGAGAATATATCGAGATAACCGGGAGACCGGCCCGCACCACGGGAATCGAGCCGCACGCAGGCGTAGCCCCAGGGAACCCAGACTTCGGGATCGACGGTTTCCCAGGTCAGCCAGCGATGTTTCGAGTCCGGCAGGATATCGGGGTGCATCTTGAGAAGTGAATCCCAGAGCGGCTTGTAATGCTCCTGGTACTTCACGCCTTTCCCGTAGGGGCCGCCGGCCATGACGACCGGCACTTTTTTCTTCGTGTCGGGCCGGTAGACGTCCACCCGCAGCACCTGGCCGTCATCCATGGTGATCGGCACATCGCGTTCGATGATCATTTTCATTTGTAATTCCTCCCGTATTCGTTGGCTGGCGATCTTAAGTGACGCCAATTCCCACGCTTCCCGGGCCGTAAGCGAATGGCCGCATCGCGAAGGGCGTTGGGACAAGTGAACCACGAATTTGATTATTGGAAAAATTCTTTCTTGTACCTGTTTCTTTGCGTAAGCCTGTCGGGACTCAGTACGATCCAGCAGCAAACAAACAAATACGACCGGGGGAGAGACACATGGCGACGTCGAACGGCGAACAGGTCATCGCGATCGAAGAGCATTACTGGGATCCGGAGCTGACGGCGCATGTCGCGGAGGAAGACCGGGGTGGGTCCGGCGTGATGCAGACCAAGCTGGAGGATTTGTTCGATGCGCGGATTGCGGAGATGGACGCCACGGGCGTCGATATTCAGGTCCTGTCTCATGGCGCGCCGTCGACACAGCGGCTCGAGCCGGCCACAGCGGCGGAGGTGACCCGCGCCACCAACGACAGGCTGCGCGATATCGTCGCCCAGCGACCGGACCGGTTTGCGGCCTTCGCGAACCTGCCCACGCCCGATCCGGATGCCTGCGCCGACGAGCTCTCGCGTTGCGTCAACGAACTGGGCTTCAAGGGCGCGATGATTCATGGGCTGACCCATGGCGTGTTCTTCGACGACGAGCGCTTCTGGCCGGTCTTCGAGCGGGCCCAGGCCCTCGGCGTGCCGCTGTATATGCATCCCGCCGTCCCGAACAAGACCGTCGTCGACACCTATTACGAGCCCTATGTGAAGGATTTCCCCGCACTGCTGAACGCCGGCTGGGGCTTCACGGTCGAGACCGCGACCCAGGGGATTCGTATCGTCCTGAGCGGGGTGCTGGAGAAGTATCCGGACTGCAACATCATCCTCGGCCATCTCGGCGAGGGATTGCCGTTCCTGCTCTGGCGGATCGACCACGCGCTGTCGCGGCCGGGCAACAAGTCCCTGTCGTTCCGCGAGGTGTTCAGCCGCAACTTCCACATCACGACCAGCGGCAATTTCTCCGATCCGGCCCTGATGTGCTCGATCGCCGAGATGGGTGCCGACCGGATTCTGTTCTCCGTCGATTATCCTTTTGTGCCCAACGCGCCGGGGATGGACTGGATCGAGCGGGTGCACCTGAACGCCGAAGACAAGGCGAAGATCCTGAACGGAAACGCCAAGCGCCTGCTCAAGCTTTAGTCAAAACACCGACGTAGAGAGAAATCATGCCTCACCATCCCGCCGCCGCGGTCCTCGACCATGTAAAGGTCCTCGATCTGACCCGTGTCCGTTCAGGCCCGACTTGTGTGCGTCAGCTCGCCGATTGGGGGGCCGATGTTATCAAGGTCGAGATGCCGCCCGCCGTCGAAGGCGGTGCCGCACTCGGCGGATCACGCCATGGCTCGGATTTCCAGAACCTGCACCGCAACAAGCGGTCCCTCGCGCTCGACCTCAAGGCCGAGGCGGGCAAGGAGGTGTTTCGCAAGCTCGTCGCGAACGCCGATGTGGTGGTCGAGAATTACCGGCCCGACGTGAAGAACCGCCTGGGCATCGACTATGAATCACTCGCGGCGATCAATCCGCGGATCATCCTCGCGAGCATCTCGGGCTTCGGCCAGGACGGGCCCTATGCCAAGCGGCCGGGCTTCGACCAGATCGCCCAGGGCATGGGCGGGCTGATGTCCATCACGGGCGCACCGGGCGAGGGCCCGATGCGGGTCGGCATTCCGATCGCGGATCTGACGGCCGGGCTGTTTGCGGCCCAGGGTATCCTGCTGGCGCTGCTCGAGCGCGATAAATCCGGCAAGGGCCAGTGGCTCCAGACGTCGCTGCTCGAGGCGCAGATATTCATGCTCGATTTCCAATCGGCGCGCTGGCTGGTCGACGAGGACGTTCCGGGGCAGGCCGGGAACAACCATCCGACAAGCATTCCGACCGGCGTGTTCGCCACGTCGGACGGGCACATCAACATCGCGGTTGCGGGTCAGGAAATCTGGGGGCGGTTCTGCCGTATCCTCAGCCATGAGGAATGGATGACGGACCCGGAGTTCGAGGACGCACCCGGGCGCTCGGAAAACCGCGACCGGCTGAACCGGTTGATCGGCGAAGCGATCGCAACCGATACGTCGGCCGGGTGGGTCGAGAAGTTCAACGCGGCGGGCGTGCCTTGCGGGCCGATCAACGACATCGGCCAGGTCTTCGACGACCCCCAGGTCCAGCATCTGGGCATCGCCCAACCGCTGACGTCCCCGGCGCTGGGCGAGATGCGCTTTGCACGCCAGCCGGTATCTTTGTCGCGAACGCCGAGTTCGTTCGCGGTCGCACCGCCGGAAGTCGGTGAACACACGGCCGAGATTCTCGGTGATATCGGCTACGACGCAGAACAGATCGCGGCGCTGCAGGACAGCGGCGTCGTGGCATCGGAGGGATGAACGACATGACAGACCAGATCAAACCACAACTCTCCCATGCGGGCATGTGGGTGCGCGATACCGACCGAATGGCCGATTTCTACACCCGCATTCTTGGTTTCACCGTGACGGATCGTGGGTTCGTCGAGCGTTACAACGGACACATCACCTTCATGTCCAACGATCCCGCGATGCATCATCAGGTAATATTGGCGAGCGGTCGGCCCGACGACGTGCCCAGCACGATCAACCAGCTGTCGTTCAGGGTGAAATCCCTGGGCGAATTGCGGGTGATGTACCGGCGGGTGGTGGACGAGGGCGTCGAGAACCTCCTGCCGCGCAACCACGGCAACGCCTGGTCGGTCTATTTCGACGACCCCGAGGGCAACAATATCGAGGTCTATCTGGATTCGCCCTTCCACGTGCCCCAGCCCTTCGGCGAGTATCTCGAATTCGACCTGTCGGACGACGAGATCATCAAGCTGACCGAAGAGCTGTGCAAGGCGACCGAGGGCTACCGGCCCCGCGCGGAATGGTCGTCAGACCTCGCCGACGAAATGGCAAAGAGTTAGGCGTTCGGCGTGACGTCCAGCCGGACCGCGATCCCCTCAAGGCGGGGATCGGGCGCGGGGTAGCGCTCCAGCACCAGCGGGTCATGCCCGGGCACGATATGGCCCGGGGTTTCTGCCTGTGCAGCCAGCGCATCGAAGCCGCGCACCATGTCCGCGAGGTTGTAGATCACCGGGAAGGGCATCCGCCGCTCCAGGTTTTCATAGAAATGCGTAACGTCGGATGCCACCACGACCCAGCCGCGTTTGGTCAGCACCCGCACGAACTGCAGCCCCATGGAATGGCCGCCTGTGAGGTGCACGGTGATGCCCGGCGCGATCTCGGCCTCACCGTCGCTGAACGACACTCGGCCTTCGAAGACGTTGCGCACCATGTCGGCGACATGGTCGGGCGTGAAGGAGGCGTTCACCACATGGCTACACATGTGCGGGCCGGTGGCGAACTGCATCTCCTTTTCCTGCAGGTGGAACTTCGCCGCCGGGAACTGGGCATGTCCGCCGATATGGTCGTAATGGAGATGGGTGACGATGACGTCGGACACCGTTGCGGCCTCGACACCGATGGTGGCCAGCCCGTCGGTGACGCTGCGGATCAGGCTGCGGCCGCGGTTCTTGGCCTCGGCATCGTCGAAGCCGGTATCGATGACGATGGTCTGGTCGTCGGATACGGCGGCCCAGACATAATAGTCGATGGGCATGGGGCCGTCGTCATGGGGATCGAGCTTGACGAAGCTCTCGCCGCGCATCCGCTCGACGAGCGTGCCGTACTTGACGGCGTAGAGTTCCCAGGTTTTCGGTGATGTCATTCTTGCCTCCCCAATCGGCTGCTCCGCTATAATGACCCGTGAAGGCCGACGGATGATCGGCCGAACACGGGGACGATGAGCATGCCGGACACATCTTACGGGTTTATCGGGCTGGGAAACATGGGTGGGCCCATGTGCACCAATCTGTGCGCTGCGGGCATTGTCCCGACTGTGTTCGATGCGGCAGGCACGGCAGCGCGCGCGCCGGACGGAGCAGCCGTCGCAGATAGTGTCGCCGCGGTGGCCCAGCAGGACACGGTCTTTCTCAGCCTCCCCGACGGACGGATTGTCGCGTCGGTCTGTGATGAAATAATCAACGCAGCGGATCGCCGCGTGTCCACGGTGGTGGATTTCTCGACCACGGGACCCGAGGCGGCCCGCGAGATTGGTGCAAGGTTGAAACACGCCGGCATCACCTTCGTGGATGCGCCGGTCAGCGGCGGCAAGGCCGGCGCCATCGCCGGGACCGTGACCGTCATCGCGTCGGGGCCCGACGCCGCCGTGGCGGCGCTGGCCGGCCCGTTTGATGCGGTGGGCGGAAACACCTTCCATGTTGGTCAGAACCCCGGGCAGGGTCAGGCGGTCAAACTGCTCAACAACTTCCTGTCGGCGACCGCCATGGCGGCGACCAGCGAGGCGGTCCAGTTCGGGCTTAGTCAGGGCGTGGCGATGGAGACCATCCTCGACGTGGTGAATGTTTCGACGGGCCGGAACACGGCGTCAGCGGACAAGTTCCCGAAGCGGGTCGCCACCGAGACCTTCGATGCGGGTTTCGCCATGTCGCTGATGACCAAGGACGTTGCGCTGTATTTCGACGAGGTCCGAAAATCGAGCACCTCCGACAAAGTCGGGACAGTCATGACAGGTCTCTGGAACGCCGCTGACGGCGCCATGCCGGGCGCTGACTTCACCGAGATCTACAAGTACCTACGTGATTTATCCGACGGAGAGACGACATGAGTAATGACCCAAGGCCGGTCGCCCTGGTCACCGGCGCGTCCTACGGGCTGGGCGGCGCCATTGCCGAAACGCTGGCACGTGACGGGTTCGATGTAGCGGTCACGGAGCTCGACCCGGCGGATTTGGCTGACACGCTCGCCGCGATCGATGCCGCCGGGGGTCAGTCGCTCGGTGTCGCACTCGACCTGCGCAACGACGCCAGCATCATCGCCTGTTCTGACGCGGTGCTGGAGCGGTTCGGACGCATCGATCTGCTGGTCAACAATGCCGCGATGCTGCTGGCGAAGCCCGCGATTGACGTGGCTGCGGAAGAATTCGAAGCCGTGATGCGCATAAACGTCACGGGCACCTACATGATGACCCAGCAGGTGGGGCGGCACCTGATCGAGGCCGGGCGGTCGGGCCAGATCATCAATATTGCCTCGACCTTCACCACCATCGGTGCGGTGAATGTCTCGCCTTACGGAATCTCGAAGGCGGCGATCGGCGGCATGACACGCCATCTGGCCGCCGAATGGGCGCCCCACGACATTCGCGTGAACGCAGTGGCACCCGGGACGTCGATGACCAAACTGCGGGCTGAGATCTTCGACAACGACCAGTCGCGTCGCGACGCAGGCCTTGCGAAGATTCCGCTCGGCCGGTTTACCGACCCCGCAGACATTGCGGGTGCTGTGTCCTATCTGGCGAGCCCGGCCGCAGCCTATGTGACGGGCCACATCCTCGCGGTCGACGGCGGCATGACGGTGACCTAGGAACGGTCAGCCGACCGGATCATACGCGACAATCGCTTCGGGCATGGTGCCGCCGGCGTGATAGGCGCCATCGACGATTTCGGCCTTGGCCACGTCGATCCGCGGCACCTCGCCATTGCCCAGCGCGGCATGGAGATGCTTTCCGTCATCGCTGAACAGCACATGGAACGGCTCGTCCGCGACGTCCACGACCCGGCGAGAGTCGAGATCGTTCGCGTCGAGGATCTCGACGTAACCCTTGTCGTTGGGCTCGTCATAGGTGCTGACGACCAGTGTCTGCCCGTCGGGTGAAACGAAAGGCCAACCGGGCACGCCCGTCAATGCGTGGGTGCTGATCAGTTCCCGCGCGGCGCAGTCGATCACATGCAACAGCGGGCGATGAAAATCGCCCACGAACAATTGCGATCCGTCCTGGGACACCCGGATCGCCTGTGCGCCCACCGGCACGGCGATTTGCGCGGTGATCGACCGACTTTCGATGTCGATCTCGGTGATCACCGGATATTCCTTGGACGAGGCATAGAGCGTCTTGCCGTCGGGCGTGGCGGCGAGGAAATGCCCCGGGGTCTGGAGCCAGATCGTCTGGACGATCTCGTAGCTGTCGGTATCGATCACCAGGACGCAACGGCTGCCGTCGACCGTCGCCCACAGGTTTCCGTCCCGGTCGACGACCAGCGCGTGGGGGCCCTTGTAGAGATTGAGGTCGATATGCCCGATGAGGGTCATGTCGGTGAGGTCGACCACGGCGATCCGGTTGTCCGGCACGTTGGGGCCGTAGTCGGCACTGCCATAGAGGGACACGAAGGCGCGCGTGCCGTCGGCGGACACCGCGAGTTCATGGGGTTTGCTTTTGTTCAGGGTGCCCACCTTGATGCAGGCGACGGTGTCGCCGGTCTCGGCATCGAGTGCGGTCAGGCTGACATTCTCCTTCACGGTGAGAAGAATGAGCCGGCGTGTGGGGTCGATCTCGGTGGCCATAACATTGCTCCTTGTTCGCCCATTCTAGCGCAGGCGGGCGGGGATTGGTTCCATATGTGCGAGCGGTTAGACTCCGGCGCGCGCGGATTCGTTTCCGGATCGCGCGACAAACAAACGGGGCCCGCAAGGTGGATTTTCAGCTCACGGAAGAACAGTCCGCGATACAGGACATGGCGCGCGGTTTCGCGACCGACGAAATGCTGCCTCATGCCGAAAAATGGGACGAGGAATGCATCTTCCCGGTGGATACGCTTCGCGCCGCTGCGGCGTTGGGGCTGGCCGGTATCTACTGCGACCCGGAGCAAGGTGGCTCGGGCCTCGGCCGCATGGATTCCACGATCATCTTCGAGGAACTGGCGAGCGCGTGTCCTTCAACCGCAGCCTATATCTCGATCCACAATATGAGCGCGTGGATGATCGACAGCTTCGGCGGTGATGCCCAGCGCGCGAAGTTCCTGCCCAAACTGACGACCATGGAACATTTCGCGAGTTACTGCCTGACCGAGCCGGGCTCGGGCTCGGACGCGGCAGCGCTGCGCACCAGCGCCAAGCGTGACGGCGACCACTACGTCCTGAACGGGTCCAAGGCGTTCATCTCGGGTGGCTCAGCGGCAGATATCTACGTCTGCATGGTGCGTACCGGAGACGACAGCCCTGGAGGCATCAGCTGCATCGTCGTCGAAAAGGATGCACCGGGGCTTTCGTTCGGCAAGCTGGAGCGGAAACTCGGCTGGAACAGCCAGCCCACCGCGGCTGTAATCTTCGAGGATTGCCGGGTCCCGGTCGAGAACCTGATCGGTGCCGAGGGTGAGGGGTTCAAGATCGCCATGCAGGGCCTCGACGGTGGCCGGCTCAATATAGGCGCCTGCTCGATCGGCGGCGCGCGGGCCTGTCTCGATGCGACGCGCGATTATATGAAGGAGCGCAAGCAGTTCGGCCAGCCGCTGGCGGACTTCCAGGCGCTGCAGTTCCGCCTGGCCGATATGGCGACCGAACTCGAATCCGCGCGGTTGATGATCCACCGCGCCGCCTGGATGCTCGACAACAAGATGCACGGCACTACGGTGGCCGCAGCGATGGCCAAGCGCGTGGCGACCGACACCGGCTTCGACGTGGTGAACCAGGCCCTGCAGCTACACGGCGGCTATGGATACCTGAAAGAGTTCCCCATCCAACGTTATCTGCGCGATCTGCGTGTGCATCAAATTCTTGAGGGCACCAACGAGATCATGCGCGTGATTATTTCCCGAGATCTTTTGCGTCAGTAGGTTTTCCATGAACGATGAACCCGAAGTTCTGCTCGAACAGCGCGGGCGGATTGGCTTGATCACGTTGAACAAGCCCAAGGCGCTGAATGCGCTGTCCCTGTCCATGATCCATGCGATCGCGCCGCAACTCGAAGCCTGGGCCGCGGATGACGGCGTGGATGCGGTCGTCATTCAGGGGACGGGTGATAAGGCCTTCTGTGCCGGCGGCGATATCCGCGATCTGTATGAGGGGCGCGGCACAGATTTCGGGCCGACCTACTACGCCGCGGAATACAAGCTGAACGTGATGATCCACACCTTTCCGAAGCCCTACATCGCGCTGATGGACGGGGTGACCATGGGCGGCGGCGTGGGTATGTCGGTGCATGGTTCGCACCGCGTCGTCTCGGACCGGATCCTGTTCGCGATGCCGGAAACCGGCATCGGGCTGTTTCCTGACATTGGTGCCAGCTGGTTCCTGCCCTGTTGTCCGGGTGAAATCGGCATGTATCTCGGGCTGACCGGCCATCGTTTGCGGGCCGCCGACACGCTTTATGCGGGCATCGGCGACGTTCACGTGCCGGCCGACCGTGATGAGGACCTGATCGCCGCGTTGGTCGCGGCCACGACACTCGACGGGGACGGGGTCGCCGACATTCTGCGTGACTTCGCGGTCGACCCGGGGGAGGCGCCACTGGCGGCACATCGCGATGCGATCGATCGTTGTTTTGCGGGCGACAGCGTCGAGGACATCCTGGCCCGGCTCGCGGCCGAGGACAGCGACTGGGCGCGGACGCAAATCGAGACATTGGCCTCGAAGTCGCCGACCGCCCTGAAGGTCACGCACCGGCAGTTGCGTCTGGGCGCGCGCATTGAATCGATCGCCGACATCATGGCGATGGAGTACCGCCTTGCCGACCGTAGTTTCCGGGGTCATGATTTGTTCGAAGGCATCCGCGCGGTCGTGATCGACAAGGACGGGGCACCACAATGGGACCCGGCGACCCTCGATGCGGTCAGTGACGCCGATGTCGATGACTATTTTGAACCCGTCGCGGGCGAGCCAAGTTTCGGCTGACATTTGGCGGTGTAAACCAGGGAGAGAATGATGGCGAAGATCGGATTTATCGGGTTGGGCAACATGGGCGGTCCGATGGTTGCCAACCTGATCTCGGCCGGGCACAGCGTGTCCGTATTCGATATCTCTGCGGAAGCGGTGAGCCGCGCGGTCGGTGGCGGCGCTTCGGCGGCCGACAGCGCCGTCGCGACGGCAGTGGGCGCGGAAGTGATCATCACCATGCTGCCGGCGGGGGCGCATGTTCGCTCTGTGTATGTCGCCGATGACGGCGTTCTGGATGCGCTGGAAAAAGGCGCGCTGGTGATTGATTGCTCGACCATCGACGTGCCCACGGCGCGGGACATGATTGTCGAGGGAGAAAAGCGCGGGCTCGAGATGATCGATGCGCCCGTGTCGGGTGGTGTCGGCGGTGCGGCGGCGGGAACGCTCACCTTCATGTGTGGCGGCACGGACAGCGCCTTCGGTCGCGCGGAGCCGATCCTTCAGGCTATGGGTAAGAACATCTTCCACGCGGGTGCGGCCGGCGCGGGCCAGTCCGCGAAGGTTTGCAATAACCTGATGCTCGCGATCCAGATGATCGCGGTATCGGAAGGGTTCGGGCTGGCCGAAAAGCTCGATCTGGATGCGCAGAAACTCTTCGACATCGCCTCGACGGCGACCAGCCAGTGTTGGGCAATGACGAGCTATTGCCCAGTGCCCGGTCCCGTGCCGACGTCGCCGGCCAACAATGACTACGCGGCCGGCTTCACCGTGGCGATGATGCTGAAGGACCTGAAGCTGTCACAGGAGGCCGCCACCACGACGGGCGCCAACACACCGCTCGGCGCGCAGGCAACAGAACTCTTCGACGCCTATGCGGCGCTCGGTAACGAAGGTCTCGATTTTTCGGCAATCATCCGGCACATCACGGGCCGGTGAGACGGCGTCAGTCAGGGGCGGCGTTAGCCGGCCGCGACGCTGCGCTTGCGACAGCTGCCGCACAAACGGTTGTGCCAGCCTTCGCTCTCGAACTTGTTGCCACACACCATGCACGTACGCTCGATGGCGTCGTCACCTTGCGCGCGCGCCCGGCCATAGGCTTCGGTCTCGCTGACCGCGTCTCCGCTGGTCGCCTGTGTGTTCGCGCCTTCCAAATCTGCACCGGTCTGTGTCACGGCCTGCTCCTTTATAAATGGCGTTCGTCGTGTCCCGAACGCCACCAATATTCCCCCACGAACATGCCTCTTTTGCGGCAGGATCGTGTTGTAAATTGCTATTTCCGGTCCGCCGTTCGCGCGAAATATGACCACCCAGCCATTCTGTTTTGGGCTATCATCCAGCGTAATACGTTGAAAACGCTGGCTAAAATTTCGAGGCATTGGCGCCAGGAGCTGCTCCAGCAGCACCCGTAAAAAAGGTCACAATGGGGGAAAAGTCAATGCGGCATTCTCGACATCCCAATAAGTGAGACATGTGGTGCGTACAACGACCAGTTTTGACTACATCATCGTCGGTGCCGGAAGCGCGGGATGCGTGCTGGCGCATCGGCTGAGCGCCGACCCGAATATACGGGTTTTACTGCTCGAAGCGGGTCCGCGCGATGCACATCCGCTGATCCACATTCCCGTCGGCAACGGGCGGGTGATCCCCAACCCGAAATATAATTGGCAGTTCGAGACCGAACCCCAGGAAAATCTGGCCGGGCGCCGCATTCCCTGGCCGCGCGGCAAGACCCTCGGTGGGTCCTCGTCGCTGAACGGCATGATCTACATTCGCGGGCATGCGCGCGACTATGATCTCTGGCGCCAGTTTGGGCTCGCCGGATGGTCCTATGCGGATGTCCTGCCCTACTTCAAACGGGCAGAGGGGAATGTCCGTGGCGGTGATGCTTTCCACGGTGCCGACGGCCCGTTAACGGTCAGCGATGCCGCACATGATCACTCGCTCTTTGACGCGTTCGTGGCGGCCGGGTCCGAGGCCGGTTATCCGACCAACAATGATTTCAACGGTCCCGAGCAGGAAGGTTTCGGGCGCTACCAGTTCAATATCCGCAACGCACGACGCTGGAGCGCGGCCGCGGCGTATTTGCGCCCCGCACTCTCCCGCCCCAACCTGACGGTCGAGACCGGGGCGTTGACCCAACGCGTGGTGTTCGAGGGCGGCCGGGCCGTCGGGGTGCGCTATGCGCAGGGACGCCATGAACATCTCGTGCGGGCCGATCGAGAGGTGCTGCTGTCCGGCGGTGTCGTGAGTTCGCCGCAGTTGTTAATGCTGTCCGGTATCGGGCGCGCGGACGAGCTCAGGGCGCATGGCATCGATGTGCATGTGGACCAGCGTGATGTCGGCGGGAACCTGCAAGATCATCTCTGCGTGCACACCGTGCACACCTCCAAGGTTCGCACTTTGACCGATGATCTGACGCGGACAGAGCGGGGTGCGGTGTCGATGGTGCGTGCCGCGCTTTTGCGGTCGGGCCCGGCGGCGGGGTTCCCGCTGGAGGGCGGCGCGTTCCTGCGCACGTCGGAGAGCCTGGAGATGCCCGATGTTCAGTTTCACTTCAGCGCCGGCAATCTGCTGTCGCTGATTCGGAGGCCGTTTGCCAATCACACCCCTGACCACACCCGGCCCGATGCGTTCATGTGTCATGTTTGCCAGCTGCGCCCGGAAAGCCGGGGCGAGATCAGGTTGCGTTCCGCCGACCCGCGCGAAGCACCGATCATCGAACCGAACTATCTGTCGGAAGCACGCGACCGGGAGACGATGCGTGATGGCTTCAAGGCCATGCGTGAGGTCATGCATCAGCCGGCACTGGCGGCGTTAAGCGACGGCGAGATCTGGCCAGACCCGAATGTGCGCTCGGATGCCGAAATCGACACGTTTATCCGGAACACCGGGGGCACGGTTTATCACCCCGTCGGCACGTGCCGCATGGGCAGTGATGAGACAGCCGTCGTAGACGAGACCTTGCAGGTGCGCGGCGTCGATGGGCTGCGCGTGGTCGATGCCTCGGTGATGCCGTCTTTGGTCGGCGGTAACACCCACGCGCCGACGGTGATGATTGCCGAGAAGGCCGCGGACATGATCCTCGGCCGACCGGCGCCGAAGCCGGAGAACTACGCCTAGGCGTCCTCGAGAACGGCGATGGCGCTGATCTCCACCAGATAATCCGGGTGGGTCATTTTAGTGACCTCGACCATGGTCGAGGCGGGTAGGGGTGGTGCAAAATACTCGCGGCGCACTCTGTGGACCGCATCGAAATGCTCCATGTTCCGGACAAAGACATCGACCCTGCAGATGTCGGCCATGGTGCCGCCGGCTTCCTCTATGGCTGCCTTCAGATTTTCGCAGACCTGTCGGGTCTGGGCCTCGGGGTCGCCGACCCCGGCGACGGAGCCATCCGGCGTGTGCGCCGTCATGCCCGAGATGAAGACCAGTTGGCCGCGCGCCGCGACGGTCGTGGCGTGGGAGAAATGCCCGCCCGGTGCTTTCATCTTGGGCGACGTGATCTGTGTCTTGGCCATCGGCTTTCCTTTGTTCGAAATGGGTTGCCGGTCTAGTTGCCCTCGGCGGTGTCCGGTGCCGCGTCGGGGTTCCATTGGCCGCGGCGCATCCGCGTGATCTTCACGCTTTTGAAGGTCCCTGCTCGACGCAACGGCTCGTTCTCCGAAAATAGATCGGCGGCTTCCCGGTTCGGCACATTGATGATCAATGTGCTGCCGATCCGGGTCTCGTCGTCATCGGCCAGCATGGCGCCACCGAGCACGAGGATGTCCTTATGCTCTTCCAGATAGGCGAAGTGGGCCGGCTTGTGTGCCGCGCGCAACGCCGGCGAATCCGGCCCGTCCTCCTGGTAGATGATGTAGAGCATCGTCCCTAGCGGACCTGCAGGACCAGCTTGCCTGTGAGGTGACGGCCAGCGCTTTTCGTCAAGGCCGCCGCCGCGTTCTCAAGGGTATATGTCTCGATCGGCGGTACTTGCACGACACCGGCATCACGCAGAGCGATGATCCGTTCCATATATTTCCGGTCTCGGCCAACGGCCGGGCGCAGGGACTCCACGTCATCACGTGGAGAGTCCGGCGCCTTCGGGCCCGAGGCGATTCCGGCCAGTCGGCCGCCTGGTTTCAGGACCGCGAATGATTTCTGCGTCACGTCCCCGCCAACGGTTTCGAACACGGCGTCGCAGTCCGTGAGGATTTCGGTGAAATCCTGGGCGTTGTAGTCGATTACCTCGTCAGCGCCGAGACCTCGCACATAGTCGATGTTGCGGGCGCTGCAGGTGGTGATGACATGGGCGCCAATATGTTTGGCGAGCTCGATGGCGAACCCGGCTACGCCGCCCGCGCCGCCCTGGATCAGGATTTTCTCGTCCGCCTGTAGTTTGATCGTCTCCTCGATAGAGATGATCGCCGTGAGCCCCGGCAGGGCCAGCGCGGCTGCGTCGATGTGGGACAGGTTGTCGGGCTTCGACGTCAGGAGCGCTTGGTCCATGGCGATCCTCTCCGCGTAGGTGCCTTCCTGTCCGCGTTCGCACACGCCGAACACCGGATCGCCGACCGCGAAATCGTCCGCGCCTTCACCGAGGCTGGCAACCACACCCGAGAAGTCACGGCCGAGGATGTAGGGGAAGTATCCGACCTCGCCATAGGTGCCGCCCTCGAGGACCTTGACGTCTGCCGCGTTCACGCTCGCGGCATGGATATCCACGATCACCTCGCCAGGGCCCGGAACGGGATCTGGCAGGTCGCCATAGGTCAGGACCTCGGGGCCACCATGGCGTTCGAAATAGGATGCTTTCATCGTTTGTCCGTCCTTGCGGTCGTATCGGGTGCGTTTTGGTTGAGCTTGAGGCTAGCGGATAGACAAGGCCGGCGCGAGGGGCATCCTCGGTCGTGGTCGCATGGTGGACGTCCGGGCTCGCATCCGGGTCACAGGGTCTGCTAAAAGGCGCAGCCGGAAGGGCAACGGATTGACCGATAATTTGGGGAAGCGGGATGAAAATACTCTATTTCGACGATTTTAGGCTTGGTGTTCTGCGTGGCGATGATGTGGTGGATGTGTCCGCCGAAGTGCAGGATATCCCGCACACCGGCCCGCATGATCTGATCAACGGCCTGATCGAGCGCTTCGACGCGTATCGCGACCGGCTGGAGAAGGCAGCGGCATCGGGCGAGGGTATCCCCGTCGCCAGTGTGCGTATCCGCCCGCCGTTGCCCCGTCCCGGCAACATCGATTGCATGGCGGTCAACTATATGGAGAACGGCACGTTGCCGAAGCCGGCGCCGATCAATGCCTTTAACAAGGCCGGCAGCACGGTCATCGGTGACGGAGACTCCATGGTGCTTCCCGACATTCCCGCGACGATTTTTGAAGGCGAAGCGGAACTTGGGCTGGTTATTGGCAAGCGCGCGAAGAACGTGCCGGCCAGTGAAGCGATGGATTACATTTTCGGCTATTTCAACTTCATCGATGGGTCTTCCCGCGATATGCCGACACCTTTCAATGTTTTCTTCGAGGCCAAGAACCGCGACACGTTTGCGCCGCTAGGGCCGTGGCTCGTGACGGCAGACGAGTTTGACGACCCGCAGAATCTCGATGTGAAGCTTTGGGTGAACGGGGACCTGATGCAGGACTTCAACACCGACGACATGGCGCACAAGATTCCACGCCTGATCGAGTATCTGAGTGCGGTCCACACGCTGGAGGTCGGCGACGTCATTGCGACCGGCACCAACCATCGCGGGCTTAACCCCTTCCAGGATGGCGACAAGGTGGAGCTCGAAGTCGAGGGCTGCGGCCGCCTGACGATCAATATCGAGGATGAGCTGAAGCGGACCTGGGCCCGCGTGACCCGGTTCGAGCACACCTCGGCGGAAGGCAGCGAGGGCCGGTTCACGCCGCAGCTTACCGGCAAGTACGCGCCCGGCAGCTGATCGGAGTATCAGGTTTTATGAAAGGGGCATGACCGCTGCCGGTCATGCCCCTTTGCATTTCTAGAACAGGTTCTTCACGTCCGACGCGAAGGTCGGGAACGCGGTGGGTGTGTTCTTGATCTGGCTCGCCGTGATCCCGTGGGTCATGGCGAAGGCGAACAGCTGGATCAGTTCCTCGCCGCTATGCCCGACCATCTGGGCGCCGACGATTTGGTCTGTGTCCTCGTCGATCAGCACCTTCGACCAGGCCACCGTTTCGCCATAGGCCTTGCCGGAGAACCAACCGGTCATATCGTTGGTGGTCGCGTTGACCTTCAGACCCTGTTCTTTGGCCTCGGCCTCGGTCAGCCCGACGCTGGCCAGTGCGGGTACCGTGTAGACGCAGTTCGGCACGACTGCGTATTCGGGCATCTCTACCGGCCCCTCGACGATATTCTTGCCCACGATGCGCCCTTCATAAGTGGCGAGCGGCGAAAGCTGGGGAGAGGTGACGAGCGCATCGCCGCACACCCAGACGGAAGGGTTGGAGGTTGAGCGCAGATACGCATCGACATCGACTGCGACACCGTCATGGTTGACGTTGCCGGCGTCGAGATCGAGCGTGTCGACATTGGCGACACGGCCGGCGCCGTTGACGACCCGTTCGGCGCTCACGGTTTGGGTCTTGCCGTCATGTTCGTATTCGACCGTCAACTGCCCGTTGTCTTCGCGAATTTCGTTTACCTTTACACCCGTCTTCACGTTGACACCGATCCGCTCGGTCTCGCCTTGAATGGCTGTGACCGCATCTGCGTCGAGCCTCGGCAGCAGTTGGGGCAGCGCCTCGAGGATCGTGACGTCCGTGCCTGCGCGGGCATAGACATGGCTGAACTCCATGGCGATGACGCCGCCACCGACAAAGACCACGGACTTGGGCTGCTCGCGCTCCGACAGGACCTCGTCCGAGGTGATCATCAGTTCGGCGCCCGGGATAGGCAGCGCGCGTGGCTTGGAGCCCGTCGCGATGACGATGTTGTCGGCCTCAAGGACCGTGCCGTCCACATCGATGCTGTTCGGTCCGACGAATTTGGCGTGTCCGCGGAATACCTGGCCGCGTTTCTCGGCGACGCCGGCCATGGCGTCGGGAATGAAGTCGATCATGTCCTTTTCACGGTCGATCAGCTTCGCCCAGTCCAGTTTGGGTTCGCCGACATTGATGCCGTGCACGCTCGCCAGCTCAATCTCGTACAGCGCATGGGCGGCCGCAACCAGAACTTTCTTTGGTGTGCAGCCGCGATTGGGACAGGTTCCGCCGAAATCCCATTCCTCGACGAAGGCGATCGTTTTTCCGGCCTCGCTGGCGACGGCGGACACGCCGAATCCCGCGTTGCCCCCACCGATGATGACGATATCGAACTTGTTGCTCATGGTTTGTCTCCTTTTCCGCGCATATGGATCACCGCGCGTTTCATCCCGTTATTATGGGCTCGCGGGAGTTATGGTCACGTCGCGGGGTGAAATATCGTCTTCACGTTTCGGTGCGGGACGGCCAACAAGGCGACTGAGTTTTTCCGTTGGATCGCCTAGTATGCGCGAAACAATCAATGATTCTGGCGATATCACGCCGGGCATGGGGGAATGTATGAGCAAGAAAATCGCGGTTGTCGGGACGGGCGCCAATGGTGGCGGCACTGCCGCCGCCCTGACGCATGCAGGGTTGGATGTGGTTCTGATCGATCAATGGCCGGCGCATGTCGAGGCGATGCGCGCCAACGGGCTGCAAATCGATTTTCCCGACGAGACGATCAACGTGCCGGTCGAGGCCTATCATCTCTGCGATGTCTGTACGCTCAACGAGATGTTCGATGTCGTGCTCGTGATGGTGAAGGCCTATGACACGCGCTGGGCCTGCGAACTGATCAAGCCCTATCTCAAGGAAGACGGCCTCCTGGTGGGTGTCCAGAACGCGATGATGCTGGATGATATTGAGGAGATCGTCGGCCCTGAACGCACCCTGGGTTGCGTCATGGAGATGTCGTCCGAGATTTTCACCCCCGGCATCGTGCAACGGAATACAACGCGAGATCACACCTGGTTCGGGCTCGGCAGCGTCAACGAAGCCACCGCTGACCGCGTGACGGAGATCGAAGAACTGTTGACGCATGTCGGCAAAGTCTCGATCTCGTCGGAAATCATTTCGGCGAAATGGATGAAGCTCGTGGTCAACACCATGTGCCTCGGGCCGCTCGCCATGCTGGGTCTCACCCTGTACGAGGCGATGAAGGTTCCGGGCATGCGCGAGTTCACGCTCCGGGCGGGCACCGAAGCGCTGGCGGTCGGCCAGACGCTGGGCCACACGATCCAGCCAATCTTCGGCCTGACCGAGGAAGACGTGAAGGATACCAACCGGCTGCTCGAAAAAATGCTCGACAAGCTGGCGGCCGACATCGGCCCGGCGGCGCGCGATTGTGTTCTCCAGGATCATCTGAAAGGCCGCTACAGCGAGGTCGATCTGATCAATGGTCTCGTGGTCGACGAGGGCGAAAAGCACAGCCAGGCCACTCCGGTGAACGCGGCCGTGACCGAGATCACCCGCCGCATCCAGTCGGGTGAGCTTGAGCCCGATGTGTCGAACCTCGATCTCGCCCGCGAACTGATGAGCGCTCAAGCTCAGTCATGACGAAGAAGGCACCCGATTTTGACGCTGTCGTCGTCGGTGCCGGTTTTGCCGGCATGTACATGCTGTACCGGTTACGCGAACTCGGCCTGTCGGTCCGGGTGTTCGAGACCGGGGCCGATGTTGGCGGCACTTGGTACTGGAACCGCTACCCCGGCGCGCGCGTCGATACGGAGACCATGTTCTATTCCTATCAGTTCTCCGAAGAACTGCAGCAGGAATGGGATTGGCCCGAACGCTATCCGTCGCAGGCCGATCTCCATAAATACGCCTGCCATGTCGCCGACCGGTTCGAATTACGGCCAGACATTCAATTCGAGACCCGCGTCGATTCGACGGCCTGGGACGAAGAGGCAGGGTTCTGGCGTGTCGAGACCGGCGACGGTGCCAGCACCACCGCGCGCTACTGCATCATGGCGACCGGCTGCCTGTCGGCGGTGAATTATCCCGAATTTGACGGCCTCGACGACTTTGCGGGCGAGACCTATCACACGGCCCATTGGCCGGATGGTGGCGTTAATTTCACCGGCAAGCGCGTCGCGGTGATCGGGACCGGGTCCTCGGGCGTACAATCCATTCCGGTGATCGCCGAACAGGCGGCGGCACTTCACGTATTCCAGCGAACAGCGAATTATGTGATCCCGTCGCGAAACCGACCGATGGAACCCGAAGAGGTGGCCGAGATCCGGGCCAACTATCCCGAGCTTCGGGCGCGAGCGAAGAAAAGTTTCTCGGGCAATTATTTCCCCGTCGCCGGACCATCGGCGCTGGCGATATCGAAAGAGGAACGCGATCGCGAGTATGAGGCGCGCTGGGCCCATGGCGGTCTGGTCTTCATGGCGGCCTATGCGGACTTCCAGACCAGCGACGCGGCCAACGAGACGGCATCGGAGTTCATTCGCAACAAGATCCGGGGGATCGTTGACGATCCCGAGATTGGCGAATTGCTCGCGCCCAAGCAGGCGTTCCTGTGCAAGCGGCTTTGTGTCGGGACCGACTATTACGAGACTTACAATCGCGACAATGTCTCCCTGATCGATATCAGCGAGAGACCGATCGATCGGATCACGCCCGAAGGCGTGTGCGTCGATGGGCAGGTCTACGAAGTCGATGTGCTCGTCCTCGCCACGGGCTTCGATGCGGTGACCGGCGCGCTCAAGCGGATCGACATCAAGGGGATGGATGACCTCAAGCTACGCGACAAGTGGGAAGATGGTCCGCGCGCCTATTTGGGCCTTGGCGTCGCCGGGTTCCCAAATTTGTTTATGATCACCGGGCCGGGAAGCCCATCGGTGCTGACCAACATGATCCCCTCGATCGAGCAGCATGTGGACTGGATCACGGCGTGCATCGAGCACATGCGAAGCCATGACAAAATTCGGATCGAACCGGAGGCCGAAGCCGAAAAATCCTGGGTGAATCATGTCAATGAAGTGGGCGATCTGTCGCTCCGGGCGACATGCCAGTCCTGGTATTTTGGCTCCAATATCCCGGGCAAAGCTCGGGTGGTCCTGCCGTATAGCGGCGGATTTCCGGTGTATGTCCGCAAATGCGACGAGGTCGCGGCCAATGGCTATACCGGGTTCGCGCTGGACTAGCCGCCTGCCCGGTAAGGGTTTGTTTATCTCGGTAAGTTACAACGACAAGATCGGCATCTAACGCGGAGTGCGATCATGTCTGGGTTCCTGGTCAACGACGAGAATCCCGAAGGATACAAGCTGGAAGTCATTCTCACGGCCATTCGCAATGAGATCATTCAGCGCGCGACGAAGATCATGGATGATGGTCGCCCCGAGGCGACCACGGTGGTCAACAACAACATCAAGATCCTGAATCATCTCGCGGAGAGCATCGCGCTCGCTGAAAACAGCACATCGGTCCTGCAAAAAGCGTTCGGCGACCACTCGTCCGACGTGCCGCGGATCGGCAAGGCCTGACCCGCGCCTACTTTGTCTGGCGGCGGGCCATGACGAACGCGATCAGGCCGACCGTCACGACCCCCATTACCACAGCATAGGTGTTCGACACGCTGCCCATGGCGTCCGCCATGGCCGACAGGATTGCGGTTCCGAAGATCACGCCGGCATAGACCGGCACGCCGATCCCGCCGGCCACCGCGCCGGATTGCTCGCGCGGCGCGTGGCCCACGGTCGAGCTGATGAACACGCCCGTCCAGCCAAGCGCGCTCGCCGCGAAGGCAACGAAGAAGAAGTAGATCACCCAGATCGGCCAGTCCGGCCCGATCCAGATCATGGCGAAGGCGCCGGTTAGATTCATCACGCCCATGATGATCAGCAAATTGCCGCCGATGCCCCAGCGATCGGCGATCAGGCCCCAGGCCACGCGGCCGATGATGCCTGCCGCCTGGATCGCCGCGAGGACTGCGCCCGCTGCCACCAAAGAGAACTGCGCCTCGACCACCAGGATGGTGACCGCAAATGTCGAGAGTGAAAGCTGGGTAAAAGCATAGGTGAAACCGCCGATACTGAGCCAACGTAACGCCGGTACGCGCCAGACCATCGACATGGCCGCGAAGGCGCCGGCGTTGAGCCGCGCGCCAGGATTGCGGTCCGCGTCCCAGCCGTTGCGCCAGGGTTGGAGGGCAAACATCAGGACCACGCAGCACACCGCCACGATGAGCGGCGCTGTCTGCCAGCCGAAAGCCTCGGTGGCGCCCGGCGCGACGAGCCCGGCGGCCATGCCGCCCAAAGGTACGCCGGTTTGCTTGACCGAAAACACGAAGTTGCGCGCGCTATTGGGGGTCAGCTTCATGAGAATCTGGGTCGCCGATGGGTTGGTCATGCCATAGCCGAACCCCAGGAACAATGCCCCCAGCGCCATGACGGGAATCACCGGCACCGCCGACAGGGCCACGCCGCCCCCGCACAAACCGAGGCTGATCTGACTGACGCGCGCCGGCCCCCAGCGCCGAAGCAAAAAGTCCGACAGCGCGGAGATGGATGATGCGCCGGTATAGATCACCGCGACCTGAAAACCGATGAACTCGACCGGAACACCGACGCCGTCGGAAACCGCTGGCGCGATGGCAGCGATCGTCAGACTGGCGAACGTGGCCAGCACCTGCACCAGTGTGACGGCGAACAGGACCAACCAGAGGCGCATAGAAGCGGCGGGTGAATCACTCATGCAGGAAAGTCGCGTTCGTCGGAATTGACATGAATATGCATCAGGCTGATCTTGTTGCGCCCGTTGGCCAAGTGTAACCCAACCCCAAGGAAAATCGCGATGAGTACCCTCTGGCGAAGCTTGTTGTTTGTTCCTGCGACCCGCCCCGACCGATTCGAGAAGGCCGCAGCTGCGGGCGCCGATATGGTTTGTATCGATCTCGAGGATGCGGTTGCGCTGGACGACAAGGCGGCGGCCCGCGCCACGGCGCTGGAATATCTCGCGGGATCGCTGCCGGCCGGTCCGCGCTGGGTTTTGCGCATCAACAGCCCGCGCACAGAGTTGGGCCTGCATGATTTACTTGCCCTTCTGTCAAGCGAGGCTGCGCCGGACGCATTGTTTATCCCCAAGGCGTCGAGCGGCGAAGAGATGCGCTGGCTCGATGGTTTGTTGTCGTCTGCTGACAAGGACATCGACCTGATACCCGTTGTTGAATCGGCGGAAGGCCTGGATCGCGTTGCGGAGATAGCCGGTTCGGTTCTTCGCAATGTCGCGGTGGGGTTCGGGTCCGCCGATTATGCGGCCGAGTTGGGGAGCGACATGAGCGTCGCTGCTCTGGCCTATGGGCGTGGCCGGATTGCCGCGGCGGCCGGGCAGGCCGGCATTGCGGCGATCGACGGTATCTGGCCGGATTTCAAGGATGATGACGGTCTGCGCGGGGATACCGAACTTGTCCGCAGCATGGGATTTGATGGAAAGATCGCGATCCATCCGCGCCAGGTGAGCGTGATTCACGCCGTTTTTGCACCGAGCGAAGAAGAGGTTGCGCGTGCGCGGCGGATCGTCGCCGCATCGGAGGCTGCCAAGGGTGGCATCGCGACCGTCGACGGTGAAATGATCGATAACCCGGTGGTCGTGGCGGCGCAGCACATTCTCGCCGTCGCTGGGGCAGTTGAGAAAAACGATTAGGGTGCTGGTCGCCCGGTTTCGCTTCGCCAACCGCCTGCGCTACCGCGACTCCTGAACCAGGGTCGCCGGGGTCCACATTGCGCGCCGCCGCGTGCGTCGTTCCTCCAGATTCTCCTGTGCCCGATGGACCGGGATAGGTGGGCTCGATATCTCGGCCCGCGCGTCGAGTATCCCTGCCATGACGTTCGCGTAGGCGTTTTCACCGTCGGGCATGAACGCGCCCGCATAGACGCCGCAGGTTTGGCAAATCAGAAACTCCGTGCTGCCCAGTCCGAAGGTGTAGCGGTTCAAATGTTCGGGTTCGTGCACAGTAAACGTGATGTGCCCGGCCGGGTCCGACACGGCTGCGCTCGAATGCAGGCGGCAGAACGAGCACTGGCAGGCACGGGGGACCATATCTGCGGAGGGTAAATCGGTTGCAAAGGAAACGCCGATGTTCCCGCAATGACAGCTTCCCGTCAGAATCTGCATGGATATCTTCTCCGGTTGAAGGTCAAAGCGTGCCCGGATTTCCGGCCTCGGGCAACCGTCAACACAGAGGACTTGAGCATGTTGGCGTAAAAATCGCCTAATATTTGAGCAAAAGAATTTCACTGATTATTATTTAACCAATTTTTGTGACTAAAAATGCGGCGATCGTCTTTCCGGGAGAAAATATCGAGCAATAACAGCGCGTAACGTCTCGTGATCCGTCTGGCACGCGCTTTGCTAATTAGGTTGCATCGCAAAACCACAAAGCCCGGAGGCGGAGAATGTTCAAGAGCCTAAAAACCATCGCAGCGGCGAGCGTGCTTGCAGGTTCGCTCGCAATGAGCGCGTCGGCGCAGGCTGCCGACACCATCAAGGTGGGGATCCTTCACTCCCTGTCCGGAACCATGGCCATCAGCGAAACCGCGCTGAAGGACGTCATGCTGTTTCTGATCGACGAGCAGAACAAGAAAGGCGGATTGCTCGGCAAGCAGATCGAGGCGGTTGTCGTCGATCCCGCATCCGACTGGCCGCTGTTCGCCGAGAAAGCGCGTGAGCTGATCGAGCAGCACAAGGTCGATGTCGTGTTCGGCAACTGGACCTCGGTGTCGCGCAAGTCGGTCCTGCCGGTCTTCGAAGAACTGAACGGGATGCTCTTCTATCCGGTCCAGTATGAGGGTGAAGAATCCTCGCGCAATATCTTCTACACGGGCGCCGCGCCGAACCAGCAGGCCATCCCCGCCGTCGAGTATCTGATGAGCGAAGATGGCGGTGAGGCCAAGCGTTGGGTCCTCGCGGGTACCGACTATGTGTATCCGCGCACGACCAACAAGATCCTCGAAGCCTTTCTCAAGGCCAAGGGCGTCCCGGCCGAAGACATCATGGTCAACTATACGCCGTTCGGTCATTCCGACTGGCAGACCATCGTGTCGGACATCAAGAAGTTCGCCGCAGCGGGCAAAAAGACGGCCGTGGTCTCGACGATCAACGGTGACGCGAATGTGCCGTTCTACAAGGAGCTCGCGAACCAAGGCATCAAGGCGGAAGACATTCCGGTCGTCGCCTTCTCGGTTGGTGAGGAAGAACTTGCCGGCATCGACACCGGACCGCTCGTCGGCCATCTGGCAGCTTGGAACTACTTCATGAGCGTTGATGCGCCGGAGAATGACGCGCTGATCTCGAAGTGGCACGACTTCATCGGCAGCGACAAGCGCGTCTTCAATGACCCGATGGAAGCCCATTATATCGGCTTCAACATGTGGGCCCAGGCGGTCGAGCAGGCGGGTTCCACGAGCGTTGATGCGGTTCGCCAGGCCATGTACGGCCAGGAAGTGCCGAACCTGACGGGCGGTGTCGCCGTGATGAACACCAACCATCATCTCTCGAAGCCGGTACTCATCGGCGAGATCCAGGATGACGGCCAGTTCGCCACCGTGTGGGAAACCGACGGTGTGGTCGTGGGTGATGCCTGGAGCGACTTCATTCCCGAAAGCGCCAAGCTCACCGCCGACTGGACCTACCCCTGGGTCTGCGGCAACTGCGAGAAGCCGAAATACCTGACCAACTAAGTGCGTACCCGATGTCGGCCGCCCCCAGTGTTTCCGGGGCGGCCGGTGTTGGTCCCAAATAATAAATAATAAATCCAAACGCAAAATCGGGACGGTTTCTTATGGCTACGGGCCATTCAATGGGCGCAGTGCGCCCACACCGCATCATTGCCTTTGTTGGCGGTGCGTTGCTGTTTCTGGCGCTTCTGGTAGCGGTTACGCTGCCCGCTGCCGCACAATCTGTACCGACCGCGGCTGATCCCTTCGCCGCTGCGGTCCAGGCGCTGGACGCGCGCAAGTTTTCCGACAAGGCGACGGCCGTCGATGCACTGGGTGCTCTGGGCGACGAGCGCGCTATCGCCGTTCTTCAGGCATTTGCCGACGGGCGCCTGTACCGTCATAAGGCCGACAAGATCGTCATCATTGCCGATCGCGCCGGGGATGGTTTCAAACTGACCAGCCCGGTCACCGGTGAACCTGCGGGCACGGCCACCAGCCGCGAGATCAAGAAGATCATCGCAAACAACAAGCTGCGCGGCCAGATTCGCGGTGTCCTCGGACAGCTCGCGCTGTTCAGCCCCGACGCAGACGAGCGGCTCGAGGCGGCGCGCAATGTCATCGCCAGCCCGCCCGACGATGCGCTGGCCCTGCTGAAGCGGGCGCGCGACCGCGAGACGGTTTCGAAAATCCGCGAGACGCTTGAGACGGGTATCGCTGTGTTCGAGCTCGCGTCGGACGATCGTGCGTTGCGCCTGGCGGCGGTGGCCACGCTCGCGGACCGCAGCGACCCGGATATCAAATCGGCGCTCGAACAGCGTCTCCTCGAAGTTGATGGTGACGCGGTCGAACCCGATGCGGAGGTGCGCACGGCATTACGCGAAGCGGTGGACGATATCGACGACCGCCTCGCGCTGTTTGGTCTGGCGGAGAATTTGATCTTCGGCCTCAGCCTCGGCTCGGTGCTTTTGCTCGCCGCGATCGGCCTGGCGATCACGTTCGGCGTCATGGGCGTCATCAACATGGCCCATGGCGAGATGATCATGCTCGGGGCCTACACGACCTTCATCGTTCAGGAGATATTCCGGTCCACGATGCCGCCGGAAATCTTCGGCATGTATGTGCTGGTGTCCATCCCTGCGGCCTTCATTGTGGCCGCCGCGTTCGGTGTGCTGATCGAACGCGGTTGCATTCGTTTCCTCTATGGCCGTCCGCTGGAGACCCTACTCGCCACATGGGGTGTGAGCCTCATCCTGCAGCAGCTCGTACGTACGCTGTTCGGGGCGAACAACCGTGAGGTCGCAAACCCTGACTGGATCTCCGGTGCGGTCGCGTTTGGCGGCGGCGTGTCCGTGACCGTCAACCGTATCTACATCATCATATTCTGCATCATGGTCGTGGCCGCGCTGGCGGCGTTCATCCGTTACAGCCGGTTCGGGCTGCAGATGCGCGCCGTGACCCAGAACCGGGGTATGGCCTCGGCAATGGGCATTCGCACCGGACGGGTGGATGCGCTGACCTTCGCGCTGGGCTCCGGCATTGCCGGCGTGGCCGGGGTGGCCCTGAGCCAAATTTCGAATGTCAGCCCCAATCTGGGCCAGAACTTCATCGTCGACAGCTTCATGGTGGTCGTCTTCGGCGGTGTCGGGAGCATTTGGGGCACAATCGTCGGGGCATTCAGCCTCGGTATCGTCAACAAATTCCTCGAGCCGGTCTCCGGCGCGATCCTCGGCAAGGTGATCGTGCTCGTGCTCATTATCCTGTTTATCCAGAAACGCCCACGCGGTCTGTTCGCCCTCAAAGGGCGCGCGGCCGAATCCTGATCGGAGGAACAGAATATGGGACCGATCTCATCACGGCTTATCGCTATGGAAAGCAAACGGAGCTGGGCGGCCATCCTCACACTCGCGGTGATCGCGATATTCGTGGTGCCGATCCTCAATCTGGCGGTCCCCGAAGGCTCGCTGTTCCACATCCCGACCTTCTGGGTGACCACCCTGGGCAAGTATCTGGCGTTTGCGATCCTCGCCCTGTCGCTCGACCTGATCTGGGGCTATGCGGGCATCCTGAGCCTTGGCCATGGGGCGTTCTTCGGTCTCGGCGGCTATGCCATGGGCATGTACATGATGCGCCAGGTCGGCGAGCGGGGCGTTTATGGCAACCCGGACCTGCCTGACTTCATGGTCTTCCTGAACTGGGATTCAGTCCCCTGGTACTGGCTTGGGTTCGACCAGTTTTGGTTCGCCGCCGTCATGGTGCTGGCCGTGCCGGGTGCCTTGGGGTTCGTCTTCGGTTGGCTCGCGTTTCGCTCGCGGATCACGGGCGTCTATTTCTCGATCATCAGCCAGGCGATGGTCTATGCCTTCATGCTCGCCTTTTTCCGCAACGAGATGGGTTTCGGCGGCAACAACGGGCTAACGGATTTCAAGGACATCCTGGGCTTCGAACTGTCGCGCGAAACGACCAAGGTCGGACTCTACGTCGCCACGGCGGTGTCGCTCCTGATCGTCTATTTCATCTGCCGCGCGGTGGTGAGCTCGAAACTCGGCCGGTTGTTGATCGCCGTGCGCGACGCGGAGAACCGGGTCCGGTTTCTCGGTTATTCGGTCACCAATGCAAAGCTCTTCGTGTTCACGCTGTCGGCGATGCTCGCCGGTCTGGCCGGGGCTCTTTATGTGCCCCAGGTCGGCATCATCAACCCGGGCGAATTCGCGCCGGCCAAATCCATCGAGATGGCGATATGGGTGGCTGTCGGGGGGCGCGGCACGTTGTTTGGCGCCATCATCGGGGCATTCGCCGTCAACGGTACGCGAACATACTTCACCGCCGCGGCCCCGGAAGTTTGGCTGTTTTTCCTGGGCACGCTGTTCATTCTCGTGACCCTGGTCATGCCCAACGGGATTGTCGGGGTCTACAAATCACTGCGCTCGGGCGAACTGTTCGACGCGATTCGACGGAGGCTGCGACGTGTCGATGCCTGAACCCACCACCGGGCCGGACGCCATGACCGCGCGTGAACCGTCGATCCTCTATCTCGAAGGTGTGTCGGTCAGCTTCGACGGCTTCAAGGCACTGAACAGCCTGAACCTGATCATACGGCGTGGCGAGATGCGCGCGATCATCGGCCCCAACGGGGCGGGCAAGACCACGATGATGGATGTGGTCACCGGCAAGACTCGCCCGGACACGGGACGTGTGCTGTTTGCCGACGATGTGAACCTCACCCATCTCGATGAGACCGATATCGCCAATCTGGGGATCGGCCGGAAGTTTCAGAAGCCGACGGTGTTCGAGAGCCTGACGGTGTTCGAAAATATTTACCTGGCGCAGAAGACCAAGCGGTCGATCGCCGAGACGTTGTTTGCGCGTATTCGCGGCGAACAACTCACACGGATCGAGGCCACGTTGGAAACGATCCGACTGACCGAGCGGCGTGAGGATCTGGCCGGTGATCTCAGCCACGGCCAGAAGCAGTGGCTCGAAATCGGCATGCTGTTGGCACAGGAGCCCGAGTTGATGCTGCTCGATGAGCCCGTGGCCGGCATGAGCGACGCCGAAACCGAACAGACCGTGACCTTGCTCATGGAGATCGCGAAGGACCATTCGCTGGTCGTTGTCGAGCATGACATGGAGTTTGTGCGAAATCTCGATTGTACGGTCTCGGTGCTGCATGAGGGCAGCGTTCTTGCGGAAGGCCCGATGGACACCGTCCAGTCCGATCCGCGCGTAATTGAAGTCTATCTGGGTCGCTGACCATGCTCGAAGCTACCGATATCAATCTTTACTACGGCGCCAGCCACATTCTGCGGGGTGCCGATATTGCGGCCACGCGTGGCAAGATCACCTGTCTTCTCGGGCGCAACGGGGTCGGCAAGACGTCACTCCTGCGTGGCCTGACGGGGCATACCCCGATCCGTAGCGGGTCGGTGATGTGGGATGGTGAGGATATTGCTCGCCTGCCGCCCTTCGCGCGTGCCCGGCGCGGCATCGCCTATGTGCCCCAGGGGCGCGATGTATTCCCCCGGCTCAGCGTCGAGGAAAATTTGATGACCGGTTTTGCCTGCCTGCCGCGCAGCGAGGCCCGTATTCCCGACCAGGTGTTCGAGCTGTTTCCTGTCCTGTCGGATATGTTGCAACGCCGCGGCGGAGATTTGTCCGGCGGCCAGCAACAGCAGCTTGCGATCGGCCGCGCGCTCGTGACTCAGCCAAAGCTGCTGGTCCTCGATGAGCCCACCGAGGGCATCCAGCCGTCGATCATCAAGGATATCGAGGCGGTCATTCGGCTACTTGCCGGCAGCGGCGACATGGCGATCCTGCTGGTCGAGCAATATTACGAATTCGCGCGTGATCTGGCCGACGACGTGGCGGTGATGGATCGGGGTGAGATTGTCCTTTCCGGACCGATCGGTGATTTGCCCGAATCCGAGATTCGTCGGCACCTTACGGTTTAATTCAAGCAGGCTGGATACAGATGGCATCGGGGCGGGCAGAGATCGAGTTCGTTGACGCTGGCGGTCGCACCCGCCTGGCGCATCTGTACCAGAGCGATCCGTTGCGTATTCTGTTTCCGAATTCCGGCCCGGGAGAGCCTGAAACCGGGACGCTGGTGACGACATCCGGCGGCCTGGTCGGCGGCGACGACCTGACGATCGAGATCAGGTGCGGTGCGGGGGCGGTGGGACGGATCGTGGGCCAGGCGGCCGAGAAGATTTATCGCTCGACGGGCGCGGATGTGCGCATCGATATGTCACTCGTTGCCGCGCCGGGCAGCTGGCTCGAATGGCTGCCCCAGGAAACCATCATCTTCGATACAGCGCGGCTGCGCCGGCGGACGGTCGTTGAGGCTGCGCCAGGCGCGCGGGTTCTGGCCGGGGAGATCATTGTGCTCGGGCGTACGGCCATGGGCGAAAGCGTCACCGGCGGGCTCATCCATGAGGCGTGGGATGTGCGGCGTGACGACCGGCTGATCTGGGCGGATGCAGTACACCTGGACGATAACTTCCCACAGACCCTCGCGGCCAATGCTGGCCTGAATGGGGCGCGGGCGTTCGCCAGCATCGTCTTTGTGAGCGACGACGCGTCGTCCGCTCTGCCGCTGGCTCGCGAGTTGCTGCCTGAAGGTTTGGATCCGGTTGGGCTGTGCGTCGGTGCCACTTGCGTGGGGGATGTATTGGTCGTGCGTTGGCTCGACCGCGATGCCCGGCGTCTGCGTGACGCCTATGGAAAATTCTGGGCCGAATTCCGGCATCACGTGGCTGATCTGCCGTCGGCGATGCCGCGCCTGTGGGCGATTTAAGAGGATAGAGAATGCATCTGACCCCGAGAGAGAAGGACAAGCTCCTCGTCGCATTGGCCGCCGAGGTGGCGCGCAAGCGCATGGCGCGCGGCGTGAAGCTCAACTATCCCGAGGCGATCGCGCTGATCTCCGACTACGTCGTCGAGGGCGCGCGTGACGGACGTTCGGTGGCCGACCTGATGAGCGCGGGAGGTGAGGTGCTGACCCGCGCGGATGTGATGGACGGGATCGCGGAGATGATCCACGACGTCCAGGTCGAGGCGACGTTTCCCGATGGGACCAAGCTGGTCACCGTCCACAACCCGATCCGCTGAGGCAGACATGATCCCAGGTGAACTCTTCCCCGCCGACGGCGACATCATTCTGAACGAGGGTCGCGAGACACTGGCCCTGTCGGTGGCCAACAGCGGCGACCGGCCGATACAGGTCGGCTCCCATTTTCATTTTCACGAGACCAACGGCGCGCTGGAATTCGACCGGGATGCGGCGCGCGGATTCCGGCTGGATATTCCCGCCGGCACCGCGGTGCGGTTCGAACCCGGCCAGACCCGCGAGGTCGCCCTCGTGCGCTACGCCGGGTCGGGCCGCGTGTTCGGTTTCAACGGCCGCGTCAACGGCGCGCTGGAGAGTTAGCCGATGGCCTATTCGATCAATCATTCAGACTATGCGTCCATGTTCGGCCCAACGGTCGGCGACAGGGTGCGGTTGGCCGACACGGAACTCGTGATCGAGGTCGAACGCGACCACACGGTCTATGGCGAAGAGGTCAAGTTCGGCGGCGGCAAGGTCATCCGCGACGGGATGGGCCAGTCCCAGGCCAGTCGCGCAGAAGGCGCGGTGGATACGGTTATCACCAACGCGTTGATCGTCGACCATTGGGGGATCGTGAAGGCTGATATCGGCATCCGCGACGGGCGCATTGTTGGTGTCGGCAAGGCCGGAAACCCCGACGTTCAGCCGGGGGTCGATATCGTCATCGGGCCGGGCACGGAAGTGATCGCGGGCGAGGGCCGGATCGTCACGGCGGGTGCCATCGACGCCCATATTCACTGGATCAGCCCGCAGCAGATCGAGGAAGCGATGTATTCCGGCGTCACCACGATGCTCGGTGGCGGAACCGGACCCGCCGAGGGTACCAACGCCACGACTTGCACGCCGGGGCCCTGGCATCTGGGTCGCATGCTGCAGGCCGCCGAAGGCTTCCCGGTCAATCTGGGTTTCTTCGGCAAGGGCAACGCGACCCTGCCTGCCGCGTTGACGGAGCAGGTCGAGGGTGGCGCGTGTGGCCTCAAGCTGCATGAGGATTGGGGCACGACACCGGCGGCGATCGATGCCTGTCTCACCGTGGCCGAAGAGATGGACGTGCAGGTCGCGATCCACACCGATACGCTCAACGAATCCGGTTTCGTCGAAGACACCATTGCCGCCTTCAAGGGGCGCACGATCCACGCGTTTCACACGGAAGGTGCGGGGGGTGGCCACGCGCCGGACATCATCCGCCTGTGCGGTGAGGAAAATGTGTTGCCGTCCTCCACCAATCCGACACGGCCCTACACCGTCAACACGGTCGACGAACATCTCGACATGCTGATGGTCTGCCACCACCTGGATAAACGCATTCCCGAAGATGTGGCCTTCGCCGAAAGCCGCATCCGGCGGGAGACGATCGCGGCGGAAGATATCCTCCATGATCTGGGTGCCTTCTCGATGATCGCGTCCGACAGCCAGGCGATGGGGCGGGTCGGTGAGGTCATCATCCGGACCTGGCAGACGGCCGACAAGATGAAGCGCCAGCGCGGCGCGCTGCCCGGCGAGACCGGCGAAAACGACAATCTGCGCGTGCGCCGCTACATCGCGAAGTACACGATCAACCCGGCGCTGTGTCACGGGATCGCCGATCATGTGGGCTCGGTCGAGGTCGGCAAGCTGGCCGACCTGGTGCTGTGGAAACCCATGTTCTTCGGCGTGAAACCCGATCTGATCGTCAAGGCAGGCACCATCGCGGGAGCCGCGATGGGCGATCCCAATGCCTCGATCCCGACCCCGCAGCCGGTGCATTACCGGCCCATGTTCGGCAGTTTCGGTGCATCACAGACCGCCAGCGCAGTGACGTTCGTGTCTGCCGCTGCGGCCGGGACCGACATGGCCGCGAGGCTTGGATTGGCGCGGGACCTGGTGCCGGTGTCGGGAACCCGGACGGTCACGAAGAAGGACATGGTCCTCAACGACGCGACCCCCGACATGGAAGTCGATCCGGAAACCTATGAGGTGCGCGCGGATGGCGAACTGCTGACCTGTGAACCGGCGGAGGAGCTGGCCATGGCGCAGCGCTATTTCCTGTTTTGACCCTGCGCCGCGCAACCGAGGTCATTGCGGCGGGAAGCTGGCCGATGGCGGATGCCATCGCCACGGTGACGCTGGCGTTCGATGACCGTTACCGTCGCCGGGTGCGCCTGATTGACGACGCGGGCGAAGCGTTTCTGCTCGACCTGGACGACGCCACGCGCATGGGTGACGGCGATGGGTTGTGCCTGGACACCGGTGGCATCGTGCATGTGCGCGCCGCCGATGAAGAAGTGCTCGACATACGCTGCGACGATCCGCGCGATACGGTTCGCATGGCCTGGCATATCGGCAACCGCCACCTCCCGACCCAGGTGCTCGATGACGGCACGCTGCGTATTCGCGCCGATCATGTGATCGCACAGATGCTGGTTCGCCTTGGCGCGGAAGTTGAAGCCAAGGTTGCGTCGTTCGATCCGGAACCCGGCGCCTATGACGAGGGCGCTGGCCATAGTCATGGAGATGGTCATGACCACTGATCGTTCTCTTTCGGGCGTGCGCCTGCAGCGCCTGATGACCTGGCTCTCGCCGGCCTTTCCCGTCGGGGCGTTCAGCTATTCCCACGGCCTGGAAGCCGCAGTCGACACCGGCATGGCGACGGACCGCGAAGATCTGTCTTCCTGGATCGAGGTAATTGTTTCCTCTGGCACCGGGCGGGTTGATGCGGCCTTGTTTTGTGCGGCATATGACGCGGTGGGCAACGACGATACAGACGGCCTGGCCTGGGTGCTGGAGCGGGGTGACGCCATGCGCCCGACGCGTGAACTGGGGTTGGAGACGTTGAGCCAGGGGGCGGCGTTCGTCAGCGCCGCCACCCGTCATTGGTCGAGTCCCTGGCTCGTTCGCCTGAGCGACATCGCCGCCGAAACGGGGCGCGAGATAGCCTACCCGGTTGCGGTCGGGGTTACCGCTGCCGATCACGGAATTCCCGAGCTGCCGGCGCTCGAAGCCTATCTGCACGCCTTTGCCGCGAATATTGTGTCGGCCGGTGTGCGCGCCATCCCGCTCGGGCAAAGCGACGGGCTGCATGTCCTGGCGGGGCTTGAGCCTGTGATTGTCGCCGCCGCCGAGGCGGCGCTTGCGCGCCCGGTTGACGATATGGGTTCTGCGGCCATCATGGTCGACTGGGCCTCCACGATTCACGAAACCCAATATTCGAGGTTGTTCCGCTCATGACCAAACCCTTTCGCGTCGGTATCGGCGGCCCCGTCGGCACGGGCAAAACCGCTCTCATGGATGCGCTCTGCAAGAAGCTGCGGGGCGATTACGACATCGCGGCCATCACGAACGACATCTACACCGAGGAGGATGCCCAGTTCCTGACCCGCTCGGGCGCGCTCCCGCCGGAGCGGATCATGGGCGTGGAGACCGGTGGCTGTCCCCACACGGCAATCCGCGAGGATGCGTCGATCAATCTGGCGGCGATTTCCCAGATGGTGACACGCTTCCCGGCGCTGGACATCGTGCTCATCGAATCCGGTGGCGATAATCTGGCCGCTACTTTTTCGCCTGAGCTTGCCGATATCACGATCTATGTGATCGACGTCTCGGCCGGTGACAAGATCCCCCGCAAGGGTGGCCCGGGCATCACCCGGTCCGATCTGCTGGTGATCAACAAGATCGACCTCGCACCCTATGTGGGCGCCGATCTGGATGTGATGGATCGGGATTCACGCAAGATGCGCGGTGAACGCCCGTTTCTGTTCACGAACCTGAAAACGGGGCTCGGCCTCGAAGATGTCGCTCGCTTCGTTTTGACCGCAGGCGGATTCGAAGATAAACCTGACGATGCGTCCGGCGTTACCGTCGGGGCTGTCGCACAATAAGAAGCCAACAGGATGATCAAGATGCAGAAGTTTTTCACCGCGGCCGTTGCGTTTGCCGCCACCACCGCGACCGCACCGGCCTTTGCCCATGTCACCGGAGTTGAACACAGTGCGGGTGCCGGCCACCCGGTGCTGGGCGTCGACCACTTGCTGGTTCTGCTCGCGGTTGGCGCCGTGGCCGGAATCGTCTGGCTTCGTCGCCGCTAGCCCCGATTAACCGCGCGCCTCGGCGATCGCCCGCCAGACCCGGTCGGGTGTCGCGGGCATATCGAGATCCGTGACCCCAACCTCGGCGAGCGCGTTCATGATCGCGTTCATCATGGCCGGCAGCGCACCTACGGTGCCGGCTTCACCGGCCCCCTTGACCCCCAGCGGGTTGCGCTTGGTCGGGACGGCGTTGCCGACAATCTCGATATCCGAGAAATTGTCGGCTCGGGGCATTGCGTAGTCCATGAATGAACCGCTCAGTAGCTGGCCGTTATCAGGGTCGTAGACGACCTGTTCCATCAACACCTGGCCGAGCCCCTGGGCGATCCCGCCATGGATTTGGCCCTTCACGATGGTCGGGTTGACCATCACGCCCACATCGTCGACCACCCAGTATCCGACCATCTCGACGACGCCCGTGTCGGGGTCGATCTCGACCTCGCAGACATGGCTGCCGTTGGGGTAGGTGTCGTCCTCGGGAGAGAAGGTGGCCGTTTCATACAGACCGGGTTCGATGCCCGCTGGAAGTTTCGCCGGCGCGAAGGAGGCCTTGGCCACATCCTTCAGCGTCATTGTTTTGTCGGTTCCCGCGACGGTGAAGGTGCCGTCGGCGAACTCGAGATCCGCCCCGTCCGCTTCGAGCAAATGCGCGGCGATCTGGCGCGCCTTGTTGATCACCTTTTCCGAGGCATAGTAGAGCGCCGATCCGCCGATCACGGTCGATCGTGAACCCATCGTGCCGATGCCGAAGGCGACCCGGTCCGTGTCGCCGTCGATGACCCGCACTTCGCGCGGGTCGAGGCCCAGCCGCTCGCCGACGATCTGCTTGTACATGGTCTCATGACCCTGTCCCTGGCTCTTGGTGCCCATCAGGACTGTGGCGCTGCCGTCGGTGTTGAACCGTACTTCGGCAAAATCCGGCGACGGCGAGCCCGCACGTTCGATCGGGTTGGCGATGCCAACGCCACGCAGCTTGCCGTTGGTCTTTGATTGTTCGCGCCGCGTGGCGAAGCCTTGGTAGTCGGCCATCTCAAGGACCTTCGCCTGGTTTTCCATGAAGGCGCCGCAGTCATAGGACAGGCCGAGGGCCGTTTTGAGCGGCATGGAGTCCGACGCGATCATGTTCTGCGCACGCAACGCCGCCGGGTCGACACCGATTTCGCGGGCGGATTCGTCGAACATGCGTTCGATCACAAAGGTCGCCTCGGGCCGTCCCGCGCCGCGATAGGGGGCCGTGGGATTGGTGTTCGAATGCACCGTGCGCACGGTCACGTGAGCCGCAGGGATGTCGTAGACGCCGATCAATGTTCCCACATTGGCGAACACCGACAGCAGGTTCCTGATCGCCGACAGGTAGGCGCCAATATTCGCGATCGTGTTCACCCGCAGGCCGATGACGTTGTTGTCCGCATCGAAGGCGAGTTCGGCTTCCGTGACGTTGTCGCGGCCATGCTCGTCGGCCTGGACAGCCTCGCTACGTTCGCAATTCCATTTGACCGGGCGACCGATCTTGCGTGACGCCCACAGGACGAGCCGGTGTTCGGCATACTGCCAGCCCTTGGTGCCGAAACCACCGCCGACATCACGCGCGACCACGCGCATCGCCTGCTCGGGAATGCCGAATATCTTCTCGGAAAGAAGCTGGCGGACCCGATGGGGATACTGCACGTCGGCATGCAGGGTGTAACGGTCCTCGTGCTCGTCGAAATTGCCGATGGCGCCACGCGGCTCCATATACTGGGCGAAGACCCGGCTGATGACGAAGCGGCGTTTCACAATGCGTGCCGCGTTTGCGAAGGCCGCTTCCACGGCGTCCGCATCGCCCGCCTGAAACTGTCCCGAGACGTTATCGGGAGAATCGTCCCACACCAGTGCTGCGTCGGGATCGACAGTCTTGGCCGTGTTCGTGATCGACGGGAGGTCTTGATAGTCCACGTCGATCAGCTCGGCCGCGTCGCGCGCCTGATCAAGGGTATCGGCGACCACGAGGGCGACCGGGTCGCCGACGTAACGCACGCGATCCAGCGCCAGCGGCGGCTGCGGCCGGTATTTCATGGGCTCGCCGTCGGGGCGCTTCCACTTGGCCGGCATGCCGGGGACACCCAGATTGTCTGCCGCGACATCCTCGCCGGTGAACACCCCGTGTATGCCGGGCGCGGCTTTTGCCGCACTCGTGTCGATCGATTTGATGTCGGCATGGGCGTAAGGGGACCGCAACAGGATCGCATAGGTCTGGTGGGGCAGGTTCACGTCGTTTGTGAACAGCCCGCGCCCACGCAGGAGCCGTGGGTCTTCCTCGCGGCGCACACCTTGGCCAACACCGAATTTTTCCATCTGACACTCTCCGAAAATGCTTTGTGCGGCCCGCGCTGGGGTCGTTCTTGTCTGGCGTTATATACGGATACCTTATCAAGGATTGGGGGACGAGCAAGACCACGGCGACAATCCGGTTCGTCGACCACACCAAATCACGGTTGGACCATTGTATGCTGTATGGGCATAGTCCGCCGGTCGTGTTCCGAACTGTTACCGAATGACGATGTTTCGATTTTCCGCAATCTTTTCACTGTTGTTTCTGGCGGCCTGCGCTGGCTATGTGAGCGAGCGGAGTCACATCGTCACGGTGATCACCGAGCCGCCGGGTGCGGCATGCACGCTCGAGCGCGATGGTGTGCGAACACGCCTGGTCGGCGGCACACCGCTGACCTTCGTGGCGACGCGTGATTGGGGCGACATCGAAGTTGAATGCAAGCTGGCGGGGCACGAGACCACCACCGGGACCTTGCATTCGGGGTTGGAGCCTCTGCTGCTTGGCAATATTCTCGCCGGTGGTATCGTCGGCCTTGTACGCGACGCTGGTACCGGTTTCATCCATCGCTATCCAAGTCGCGTCCGAATCGTCCTGCCGCCGCTTCCGAGGTCGACGGCCACGCGAAACTAGGCTTTTCCGCGCGTGACTAACGCACGATTTTGTTGGAAAGCGTGCCGATACCCCCGATCGTCACCGTTACGACGTCACCATCATCGAGCGACGAGGTGCGGCCCGGGGTGCCCATGAAGATCATGTCCCCCGGTTTCAGGGTGAAGTAACGGCTGAGATAGGCGACGACCTTGGCCGGTTTGTGGATCATGTTTCGGGTGTTTTCCTGCTGCACGATTTCGCCGTTCAGGCGGGTCGTGAGCAAGACATTGTTCGCGTCGAGGCCGGTTACCATCGCCGGTCCCACGGGGCCGAACCCGTCGGCTGCCTTGGCGCGCATCCACTGCAGGTCGCGTCCCTGCCAGCTGCGTTCGGTCAGATCGTTGCCAGCGGTCAGGCCGAACACGTAATCCATGGCGTCGGCCTCGGAAACGTTCTTCGCCTGCTTGCCGATGATCAGCACCAACTCTCCCTCGAAATGCACGTTGTTGGCGTCTGGCGGCAGCCCGACGTCGCTGCCGCTGCCCGTCAGGGAGGTCGGGAGCTTCAGGAACAAGGGTGGCGGGCGGTCGGACGCCGACGAGATATGGCTGGCGAAGTTCATGCCGACGGCGAAGACCTTGCCCGCGTCGGATGGCGGGAGAAGTTTGACGCTGTCGAGCGCGACAGTCTTTCCGGTCGGCGCGGCACCCATGATCGGGTCGCCATCGAGGGTGGCGATCGTCGTTCCGTTCAGAATACCGAATGACACTTCGTCATTGAGATTATAACGGACGTACTTGGTCATCGCGTCCTGTGCCGAAGCGATCGGGCCAGTGGCCATCATGGCTGTCATCGCAGTGGCAATCAGGCCCGCCGCGACTTGTCCGGAAACCAGGGGCGAGCGCATCTGTGCGCCTCCATTGTTGAGGTGAAACCGTCTATCAATCGACGGAAACTAGCATGCGCCCTTTGTTGCGCCAGACCGCCAAGCGCGGCAGGATCGGACCATGAAATTCTCCATGAAACAGGTTGCGCGTCTTGTGGCGGTGGGTGCCGTGATCGCCACATTCCCGTCCCTTGCGATGGCGGATACGCCCGTCCCGGTCTTCGATGGTCACGTCCACTACAACGAGGACGCGTCGGTCGCCTACAGCCCGGCCGAGATCGTCGAGAAGATGCACGCGGCCGGCGTGCCGCGCGCGCTTGTTTCCAGCACATCGGATGACAACACGCTGGCCTTGTTGAAAGAAGGTGGGCCGGGCCTGGTGGTGCCGTTCCTGCGCCCCTATGGCGGCCAGGTGCATTCGGGCAACTGGTTCCGGCATCCTGACGCGCTGCCGTATCTCAAGGCGCGCTGGGACCCGGATCGCTATGCCGGGATCGGCGAGTTCCACCTCCACCAGGTGCGCTATGCCGACAGCGAAACCGTGCGCGCCGTAGCGCAGATGACGGCCGCGACGGGCCGGATGCTCCATGTTCATGCTGATTCCGAGGTGATCGAGGCCATATTCGCGCATACGCCGGACGCGCGAATTCTTTGGGCCCATGCGGGGATGGTCGATCCGCCCGACGTAATTGCACGCACATTCGCGGCGCACGAGAAACTCTGGGCAGAGATTTCGATCCGGGGTTTCGAGATTGCGCCCGGCGGAACAATCAATACGGCGTGGCGGGATCTTTTTCTGGCCTATCCCGACCGTTTCCTGACGGCGTCGGACACCTATGTGACGGACCAGTGGGATGTTTATGCGAACATCATCAATCGTCACCGTGTTTGGCTTGCTCAGCTGCCGCCGGATATTGGCCAGGCAATCGCGCATGGCAACGGCGTACGGCTGTTTGGCGCGGGTGGCGTTGCGCAACTCGAAAAGTAAAACTATGCGAGACCGTCGGCATAATGGCGGCTTGAAATATGGGGGAGAAGACAATGACGAAAATGACAGGATCGCGGTTTCTGGCGGAAACCCTGAAAGGCTATGGCCTGAGCCATGTGTTCTTCATGCCGGTGTTCGGTATCGGCGCGCTCAAGGAGATCGAGGAACTCGGCATGCGTCGGATCATGGTTCATGGCGAGAAACCGGCCGCCTACATGGCCGACGGTTATGCGCGGATCGCGGGCCATCCCGGGGTCTGCATGGCCCAGGCCGTCGGTGCGGCCAATCTGGCGGCAGGCCTGCAGGACCCCTATCTGGCGGGGTCGCCGGTGATCGCGATGACGGGCCGGCGGTCCCAGGCTTATCAGCAGCGTCACGCCTATCAGGAAGTCGACCATCGCGGGCCGTTCGAGGCGGTGACCAAATACAGCAACGCGATCACCGATATCGATCAGCTGCCGCGCGCCCTGCGCCAGGCGTTTCGTGAGGCGGTCAGCGGGCAGCCCGCACCGGTCCACCTCGATTTCGACGGCATCGTTGGCCAGGACATCCTCGAGGCCGAAGCCGATCTTGAGGTCCTGATCGAGGAACAGTTCAAACAGATTCCGCCGTTCCGCCCCGAACCCGACCCGTCAGGCGTCGCGGCGGTTGCCCGCGAGATCGCGGCGGCCAAGAAGCCAATCATCGTGGCCGGCGGCGGTGTCAAACATAGCGGGGCTGGGGCGGAACTCGTCGCGCTGTCCGAGGCGCTCTCGATCCCGGTCGCCACGTCACTCAACGGCAAGGGCATGATCCCGGACACCCATCCGTTGTGCGTGGGCGTGGTCGGTGCCTATTCGCGCTGGTGTGCCAACCGGGCGGTCTGCGAGGCCGATCTCGTGATTTATGTCGGCTGTAGCGCGGGCGGCATGGTGACCAACGAGTGGCGGGTACCGGGACCCGAGGCCGCGACCGTGCAAATCGATATCGATCCCCGCGAGCTGGGCCGCAGCTATCCGGTCCGCGCGGCCATGCAGTGTGACGCCCGTGCCGGGCTGTCGGCATTGCTGGCGGCGAGCGAGAAAAACACCGATCGCGCCGCCTGGCTGGAGCACACGAGCGCGCTCGTCGCCGAATGGCGCGCGGAGGTGGCACCGCTGATGGCGTCGGACGATGTCCCGTTCCGTACGGAGCGTCTGTGTGCCGAATACACGGCGCATTTGCCGAGTGATGCGATTCTGGTGTCCGACACGGGCCATTCGGGCGTGTGGACCGGCTCCATGATCGATCTGAAGCATCCCGGCCAGAGCTATATCCGCTGTGCGGGCTCGCTCGGCTGGGCGTTTCCCGCCGCGATGGGGGCGAAATGCGCCGCCCCGGACCGGCCGGTCATCTGCTTCGCCGGGGATGGAGCCATGTGGTACCATCTGACGGAGATGGAGACGGCGGTGCGCTGCGGCATCAACACCGTGACCGTGGTCAATAACAACCACTCGCTCAATCAGGAAAAGGGGATCAACGAGGCGACCTACGGCGGCCAGACGCCGGGGTCGGACGATCTCTGGATCTTCAAGGACACGGACTTCGCGCAGATCGCCGAGTCCATGGGTGGCCTGGGCCTCACGGTCGAGAAACCGGGCGATTTTGAGGGCGCACTGGACCAGGCGATTGCCAGCGGGCGCCCGGCCATCATCGATGTGAAAACCGATATCGGCAGCATCACGCCGGACGCCTGGGCGCCCTAGTCGATAGCGGGTCTAAATCTCGCGGCAGGTGTCTCGCATCTGCCGTTCGGCGCGTCTATGCTGCCGCCATGTTCATGCCGGGCTTGATCCGGGGAAATAAATCCTGCCCAAGCGCGGCAGATAAGGGGAGTGTAATTCATGACCGATATCAACAGGGCAACGAAACGCCAGCTCGGCGGCAGTGATTTGAAATGCGCACCGGTCGGGTTGGGCTGCATGTCCCTGTCAGGCGTGTATGGCGCGGCAGACGACGACGAGAATGTGGCGTTCGTCCGCCATGCGATCGACCATGGCGCCGATTTCCTGGATTCCTCCGACATGTATGGCTGGGGCCATAACGAAGAGGTGCTCAAGCGCGCGTTGGCGGATGGTTATCGCGACAAGGTGGTGCTGGCGACCAAATTCGGTCAGACCCAAATTGAAGGCGGCGGCATGGGCGTGAACGGACGCCCTGAGTATGTCGCAGAAGCCTGCGACAAGAGCCTGCAACGCCTTGGGATCGATGTGATCGATCTCTACTTCCAGCATCGCGTCGATCAGGAGGTCCCGATCGAGGACACGGTCGGGGCGATGGCCAAGCTGGTCGATGCCGGCAAGGTCCGGGCCATCGGCATCTGCGAGGCCAAGCCGGATACCATTCGCCGGGCCCATGCGACCCATCCGCTGGCGGCGGTGCAGAGCGAGTACTCGATTCTGTACCGGGATGAGGCCGAACAGATTCGCGCGGCCACCAGCGAATTGGGCATTTCCTTCGTGGCCTATTCGCCGCTGGGTCGTGGCCTCCTGACGGACCACTTCATCAATTCCGAGACCGTGCCGGAAGACGATCCCCATTATCGTCATCCTCGCTTTTCGCAGGGCAATTTCCAGCAGAACCGCGAACTGGCACTTCGGGTCGCCGAATTCGCGGCCAAGAAAAATTGCACGCCGGCCCAGGTGGTTCTCGCCTGGTTGATCGGGCAGGGCGACGATGTTGTGGCCATTCCGGGTACCAAGCGCGCCGAGCGGTTCGATGAAAACATGGGGGCACTCGATGTGTCCCTGTCGGCGGACGAACTGGCCGCGATGTCTGCGGCCGTTCCGGTCGGTGCCGCGGCGGGTAACCGGTACCCGGATGCCCAGTTGGCGAAGGTGTTTGTCGACTCTGCCGCGAGTTAGTTCGCGCTACGGATGATCCCGCTCGGTCGACGGCCGAACGTCCTCGACCCGGCGGTAGATCATCAGGGCCAGCAGCAAGGCGATCACCAGCACCCCGAACATGGTGCGATAGGCGATCGCCGGGCTGCGGCCCAGTTCGTCGACCGGGAAGGCGTCGAGGATGGCGCCGGTCCCCATCTGCATTAGGAACACGCCTGACCAGGTGCAGACGTTGATGGCGGTGAACACGCGCCCTGAGTGCGTGTCCGGGAACAGGCTGCGGGCATGGGCGAAGATGGGTGACGCCATCGGCGCGAACAGCGCGAAGCCCGAGAGCAGTATCGTGACGACCAGCACGGAGTTGCTGCTGTTGATCGCCAACGCCCCCGTCATGGCCGTGAAGGCCAGCATGCCGCAGGTCACGACGCCGCGCCTTGTATCAAACTTGCGGTCGAGCGGTCCGTAGAGCACCGCGGCGATGATCCAGGTCAGGGACACCACGAAGATCACGTTGCCGCGTGCGATGAGGTCGAGGTCGAACACATCGTTCAGATAGGGCCCGATCCAGAGGTTGCGGATGGTCACCAACGCCCCCACGGACACGGCGGTGACGGCGGCGAAGGAATAGATGCGCGTATCGCGTAAGACATGGCGAACGCCGAAGATTGTCTCGAGCAGGGTCTCGGTGCTGGCCGGGTGGGGTGCGTCTTCCGGCCTGTCGCGCACCATCACCAGCAGGGCAGCGGCCACCGCGAATGAGAATACCCCCACGACCAGCAAACTCGCGCGCCAGCCATAGAGCTCCACGGCGGCGGCAAACGGTGAGGCGGACAAAAGCATCCCCGCACCGCCGACCGAAATCGAGATGGCTGTGCCCGTGGCGAGCCGGTCGCGGGCGATCCAGCGCGACAGTAGGACGATCACGCCCATAAACACCGGAGCCGCGCCACAACCGATCAGGAACAGCCCGACGGCCAGTACGACCACGCCCTGTGCGACCGCGAATACAATGGCGCCGAGCGCGGCCAGAGAAAACAGCGCGGCCATGGTGCGCCGGGGTCCGAATCGGTCGAGGAAGACGCCGACGGGGAGCTGCATGAGCGCTGCACCCAGGAAAATCGCGGCCGGCAGGCTCGAGAGTTCACCCGGGGTCAGCCCGAGTTCCGTGCGCAGATTCGGCGCGATGACCGCCGGCGCGGAGCGCAGGAAATGCGCCAGGATGAACGTCAGTCCCAAAATGGGGGCCATCCGGATGATCGCGGCGCGGCGGCTATAGGGCGCGGGAGGCGTTTCGCTCTGCATATGTCCGGAAAAGAAGGGCTGGGGCGGATTCGGCTGTGTTCATCATACATCGGCGGGAGCCGAGGTGATGAAAGAAACTATCGAAACCGGGCTGGTGGTGATCGACCGCAGTATGTGCCGGGTTGATTCAACGCAATATCGAAAACCTGTAAAGGGGTGATGATGCACTTCTCACCAGACGAAGATGGAGGCAAGCATGCAAGCGGTTGATGTCATGACCCCAGATGTGGCGACAGTTACGCCGGAAACCAGCGTGGAGGATGTCGCGCGAATATTTTTGCGGCGCCACATCAGTGCTGTGCCGGTTGTCGATGATAATGGTGTTCTTCAGGGGATCGTCAGTGAGGGCGATCTTATGCGGCGGACGGAAAATGACACCGAACGCAGGCCTTCGTGGTGGTTGCACATGATTACCGGCCCGGCAGAGAGGGCGCGCGAGTTCGTGTTGTCCCATGGTCACCACGCGCGCGATGTGATGACCCGAAAGGTCGTCACCATCCCGGAAGACATGCCGGTTTCGCAGGTGGCGGAACTCCTTGAGACGCACAGAATCAAGCGCGTGCCGGTTGTTCGCGATGGCAAGGTTGTTGGCATTGTCAGCCGTGCCAATCTGCTGCAGGGATTGGCCGCGCTTAAGGCGCCGGGTGAGCAGCATCTCGGTGACCGCCAGATTCGTGAAAGTCTCGCGGGCGCGCTGGCGCAGGATTTACCGAGCGTCGGGAACTTCGTCAGCTATGTCGTGCGCGACGGCAAAGTCCAGCTTTGGGGCGGCGTTCTGACGGAGTCGGAGAAAACGGCTGTACGTGTGGCCGCAGAGGGAATCGCCGGTGTGCAAGAGGTGGAAGACAATGTCACCGTGCTACCGAATGCCTTGCAGATCACGGGCGGTATGTGACCGTGGGATGGCGGGAGTCTGTTCCTCCGTTCAGTTAGCCCGCGCCTCCCGTAGCTCCTGGCGGCGCGCTTCCGTGGCGGCCTCATCGACCTCGAGGGACTCGTCGTCGATCTCGCCGGTGAAGATCACCCCATAGATGTCGTTCGCCTTCTCCAGCGTCTCCCAACCTTCGAGTACGTCCACGATGACCCGCTCTGTTTCGCGATCGAGCGGATCGCCATAGCCGCCACCGGCAGAATCCCGGCCGCGGACGCGTTGGCCCGGATTGATGGTGAGCTGGACGACGTTCGGCATCCGCTCCGGCTGGGCTTCGTCCTCGATTAGCCAGGTCTCGCCGGATGTGCCCGGCAAGCCGCCGAGTACGCCGCGCGGCTGCGCGTGCTGGCCGTCGCACGAAATCACGGCCATCATCGGCGCGTGGGTCGGGCCATACTCGATCTGCTGGGCCGGGGCGCCGCGCCGTCGTCCGGCACCGGCGGAGTCCGTCACCAGGGTCAGGGATTCGACGCGGATAGGATGCTTGAGTTCGTCCACTTCGACGGAATCCCGGTACATCAGCCCGGCGATCACCGGGATGGCGTAGTTGACCCAGCCGTCGGCCTCGGCGCTCGCCGGGCCGCCATTGGTCGACAGCATCAGCCGGTTCACATAGGGCTCGGGCTCGCGCCTCAGGTCCTGGCCGGAGATCACGGCCATACCAGCACCGAGCCCCGCACCGCCTTCGGACAGACCCATGCCGTCGCCCAGCTGCGCGAATGCCGACTGGGTGATGTTGACCAGCCGTTCCGACACATTGGTGGTCGAAACCGAACAGGAATGGGGGAAGGTCGGTGCCGCGACGACGCTGTCCTCGGCATATTGGAAGTGCAGCCGCCGGAAGGCGCCCTCATTGCGCGGCAGATCCTTGTCGAGCGCGTTGAAGATCGCACCCACAACTGCCGACGTGGCCGAGCCGAGCGAGGTGTTCAGACCTGCGTCGACCGACGGCGGGTTGTCCCGGAGGTCGACGTGAATGTTGCCCTCATCCGGGTCGATGTCGATCTTGACGGTCAGCTCCAGGCCGTCGGGCAGGAGGCCCTCCAGCGGGTCCGAGCGGCCCTTGTTGACGAGGCTCGCCTTGGGCAGGCGTTTAATGTTGTCGACCATGCGGCGTTCGGAATAGTCGAACCATTCACGCATGAACGCCTTCACGGTGTCCTTGCCGTACTTCTCGCAGAACGCCTCGAGGCGGCGCTCGGCGATCCGCGCGGAGCCGAGCCCGGCGAGGTAATCGCCATACCATTGGTCCGGCACCCGGATGCGCGCGCGGCACATCCGCATGATGTCCTCGTTGTTCTTGAAATCGCGCTGGATACGCACGCCGGGGAAGACCAACGCGCCTTCCTCGTAAACGTCGCGGGCGCGCACGAAGTAACTTGACGGGATCGAGTTGCCGATGTCGGCCATGTGGCACTTCGAGACGGCGGTGAAGAGATGCTCGCCCTCGAAGAAGACCGGCACCATGAAGGTGTGATCGGCGGGATGGGTGTTGCCGCCATAGGGATCATTGTCGAGATAGGCGTCGCCGCGCTGGATATCACCCTTGTGATATTCGCGCATATTCGCCGTCTGGATGTGGCAGCCGAAGATATGCACCGGCAGTCCTTCGGCGGGCGCGAGCAGCTCGTCATTGCCTGTCACCAGGCAACAGGAGAAGTCGCGGGCCGACGAGATCACGGCGGAACGCGCGGAGCGCAGCAGCGTGTTGGTCATTTCCCGGACGATGCCGTCGAGGCGGTTCGCCATGACGGAGATCAGGACGGGATCGAGGGTGGTTTCGGGCTCAGACATCTTGCTCTCCCTGCTCAACGACAGTCGAGGATGTAGTCGCCGGCCGCGCTTAGGCGCGCCGACATATCCGGATAGACGACGATCGTGGTCGTCGGTTCTTCGATGATCGCGGGTCCCTGAATTTCGTCGCCGATCACCATGTTCGCACCCCGGAACACCGGTGTGTCCACACGCGCGCTACCACCGAAGAAGCAGTTTCGGGTGGTATTGGGTGTAGGCGAACTATGCGTGTCCGATGGTTCGGGCGAGGGCGGTGGATCAAACGGTCGAATCGAAATACGCCCCTTCCAGTTTACGCATTCGACGGGGCTTCCCTCGTCGCGCACGGCGTAGACCCGTTCATGGGTCAGGTGGAAGGTCTCGACCAGCTCATCCACGTCGGCGTCGGTTTCGAGACGGGGTTTGGGCAATTGGGTGTCGAGCTCCCAGACCTGGGCGCGGTAGCGCGCCTCCGCGAAGAACTCGATTGTGACCGTCGCGTCTTTCGCGGTGCCGAGACTGTCGCGGAATGCCATCAGGTCGGCCTCGATCTCGTCGAGTGCGGAATTCACGCCGTCCCGGTCGAAGCCGTTGCTGTCAGTAAACCGGCTGCGGGTCGCCTCGAACACGATCGACGAGTACTGCATGCCGCAGGCCGACAGGGCGGATGCGGTCTGGGGCAGGATCACTGTGGCGCAGCCGAGTTCGTGGGCGATTGGCATGATGTTGAAGCCCGCCGCACCGCCGCCGGCGACGATCACGCTCTCGCGCGGGTTGAGCCCATCATTCACGGTGATTTCGCCGATCGCCTTGATCATCAGTTCGTTGGCGATGACCAGAATCGAGTGGGCGGTCTCGTCGACCTCCTTGCCCAGGGTCTTGGCCAGGGTCGCGATCACTTTTTCTGCCGCGCTGCGGTCCAGTGTGAGCCGGCCACCGTTGAAATATTCGGGGTCGATATAGCCGAGCACCAGTGCCGCGTCGGTCACGGTTGGTTCCGTGCCGCCGGCGCCGTAACAAGCCGGGCCCGGGACCGAACCCGCCGATTGCGGGCCCACCTGCAGGAGGCCGCCGGGATCCACCCACGCGATGGAACCGCCACCCGCACCGACGGAACGGACGTCGACGGTCGATGCGCCGATGATGTCGCCGGTCCATTGCGGGCCGAGCCAGCTGTCGCGGGAGTAGACGAGTTGATTGTCGCGCACGAGGCCGACATCGAAGGTCGTGCCGCCCGCGTCGCAGACGATCACGTCGCCGCCCATCCGTTCGAGCGCAGAGTAAGCGCGGCCCGCGACCGGCGCCATGGCCGGGCCGGATTTCAGCGTGTTGATCGGACGCTCGACGAGGCTCTCGACTTCCTGGCAGCCGCCGACCGAAGTGGACACGAGCAAATCGCCGGTGAAGCCGATATCTCGAAGATCGGTCTGCATCCCGCGCAGATGCGCCTGCATCAAAGGCTTAAGTGAGGCGTCGATGGCCGTGGCCGAGGCGCGGCGATACTCGCGCAGGATCGGGGCGATCCGATGGGACAGGGTGTAGGGAATGCCCGGCATGATCTCCTCGATCAGCTCGCCGAGCCTGGCTTCATGGGCCTCATTGGCGATCGACCAGAGCAGGGACACGGCGATGGCCTCAAAACCACGTTCCTTCAGGGTCTCGATGACCTCGCGGGCCTGGGCCTCGTCGAGGGGCCGGACGACTTCGCCCGACGCGCCGATACGTTCGTTGATCTCGAAGGTGCGACGCCGCGGGATATAGGGCTGGGGGTAGTCGTAGCTGTAATCATGAGGGCCGTGCTTGCCGCCCTCCTTGAACACCAGGATATCGCGGAAGCCGGTCGTGGTCAGAAACGCCGTGCGCGCGGTCTGCTTGGTGACGATGGCGTTCGTCGCCCGGGTTGTGCCGTAGATCAGCAGATCGGTCTCGGCGAGCAGATCCTTCGTCGATTTGCCGACGGCTTCGGCCACAACGTCGAGGGCGGAAAACATACCCTCGGAGATGCGCTCGGGCGTCGTCAGCGACTTGCCGACATGGAATTTCCCGTCCGGATCGAGCAGGACCATGTCCGTGAAGGTGCCGCCCGTATCGACGGAAATCCGATAACCCATAAACTCTTCCCCCTGTTTAAACACCACGGCTATCGCTTCGCGTTTGCCTGCGGCGAGACGCGCCTGATGCGTCATGCTTTAATACTCTCTCACCCGTGCAGGGTACGCAACGGAGAACGAAGAATGGATTACGCCGAACGGGGCTATGGAGATGGTGACGTCGGATGGGGCGAGCGCCCCGGTGTGGTGGTCGTCGACTTTCAGCGTGGTTTTACCGACCCGGAATTCCGGATGGGTGGCGCACCGATGATCGACGCTGCGGTGGAACGAACGGTGGATGTGGTTCGCGCCGCGAAAGACGCCGGATTCCCCGTCGCCGCCTGCGTGATGGGCTATCACTCCCAGGCCGCCATGCCCCATTGGAAGATCGCGCCGCTGCGTGAGGAGCTGATCGAGGGGCATCCGTCTGTCGAGCTCGATCCGCGGATCGCAGCAGAGGAGCCGGATCTGGTCGTCATGAAAGGCGCGCCGTCGATCTTCTTCAACACCCAGGTGGCGCCGTTCCTGATCAAGCAGGGCGTGGACACGGTGGTCGTGACCGGCTGCATCACGTCGGGCTGCGTGCGCGCCTCGGTGATCGATGCGTTCAGCCTCGGCTTCCGGACGATCGTGCCGGAAGACTGTGTTGGCGATCACGACGAGGAACCCCATCAGGCGAATTTGCGTGACGTCGATCGCCGCTATGCCGATGTCGTCGACGCCGAGGCGGTCCTGACCCAGTTCGAGCGGCTGCGCGGCCGAAACAGTTAGTCGAGGTCGCGGAACGGTGCCTCGCGTTCGGCGAGGACGTCTTTCAGCGGTTCGTCGCGCATCTTTCGCATCCATGCCCGCCCATGGGGTGAGGCATGCAGGGACGAGATCGCCTCCACATTGTAGAGCCAGGAACTGGTCAGGCCGGCCGTCTCCTGCTGGTGGTTGATCGAGGCTTTGGCGAATTTGATCGCCGGTCCCGGCATACGTGACAGCTTGCGCGCGAGGCGTCGCGCCTCGTCCATCAGCTGATCGCCGGGTACGGCCCGGTTGACGAGATGGATACGCTCGGCTTCGCGACCGTCCACCATGTCACCGGTGTACATCAGCCAGCGCACGTGGCGGATCGGCATGGTCCAGGGCATCATCAGCGATGGGGGGCCGGACGCGTGACGCACTTCCGGTTCCCCGAGCTTGGCATCCTCGGCCGCCAGCGCCAGGTCGCAGCACATGGCGAGCTCCAGGCCGCCGGCCAATGCGAAGCCGTTAATGGCGGCGATGACCGGCACATCGGAGGCCCAGATCGTGCGCAAGCGATCACAATTTGCCGACATGTCTGCGCGCCAGTCCTCCGTGTCCATCTCGAAGTCGTCGCTGATTAGGTCGAATCCGGTCGTAAAGGCGCGCCCGGCGCCGGTGAGGATAATCGCGCGGATATCGGGATCCTTCTGCGCCTCGCGCACGGCGGCGTCGAGGGCGTCGAGAAGTTCGAGGTCGAGCGCGTTCAGCTTGTCGGGCCGGTTCATTGTCAGCGTCACGAATGCGTCGTCGGGGTCGCGGTCGATCAGGAGGACGGGTGCATCGGTCATGGTCCGGGTTCCTTAAAGTTGGGCGTTGCCGGGTTTAGGCATTGTCGGGACAGATGATGTCCGGGTCGGTTCGCGCATCGTATAGCCGAGCGACCAGATCGGCACGATTGTGCAGGCAGGTCTTCTGGACCAGATGGCCCTTGTCGTTGATCTCACCGGCCGTGCGGTCAGGCGGTCCGTCGGCGATTGCGGCGCGATAGACGGATGTCGAGCTGCCGGGCATGGCGGCATTGTGGGCAGCCAGCGCTTTGGTTATGCGGGTTTGCAGATCGTTAGCTTTGTCAACCAGTGCCATCGCCGTGGGAAACAGGATGACGGCGAGTTTGTCCTGTCCGGCACCGGCGATGGCGACGTCCTGCAGGTCGGGTGCGCAGGCCGCCAGGATGGCGTGGCGCAGCGCACCGACCTTGACCCGTGTTCCCGTCGTCAGCTTGAAATCCTCGGCCAGGCGGCCGTCGAAGCACAGTCCTCTCTCGGGCGCGCCGTCATGCAGGGCGCGGGCGAGATCGCCGGTACGCAGGAATCCCTCGTCATCGAGTGAGACTGTCCCAAGGCCGGCCGACCCGACGTAACCGGGTGACACGTTTGGCCCCCGGAACCTGATTTCCGTCGCGCCGTCGACGGGCGACAGGCACAGTGTGTGGCCCGGCAGGGGCAGTCCGATTTCGTCAGTCTGTCCTGCCGGTTCGTGCCCGAGGCACATGGTCGATCCGGCTTCGGTGGCACCATAGCCCGACAGAACCAGCGGCGGACCACCGGGCCCGTGGGGTCCTGCGGTGACCGCGTCCTGCAGACGCCGCCACGTTCGTGCCCCCATGCCGGCGCCGGCGAAGAAGATCAGATCGAGGCGCTCGAACAACGCTGCGCGGGTGCTCGCATCGTCGGCCAGATGGTCGAGCAGGAGGTCGATGCCGTAGGGCACGTTGATATGGATCGTCGGACGGACGTCGCGGATGCGCGCGGCCAAAGCGTCCATATTGTCGGGCCCGGGCGGCAGCTCGACATGATAGGCCCCGCCGTACCAGATCATCTTGTGGAAATTATCGAGCCCGCCGAAGACGTGGTGCCAGGGTAGCCAGTCGATCAGCGCGGGCCGGTGGGCTGCGAGGAAAGGCCAGTGAACCCCATAGGCGCTTTGGCAGGAGGCGATCATGCGCCGGGTGATTGAAACGCCCTTGGGGTCACCTGTGGATCCGGAAGTGAAGTAGATCGCGGCAGGGTCGCTCGGATCGGCGGCGGGGCGCTCGAACGGCGTTTGCGCGGCCGCAACTTCGGACAACTCGCCAGGCGTGGTGACCGTTCCGCACAACGCGACCAGTTCTTCGGGCAACGTCTGCGCTGGCACGACCGTGAGGCACGGTTCGGCCGCAGTGAGCAAACCCGCCAGCCTGCTGCGGCCATGCTCTGATGCCAGCAGGAGCGGCGATAGCGGGACATGAACCAGGCCCGCTTTGAGGCATGCGAGCTTGAGTGCGGCGTGCAGCACCCCGGCACCGTCGATGATCGCAACCGCATCGCCTTTTGCGAGGCCGCGCGCGGCGAGATCGTGCGCGAGCGCATCGGAGCGACCGTCTATCTCGCCATAGCTGGTCGTCCGGATGCCATCATTTGCGCGTTCGCTGATGAAGGTCGCGTTGCTGTCCAGTGCCGTCCAGTGATCGAACCGGTCGAGAATGTCGGGCAGCGGGTCAGGCAACGGCGCGCGGTTGTGCAAGAGGATGGAACCGTCGGGCCGATTCTCGCGCTCGATTCGATTAAGAGGCAGTCTGTTGTCCGTGGGCATGGGCATCGTTTTTTGTGCAAGATCACCTGTGTGCACACGAACAATGGCAGAGCCGATCTCGCCTCCGCAACCGGGGTTGCAAACCGGCCTCTCGCCTTCTGGTGCCGGGTCGGGCTAAATCTGTTTGCCGAAGGCCAGTAGAGAGAAATACCATGACGTCCAGTGCAACCGTGATCGGTCACCCGCTGCTGCAGCACAAGATTTCGTTGCTGCGTGACAAGGAAACGCCACCGATTATTTTTCGCCTGCTGGTCCGCGAGATCGCCCAGCTCATGTTGTTTGAGGCAACGCGTGATCTGACGCTGACGGAGCGGGAAATCGAAACGCCCCTGACAAAGATGAGTGCGCCGGTCCTGGCTGCACCGGGTCCTGTTCTGGTGTCGATCATGCGGGCCGGAAACGTGATGCTGGATGCGGCGTTGGAAATCATACCGACCGCCGGCGTCTGCCATATCGGAATCTACCGGGATCACGACACGCTGGAGGCGGTTGAGTATTACTTCAACGGCCCGGCGGACATCGCGGACCGTTCGCTTCTGCTTGTCGACCCCATGCTCGCAACGGCCAATTCATCGATCGCCGCGATCTCTCAGCTCAAGGCGCGCGGTGTTTCGGACATGTGTCTGATCTCCATTCTCGCCGCGCCGGAAGGGCTGGCGGCGTTGTCTGAAGCGCACCCGGACGTTCCGGTCTTTGTCGGATCTGTCGACGCGCAGCTAAACGAGAAGGGCTACATCGTTCCCGGTCTGGGTGATGCCGGAGATCGCAGCTACGCCACCTGATTGCTGTACCGTCCGGTCTGGACAGCACATCGAAATCGCGAGACGTTGCTGGCAATGATAAAGCGATGGGGGGAACCGCAATGACGGAACTCAAGCGTGTGAATGTCGGTGTGATCGGTACCGGATGGGTCGGCGGTATCCGCGCCAATGCGTGTGCCCATAACGCGCTGGTCGATGAGTTGCACATCGCCGAGATCGACCCCGACCGGCAGAAACAGATCGTCGCGGAGACCGATCCGACTTCGATCACAGATGATTGGCAGACCCTGATCGACGATCCATCGATCGACTTGATCGTTATCGCGATGACGCCGGAGACGGCACGGTTCCCGATCGTCATGGCGGCACTCAACGCGGGCAAACATGTCTTCGTCGAGAAACCCATCGCGCCCAGCATCCCCGAGGCCGAGGAGGCCTATGCGTTGGCCGCTTCAAATAATCTGAAAATATCGATCGGCTACTCGCGCCGTTTCGACCCCCGTTATGTCTACGTGAAGAAGGCACTGATGGACGGCGCGATCGGTGAGCCGGTGACTTGCCTGATCTCGCGTCACTCAACGCGCGAGCTGGGCGAGAAGATCACCGGGCGGTCGAAGATGTCGCCGACATCGATCGGTGGCGTCCATGATCTCGATTTTCTGCTCTGGTGTCTGCAACCGCGCAAGCCGGTGCGGGTTTATTCCCAGCAGGCGGGCAAGCTGTTCAGCCAGAAAAGCGATACGCCCGACCATCAGTGGGTCATGGTCACCATGGATGACGGCACGACCATCACCATTGGTATCGGCTGGATCCTGCCGGCGGGCTATCCCAACTTTGTGCAGGCCTGGATCGAGGTTATTGGCACCGAAGGGGCGCTGACCATCGATGACACCCATAAGGAAGTTCAGTTCAACACGGTCAAGGACGGGATTCAGTATCCGATGTCATCGATGCCGGGCGAGCCGGTGGACCATGTGTTTGCCGGTTCCATGTATGACGAGACCAAGCACTTCCTCGAAGCCGTGGCCTATGATCGCCCGGCCATGGTCACAGCCGATGAAGCCATCCAGGTGATGGAGCTCTACAATGCGGCCGATTTATCGGCCGAGCGCGGTGAGCCCGTGCTGCTACCGCGTAATGACGCGTAATCCGGTTCGCCTGAACGGCTACAGATATTCCTTGAACCAGGCCGCGGTCTCGCGGGCCACGGTCTCGAAATGCTCCGAGTTGGAATATTCATAGACCTAGTTGTGGCGGGCTTCCGGCAGCTCGACCAGCTTCTTCGGTTCGCCACACTTCTCGAAGGTCAGCCGAGCTTCCTCGGGCGGCACCATCACGTCATATCCGGCTGCGAAGAATAGCACCGGGCGCGGCGATATGCGGTCCACCACCCAATCGGGCTTGTACCGGAACGCGGCTTCTGCGCTCTCCATGTCCACATAAGGATCGTCCACGGCGCCATGCTCCTCGACGGTCATCGTCGGCTTGTCGGCGGCGTCGGGATCGAGCGGATAGATGTCGTAGCGGTAGATATCCTGCTTCTCGCCGGTCACGACCCGGTGGCGCGCTTCCGCGCGCACCGCGTCGCGGAACTTGTACCAGTCATAGGCCGACCGCACGGAGCGCAACCAGCGTTCGCCGTCATGCACGCCGACGGCCGACACGACGACCTTGAGGCGCGGATCGAAGGCCGCCGCCCACACAGCATTGGCGGCACCGAAACTGGAGCCATAGACGCCGACGCGGGCGGAATCGACACCTTCCACCGTTTCCAGATAGGTCACGGCGTCATAGACATTCTGTGCCTGCTCGAGCGGTCGGTGCCGGCGGTGTTCGCCCTCGGCTTCGCCATAACCGACATAGTCCGGTGCCAGAGCGACGAACCCTTCGCGCGCCATGCGGCGAGGGATGTCCACGGTCGCGATGTTCTTGCGGCCCGAATATCCTGTCAGGCTGATGACGGCGGGCAGGGCTGGGTCGCCCGGTTTCCAGTTTTTGGGTCGATACAGATGCGCGGCGATCTTGTGGCCGTCGCTGTAGTAAGTGACATCCTCGCGGCTGAAATCGTCTGTGCTCATGTTTCACCACCCCTTGTCGGCCGTCACCGTCGTGCGGCGCGTTCGTGTCTACGATACCGGTGCGATGCGCCAACGGAAATAACTAGGTACGAATGGAACCGATCTCGTCCACGAGGAAGTCGATGAATGCGCGCGTCTTGAGCGCCAGCGTACGTTGCGCGGGATAAAGAACGTAAACGGCGCCCTCGACCCTCTCGAATTCCGGCAGGAGCCTGATGAGGCGGCCAGACGCGATGTCCGCCGCGACCACGTGATAGGGCACCCGCGCGATACCCGCGCCGGCGAGCGCAGCCTCGCGCGCGACGGTCAGGTTGGAGGTGCGGATCGGGCCATCGACGCGAACCGTGTGTGTCGTTCCATCGATGTCAAAAAACCAGTCGGTCGTCATAATCGCGGCGGTCAGCGGCAGGCAGGCGTGATCCATTAAATCGTTGGGATGGGATGGGCTGCCTCGTTGGTCGATGTAGTCCGGACTGGCGCAGACAACCATCGGCGTTTCCATGATTTTGCGCGTGACGAGCGTGGAGTCCGGCAATTGCGCAGCCGCACGGATAACAATGTCGAAGCCGTCACCCACCGGATCGGCATAGCCGTCGGACAATACGGCATCGACTTGCACGTCGGGATAGCGCGCCACAAATCGCGGCAGCATCGGCGAAATGAACATGTGGCCAAACGAGACCGGCATCGAGACGCGGACGAGACCGCGCGGGGATGCTGTCACGGCATGAACCATCTCGGCGCCTTCGCCCAGCGCGTCGAGGGCCGTCGCAACGCTGGCCTGATAGGCCACGCCGGCTTCCGTGAGCGCAAGCTGTCGTGTCGTGCGGGTGATCAGGCGGGTTCCCAACCGCGCTTCCAGATCGGCGATTGCCTTGCTCACGGTCGACGGGGACAGGCCCAGATGCTTGGCCGCGCCGCGGAAGCTGCCAGCTTCCGACACGGCGCGGAACATCTCCAGAGAGCGGGTCGAGGGTAGTGTCATAATGGTGAAGGTACTTCACCAATAAAATGAAATCTATTGGATTGCTGAATTTATTGGAAATTGCGATGGTCTGTGCAAGAGCGAATATGCGGTCGTTTCTGATCGGGTGTACGATGTCCGTGCGCCTGTGTTTTGGCGTGACGTATCATGACCATTGCCGATCGAATTGAACGCGTCCGAACTAGAACCAAGAGGAATCATCGATGTCCGACTACAGCAATTTGTTTCAGAGCTACGATATGCGCGGCATGGCGCTGCCGCATCGCATTGTGATGGCGCCAATGACCCGCAGCCGCGCGGGCGAGGGCGATGTTCAGGGAGAGATGAACGCAGAGTATTACGCGCAGCGCGCATCTGCGGCCCTGATCGTCACGGAGGGCGTGCAACCCAGCCTGGACGGCAAGGGCTATTGCCGAACCCCGGGTGTCCATACCGATGAGCAGGTTGCCGGCTGGAAGCTGGTGACCGACGCGGTGCATGCGAAGGGTGGGCGGATTGTGTGCCAGCTGATGCATGCAGGCCGGATTGCTCATCCGTTGAACAAGAGCGGCGGGAATATCGTCTCGGCATCGGCGGTACAGGCCGGCGGCCAGATGTTCACGATGCAGGAGGGCCCGCAGGACCACCCGGTACCCCACGCGCTGACGACGGACGAGGTGAAGGCGACGATCGCAGAGTTTCGTCATGCGGGCGAATGCATCCAGCGCGCCGGTTTTGACGGGGTCGAGTTGCATGCGGGGCAGGGCTATCTGCCGATGCAGTTCATGTCTCCCAACGTGAACCAGCGCGACGACGAATATGGCGGTTCGGTTGCCAACCGGGTGCGGTTCCCGATTGAAATTATGGAACAGCTGGTCGACGTCATGGGCGCCGACCGAGTGGGTATCCGCATTGCGCCGGGCAACACTTTCAACGACGTGAAGGATGAGAACCCGGACGAGACCTACACGGCGCTGCTGCAAGGGATACGTCCACTGAACCCGGTTTATCTGCACGTGGTCACGCCGTTCCCGCACATGGCCTACAACGTGCCGGAGAACATGACGGACCTGTGTCGCAACAATTTCGACGGCACGCTGATCCGCAATGGAGGCTACTCCGCCGAAAGCGCGGATGCGGCGGTCGCGTCGGGTGAGGCGGATCTGGTGGCGTTCGGGAAGATGTTCCTGGCCAACCCGGATCTTCCCAAGCGGTTCGAGACCGGTGCGGAGCTCAACGAGTGGGACATGGATACCTTCTATGCACCGGGACCCAAGGGTTATATCGACTATCCCGCACTCGAAGGCTAAGCGACCCGGCCGGTAACGGTCGGTCTAAAAGGTTGTGACTCGCCAATCCGGGCCCGGTCGGGCATCGTCTGTGAACAGGCGGTGCTCACTGCGGCGCCGGCTGGCGATAGAGATACTAAAGTGTCGGGTAGACCGACCGTGAAATTCAGGGAGATGCAGCATGCATTACAATCAACCTCGCTCCACCGCCACTTGGGGCACGATGGCCAAGGACTGGGAAATCGGTGTCGATTTCCAACGGTTGAACCGTGAACGCCCGGCGCGTGCGCAGGCGGCGATCAAGGAAGCGGGCCTCGCGGCTGTTCTGTGTTTCACGTTTGACAACATCCGCTACGTCACCGGCACCCATATCGGGGAATGGGGACGCGACAAGTTTGATCGCTATGCGATCTGCCCCGCAGAAGGTGATTACTACCTCTGGGATCCGGCCCCGCCGGCCAAGCGCAAGAGCGCGCCCTGGCTCGAAGGCCGGGTCGGTGCACCGGTCAGCACCCTGCAGGGGGCCCTGCCGCCGAAGCACGGCATTCAGGATGATTTCGCCAAGCAGATCAAAAAGGCCATGATCGATCTCGGGATCGACAACAAGCCGCTTGGTATCGATCTGATGGAATTGCCGATGCTGCGCGCGTTGGAGGCCGAGGGTATCGAGGTTGTCGACGGTCAGCAGGCCATGTTGAACGCCCGCGAGGTGAAGACCCAGGACGAGATCGAGTTGCTCAAGCAGGCAGCCGCAATGGTCGACGGCACCTACTACGACATCGCCGCCGCGATCCGGCCCGGCACCCGGGAAAGCGATCTTGTCGCGATCGCGCATGAGCGGCTCTACAGCATGGGGTCCGAGCGGGTCGAGTGTGTCAACTCCGTTGCAGGGCCGCGCGGTGCGCCGCATTCGCACACCTTCTCTGACCGGATTATCCAGCCCGGCGACATGATCTTCCTGGACATCATGCATTCGTTCAACGGCTACCGGACCTGCTACTACCGGACCTTCATTTGTGGCGTGCCCAACAAGGCCCAGATCGAGGCTTATGAGCAGTGCTCCAAATGGGTGAGCGCCGCGATCGATGCCATCAAGCCGGGTGTTACGGTCGACGAGATCGCGGAAGTCTGGCCGAAGGCCGAGGAATTTGGCTACGCCAACGAAGAAGAAGCCTTCCTGTTGCAGTTCGGACATGGCATTGGCCTGAGCCTTTGGGAACGTCCGATCATTTCGCGGCGTTATCTCGGTCAGGACACGGTCTTGAAAGAGGGCATGGTTTTCGCGGTCGAATGCTGGAAGGGCGCCGAAGACGGATCGGGTGCTGCGCGCATCGAGGAAGAGGTTGTCGTCACCAAGGATGGTTGCGAGATCATCACCAATTATCCGAGCGACCATCTGATTTCCTGCGGCCTTCCCGGCTGCGAAATCCTTTAGGTTGGTTTCGGACCGCGGGAAGTTCTAACCATGGCGCACGACACGAAAGTCGGCTGGATCGGAGTGGGCATGATGGGGGAACCCATGGCCCGCAACGTGATGCAGGCCGGGTTCCCACTCACGGTTTACAACCGGACACGCGACAAGGTGCGCGATCTGGAGAATGACGGCGCCGGCGTTGCGGATAGGATCGCAGATCTGGCGTCTGACTGTGACGTGCTTGTCTCCATGATTTCCGCCGATGCGGCACTGGAGGCCATCACCGTTGCCGATGGTGGTGCATTCGCGGCGATGTCGCCCGGTAGCGTGTTCATCGATATGAGCACGGTCTCGCCGGCGATGTCCGCGCGCGTTGCGGTGGCAGCCAAAGAAAAGGGTATTCACTATCTGCGTGCCCCGGTGTCCGGCAGCATTGGCCTGGCGGCGGCAGGAACCCTGACGATCTTTGCGTCGGGTCCCGAGGCTGTCTTTGAGGATTCTCGCAGCCTGTTCGAGGCCATGGGCGCCAAACTGTTTCATGTCGGCGAGGCCGAAGAATCCCGCTTTCTCAAGCTGTCGATCAACATGATGGTGGGCATCACGGCCGGGATGATGGCCGAGGCGCTGACACTCAGCGAAAAGGGCGGCGTGGACTGGAACCAGATGATCGACATCATTGGCAGCAGCGCGGTCGGCTCACCTTTGGTCGGTTACAAGGTTGATGCCCTGAAGAACCGCGATTTCACGCCCGCATTTCCAGCCTGGATGATGTCGAAGGATTTCGACCTCGCCCTGGATGCGGCGCGCGACGAAAGCATCCCCCTGCCGATCACGTCACTGGTGCGTCAGCATTGGAGTGCCATGGAGGCCACGGGCCGCGGGGAAATGGATTTCTTCGCCTACGTGACGCTGATGGAGCATCTATCAGGCCTTGGTGATGGTGCGGACGACTGACCGGTCTTCAAACCGGACGTAAGCAACGAGTTTCATATCAGTTTCAGGTTTCGGCGGTCCGTTCCGTCAACGTCACGAGAAGGACAGGCATTCATGGCGCGTATTCAGGTCACCCTGATCACCGGATTCCTCGGTAGCGGCAAGACGACCCTTCTCAACGCGTTGCTGCAGCACCCGGACATGTCCCAGGCTGCGGTCATCGTCAATGAATTCGGGGAGATTGGTCTCGACTATGATCTGGTCGAGCGCAGTGACGAGTCCGTTGTTCAACTGGAGAATGGCTGCCTGTGCTGCACGGTCAAAAGCGACCTGATCGACACCTTCCGTGACCTGCATCTGCTGCGCCTCAGCGGCAAGTTCCCGAAGTTTGACCGGGTCGCGATCGAAACCACGGGGATCGCCGACCCTGGGCCGGTCCTCCAGATCATTCTCACAGACCCGCTGGTGAGCACTGTGTATTCGCTGGACGGTGTCGTCACGACGATCGATGCCATCAACGGCGAGAACTCGCTCGATCGGTTCGCCGAATCGGTAAAGCAGGCCGCGATTGCTGACCGGATATTCATCACCAAGAGCGATCTCCTGGACGACGCGGAGCGCGACGCGAAGATTGGTTCACTCGAGGCGCGTCTGAAAGCCATGAACCCGGGCGCGAATATCGTCCAGGCCGATGCCCGCGACATCAAACCGTCTGATTTGTTCGGTCACGGCCTGATGGACCCGCGGAGCAATACGGTGGACGTCGAGGCATGGCTGCAGACCGAGGCCTACACCACGCCGGACGGCACGCCGGTGTCCAATGGCGGGTATCGGTTGCCGCGCAGCGGTCAGGCCGAGGGCGACACGAAGGCGTATTACGAAAGTTACGGCCACCAGCCTGCCGATATGTCAGATGCGGCGGACGATGACGGTCCGGAGCACGCCCACGACCCCCTGATCAATTCCTTTTGTCTGGTGCGCGAAGACCCGGTCTCGATGGAAACGCTGCGTCTGTTCCTCGACGCTCTGGCCCGCGAGGCGGGCCCCGATCTTTTGCGCGTCAAGGGAATCGTGAATGTGGCCGAGCGCCCCGAGACACCGGCCGTGATCCAGGGTGCTCAACAGATATTCCATTCGCTGGAGTGGCTGCCGACCTGGCCCAATGATGATCTGCGAACCCGCATTGTGTTTATCACGCGCGGGCTCGACCAGGCTTATATCGAGGATTCGTTCGAGCTGATCGAACGCGTTGCTGCCCGGACCGTCGCTGCCAGCGCCGGTGTTCCGGCCCAACTCTGAAATTGAAGCGACAATCTGCTGAAGACAAATATCTGACCCGAACGGCACGCGCACCGAAGTTGCGAGTAGACATAAACGCCGGGACGGGCCGATGCAGGAGTGAGACATGGTGAAATACGTAAATCTGAACCCGGATGCCCCGTGGAAGGAAGTTCGTTCGACGGCGAAGGATTGGGATGCCGTTGGTGAGGCGGAAGTGACACTGATGCTGCACCATCTGCATCTTGTGCGCGCCTTCGAGGAGACGGTTCTCGAGCTGGATGGGGAGGGTCTTATCCATGGTCCGGCGCATTCGAGCATCGGCCAGGATGGTGGCGCGATTGGTGCCATCGCGGCGATGCGCGGCAGCGACCAGATTACCGGCTCGCATCGCGGCCATCACCAGTTCCTTGCCAAGGCCCTGCGCTATGTCGACGAAGGGGCCGGCGATCCGCGCACGACCCCGCCGACAGAGGAAGTTGAAACCCTGCTGCGCCGGAGCCTGGCCGAAATTCTGGGTTTGGCCGAAGGGTTCTGCAAGGGCCGCGGCGGGTCCATGCATCTGCGCTGGGAGGAAGCCGGCGCGCTGGGCACCAACGCGATCGTTGGCGGCGGCGTACCGCTGGCCAACGGCGTGGCCTGGGCGCGCAAGCGCAAAGGTGAGGGCGATGTGGTCTTCACCTTCTTCGGCGACGGCGCGGTCAATATCGGTTCGATCCCGGAATCGCTCAATCTTGCCGCACTCTGGGCCCTGCCGATCTGCTTCTTCATCGAGAACAACGGCTATGCGGTGTCCACCACTTTGGAGGAGGAAACCCGCGAAACCCGCT
>JABJEK010000096.1 GCA_018702955.1 Rhodospirillaceae bacterium | reverse complement strand
GTTCCGACAACCCGGGCGATCGGGGTCAGGCCATATTTCTCGACCGCCTCTTCCGACGCGATGATCATGGCGCAGGCGCCGTCGTTGACGCCCGAAGCGTTGCCTGCCGTGACAGTCCCGCCCTCGCGGAACGGTGTCGGCAGCTTCTCGAGCCCCGCCATATCCGTACCGGGACGCGGATGCTCGTCCGTATCGACCACCTCCGGGTCGCCGCGGCGTTGGGGCACTTCGACGGATACGATTTCCCGCGCGAAACGCCCGCGCTCCTGCGCCGCTTTCGTGCGCTGCTGCGACCGGAAGGCCAGCGCGTCCTGGTCGGCACGTGAAACCTGAAATTCCTCGGCGACATTCTCTGCCGTCTCCGGCATCGCATCGATGCCATACTCCGCCTTCATCTTCGGATTGACGAAGCGCCAGCCGATGGTGGTGTCTTCGACCTGGCTTGACCGCGAGAAGGCACTGGTTGCCTTGGGCATCACGAACGGCGCACGTGACATGCTCTCGACACCGCCGGCAACGATCAAGTCGGCCTCGCCGGTACGGATCGCACGAGCGGCTGCCGTCAGCGCCTCGAGACCGGAGCCACACAGCCGGTTCACAGTTGCACCGGGGACATCGGACGAATAACCCGCCAGCAACAGCGACATGCGCGCGACATTGCGGTTGTCCTCGCCCGCCTGATTGACGTTGCCGTAATAGACCTCGTCGACCTTGTCCCAATCGACACCGGGATTGCGCCCCATCAGTGCCTTCATGGGGATGGCGCCGAGGTCATCCGTTCGGACGCTCGACAAGGAACCACCATAGCGTCCGAAAGGCGTGCGCACTGCGTCGCAGATATAGGCTTCGGGCATCGTCTACTCTCCTGTATTGGGGCGTTTTACTCAGGCCGCCGTCGGACCGCGCCCCTGGAAGGCGTCGCACACGAAACGGACACGAGTAATCATTCCCTGAATTGTCTCAAAATTATTGCACACGTGAATGCCCGCACATAGGCCGACGCACCTCGCGGGCTCCTCTGGAGTTCGCCATACGAACCCCCGAGAAAGGCTGCATTTCCGCCATTATGCCGACCTACACCCAAGAGAATGTGATTACGCGCAACTCTCTGCCAACCCTATGTTGAGACTATGCAAAGCCTGACACACGCCCTGCGAACAACCACCTTCGCCGCTGCGCTGATCATCGCGTCGGTTGCACCGTCTCTGGCCCAGCGGGATGCCTCACCGGTTCCGGGTTCCGAACTCAGCAATGCCGAGGTTCAGAATATGGTGCGGCAGATACTCCAGGTCGGCACCCTCGAACGAAACGGTTTGATGGCGCACCTCGTCGACCGGGGAAACACCGACGTGGTCCCGGCATTGATTCAATCCCTAAGGTTTCTCAGGCACGACCCCTGGACCATCACCGGGGCTCTGGATTCGCTCACCGGAACGTCGAACGGCACCAGCTGGAACAAGTGGATGCTATGGCAGGAGGGCCGTCCGGATATCGTGCCCTTCGACGGCTTCGACGCGTTCAAGTCCTGGGTCTATTCCAACATCGACCCGAACCTCGGGGCGTTCTTCTACGCCGGTATCCCCCACACGATCCGGCTCGAGGAAATCACCTGGGGTGGTGTCGTGAAGGACGGCATCCCGGCGCTGGTCAATCCGAAACTGATCACGCCCGCCGAGGCCGACTACATCACCGCCGACGAGCTGGTGTTCGGCATTGAGATCAACGGCGACACCCGCGCCTACCCGCTGCGGATGATGGACTGGCACGAGATGTTCAATGACGTGATCGGCGGCATACCGGTCGCACTCGCCTACTGCACCCTGTGCGGCTCGGGCATCCTGTTCGAGACCGACGTGGCCGGCCGCGATGCACCATTTGAATTCGGGTCATCCGGTTTCCTGTACCGGTCCAACAAACTGATGTTCGACCGGGAGACCAACACCCTGTGGAACCAGTTCACCGGCAAGCCCGTCGCCGGCAAGCTGGTCGGGTCCGGCATCGAACTCAGGGTCCGACCCGTGGCGATCACCAGCTGGGCGAAGTGGCACGCACGCCACCCGGATACGAAAGTGTTGTCCCTGGACACCGGCTATGACCGGGACTACACGCCCGGCAAACCCTACGCGGCCTATTTCGACAGCCCCGACCTGATGTTCCCTGCGCGAGTCCACGACACCCGCCTGGCGGCCAAGGATTATGTCTTCGCGCTGCGCATGGGGGACGCCGAAAAGGCCTGGGCGCTCAACCTGTTCGATGACACCCCGGTCCTGAACGACACGATCGACGGCCGCGCAATCGTCCTCGTTGGCGATCCGAGTTCGCGCACCGTGCGGGCCTATGAGACCGGCGGGCGCGAATTCTCGGCGTCGGCGGGCAACCCGGATGATCTCGTCACGGTGGATGGAAGCTGGCGCATTACCGAGGACGCGCTGGTCGCGGCCGGTGGCGAGACGCTGGCCCGCTTGCCGGGACACATTGCATATTGGTTCGCCTGGCAGAATTTCCGTCCCGAAGCCGAAACCCGCTTCGAGTAAGGGCCACGCACCCGCTACCACGCCGACGCATGGCAGCGCCCACCAGATCGAGACTCCCGGTGGTCGGGTCTTTGGTTTACGCTCGGCCCAAACCGCCCCGGACGGTGGGCGAAAAATCTGTACCGAGAAGATCAAGGGGAAACCGATGAAAACCACGAATTTCACGCCGGCGGAAATGGAAGCGCGGGTGGCCCGCTTCAAATCTATCGAACCCCAGAGCAGCAGCTACGACGCCGAAGTGGGCATCCCGAAGGAAGTCTACGAGATGATGACTGCGCGCTCGCTGTATCTGCTGATGTCGCCGGAAAATCAGGGCGGCCCCATGGCGCAAAACCCCGCGGTGACCACGCAAGACAAGATGAGCGTGATCATCGCCGAATGCCCGCCGGGCGACGGCCCCCTGCTCCATGCTCATCAGTTCACCCGCGAGACGTTCTTTTGCCTCAACGGCCGCTTCAAGATTCAATGGGGCGACAAGGGCGAGAACGAGCTGTTCCTCGACCCGCTCGACATGATCGCTGTACCGCCGGGCGTGGTGCGCCGGTTCGAGAATGTCAGCGACGAGACCGCACGCTTGCTGGTCTGGATCAACGGCGATTCCGAAGAAGCCTTCAACGACATCGACCACCCGCAAATCGAGGCGGACCGCCTCGCCGAGAAGTTCGGCGACGAGACCCTTGAGAAGCTGCGCGGGATCGGCGTCAGCTTCGAGGCGGGTGTGGAGGACAGCCGCGACGCCGCAGAATAAGCCGAAGTTGATATCGAACAAAAAAGGGCGCCCGGTGGCGCCCTTTTCTAATTCGGAACGGGTTGATCGACCTACTTGGTTCCGCCCTCGGTAACATCGCGCGCCGCAACCTTTTCCTTCGACTTGCCGTCCGGGTTCTCGGCCCAGAAGGCTTCGTTACAGTCGAGCGTCGCATACGGCATCGTCATACCCGGATCGAACGGATAGGGCGCTGCGCCTGACGCGATTTTCCGCGGCCATTCCGCATCGGCCAACGCACCCTTGCCGATGGAGACAAAATCGCCTTCTTCCTCGACGATGGCGCGCTCCGCGGCAACCGGGTCCTGCAGCTTGCCGTTGGCCATCACCGGCAGGCCGGAATAGCGCCGCGCGAGGCCCGATAGGCTGTGATCCGTACCAAACACATGGTCGAGGCCCAGATGGGCGCTGCAATCGAGGAAATCGATGCCGGTCGCGGCAAGCGCGGAGAACACAACCTTTGCGTCGTCGTCGCCACCCGGCCATTCATAGGTAAAATCATTCACCTTGGTCTGGGAAATGCGCACACCAACGGGCACATCCGGTACGGCGTCACGCACGGCCTGCATCACCTCGCAATGGTATTTCACCCGGTTCTCGATCGGCCCGCCATACTCGTCGTCGCGCACATTGGTGTGCGCCGTCAGAAACTGGTCCGGCAGGTAGCCGTTGGCGCCATGCACCTCGATTCCATCGAAGCCGATCTCGACCGCGCGCCGCGCGGCGGCGGCGTAGCTCTCGATGACCTCGGCCATCTCCTCGCGGGTGATCTCGCGCGGAGTCTGGAAACCCGTGCCCGCACCGCGATATCGCGGGATCTGCTCGCCGATGGGGGTCACGGCCGACGCAGAAATAGACCCCTCGACCCAGTTATTGCCCTGGTTGATCGCGCCGCAGTGGAAAATCTGCATGAAGATCGGCGCGCCCTCGGCGTGTACGCCCTCGACGACCTTGCGCCAGCTTTCCGCCTGCTCATCCGTCGCGATGCCAGGCTGGAACGTGTAGCCCTGACTGTATTTGAGGTCGATATAAACGCCCTCGGTCATCACCAGACCCCAGCCGCCGCGCGCGTACCGTGCGTAATACTCGGCCATCTGGTCGGTGACGATGCCGTCCTCCGTGGCGCTGGCACGTGTCAATGACGAGACGACGCAACGGTTCGCCATCTTGACGCCTTTGAGTTCACCCGCCTCGAAAACATGCGGGTACTTCTCCACGCCCGGTCCACTCAATGTCATCTTGGTCTTCCCCGTATGTTTCTTTGTTTTTATCAACTAAGCCCGCCACCGATATCGGCAATGGCTACTTTTCAATCGGCACACCGACCAGGCTGCCCCATTCGGTCCACGATCCATCATAGCTACGCACGCTGTCATAGCCGAGCAACTGGGTCATGGTGAAATAGCACAGCGTCGCGCGATGGCTGAGCCGGCAATAGGAGATCACATCCTTGTCCGGCGTAGCGCCGACACCTTCGAGCAGACTTCGCAGTTCGCCCTCGTCCCGGAACGTCATGTCGTCGTTCAGCAGCTCGTCGAAATAGAGGTGTTTCGCGCCCGGAATGCGCCCGGCCCGCTCCGCGCCCACATCGGGAGCACCGATCATATTGACCCGCTCGCCACTAAATTCCTCGGGCGAGCGATGATCGATCAGCGCGGTCTTGCCACCGGCCTTCACATCGTCGAGGCGCTCGAGAATTTCGCTGAAACGCACGCGCATATGGTCATTGCGGACAGAGCCCGGCGTGTAGGTCGCCGGCGTGGGTGTGGGGATGTCGGTCGTGGTCGGGCGGCCTTCCTTCTCCCACAACACGCGCGCACCGTTCAGCAACCGCACGTCCTTGTGGCCCAGATAGGTGAACACCCACCAGCCATAGGTGCCGAACTGCACCGGGTCGCCGTAGCAGATGACCGTGGTGTCGTTGGTGATGCCGAGTTCGCCGCAGCGTTTTGCAAACAATTCCGGTGACGGGAAGTCGCGGATGTCGTCGTCCCACAGGAAGTCCTTCCAGAAGAAGCCGTGGGCGCCGGGAATGTGCCAGGCATCGTAGGATTCCGTACCGTTCCAGTTGAATTCCAGGATCACCACATTGGGATCGTCGAGATGTTCCTCGAGCCACGCGGGCTCCACCAGTCTGTCCGTCGCCATCACTCTGTCCCCGTCCGATTGCTGCAATGTTAGGATGCGCGCGATGTAACAGCGCCGGGCGCCGAAAATCAATCTTGCCGGCAGAATTACGGGGGGAATTCCTCATGACTATCCAGACCATCGGTATCGTCAGCACCGGCGACATGGGACATGCCGTGGGTGGAACACTGCGCGAGGGCGGGTTCACCGTCCTGACCGCGCTCGACGGCCGCAGTGAACGCTCTCGGGGACTGGCTGCGAAAGCGGGGATAGAGGACGCGGCTGATCTCGCGTCCCTGATCGAACGGGTCGACCTTTTGATGTCGGTGATGCCGCCATCCGCAGCGGTTACGTTCGCCACGGAGGTTGCCGCGTTGATGACATCCAGCGGCGCCACGCCTTTGTTTGCCGACTGCAACGCGATCGCACCCTCAACCAGCCGAACCATCGCCGGCCTCATCGAGGCCGCCGGGGCGGACTACTTAGACGGCGGTATCATTGGTGCACCACCGGGCCGCAGCGCCGCGACACGGCTCTACGTCAGCGGTGAACGATCCGAGCGCCTCAACGTGCTCGCGCGCCCTGACATGGTCGTCCGCACCCTCGACGGCGGCGTCGGCGCGGCTTCGGCCATCAAGATGTGTTACGCGGCCTTGAATAAGGGGGCGATGACCCTCGAAGCACTCGTTCTTACGGGTGCGGAACAGCTCGGGCTGTCCGCCGAACTGCATCAGGAACTTTCGGAAAGCCAAACCCAGGTGCTGACGCGAATGGAGGGCCGGGTGCCATGGCTGGCCGCCGATGCCGAACGCTGGTCGGGCGAGATGCTGGAAATCGCCAAGACCTTCGCCGAGGTGGGTCTCACGCCGCTCATTCATGAGGGTGCGGCAGACATGTTCCAGCTGCTGGCGGAATCATCCCTGGCATCGGAAACCCGCGAGACCGCCGACCGGTCGCGCACCCTGGAAGACGCAATCACCGCGTTTTCGACTAGCCTTTCCGCCCGCGCCCGCGACGCGGCGGACTAGCGTTCTTCGGAGGCCCACCGGCGGCACGCGTTGCGGCAGCCTTGGCGGCCGTTGACCGCGCGGCGACACCGCCACGGCCGGTCTTGCGCAAATGCTTGAGCAGCGCGTTCATCTCGCGCCGCTCAAAACGTAGTTCCTCTTCCGCCTTGGCCTCGCCGCGCACCGCGCGGATCTGCTGATCGAGCTGGTTCATCACATTCTCGATCGCCCGGGTGACTTCGTTCACCTGGCTTTTGTCGCGGCAGCGCAGCACGACCTCCTGATTCATCATCAGGTCGGAAAACGCATCTGCGTCACTGTCCGCCAGCCGCGTCAACGTACGGTCGATTTCGGTCCATGCTGAACGCCAGTCGGCGAAGACCGTCGGTGCCTTTGCCCGCCCGCGTGCGCGAGCCACTGTCTCGAGCTGGACCATGATCCGGACAAACTGCCAGACGATGATGCGCAACTCGGTAGACGCGCCGCCGCCTTCGGTGGAGGGCTTGTTCATGATGGTGTTTCCTCGCGCAGGCGGCCCTGAACGGGCCCGCAGTCAGCGCAGTAGCAATCCTTGAGGCGCCGCCGGGGGCGGCGCACGTAATGATAGGCCTGGTCGCAGCCGGTGCACCGCCAGACGATTTTCGCATTGGCCTCGCGCGACAGATACGGGATGCGGTGGCGCACATTCGGCACCTCGCCAAGCAGCCGCATCATCTCACGCCATGGGTCGCCATGGCGGCAGGGGCGTTCGTGGAACAAATCCGCAAGCACATGGGCGCATTCGTGCAGGAAGGTCGCGTCGCGATCCTCTTCGCAGCCATCCTCCAGCAACCGGGCGTTCAACACGATCCTCCGGTCGGCGGCATAGGCGGCACCGGCCAGGGTCCGGGCGCGACGGCTGATCACGACCGCACAATCAAGCATCTCACCAAATGCAGACCCCTTGTCGGCGGCGCGCGAAAGCCGCCCCGCGAGGCCCCAGCGCTCGGCGATCTCGCGCACCGTGCCGATCTGGCGGTGCCCCTTTATGCGGGCGTTAACGGACGCCTCAAGGGATGCATTGGCGGTCGCATTAGCGGACAATGGAAATGACCCTCCCGGCCTGTTCCGGACGCGGCAGTTTATCATGCGCAACCGCGATCGCGTCGAGCCGTGTGACGACACTCTCCGGCATGGGTGCCGAGCGCCGTTCGGTCATGTCCACATGCAGGCTGATCAGCTCGTTCGTGGATGCGAGATAGCCCTCGTCCGCGTGATACATGAAATGGATGTAGTGCAGGCGTTTGGCATCATGGGCCAACAACTGGGTCTCGAACCGCATGAGTGACCCGGCCATCAGCTCGCGGTCGTAGGTGATGTGGCCTTCCAGGGTGAAGGTCGAGGCGTTGTTGGCCTTCAGATAGGTCTCCCCGAGCCCGATAAAATCGAAGAACGCGTCTGTCGCATGATCGAAGGCCAGCATGTAGTAGGCCAGATTCATATGGCCGTTATAGTCGATCCATTCGCGCTGAACGTTCTCCCGGTGGAGAGCGAGCGGAGCTGTGATCTCGGCTGAATTGTCTGGCGTTCCGGCGTTCATGCGCGGAGCATAGTGGGTCGTCGGCGCTTCGCAAATCCCCGACGCAAGTGTCGCAAGATGCGGTTAGGGATGCAGCCGCAGCCGCCGTCCCATGTCCGACTGGAACCGCCCCTCGGGGTCGATCCGGGCAAGCACTTCGCGGAACTCATCCAGGCGCGGGAACATGGTCGCGAAGGTTTCCGCCGTCATCAGCGCGTCCTTGGCGATATAGAGCCGCCCGCCATGATCGAGCGTGATCCGCTCGATCTCCTTGTGCAGCGCCTCGACACCCTTCCGGCGCGGCAGGTCGATCGCGTAGGCCATACCTTCCATCGGGAACGACAGCAGCCCCGCGCCGGGCCCCCGCATGGGCTTCATCACCGCCGCGAACGAACCCGCGCGGGCCGCGGTGAGTGCCTCCATCACGGCGACGATGCCGGCGCGTTGTGTTGCGCGCGGGAAGCCGGTGTGGATCGAATAAAACCCGCGCCGTCCATACACACGGTTGAACCCGACGATGCTGTCGAGCGGAAACAGATAGGGATACAGATGGACCCGCGCCGTACGGCCTCTCGGCGGCATCTTGCGGTAGCGCCGGTCCGTGAAACGGCGCAATAGCGCCGGATGCAGCAGAAATGACGGTGGCTGAACGCGAATATGTTTCGTCGCCGGTAACGGCACCTGACCTTCATCGGATGCGGCGAGGTTGCCCAGTTCGAGAATCCCGCGCCCGAGATCCTTGCCGGTCGCCATCGCGTCGACCCAGCCGAACAGGAAATCATGGGTGTCGCGCGACGCCTCGATCGTGTCGATCATCGCGTCCACATCGGCCAGTGGCCGGAACTCCGCATCGGCCGAACGGGACGGCACCCGCATCAACCGGAAGCCCACCCGCATAATCGTACCGGTCAGGCCGGTCCCGCCCAGGCTGGCGTGAAAGATATCGGCATTCTCGTCGCGCGATGCGCGAACGAGCTCACCGCTCGCCAGCATGATGTCGATCCACGACGTGTGGTCACCGAAACTGCCGACCCGGTGATGATTCTTGGAATGGATGTCGTTGGCGAAGGCGCCGCCTACGGTCACGCTGGCGGTCGCCGCCGACACCGGGAAACAAAACCCCTCCGGCAGGACGCGATCGAGGAGCGCGGCGAAATCCACCCCGGCCTCGCAGACGACCTCGCCGGTATCGGCATCGAAGGATTCAATCCGGTTAAGCGCCGACGTCAGGATCGTCTGGCCGCCATCGTCCAGCGCCGCATCCCCATAGCAGCGCCCACCGCCATAGGTGATCACGCCGCGCGCATGGCTATCAAGGACGGCCGCGCGCAGACCGGCCTCGTCGGACGGTGCAATGGTTGCGGCCCGCGCAAAACGCGACCGGCCCCAGGTCGTCAATGTCGTGTCGGTCCAACTCAAACCGGTCACTCCCGTATTCTATCGGGCGTCTAGTCGCGACGCGCAATCACCGGGCAGTTTACCAGAATTCCATCCGATCCAATCACCCCGCCACCGGGCCCGTGAACCAGCCCTGCGGCCTCCAGGGCATGCACGCCGGCTTCGCCGGTAATCAACCGTCGCTGTCCGAGGTTGTCGGCGGCCCAAAACACGGGATGGGACGCCCATAGCGGGCTGTAACCATCACCCAGCGTCGGGACATCGCCCGTAATGTTGAGTGGCGGCAACCCGTCAGCCAGCGCGCTTGTCAGCCCCTGCCGGGCTGGGTCGGTCTCGCCTGTCTGGCCATTGATTACCACATAGATCGGCTCGACCGCGCTCCAGACAGCATCGCCCTGATTGGCCGGGACATCCGACAAACGCGGGGTGAATGTCGCCCCCTCCAGCGCAGCCACCAGGGCCACACTGGCCTCGCTGGAGATGTACTCAATACGTTTGCCACCGGAAAATCCGCTCGTCAGCGCAAGCGTGACGGTCCCGTCACGCGGACAGATATGGACCACCTTGTCATGCAAAAGCGCGTGATCGGGCGCGCCGCGACAGAACTCGTCGAGTGTCTCCACCTCGACATCGAACGCCACCACCGGCGCGTTGAAGATATGACCGCCGCCGTTTGTCACTCGCACGAGCGGCGTATAGTCGTCATCTCCAACCGATCCCGGTGTTGCCTGAGACGGCGGGAACGGCGCGGCCCCCGGGCCCGGCTCGACCCGGCGCACCGGCGCGAAATCGACCGTCCCGGCATCGAACACAAGTTCTCCGTCCGGGGAGATTTCGGCGTCACGAACCGCGCGTCCGATTTCGGTATTGGCGAGCTTGCCGGACCAGTTGATGCCCAGGCGCTCGGCGGTGTCGCGATCGCTCACATCGAGCAGCACATGCCAGACATTTTCGCCGCTCGCCATGCGGCCCTGATGGAGCGGCAACGTGACCGTGCCCGCCGCAAGATCGACCTCACCGGAGGCCACCAGATTAACCGCTGGCGCCTGTGCCTGGGCATTTGTTCCACCAAGCGTCAGCACGACCGCCAGCCCAACCGCCAAAAGCGAATGACTGACCCGAATACTGGATCGCGGGAATGAGCTCATCTGATGTTTCGTCCCTTAATTTTCTGCCTGGGCTGGTGCCGTCACCTGATCAACACCGGGCGCGTCGAATTGCTTCCCCAATTTCGCCCACCTCGCGCAGAAATGTTACGCCAGTTCGAAGATCGCCTCGACCTCTGTCGCCACATCGAACGGCATGACCGCGACCCCGAGTGCCGTCCGCGTATGCTGGCCGGCATCCCCAAACACGTCGATCACCAACTCCGACGCGCCATTGACCACGGCGGAGATCGCGGTGAAATCCGGCATCGCGTTGACATAGCCCTTCAGATTAACCACCCGCTTGATGCGATCCAGATCACCATTCAGCGCGTCGCCGGCCTGCGCGAGGACGTTGAGCGTCGACAACCGTGCGGCCTCCTGGCCCTCTTCCAGCGAAAACTCCCGGCCCACCTTGCCGATAAAGCGCAACTCGCCATTCCACTGCGGCACCATGCCGGAGACATACAAGAGGCGGTCGACGATCATCGTGGGGAGGATCTTCGCCACGCGCGTTTTCTGCGGGACCGGCAAGGCGATTCCGAGATCTTCCAGACGGGATTCAATGGTTCCGGGCACGGCGCACCTTTTATCGATTGACGCGCCACGTTAGTCAGCCCCTGCGGGCCGGACAAGGCAATTCAGACGGCCTCATCACTACGTTCGAACCAGGTGGTGACCTTGCCATACTGGCGGTTTTCGTCGAGGCGCGCGTCCGTTGCCAGAAGCAGCGCCCAGGTGTCGGCGGGCATGAAACGGGGCGCTAGATACTTGTACAGGTCGCGCAACAGCGGGGTTACGGCATACGGGTCGGATATATTGCCGGGCAGGCGGTCCCAAGCATCAGCGATCTCATCCCAGGGGTTCAGACGAGCGAACATCTCATCGCGGATATCGCGGATCGCACGGCGGTGAAATTCGAAATTCTCGAACAGGGAGACAACGCTCGAAAGTCGTGCATCGATCTCGGCAAGACTAAGACCCAGCGCGTGGATTGGAATTGAGATGAGACGGGCGACCGGATCAACCTCGCCGATAATGCTCGCATGGTGGGCGAAATCACGGCGCACCTTCTTCAACCGCCCACCGACCCGACACACCGCCAGATAGCGTTCGCGCAATGCCTCGATATAGGAAATTTCCTCAACGGCAGCTTCCAGCGTTTCCGTGACCATATCGTCATCAACATTCATCCCGAGTTCCGATGCGATCCCGGCGAGCGCCTTGCTGACCGCGACGTCGTCGACATGCGCGGCGATAAACCTCTCAAGCTTGATCGGATCACTCAGGGTAACGCGCTGTTCCATCTGCCACGCCGTGAGGTAAGCGCCAATTCTCTTGAGTGCGATGTCTCTATGTAACCGGCTCGGTTCCCAAGAGGCATCACCGGTCAGAATCTCCGGCGGGATCGGGTCACCGATGCCCAGCAGGCTAACAAACTGCAAACTGCGCTCCACCGTGTTGAGCATGACGGCGTCATGCCCATACTCGCGCATGGTGAACTCACGCTTGATACCGGCGAACGTCAACGCAACCTTCTGCGCACCGAGACCGAAGGCATAAACGGGAACGCCTTCGCTCTCATCGAGCCGAAAATGCGCATCCGGGAAGGATGCGAAAAAGCGGTGCTCGAACGCGACAACGTCAGGTGCCTTGAAAGTTAGAAGCTGGCCCATCTTTAATCGTCCAAACCAAGAAATACGTACGATCTACACACGCTGTGTCCGCACCTCAGCATTCTTGCTCTGGTTGTTTAATGAACCGTAAAACTCTCTTCTGGTGTTTCGGAATCATTCCGCTGTCGTGCGCGGGTTGGATACTTTCACAGGGGGGCAGTTCTAGGCGCCCGCCAACATTTCGGCCGAGACTTTTTCCGCCATCATGATCGTCGGCAGGTTGGTATTGCCCCGCGGCAGGCGCGGCATCAGGGACGCATCGACCACGCGTAGGCCGGAGACCCCATAGACCCGCCCTTGCGGATCGGTCACCGCCGCCGCATCGTCCGCCGCCCCCATCCGGCAGGTGCCGGCGGGGTGGAACACCCCGGCGATGGATTTACCCACGATCTCGTCGAGAGCCTCGGGGTCTTTGGCGAGTTCGGCGATATCCACGCCCGGCTCCGAGAGGCCCGCCAGCACCGGGCGGCCGATTGCGGGCAAGGTGTCGAACAACCCGGCTAGAATCTTCGCCCGCACGCTGTTGAACGTGGTGATGTCGTTGAGCGCGCGCATCTTGTTCGGACGCGAGACCGGATAGGCGCAATGCCAGAGCGGGCGTACCTCCGGCGACAGCAGAATATCGAAGGCGCGGCGCGCACCGTCGACCAGACGAAGTCGGTCCCGGGGGTCGTCGAGATAGTTGAACTCAATGCGTGGCTTTACGTCTGTCCCGTCACGCGCCAGAGAAACATTGCCCGACGATTCGGGCTTCAGCAGGGTCGGGATCAGCGCCCCGACCCGCCGCCCCAGGGCATGCCAGCCGATCTTGCTGGAAATCGACATACTCATATCGAGCGGGCCGCAGCCCTCTACCACCGAAGAGAACCGCTCGGTCGCGGTAGAATGGGACTTCATCGCCGCGGGCTGGGCGGCATCGCGGCGCAGCTGGGCCACGATGTAGACCACGGCATGGTTCAGGAGGTTTGCGCCGACACCGGCGCGGTCGGCAACGACAGTTACACCGGCTTCGCGCAATCCGGCGGCGGGGCCGATGCCCGCCCGCAACAACATCACCGGGGATTGGAGCGCACCGGCACAGACGATCACCTCTTGGCCCGAAAATTCCGTCGCCGCGCCATCGACCCGCGTGGCCACGCCGGTCACCCGCGCGCCGTCCGTTACCAGGCGTTCGACATGGGCGTCGGTCACAATCGTCAGGTTCTCGCGTGCGCGGACATCGGCGTCGAGATAACAGATCGCCGTGGATGCGCGTTTGTCGGGAAACCGCGATAATGGCAATGCACCCACACCCTCGCGGAACTCGCCATTGAGGTCGTGGATCGGCGCGACCTGCCGGTTGCGGCTCCAGCCATCCACGCCCTGCACAAACGGCGGCCACTCGTCACGTGACACCCGGCGGATCGGGAGCGGCCCGTCTTTTCCATGAAGAGGATTGTCCGGATCGCTATCGACATCGCTCTCCAACGCACGAAAATGCGGCAGCACATCATCCCAGCCCCAGCCGTCGGCCCCCAGTGCTGCCCACTCGTCATAGTCATCGGGTGTTCCACGCAACGCGACCATCCCGTTGATCGACGACGTGCCCCCCATGATCCGGCCCTGGCGGAACGGCCCGGCCGGGGAATTGTCATGGCGGCGCGTATGGCCGCGAATGGCGCTCCAGGCATAGGCCGGATTGAAGTAGGACATCGGATAGGTATTGAGCACGTCTGCGGGTTCAGTCCCCGGTGCGGTGTCCTGCCCCGCCTCGAGCAACAACACCCGGCTGCCCGATTTCGCCGACAGACGGCTCGCCATCACGCAACCGGCCGAACCGGCCCCAACAATCACATAGTCGTAAACGGTGCCCATCACGCCATCCCCAGAACACAAATATATCGGCCCGCTTCATATCAGGAAGCGGGCCGTATGTTTACGTCATGCCGTATTTTTGGGGGTCAATAAACGCTGGCCGCACCTTGCGGACAACGAAACTCCCAACCGGGACTCTTACCCGGGCTTGCGGGCCAAGAACGCATAGCCGAACACGGCAAACGCGCGCGCATTGCCCTCGCCGCCGGCCTCGGCGAACGTATCGACCGGCGGACCGACCTGCACATCCACGAAACCCGCCTCTTCCATCATCGCCACCCAGCCTTCACACGGAACGCCACCAGCGATTCAAGCCGTCCATAAATCAATGTCGGCAACGGCTGCCTCCGGCACCGGATTTCCGTTGGCGATGTCGGCATATTGCAACCGCCCGCCGGGTTTGAGGACACGGTTGATCTCGGCAAACACCTGCGCCTTGTCGGGACAGAGGTTGATCACCCCATTGCTGATCACGACATCGGCCCAGCCGTCTTCGATGGGCATCTCCTCGATCAGGCCGTCGCGAAATTCGACGTGGTCGAAGCCCATGTCGGCGGCCGTCTGGCGCGACTTGCCGAGCATCTCCTCGGTCATGTCGATCCCGACAACCCGGCCTTCGGCGCCGACCTGCTGCGCGGCGACGAAACAATCGAAGCCGCCTCCTGATCCGATATCGACGATCTTCTCACCCGGCGCCAGCGGCTGCAGCGAAAACGGATTGGCGACCCCGGCAAAGGATTCCACCGCTGCATCGGGCAGGGAATCGACGATCGCGTCGTCATAACCAAGCCGACGGGCCAGCGGACGGCCCGTGTGGAAATGAAATTCTCCATGGGGATCGACCGCGACCTCGCGGTATTTGGCTCTGACCTCGTCGCGCAACGCGTCGGGGTCGACGGGTGACACGCCCGCCACAACCTCTTGGTTCACCATCACTTTTTCTCCCTGTTCAACCCCAGAAACCTAACACACCGCGCCGACGGACGGACAAAGCATCAATCGACAATTCAAATGATGCCTATCTCCTGAAATGTGACCTGTACCCGCGAGGCATGGCCAAAAAGTCGCTTCGGGCGAAATCCGCCCCGGTCCGTTTGAACCCCGGTTTCACATGGTTAGTATGTTCACACAGCAAATTGCGCCGGAGACGCGCAAGCACACGAGGGGGATACAATCATGCAGAACGAGATCACCGGTTCTTCGGCCTTCCTGTCGCTCCTGCGCGACGAGGGTATAACCCATCTGTTCGGCAATCCGGGCACGACCGAATTGCCGATCATGGATGCCATGCCGGGCTTCACCGACGACATAAACTATGTGCTCGGTCTGCAGGAATCCCTCGTGGTGGCCATGGCCGACGGCTACACCCGCGCCTCGGGAGAGCTCACCGCGTGCAACGTTCACGTGGCGCCGGGCCTCGGCAACGCCATGGGCTCGATCTACAACGCGCGCTTCACCAACACCCCGATGATCATCACCGCCGGCCAGCAGGAGACAGGCCACGGCCTGATGGAGCCTCTGCTCTATGAGCCGCTCGTCCCGATCGCAACGCCGCTGGTCAAGTGGGCCACGGAAGTCACCCGGCTCGAAGACCTGCCCAGAATGGTTCGCCGCGCCGCCAAGGTGGCGATGACCCCGCCGACCGGACCGGTGTTTATTTCACTGCCCGGCGACGTGCTGAACGACCGCAAGGGGATCGACCTGGGTTCCCGCACCCGGGTGGACACCGCCATGCGCCCGTCGGACAGCGGCCTGGAAGCGCTCGCCGACCGGCTGCTCGCCGCCAAGCGCCCCGCGATCCTCGCCGGCAACGAGATCGTGACATCCGACGCGTTCAACGAGGTCGCGCGGTTCGCAGAGGTGCTGGGCGCGCCGGCTTTCCAGCAGACGACCGCCTATGGCTCCTTCTTCCCGTCGGAACACCCCGCCTTTATGGGGGCGCTGTCGCGCAACCAGGGGGAAGTGCGGGGCATTCTTGAAGAATATGACCTGCTGGTCGTGGTCGGCGCCGATGTCTTGCGGATGTCGGTGATGAGCGAGACCGAGCCGCTGCCCCAGGACATGCCGATCGTCCAAATGGGGCTGGCCGACTGGGAGATGGGTAAAAATTATCCCACCGAGATGGCCGTGCGCGGCGACGTGCGCGAGACCCTGATCTCCCTGAACCCCGTGATCGAAAACCGGGGCGGTTCCGACCATGCCCGGATCGCGGAAAAGCGGATCGCGGCGGTGGCGGATCAAAACTGGTCGGCGAATCGCGCACGTCGTGCGGTCGAACTCGCTGCCGACGCCGACAAGACGCCGATCCGGTCGGACTGGCTGATGATGACCATCGTCGATGCGCTCCCGGAAGGTGCCATCACGGTCAACGAAGGCCTGACCACGGGCTGGAATCTGCTCCAGTACTTACCGTTCCGTGACCGCTACGACTTTCAGTCCTACGCGAGCGGCGGCATCGGCTGGTCCCTGCCTGCCGCCGTCGGCGTCCAGCTCGCCCAGCCCGGCCGGCCCGTGGTCGCGTTGACCGGTGATGGGTCGGCGATGTACTCGATCCAGGCCCTGTGGACGGCCGCACATCTGCGCGTACCCGTCACCTACGTGATCCTGAACAACCAGGGCTACCGCATCATCAAGCAGCGCCTGAAGGCGTTCCACGGCAACGAAACCTTCATCGCCATGGACATGGAAGACCCGGCGATCGACTTCGTGAGCCTGGCCGAATCCATGGGCGTTTCGGCCACGCGGGTGACCGAGCCGGGCGGCGTGCGCGCGGCCCTCGAAGCCGCGATCGCGAACCCGGGCCCGAACCTGATCGACATCTGCGTGGAGCGCGGCGTCTGATCATGCGGTCCTGCCGCGCGCAGGAACACGCGCAATGACCGCGGACAGCCGCCCTTCCCTGCTCGCACCGTTCTCCGTGCGGAGCTTCCGCTTCCAGTGGCCGGCGGACCTCGCCACCTCATGGTCGTTCGAGATGGAGACACTCATCCTCGGCTGGTACGTGCTGGTCGCAACGGATTCGGTGCTTCTGCTGACCCTGTTTGCCGCGCTTCAATATGTGGGCACCCTCGTCGCACCGATGTTCGGCGTCGCCGGAGACCGTGCCGGCGCACGCAGCGTTCTCTGTTCAATGCGCGCGTTCTACATGGTGCAGGCGGCCATGCTGACCGGGTTCATCTATTTCGACGCCCTGGGGCCCTTGCCGGTGTTCGTCATCGGCGCAATGATGGGGATCGTGCGTCCGTCGGACATCGCGATCCGCTATTCCCTGGTCGGCGAGACCATCCCGTCGAAACAGCTGATGCGGGCGATGGGCGTGTCGCGCACCACGACAGATTCCGCACGCGTCGCGGGTGCGCTGGCCGGGGCGAGCATGGTCGCCACGCTGGGCATGACCTCCGCCTATACGGCCGTGACCGCGCTCTATGCGGTCTCGCTTCTGTTGACGCTCGGCACCGCGCGCCGTCCGCGTGATGAAGCCACCGGTCAAGAATCCGGAGACTTGTCGGCCAAACGCCCTTCGCCGCTCCGCGATGTGGTGGATTCCTTCGCCTATGTCTGGCGCACACCACATCTGCTGGCGGCCATGACCCTGGCCCTGCTGGTCAACCTTTGTGCCTTCCCACTGATGGGCGGCGTCCTGCCCTATGTTGCGCGCGAGGTATACGGCGCCGGTCAGGCCGGACTCGGCTATCTGGCGGCGAGTTTCGCCTTCGGCGCGCTCGTCGGCTCGCTGGGGTTATCCGCAAACAGGCGTGTCATCCGGCCGGGCCGCATGATGATCATCTACACCTTCGGCTGGTTTGGGTTGTTGCTGGTGTTCGCATGGACGGATGTGATGGCGATCGGCATCGTCGTGCTGATGCTGGCCGGGCTGTGCCAGACCCTCGCGCTGGTACCCTTGTCGGTGATGCTGATGCAGAGCTCCGACCCGGGCATGCGTTCGCGGGTGCTGGGCCTGCGGATGCTGGCAATTTACGGCCTGCCGATGGGCCTGCTCGCCTCCGGGCCGCTCATCGAGGCCTTCGGCTACGCCGCCACGGCGACCGGCTACGGTGTGTTCGGGGTCATCGCGACCGCACTCATCGCCTGGCGCTGGTATGCCCATGTCTGGCGACTGGATTCGGTGGCGAATAACGGGTGAAGCGCCGGTTTTCCACACACCGTATTTCGAGCCCGTCCCTTGCAAAACAAGGCACGCGCGGCGGACACTTCTGCATCCACGCAACGCACCCGGCATCCTGCCGAAACGAAAATCACGAAGCGTCCGACCGCATTGAACCAGATGGAGTCCGAGATGATCCGAGAAACCCTTGTGCTTCGCGTCCCGACACGCGATCCCGGCGACGTCGCGTCGCTCGAAGCCTTGTTCGACAGCGGGACGATCGCCCCGGAGGAAGTCGTTGCCATATTTGGCAAGACCGAGGGCAATGGCTGCGTCAATGATTTCACCCGCGCCTATTCCGTCGACATGCTGAAATACATGTTCGCCGAACGGCTTGGCTGCAGCCGGGACGATGTCGCCAAACGCATCGCCATGGTGATGTCGGGTGGGACCGAAGGGGGCCTGTCGCCGCACCTGTTGATCGTCGGTGTTCGCGAGCACCCGGACGGACATGCCACGAACGGCCTGCCAACCTTAGCTGTCGGCACCGCATTCACCCGCGATTTTCTACCCGAGGAACAGGGGCGCATGATCATGGTTCATGAGACCGCGCGGGCAGTCAGGCGGGCCATGGACACCGCCGGAATCGAGACAATCGACGACGTGCATTTTGTTCAGGTCAAATGCCCCCTGCTAACGTCGGAACGTATCGCCGATGCCCACGCGCGCGACCAGGTTGTTGTGACCGAGGACACCTATGCCTCGATGGGCTATTCGCGCGGCGCCTCGGCGCTCGGCGCGGCACTGGCGCTCGGTGAACTGACCGAGGACCAGATACCCGAATCCGCGATCGGCACCGACTGGTCGCTGTTCTCCGGCCGCGCCAGCGCATCCGCCGGAATCGAACTCCTCAACTGCGAGATCATCGTGCTTGGCAATTCGACCCAGTGGGCGGGCGACAGGGTCATCGCTCATGACGTCATGCAGGATGCCATCGATTCACCTGCCTTGTGGCGGGCCTTGTCCGGTGCGGGCCTCGACTCACCGCCGCAGCTCGATGACAGCGCACGCGCGCGGCTCGACGCCGTGCTTTGCAAGGCCGAACCTGCGACAACCGGCGAAATTCGCGGCAACCGCCACATCATGATCGACGACAGCGACATCAACGCAACCCGGCACGCCCGCGCGGTCGTCGGCGGCATGGTCGCGGGGGCGGTCGGGCGTACCGACGTGTTCGTCTCGGGCGGCGCAGAACATCAGGGCCCCGACGGTGGAGGCCCGATTGCCGTCATAGCAACGCGGTGAACGCGACAGGGCGGCAATCGCGACAAGAATGGCCGCGTCCGATTTGAGCAAACAACATTGACCCTGCGGTTTCTGCGCGCTGCATCCTAAGCTGCGTTGTCAGCATAGGAGCCGTTCTCGATATCGTCCTGCAGCGCGCGTTGCACGGGCTTCCAGTCCAGCATGGCACGCGCCTTGTCGGCACTCACACGCACGTTGGAGCCCATGCCGAGCGCCATCGGCGCCCCCCAGGCGCGCGCCGCGTCCGCCTGCGATAGGGTTTCCGTGCGATCCCCGAGCCCCAGCAGACGCCCGACTGCACGGTTCAGGTCGAGCATCGAATCCTCGCCGGACTCCACATAGAAATACGATCCCTCCGGAGCATGCTCCAGTGCGGCGACATAGGCATCCGCGCAATCCTCGATATGCACGTTAGACCAGATGTTCTGGCCCGGGCCGAGATGCCGCGGCACGCCGGACGCCTTGGCCATCTCGATGAACATCGGAACCTGGATGCTGTCCGGCCGCACGCCGAGGCCCCGGCCATAGATCAGGCACGGGCACATCACGACCGTATGCACGTCGTTCTTGGCGGCGTCGCAGACCAGGCGGTCGGTGGCGACCCGGCTGGCCTTCTCGGGCAACGGATCGAGCGGCATGTCCTCATGGTAGACGACGCCGCCGGGCTGCCCGTCGGCGTTGTCGGCCACGATGCTGGTGCCGCTGGTGTGCAGCAACTTCTTGCCGCTGCCCTCAAGGGCTTCAGTCAGCACCCGCGCCGCGAAGGGATGATCGGCATTGGCGGCGTTGACGACCGCGTCGGCGGACTGCGCGGCCGCGGTCAGGATATCGAAATCATCGAGGCTACCCGGCACCGGCGTGATGCCGTGCTCTTCCAGACGTTCGGCGCGCTCGGCGTTGCGGGCAAGACCGTGGATCCGGTGGCCAGCCTGCATGAGTTTGGCCGAAACCGTACCACCGATATAGCCGGTCGCGCCGGTCACGAAGATGTCCATGGATTGCCCCTCCTGTTTGCCGGAAGTCAGTCTAGATATTGGCGCTTCGTGCGGCCGGGCTTCGGCTAGACTGTACCAACCGTAGAGACAAAAAGGGAGGACGCCATGCCCGGCTATCCGGTCAACGACAAGCTCGAAGCCACCACCGACCAGTGGCGCATCTCACAGCATTGCTTCGCCGACGAAATTCGCGCCGAGATGACCCTGCCGGACAAGGTCCAGCTCTGCGACATCACCCTGCGCGAGGGCCGACAGCTGCCCGGCGTGTCGCTGAACCGCGACCAGGTGCTACGCATCGCCGACAAGCTGGCGGAGGCGGGCGTGTCGATGGTCCAGATGCATCATGACGACCCCCAGGAGATGGCCGAGGTCAAGAAACGCCACCCCCATATGCTGATCGACGCACTGGTCCACCCGACGGCCGTGCTCAACCCGGAGCTGGCCAAACCCGAGGTCGACCTGAACTACGACCATGGCGCGGATTACGCATCGCTGTGTTTCTCCTTCTCGGAGCACCAGATGTGCCTGTTCGAATCCATGGCCGGCGCGCGCATCACCATCGAGGAGGCCATCGACCGGGCCATGGGCTCGGTCGCCTACGCCCGGGCCAAGGCCGGACCCGACCGCAAGGTCGGCTGCCTGATCCAGGATTGCACGCGCATCCCGATCGAACGGCTGGCCGAAGTCTGCGGCAAGCTGGTCGAGGCCGGAGCCGACATGATCCGCCTCGACGACATCAACGGCATGGCGATCTACCGCGTCTACACCTATGTGGTCCGCGAGATGAAACGGCGCCTGCCGGGCACCGAGATCGCGCTGCACACACATAACGACGTCGGCATGGCCGCGGCCGCACTCTATGCGGGGCTCGAGGGGGGCGCGGACATCATCGACGCCTGCGTCAACGGGCTGGGCGAGCGCGCCCACATCGCCTGCTTCGCCGAGGTCGCCTCGGTGATCCAGCTCTATTACGGCCTCGATTGCGGCATCAAGCTCGACAAAATGACCGAACTGTCGGAACTGGTCGCGGAGACCATGCCCTGGCCGATGCCCGACACCATGCCCTTCGTCGGCAAGACGGCCTTCTCCCACCTGGTCGAAGTGCATTACTGCGTGCCGCCGACCGAGGAAGGTTTCTGGTCCTATCTGTGCATGAAGCCGGAGGTCTTCGGGAACACCCAGCATAATCTGCTCGGCCACTATTCCGGACCCTGGGCGGTGCGCGCCAAGGCCGACGAGCTCGGCCTGACCATTCCCGACGGCAACGAGGCCGCCGTCATCGAACGCCTGCGCAACAAGATCAAGGACGTGCGTCGCCAGGTCAGCGACGAAGAGTTCGGCGAGATCGTCGCGGGGGCAAGCTAAAGGGCGCTATCTCTGAAATGGCCGGGTAGCTGGGGCCCGGATACCCGGGCGATCAGTAGAGCACCAGCGCGCGCATCTCGATGCTCTCCCTTATCGCCGCGTCGGGCGGCGTATCCGGATCATCGAACGCGGTGTGTGCTGTAAAGCGCACGCCGGCCGAGGCGTCCGTGTCGAACACCTTGAACACCAGCGCTTCTTCGCGCGTCATTTGCGGGAACCAGAACCAGCGGTGCGCCGGGTTGTAGGCGATGTGATAGGTCTCGCCGGTGCGATAGCGGTAACGCCGCTCGTAGGGGATGAAGCCTTCCTCGGGGATCGTCCGGCCGTCACACAGCGCCAGCGGGTCGCGTTCCACGCGTGGCGCAATCGACCGCCAGGTCTGGATAATGGCATAGCGCCGCTCGAGCGCCGCCGCCGCCTCGTCTTCCGGCAGGAAGTCACGCACGCGCTGGGGTGCCGAGCGCTCGGTGTAGTCGTTATGGACCGAATAGACCGCCTTGCGCACCCGATCCGCCTGCTGGCGCGCCTGCTCGGCCGTCCGCAGCGTATGGTCGAACACCACCACGCGTTTCGCACCACCACTATGGGCCTGAATCAGCGCCTCGGTCTCCGGGTAGTAGACCGAACGCACCTCATCCTCGTCGTAGAAATCCCGCACCTTCGTATCGTGATCGACGAAGGCGAAACCGTGCGAAGGCAAGGTGAATTGTGACGGGTCGGCACGCCCATCCTGGATGCGCACGAGGTGTTTCTGGTAGGCCGGCTTGTGGGCGAGATGCTCTTTCTCCGGCCAGTCCATGTAGCGGACCGCCGGGATGCCGTCATCGACGATGTAGTCGAGTTCGGCTTCGATATAGCCAGGATCGGCGGTTTGATTAGCTCGCATGGTCGACATCTGTTCGCTCCGGGTATCTCAGGGACGAACCGTCATCGATAGCGGGTGTGAAGTCAATAATCGCGGCGGGCCTGCGGGGACATCGCGAGGGCGCCAGGCAGAATGAATTCCCTCAAAAACGAAAAAAGCCGCCAGAAGGCAGCTCACTTATTCGAAAATTGGTATCCCGTAGGGGAGGGGTCGACAAAAAACTATAACCCATTGTTTTCCTTGTTTTCTGGTGATTTACGATCGAAAACCGGGTACAAATACCGGGTACAAATGGTATCCGACATGCGCCGCGACAAAGTTCCAAACCT
>JABJEK010000095.1 GCA_018702955.1 Rhodospirillaceae bacterium | reverse complement strand
GCACCGGCAGGCGTTCCAGAGCGGCCAGATCGGCTTTGCTGGCATACGTGACTGCGCGGTCGTGCAGGTCGCGGCCGAAATTGGGAAACGCCGGCTGCCCGTTCAGCGCGTCATGGGTGTGGACGGCCAGGCCTTCGGCCAGAAACCGGTTGGCGTTGGTGGCGAGCACATGGACGATCTCATGGGTGATTGGCGAGTTGGTCTGCCGGATCGTGCGCATTCGGAAAATCACCTGGCCGCATTTTCCGCGCCAGGCCGGGATCAGCGCCATGGAGGTGCCGCGGCTGTCCTCGATATCGATGTTGTAGGGGCCGGGATAGTCGCTGCCCCACCAGGTGCAGACCCGGGTTAGCGCACTACGGAACTTGGCGACGAACGCCCGGTGGTCGCTGCCCGAAAGCGGCGGCGCACTGATGGAAATATCGGCCTCAGAACAGACGTCGGCATGGACCGGGGCGGCAAAGAACAGGCCGCACGCCAGAACCTGCATGAAGGCTGAAGGCACCCGCATTCTCATTTCCTGTAATGCTCGTGATAGCGTTGGAGCAGGGCCTCCACATCGTTCAAATCGCGCCCGAGAAAGCCCGGTGAAATGTTGACGCTCGCCTGGGAGATAAAATCGAGCAGCCGTACCAGCCACTGCCGCGGCACCGGCACCCGTTCAATGACCGCCTCCCGGTCGCGCAGCTCGATGGCGATATGGCGGACGAGATAGTTCTTCTTCTGGGCGATGCCTGTGATTTCGTGCCAGTGGATCCCGCCGACCCCGGTGATCGAGGCATTATCGTAAACCCCCTCCGGCCCGATGACGAGGGAGGGGGCACGCACCGCCAGACGCCAGAGCGCATAGAGTTCCAAAATCCCAAAATAGACCACGACCGCCGCCCCAACCAGGCGCGGGATTTGATCCGGCGTTGCGATCAGAGCCAACCCGGTGAAGACAAACGCCCCATAGAGCACAACATTCACCAGCACCCGCCAGCGGGCCGGGTAGATCAGGGTCTCGGAGAAGTCTTCGTTTTCACTCATCACGTGTTCCGCATGAAATCCATGAAGTTTTGCAGGATGATCGAGGCGGCCATCTTGTCGATGACCTCGCTGCGGCGCTTGCGGTTCATGTCGGCCTGATCGATCAGGACCCGCTCGGCTTCGGCGGTGGACAGGCGTTCATCCCAAAAGGTGATGGGCAGCTCGACCTTGCCAGCCATGTTGTTGGCAAAGGCGCGGGTCGACTGGGCGCGGGGGCCTTCGGAGCCGTCCATGTTGCGGGGCAGGCCCATGACCAGACCGCCGACGCCGTTTTCGGTAATGATGGCGCGTAGTTTCTCCGCATCTGGCGTGAATTTGGTGCGCCGCAGGGTTTCGATCGGGGAGGCGACCATGAAGCCGGAATCCGAAAGCGCGAGCCCGATGGTCTTGGTGCCCAGATCAAAGCCAAGCAGCCGCGCACGGGGCGCGAGCGCGTCTCTCATTTCGGTGGTTTCGACAATTGCCATGGCGAATGTTTACGGCGATGAGGGAGGGCAGGCCAGCAAAAATCCGGGCCGTGCGGTGTAACAGCGGTGTTTTGCAAATCTGTCGGCCACCATTGTCGGATAATTTGCACAGTGATAGCTTCCGCGCCAATCTCGAACCTCTAACTGTTGATCCGATATGGCCCTCGACACCTATACCGTACGGCGTATTGCCAAGCTGGCCCGCATCCATGTGGATGAGGGTGAACTGGCGCCGCTGGCCGATGAACTCAATAATATTCTCGGCTGGGTGGAACAGCTCGACGAAGTCGACACGGAGGGTGTCGAACCGATGACCAGTGTCGTCGAGATGGTGCAGCGCCTGCGGGTCGATGCGGTGACCGACGGGCATGTGCAGGACAAGGTCCTCGCGAATGCGCCTGAGACGACGGACGGGTTTTTCGTGGTGCCCAAGGTGATCGAATAATGGCCGCGCTTACGGATCTCACCATCGCTGAAGCCGGCGCCGGGCTCGACAAGCGCGACTTCACCGCACGCGAGCTGACCGATGCCTATCTCGTCGCGATGGAATCCACCCGCGACCTGAACGCCTATATCGAGGAAACACCTGAGCGCGCTCAGTCCATGGCGGAGGCGT
>JABJEK010000094.1 GCA_018702955.1 Rhodospirillaceae bacterium | reverse complement strand
CTGCGCGGGCTCAGCCCTTCGGCCACACCCTTGATATCGAACGTCTCGGAGCCGTCGAGACCCAGGGACTCGCGGGTCGCGCCGTCCGTGAACTGCAGCGGCAGCACGCCCATACCGATCAGGTTCGACCGGTGGATACGCTCGAAGCTTTCGACGATCACCGCACGGGCACCGAGCAGCGTCGTGCCCTTGGCCGCCCAGTCGCGCGACGAGCCGGTGCCGTATTCCTTGCCGCCGACAATTACCAGCGGCACGCCGTCGGCCGCGTATTTCATCGCCGCGTCATAGACGGACATCTGTTCGCCCGACGGCTGATGCGTGGTCACCCCGCCTTCGACACCCGGCACCATTTCATTGCGGATGCGGATATTGGCGAACGTGCCGCGCATCATCACTTCGTGGTTGCCGCGGCGCGAACCGTAGGAATTGAACTGCGCGGGACGGATCTGACGTTCGAGCAGGTATTCGCCCGCCGGGCTTTCCCGCTGGATGCCGCCGGCCGGCGAGATGTGATCCGTGGTCACGGAATCGGCGAGGATCAGCAGCGGCCGCGCACCGGTGATATCGGTGATCGCCTCGGGCTCGCGTTCCATGCCTTCGAAGAAGGTCGGGTACTTCACGTAGGTGCTGGATTCCTGCCAGCCGTAGGTTTCGGATTTCTCGCTCGCCACCTGCTGCCATTCTTCCGGGCCCTCGAACACGTTCTCGTAACGGCTGCGGTACATTTCAGCGGTCAGGCATTCGCGCATGGTGTCGTGAATTTCCTGATTGGTCGGCCAGATATCCTTCAGATAGACGTCGTTGCCGTCACTGTCTTTGCCGAGCGGGTCGGTTGTCAGGTTGACCTTGAGCGAGCCGGCGAGCGCGTAGGCGACGACCAGCGGCGGCGAGGCGAGATAATTCGCACGGACCTGCTGATGCACGCGGCCTTCGAAGTTGCGGTTGCCGGACAGCACGGCGCCGACCACCAGATCGTTTTCGTCCACCGAGTCGGCGACCTTGTCGATCAGCGGGCCCGAGTTGCCGATGCAGGTCGTGCAGCCGAAGCCGACGATATTGAAACCGAGTGCGTCGAGATCGTCCTGCAATTCCGCCTTGGCAAGATAATCGCGCACAACCTGGCTGCCGGGCGCGAGGGATGTTTTTACCCACGGCTTGGCCTTAAGGCCCTTGGCGACGGCGTTGCGGGCGAGCAGCCCGGCGCCGACCAGAACCGACGGGTTCGACGTGTTCGTGCAGCTGGTAATGGCCGCGATCACAACATCGCCGTCTTCGACGGTATAGTCGTCACCGATGGCACGGGCGAGCTGATCGGTCTCCGCCGCCGCGGCGCCGCGGTAATCGGCGATCGCATCCATGCCGGATTTCTTGATGGCGGAAAGAACCACCCGGTCCTGCGGGCGCTTCGGCCCGGCGAGCGACGGCTCGACCGTCGACAGGTCAAGTTCCAGCGTGGCGGTGAACACGGGGTCGGGGGTGTTTTCATCGCGCCACATGCCCTGTGCCTTGGCATAGGCCTCGACCAGAGCGACCTGTGCGTCGTCGCGGCCGGTAAAGGAAAGATAGTCGCAGGTCTCGCGATCGATCGGGAAGAAGCCGCATGTCGCGCCGTATTCGGGCGCCATGTTGCCGATGGTCGCACGGTCGGGCAGCGACAGCGCGCCGACACCCGGGCCGAAGAATTCGACGAACTTGCCGACCACGCCCTGGGCGCGCAGCATTTCGGTGACGGTCAGCACCAGATCGGTTGCCGTCATGCCTTCTTTCAACTCACCGGTCAGCTTCATGCCGACGACTTCGGGCAGCAGCATCGAGATCGGCTGGCCGAGCATCGCTGCCTCGGCCTCGATCCCGCCGACGCCCCACGACAGAACGGCGAGGCCGTTGACCATGGTGGTGTGGCTGTCGGTGCCGACGACGGTGTCGGGATAGGCAACGGCCTTGCCGCTGGTATCGTCGGTGACCCAGACGGTCTGCGACAGGTATTCCAGGTTCACCTGATGGCAGATGCCGGTGCCTGGCGGCACAACGCGGAAGTTATTGAATGCCTTCGATCCCCAGCTCAGGAATTCATAGCGTTCCTTGTTGCGTTCGAATTCGAGCTTCACGTTATTGTCGAACGCGCCGGGCGTGCCGGATTCGTCGATCATCACAGAATGGTCGATCACCAGGTCAACCGCGTTCAGCGGGTTGATCTTCTGCGGATCGCCGCCGAGCGTGACCATGGCATCGCGCATGGCGGCAAGGTCGACCACGGCGGGCACGCCGGTAAAGTCCTGCAGCAGGATACGCGCCGGGCGATAGGCGATTTCCAGATCGGATTTCTGGGTATCGACCCAGGTCGCCGCTTTTTCGATATCGGCGACGGTCACGGAGCGGCCGTCTTCGTAGCGCAGCAGGTTTTCCATCAGCACCTTCAGCGAGAAGGGCAAACGCGAGATATCGCCATATCCGGCATCGGACACCGCGCTCAGGCTGTAATAATCGTATGATTTTCCGCCGGCTTCGAGGGTGCGGCGGGCCTTCAGCGTGTCCTGTCCGATTGCGCTCACGTGGTATCTCCTTCTTTTCTGATGCGGGCGGAAACTAGCGGCAAACGGTGCGGAATCCAATAGGAATGATGGTGCACCGCACACCGGCCTGCCGGGCCGGACCTCGAGTAGCACAGGTAATATATATCGGCCCGACATATATTAAATCTGAACAAATCACATTCTTGCCACAATTGAGCCCTTGTTCGGCCCCATTTGGACACCCATTTAGAATAGTAGCTCCCCTGGACGTTCTCCCCAGAGCGTCCAACCCGGCGGCAACGCCGGGATCCCTCCTAGGCCGCTGATCGCAAGATCAGCGGTCTTTT
>JABJEK010000093.1 GCA_018702955.1 Rhodospirillaceae bacterium | reverse complement strand
TTGCGCGGTGACAGCGGGCGACTGCGTCAGGTTCTGATCAATCTGATCGGGAACGCGATCAAGTTTACCGACAGCGGTGCTGTAACAACCCATGTCTCGCTCGTCTCTGAAACTGAAGGCCAGCAGCGCCTGCGAATTGAGATTCTCGACACCGGTGTCGGTATCCCGGACGATGTGCTGCCGAGGTTGTTTGCGCGTTTCACCCAGGCCGATTCATCGACGACCAGGAAGTTCGGCGGAACCGGGCTTGGACTTGCCATATGCAAGGAACTGGTGGACCTGATGGACGGCACGATCGGTGCCGATAGTGAGCAGGGGGTCGGCAGCAAATTCTGGTTTGAACTGCCGTTTGCCCGGGGTGAGGTGCCGACAGAAGCCGAGGCGCTGCCGGAAGTTGATATTTCGAAATTGCGCGTGCTGATCGTCGACGACAATGCCGTCAACCGGGAGGTCTTCGAGAAGCAACTGAAGTCCTGGGGTGTGAAGGTCGCATCTGCGTCCGGCGAGGAAGATGCGCTGTCAACTTTGGAAACCGGCGTGCGGGAGGGCGCACCCTATGATCTTGTACTTCTCGACGAGGCGATGCCTGGGGCGAGCGGATATGACGTCGGACTTCGGATACGCGCGAACCCGGCATTCAGGCGGATCAAGATTATCATCGCGACAAGCGTCGGCGATCGAAATAGCAGTATAGCGACGTTCGATGGAAAGGTTGTCAAACCGGTTCGCCCGTCGTTCCTCAAAGACAAGATTGCAGAAGTCAGTTCGATTGTGACGAAGGCTGAACCGGGCGTGCCGGAACAGGCTGAACGGTCGAAGGCCGACACCGACGGGGTTGTAGCCTCGAAGGTGCAATCTCCAGCGAAAGCACAGTCGATGCGCATATTGCTCGTGGAAGACAATGCCGTGAACCAGATGCTTGCGTCCGCGATCTTGAAGAAAGCGGGCCACAAGGTCGAGGTCGCCGTTAACGGCGTCGAAGCTGTCGCGGCCGTGCAAGCCCAACCATTCGATGCGGTGCTGATGGATATCCAGATGCCCGAAATGGACGGGCTGGAGGCCGCGCGGCGCATCCGGGGGCTGGACGATCCGGAACAAGCAAATATTTACATCATCGCGATGACGGCAAACGCCCTGATGGGTGACCGTGAGAAATGTATTTCGGCGGGCATGAACGACTATTTGCCGAAGCCGATCGATCAGAAAAAGCTCCTGTCGGCCCTCGGGAAGGCGAGCTCGGTTGCACTGCCGGCAGCCGATGTGGTCGATGAAAAGGATCCCGGCGATTCCTGCCTCGACGGTTCAATCCTGGATCAACTCGAGGAAACGATCGGCCGTGAGGCCGTCGCGAGCATGTTGTCGATGACGGTCGCCGAGGCCCCGGCGACCGTTGCCCTTATCACGGCGGCGAACGCCGAAGGCGACCTCGATAAAATTCGCAAGGAAGTCCATGACATGGGCAGTAATTTCGGTAGCTATGGCGCTATGCGCCTGAGCAACCATGCCCGTGCGATCGAAAAGGCGTGCCGCGAAGGTGACGCCGGACAAGCCGCCGAGCTCACGGTCGAACTGCCGGAACTGGTCGATGAAACCGTTAATGTTTTGATGGCGCGGGTGCCGGAATTGAAGACCGTTGGCCGTTAGACCAGTGTCCGTCAGGACGGAATTAGTTCCGGCATAATATCCTCGACCGCGTCGGCGACGATGCCCGCGGCTGTCTCGGCAAGAAACCGGATATCGCCGGGGTCACTCGCCATGCTCGACAGCCAGTGCAGATGGGCCAACGCATAACCATCTCCGGCGTTCGCCCAGATATCGTCGGGTTCCAGATCTTCGTCATTCAGATCGCAGACCCGCATCGCGAATGGCGGCGGGCCGAGATGCGCGATCCAGGGCATATCGTCCGTCGTGCCGTTCTCTGAATCGTGAAACACGCCGGTGACAAACCCCACCGGCACATCTTCCGGCTGTAGTTCGGCCGATGAAGGATTAAACGGATGACTGGGAAGCGCCAGCAACCGCGTGACCTCGTCATGTTGAATGGCGTCGATGGCAATCGCGACCAGTTGGGCAACCTCTTTGGGGTCCGCGGGCCGCGGCTCGATGAAGATCAGGTTGCCCACGGCGTAGCGGCTGTCATCCACCAGTGGAAAATAGAGATCGTTGAGATCTCCCGTCGGCACGAGATCCTCGGGTCGATGAATGACCCGCAGAAAAAACGTGGGTTCGTCAATATGGATCAACCACACATCGTCGCCGTCTTCGGCAAACTCGGGCCACCCGAACAATCTTCCAACAATAAAATGCGCCATCCCCTGTGGGTGCCAGATGCCATTCTGAGACGCAAGTGAAACAACTCTTGCGTCAGCCCGGTAGATTAGATACCGGCTAGATACGAATTTTATGGGGAGAGACCGCAATGAAAGCTCAAGTCCTACACAAAGCCGGCACACCATTCAGTCTGGAGGATGTTTCCGATCCGAAACCGGGCCCGGGAGAGGCCGTGGCCAAGGTCCTGGCCTGTGGGGCAGGGCTTACGATCCATCATTTGCGGGCCGGCCGCGGCACCGCGGAATTTCCGATCATCATCGGTCATGAGATCACGGGTGAGATCGTCGAGGTTGGCAAGTCGGACGGTCTCGATGGCGGGCTGAAGGTCGGCGACCCGGTGACGGCCTATTTCTATCTGATCGACGGCGAAGACAAGTGGACGCGCGCGGGTCGAGATCCGATTTCCACGGCGAACCGCGGATATGTCGGCCGCCAGATCAATGGTGGCTATGCGGAATACATCAAGCTGCCGGTCAAGAACTTCATCAAGTTGCCGGAAGGCCTGGACTACAAGGCCAAGCCGGCGGATGTTGGCGTGATCGCCGACGCCATTGCCACGCCTTACAAGGTGTTGTCGCGTGCGCGCGTGACGCCGATGGACACGGTCGCCGTTTTCGGTGCCGGTGGTGGTCTGGGCGTTCACCAGGTGATGATGGCCAAATGGGCGAATGCCCGTGTCATCGCGGTCGATGTGATGGCAGACAAGCTCAAGGTCTGCCAGGACCTCGGGGCGGACATGATCGTGGACGCCTCGAATGACGCGGTCGTCGATGAGATCATGGATCTTACAGATGGTGCGGGTGTCGACGTGGCGATCGATTACGTCTCCACCCAGGGCACCCAGGAACAGGCGGTGGCGAGCCTCGGTATCGGCGGCCGGTTCGTCACTCTCGGCGGCGCGGGGCAACCCTTCATGGCGCCGGCGCCTCAGATGCTTGCCAAGGAACTGGAGCTGCTTGGCAGCCGCTATTGCAGCTACCAGCAGGTCATCGAATCCCTTGAATTGTGCGCGCGTGGCGACGTCTGGCCGCTGGTGACCGAAACTTACAAGCTCGAAGAGGTCGAGACGGTGCATGCCCGCCTCGACCAGGGCCTGGTCACGGGTCGCGCCGCGATCGTGATGGAGTAGCCGGTAAGGCCTGGCCCGTCCCTTTAGTCGGCGACGATCGGGTTCGTCAGGATTCCGACCTTCGAGACTTCGACTTCGATCGTATCCCCCGCCTTCATCCACAGCGGCGGTGTACGGCCCAGCCCGGCCCCGCTGGGGGTTCCGGTCGCGATGACGTCGCCCGGCACCAGTTCGGTGAAGCTTGAGATGTAGGCGATCAGCTTCGGGATGGAGAAGATCAGATCATCGATGCCCGTATGCTGCACGACCTCGCCGTTGAGCCGGGTCTCCAGCGTCAGGTCGGCCGGTTCGGGGATTTCGTCCGCCGTGATCATGCAGGGGCCGAACGAACCCGACTGGAAGAAGTTCTTGCCGGGCATGTACTGGGATGAATGGCGCTGATAGTCGCGCAGGGTGGCGTCGTTATAGATCGAGTAGCCACCGATATAGCTGAGCGCGTCGGCCTCGGAGACCCGTCGCGCGGGCTTGCCGATGATCGCGGCCAGTTCGCCCTCATAGTCGAATTTCTCGGATTCTTTCGGTAGCAGGATCGGGTTCCCATGCGGCACATGACTGTTGGCCCAGCGTGCGAACAGCGTGGGATGGTCCGGCAGCTCGATGCCCGCTTCCTTGGCGTGTTCGCGGTAGTTCCAGCCGACGCAGATGATCTTGTCGGGGTTCCGGATCGGCTCGAGAAGCGTGATGTCCTTGACCGGATAATCGGATGCCTTGCCGGCACTGCCGCCGAAACCGGTGCCCACATACTCGGCCACTTTTGCCTTGGCGGCATCGTCGGCGGCCAGATAGTCGCGCAGGGTTGGGATCGTCGTGCCGAATTCGGCCCCCAGATCGATGACGCCGCCGTCCGAGGCGTAGGTGCCCCAGGACTCCCGATTGACCACTCGATAACTGATTAACTTCACGGTATCCCCCGTTTGAATGTCGTTTTGTGATGTTTAGCTGTTCGCGGCCTCGCGCAACATGTTGCGCGCGATCACGATTTGTTGGATTTGCGATGTTCCCTCATAGATACGCAATAACCGCACGTCGCGATAGAAGCGTTCGATCGGGTATTCGGCCATGTAGCCGGCACCGCCGAATATCTGCACCGCCCGGTCGGCGACACGCCCGACCATCTCGGTTGAATAGAGTTTGCAGCAGGCTGCTTCGGTTGAAATATTCTCGCCTGCGTCGAACCGGTTGGCGGCGTCGGCAACCATCGTGCGGCTGGCATAGGCCTCGGTGCGGCTGTCGGCGAGCATCGCCTGGACGAGCTGGAATTCGCCGATGGGTTTGCCGAATTGCTGGCGTTCGAGCGCGTAGTGCACGCTCTCGTCGATCAGCCGTTCGGCGATGCCCGTAGCGATCGCTCCCATATGCAGTCGGCCACGGTCGAGGACCTTCATCGCGGTCTTGAACCCCTGGCCTTCGACCCCACCGATCAGGTTTGCGGCGGGCACCTGACAATCCTCGAACACCACATCCGCGGTATGGGCACCTTGCTGCCCCATCTTCTTGTCGTGGGTCCCGACAGACAGTCCGGGTGAATCCCGTTCGACGATGAACGCTGACACGCCGCGCGCACCCGGTTCGTCCGGGTCGGTACGCGCCATCACGGTGAAGATGCCCGCATGGGGTGCGTTGGTGATGTAGCGTTTGGTGCCGTTGAGTACGTAGTCGTCGCCATCGCGCCGCGCCGAAGTGCGGAGCGACCCCGCATCGGAGCCCGCCTCCGGTTCGGTCAATGCGAAGGAGGCAATCACCTCACCGGTGGCCAGGCGGGGAAGCCATGCGTTTTTCTGTTCTTCCGTGCCGTCGATCACGATGCCCTGGGAGCCGATGCCCACATTGGTCCCGAACACGGACCGGAACGCCGGTGAGGTCCAGCCCAGTTCATGCACCACGCGGACTTCTTCGCTGACCGACAGGCCGAGCCCACCATAATTTTCCGGAATTGACAGGCCGAACAGGCCCAGTTCCCGCATTTCATTGATCAGGTCGACCGGCACCCTGTCGTTCTCGGCGACATCGGCCTCAAGCGGAACCAGGCGCGCGCGCACGAAACGGCGAACCGTATCGAGTAGCTGTTCAAGGGTTTCGGGGTCGAGAGCCATCTGATCTGCTTTTGTTTGAATGGATGCCAGACCGTTTATATCCGCATCGGGCATCGTACTCCACGTGCGGTTGGCGATTTCGGCCACCATGCGAGACGCTGTGAAACGTCTATCTGTCTGCTAGACTGGCTGCCTTGATCGACAAGTGAGGACGCCCGATGTCAGAAGCATTCGCGCATGTGCCACAGCCGGACGAAACGCCGAGCCCGGCTTATTTCGCCCATATCGTGCTCTATACGAAAAATCGTCCGGAGATGACGGATTGGTACTGCAAGGTCCTTGGCGGTCAGGTCATGGGCGACACAAAGGGTATTTCCTTCATTACCTATGACGACGAGCATCATCGTGTCGCGATTATCGAGCGCGACGGGATCGAGGATAAGGTCGAGAACACGGTGGGCTTGGCCCACTTTGCGTATTCCTATTCGTCGCTCACGGACCTTGTCGGGATATTCGACCGTTTGACGGAACAGGGAATAGATCCCTACCGGCAAATCAATCACGGCCCGACCACGTCGCTCTACTACCACGACCCGGATGGCAACGCCGTCGAGCTTCAGACCGACAATTTCGATTCTATTGCCGAATTGAACGAATGGTTTGCGACGGGTGCGTTCGACCGGGAACCAATCGGTGTCCCGATTCAGATGGCGGATATCGGTGCGCGGCTGCGGGCCGGTGAGCCCGAGCGCGAGCTCAAGAAACCGCTTCAGAAATAAACACGCATATGCAAATGCCTGACGGCCGAGGCGGTCACGCATGAGGAGATACCTATGGGAATGCTGTTGGACGGCACCTGGCTCGACAACGACGCCACGGCGCGGGAAGTCGCGAAGGACGGAAAATTCCAGCGCTCGGAAAGCCAGTTCCGCAGCTGGGTGACGGCCGATGGCAGTGCGGGGCCGACGGGCGAGGCGGGTTTCGCGGCCGAGCCGGGCCGCTACCATCTCTATCTCGCGCACACCTGCCCCTGGGCCCATCGCGCGCTCATTTTCCGGACAATCAAGGGCCTCGACAGCGCGATCACCGTTTCGCTCGCGCAACCCGGGCGTCATGAGCAGGGTTGGACCTATGGGGACAATCCCGACTTTCCCGATTGTGTGCCCGACCATGTGAACGGGTTCGAACATCTGCATCAGGCCTACACCGCCTCGAAGGGCGATTACACGGGCAAGGTTACGGTCCCGACCCTGTGGGATAAGCAGACGAACCAGGTGGTGAACAATGAATCATCCGAGATCATCCGGATGTTCAACACCGCCTTCGACGCCTTCACCAACGCGACCGAGGATTATTATCCGGCTGATCTGCGCGCGGAGATCGATGCGATCAATGAGGTCATCTATCCCACGATCAACAACGGGGTTTATCGCGCCGGCTTCGCGTCGTCCCAGGTAGCCTATGAAGAGGCGGTCGTGGCGATGTTCGAGACCCTCGACGACCTCGAGGAGCGACTGGGAAAACAGCGCTATCTGGTAGGGGATCGTCTAACCGAGGCGGATTGGCGCCTGTGGGTGACGTTGATCCGTTTTGATGCCTGCTATGTCGGCGCCTTCAAGTGCAATATCCGGCGGATAGCGGATTATCCGAACCTGACCAATTACACGCGCGAGCTGTACCAGATTCCGGGCATCGCCGAGACGTTCAGCTTCGACTACGCAAAGATGAATTATTACGGGATCGAACGGGTGAACCCGAACGGGATTATTCCCGTTGGACCGGTAGATCAGGAAGGCTTCTACAGCGCACCGCATGACCGGGACAGGTTCCCGGCTGCGGGCTGAACACGTTAAGTCGGGGAGAGCACGCCGTGATCGATAAGGACCTTTTCGAAAAAGGCATGGAGATACGACGCGAGGTCATGGGGGACGCGCGCGTCGACGCCTCAATGGGCAATCTGGAAGACTTCAACCGTGATTTCATGGAAGAGTTCATCACCGAGATCGGCTGGGGTGCGGTATGGGGCAGGGACGGCCTGACCCGTCAGCAACGGAGCCTGCTGAACCTCGGGATGCTCGCGGCGTTGGGCCGGATGAACGAGTTTGAGGGCCACTTTCGCGGCGCGATCCGCAATGGATTGACCCAGGATGAGCTTCGAGAGGCGCTGATACAGATCGCGTTGTATTGCGGGGCGCCTGCGGGCATGGAAGCGTTCCGTGCCGCGATGAAGGTACTCAAAGAGGAAGAGGCCGCGGCGGACTAGGCTGCCGGCTCGGTCTACTTCCCGAATACTTTTTTCAGCAATTCCGTCGTTTGCTTGGCTGGGTTCTGACGAATCGCGGCTTCCTCTTGTGCCAGATACAGGAACAATCCCTTGAGGGCGCGTTCCAGCACATGCTGGGTCAGGTCGGCTTTGACGTCGGGTACGAACGGCACGGCCTTGTAGCGTCCGATTGCCTGATCGTAGGCCCGCACGGCGCCGACTTCAGCCAGACTGGCGTCGACAATAGGCTTCATGCGCGTGACCAGCGGCGAGGACATGGTGCGTTCCAGATACCGGGTCGCAGCGTCATCCGGTCCGTCGAAAATTTCGCGCACATCGTCCCACGTCATCTCGTCGATGGCCTGCCAGAACACGGCCTGCGCTTCGGGTGAGGCGGCTTCCGCGGCCCTGTTCAACCGCAGCTCCAGATCGTCTGTCATTGATGACAGACCGACCCTCGACAATGTGCTCTGCACCTTCTGAAGGCTTTCCGGGAGCGAAATATGAATGGCCGGGTCGCCGTTGAAGCCGTCGGTTGCACCAACCTGGCCAACCACCCTCTCGGCGCCAACTTTAAGGGCTTCGCGGAGGCCGGCACCGATGTCGGAATCACTCAGCTGTTGCGTGCTTTGTCCGCCCGGTAGGTCGCGCAGAAGGTCTTTCCCGCGTTTAAGGAAATCCATCTGGGCATTGGCGATGGTGGCCGGAAGCGCCAGGAACGCGGTGATTATCAGCAGGCGTACTAGAAATTTCATTCTCTCGGCTTTCACCTTCAATGGATGACCAGGCACCGTAGCTCAAGATTCGTTCTTATCGTGGGTTTGATTGAGGATGAATCGATTCGTTGAACGGTCCGTTAACCATTTCCGTCTAGTCTCAGTGGGCTAGAAACCCTTGTTGCGGAAACGGCTTATGCGGACGCTGGAAATTCCAGAAATCATCAAGCGGCATATTCTTTGGGTAAAAGACCTGAAGGGCGGGCAACCGGCTGATTTGTCGCTGCGCGATCTCCGCAACTACAAGCTCGACAGGGTGAACCTGAAGAAGGCCAAGCTCGCCGGCGCGAACATGTCTAATTGCTCGATCCGCCAAGCGGACCTGAGCTACTGCGATATGTTTTCGGTGATGCTCAATGGCGCGGACATGTCGCAATGCAAGCTCGACCATTCCGATCTTCGTGGCGCCAATCTGCGCGGCGTAATTCTTGAGGGTGCGAGCCTCGTCAGCGCAGACTTGCGCGGCGGTGCATTGATGCTGGGTGGCGATGCCGCCGAAGCGGCGTTGACCAATGCGGTTCTCGATCATGCCAATCTCGACAACGCGAATATTTCGGGCGCGGACCTGACGGGCTCGTCGATGAATCACAGCAGCATGCGCGGTGCCCAGATGAACGGCACGAACCTTTCAAATGGCAACATGCGCGGTTCAAGTCTGGATGGCGCGGTTCTGAAGGGTGCCAATCTGAGCAATACGAACCTCAACGGGGCGAGCCTCGTGGGGGCTGATCTGTCGGGTGTTGTCCTCGACGGTACCGATCTGACGAATGCCGACCTGAATGAAGCCAACCTCGAAGGCGTCGACCTCGCGAGGGCGAATGTGACGGGTGCGAATATCTCGCGGCCGAAATCGGAGTTTCCGGCTGACATCCAGCTCATCCTGAAACGCCACTTCGAATGGATCGAAAGCGGCGGTCAGACAGGCGCCCGTGCTGATTTGACCGATAGCGACATAGAACGCATTGATCTGCCGAATGAGGATATGAGTGGCGCTGTCTTGAAAGACACGCTGATGAACGGCGCCAATCTCCAGTCGTGTCGTTTCGTGATGAGCGAGATGTCTGGGGCCAAGCTGGCGGGGGCGGACCTTTCCGACGCACTGCTGGAAGGCGCCAACCTTGAGAATGCAGACCTTCGAAATGCGAATTTGCACAGCGCGCGCCTGCTCGCCGTGCAACTCAAGGATGCGAGCGGCGAGAATACCGGCCGGCTGTGGCCCGCGAACCTGACGGGAGCCAATCTGGCGGGCGCGAATTTAGCCGAAGCGGATCTCGGCAACGCCCGCTTGAACAATGCGGATCTGCGAGGCGCCGATCTTACCGGTGCAAACCTCAGCAACGCTGACCTCGATGGCGCATTGATCGCAGATGCGAATATGACCGAGACCAATCTCGAGAATGCACTGATGGACAACGCCATTCGTGAGGCCGAACCTGCAGATGGTGCGGAAGAAGATCAGCTCGACGTCGCAGTCGGGGCGTAATCACGCAGCAAGGCGATCGATACCGTCGCCCCGACCCACCGATGTCCCAAACCCTGAGGCCAGGACCCCGCCGGAAACTCAGGTGAATGCTTTGAACGTGATGGTTGTGAAGGTGTCGGCAACGCCGGGCAGCGTCTGGATATTGCTCGTCACGAAATGTCCGATATCGGTTTCGTCGGCGAGATAGCACTTCATCAAAAGATCGAACTGGCCCGAAGTTGAGTAAACCTCGGAGACCTGATCGATACTCAGCGCAGCCTCATCCGCCACGTCATACGCCCGGCCGAGTTCGCATTTCACTTGGACAAAGATCGTTTGCATCACACTGTCGTTCGTTGCGTAGGCGTCTTGAAAGTCTAGCGTAAAAGAAACGCCGGCGTTTCATCATTCCCGAAAGCCGGAGCGCCGTCATCGTCATGATCGTCGTCGCGCTTGCGCGGCGCTCTCGCGGGCTCGTCGCGTGACGTATCACTGCGCACCGGCTCGCGGGCCTCTCGTGGTTCACGAGCTTTGCGTGGCTCGCGGGCCTTGCGCGGTTCGCGGGCCTTGCGTGGTTCTCTGGCTTCCTGCGGTTCTCTGGCTTCCTGCGGTTCGCTGTCTTCCTGCGGCGGGCTGGCTTCCTGCGGCGCGCTGGCTTCTACCGTTTCGCTCTCGCCCTCGGTCTGACTTTCCGGTTCTGCCTTGCGTCGGCTGCGTCGCCGCCGGCGTGGCTTGTCGGTTTTCTCTTCCGGGGTCTCGGAGGCCTTGGTGTCTTGTGTCTTCGGCTCTTCCTGGTCGTCCTGCTTTTCAGCGGCAGGTTGTTCACCCGCAGATGAGCTGCCGGACTGGCCGCCGGATGCGCTGATCGGCGGGATCGGTTTGCCCAGCAACCGTTCGACACCGCTCAGGAACTTGGAATCGTCACGGGTCGCCAGGGTGTAGGCATGACCTTCTTTGCCGGCGCGGCCCGTGCGGCCGATGCGATGGATATAGTCCTCGGCATGCATCGGGACGTCGAAGTTGAAGACATGGCTCATGTTGGGGATGTCGAGACCGCGTGCGGCGACATCACTGGCCACAAGCAATTCAATTTCGCCGTCACGGAATTTTGCCAGTGTCTCCATGCGTGCGCTCTGATGCATATCACCATGCAGGCCGGCGGCGTTGAAGCCGTGCGTGCGGAGTGATTTTTCGAGCGTTGCCACATCGCGCTTGCGGTTGCAGAAGACGATTGCGTTCTTCACGCCGCTGTCGCGGATCAGCTTGCGCAGTGCTGCGCGCTTTTCCTTGAAACCACCGCTGACGCGCAGGAGGCCCTGGGTCACGGTGTCGGCGGCGGAGGCCTGAGCGTCGACCTGAACCGTCCGCGGGCTCATCATATAGGCGTCGGTCAGTCGTTTGATTTCCGATGGCATTGTGGCCGAGAACATCGCCGTCTGCCGAATTTGCGGCAGGAGCTTGATGATGCGCTCGACGTCGGGAATGAAACCCATGTCGAGCATCCGGTCGGCCTCGTCGACCACCAGCACCCGGATGTCCGCAAGCAGGACCTTGCCCCGCTCGAAATGATCGAGCAGGCGCCCCGGTGTTGCGATCAGCACATCGACGCCGCGGTCGAGTTTGTCTTCCTGGTCGGAGAAAGATACACCGCCGATCAACAGGGCCATGCTGAGTTTGTGGTTCTTGCCGTAAACTTCAAAGTTTTCGGCAACCTGCGCCGCGAGTTCGCGGGTCGGCTCCAAAATCAGGCTGCGCGGCATCCGCGCCCGCGCCCGTCCGGTGGAGAGAATTTCGATCATCGGCAGCGTAAAGCTTGCCGTTTTGCCGGTGCCCGTCTGGGCGATACCGATAATGTCGCGTCCCATCAAGAGATGGGGGATGGCTTCCGCCTGGATCGGTGTCGGGTTCTCGTAACCCGCAGATCCAATTGCGCTTAATAGTGGGTCGCTGAGACCCATTTCTTCAAATTTCATATTGCTCGTCTGTGTTGAAATCGCGCGATGGCGCGTGTTGTGCGGAAAATGGGCGCGAAGCGCCGGAATGTCCAGCAATTCCATTGGCTGTTGCATGCGCGGAGCGATTCTGAAAGAAGGGCGCCATGGACGAACCCCGCAGCGATCTGGACGATATTGTCGCCGATGCCCGGCAGAGGCACCGTGACGGCGCGCTCGATGCCGCGGCGGAACTGTATGATTCCGTCCTCGCAATCGACCCTGAAAACGCTGAAGTCCTGCAGCTTAAGGGCATTCTGCTCGCCCAGTCCGGGGCGCCCGAAGAAGGGCTGCATTTGCTCGAACGGTCTGTCGTGCTGGCGCCGGAGGACGGTCGGATACGCTCCAATCTGGCCAAGTTGCGCCTGGATCTCGGCGACATCGACGGCGCCGTGCTGGATTACGAGGCGGCCCGCCAGCACGACCCCGATGACACGGTTCTCGAATTCAACCTCGCCGGTGCGCTGGCGCTGGCCGGTCGTCGGGACGCCGCGATCGAACATCTGGAGCACGCGCGTGACCTATCTCCCGGGCATGCGCATGTGCTGGCTAATCTGGGAAACCTGTACCGCCAGGTAGACCGCCTGGAGGCGTCGCGTGATGCATTGGAAGAGGCGGTCGAGGCCTCACCGGACGATCCGGAGGTGCAGCACAGCCTTGGCATCACGCTGGCCGGTCTGCACGAATATGGGGCTGGCGCCGCCCGATTTCGGCAGGCGCTGAAACTTGATCCCGGATTTGTGCGCGCCGCGGCGCAGCTGTTCTATGCGACGCTCCATGCCTGTGATTGGGCTGACCACCCCAAACTGATCGCGAACTTCGAGCGCCTGCTCGATGTGGATCCCGGCATCCTGTCCGATTTGTCGCCGTTGATCGCGTTGTATCTGCCGTTCGCGCAACCCGCGCTGAACCGTGTGAGCACGGCCCGGGCCATGGCCTTGCGCAAATCGACCGTGATTCACGACGAGGGGTTCGCTGCGGCAACGCGCGACGGTGCCCCACTTCGCGTTGGCTATCTCTCTGCCGACCTCGGTCAGCACCCGGTGGGACGCTTGATGGCTGATTTTCTCCCGCGCCATGACGCGGCGGGTTTCGACGTCACGGCCTTCGCTCTGTCACAGCCGGACGGGAGCGATGTGCAGAAGGCGATCTTCGACGGTGTTGGATCGGTCGAAGACGTCTCGCAGATGTCGCCGGGCGATGCAGCGGCGCGTATCCGCGAGGCCGGGATCGACATTCTGGTCGATCTGGGCGGCTTCACGCGCGGTGCCCGTCCCGAGATACTGGCGGCCCGCGCAGCACCGCTGCAGATTGGCTGGCTCGGTTATTGCGGGTCATCCGGCGGCCTGAATGACGTGCTGCTGGCGGACGAGATTGTGTTGCCGGATCGTGCGGTGGGTGATTTTGCAGAGGCCGTCGCATATCTGCCGGGCAGTTTCATGCCGCTCAACCGGTTCGATGCGGCGTCGGGCAATGGGGATGCCCGCGCCGCCCACGGCTTACCCGAAGATGGCTTTGTGTTCTGCGCGTTTAACGCGTCACCCAAGATCGATGCGCAAACCTTCGCGGCCTGGATGGACATCCTCGCGCGGGTCGACGGGTCGGTGCTTTGGTTGCGTGAGCATGCGGCATCGACATCGCAAAACCTCACGGCCGCGGCTCAGGCCGCGGGAATCGATCCCGCACGTCTCGTGTTCGCACCGACCGCGCCGGCCATGTCGGATCACCTGGCCCGGCACCGGCACGCGGATCTGTTCCTCGACACGTTCGTCTATGGCGCCCATTCGACCGCGGCGGACGCGATCGCCCAGGGGATACCGGTGCTGACATGTGCCGGCGACGCAATGCCGGCGCGTGTCGGGGCGAGCCTGTGCAAGGCCTACGGGATCGGTGATCTGGTGGCCGAAAACGCTGCCGAATATGTCGAGAAGGCCGTCGACCTGTCGACCACTATTGATCAACTGATAAATAACAGGTCTGCGTTGCAGTCTGCCGTCGGAAAGGTGGATGCGGGCGATGCGTTTGCTCGGAAGCTCGAGCGGGCCTACCGGTCGCTTTGGCAGGCTCACTGTGCCGGAACGTTGGCACCGGGGCACCTTGTGCGGATGGAGAATGCCGAATGACCGTGAACCTTGTGCTGATTCCGGGGTTGCTCTGCGACGAACGGCTCTGGGCCCATCAGACCAAGCATCTCGCCGATATTGCCGATTGCATGGTGGCCGATATCACGGGCGCGGAATCGATCGACGAACTGGCGGACAACGTACTCGCGTCTGCACCCGATAGTTTCGCACTCGCCGGCCTGTCG
>JABJEK010000092.1 GCA_018702955.1 Rhodospirillaceae bacterium | reverse complement strand
GGTGACGGCAATGCGATGGTCGCACGGGCCGGCCTGCCGCTGGAGGATATGGAGTTCGTGCAGTTCCACCCGACCGGCATCTACGGCGCCGGCGCGCTGATCACCGAAGGATCACGCGGCGAAGGCGGCTATCTGACGAATTCCGAGGGCGAACGTTTCATGGAACGCTACGCGCCGTCGGCCAAGGATCTCGCCAGCCGCGACGTGGTCAGCCGTTCGATGACCATCGAAATGCGCGAAGGCCGCGGTGTCGGTGGTGAGAAGGATCACATCCATCTGCATCTCGAGCATCTCGACCCCGCCGTGATCGCCCAGCGTCTGCCGGGCATCTCGGAGACCGCGCGTATCTTCGCCGGTGTCGATGTGACCAAGGAGCCGATCCCGGTCCTGCCGACCTGCCACTACAATATGGGCGGCATCCCGACGACGTATAAGGGCGAGGTCCGGACCTGGACCGAAGACGACCCCGAGGCGGTCACGCCGGGCCTGATGGCGATCGGCGAATCGGCCAGCGTCTCGGTCCATGGCGCCAACCGCCTGGGCTCGAACTCGCTGCTTGATCTGGTGGTGTTCGGCCGCGCCGCGGCACTGCGCGCTGCCGAGCTGGTCACGCCGGGCACGCCACATGAGCCGCTTGCCGCGGATGCCGGAGATGACGCACTGGCGCGCCTCGACAAGCTGCGCCACGCGAACGGCAGCACGCCGACCGCGAAACTCCGCGGTGAGATGCAGCGCACGATGCAGAACAACTGCGCCGTGTTCCGGACCGGCGAGGTCCTGCAGGAAGGGGCCGACAAGCTCGACGAATTGTGGGGTGCGCGCGACGATCTGAAAGTTTCGGACAACTCGATGGTCTGGAATTCCGATCTCGTCGAGACGCTGGAGCTCGAAAATCTGATGATGCAGTCGCTCGTCACGATCAACGGCGCCAAGGCGCGCGAGGAAAGCCGCGGCGCCCATGCGCGTGAGGATTTCGCCGATCGCAACGACGACGAATGGATGAAGCACACGCTGGCCTGGGTCGATGAGAAGGGCAAAGTCGACCTCAAGTATCGCCCGGTGCATCTCCAGCCCCTGACCAACGAAGTCCAGAGCTTCCCGCCCAAGGTGCGGTCCTACTAGGCCGATCCAGGCGACGAGGAGAATTTGAGATATGGCTGAGTTTACGCTGCCGAAGAATTCAAAAGTGTCCGAAGGCAAGGAATGGCCCAAGCCCGACGGCGCGACCAACACCAAAGCCTTCAAGATTTATCGCTGGTCCCCGGACAGCGGCGACAATCCGCGAGTCGACACCTACCATCTTGACCTCGACGATTGCGGGCCAATGGTTCTGGACGCGCTCATCAAGATCAAGAATGAGGTCGATCCGACCCTCACATTCCGGCGGTCATGCCGCGAGGGCGTGTGCGGCTCCTGCGCGATGAATATCGACGGGACCAACACGCTGGCGTGTACCAAATATATCGACGACGCGAAGGGCGATGTGCGGGTCTATCCCCTGCCCCATCAGTCGGTGATCAAGGACCTGGTGCCCGACCAGACGCATTTCTTTGCCCAGTACCGGCAGATCGAGCCCTGGCTCAAGACCGACAGCCAGGCCCCCGAGCGCGAGCGCCTGCAGAGCCCCGAAGACCGGGCCAAGATCGATGGCATGTGGGAATGCGTCCTGTGCGCCTGCTGCTCGACATCCTGCCCGAGCTATTGGTGGAACGAGGACCGATATCTCGGCCCGGCCATCCTGTTGCAGGCCTATCGCTGGCTCGCCGACAGCCGCGACGAAGCAACGGGCGACCGCCTCGACCAGCTCGAGGATCCATTCCGCCTGTATCGCTGCCACACCATCATGAACTGCACCCGCACCTGCCCGAAGCATCTGAACCCGGCCAAGGCGATCGCGGAGATCAAGAAGATGATGGTGGAACGCCGGGTTTGACCGCCTCAAAACATCGCGAAACATCCGACGGTCGCACACGCCCGTTCGGGAATCTTGTTGCACAATTTCTCACCGCCGCGGCCCTGTCCGCGGCGGTCGCGTTTTCGGGCACTGGCCCGGCGCATAGCCAGAGCGAGAGTGAGAGGATTCCCGCCGGCCCCGCCAACATGTTCAAACCGGGAGCCGTATTCCGTTATTACGACGGGACGACAGATCCCGCACGAATCGAGGGCCTTAACGCCGCGATCAACACCATGACAGCCCAAAGTGAAGAGGTCGCTGCAACCATCTCGACCGTACGAACCGGCGTCGAAACCGGCGTGGCGGCCCGCAGCCGGGACGACCTCGCCCACACGGTTACGACGAGCATCGAGGGCACTTTCTCGATCGTGGTGCAGGCGGGGTTTCTGCGTGCGCTCTCCCAGACCGACCCCGCCTTCGGCCAAATGTTTCAGACGAGCCGGATGAACATTCATCTACCGGACGGCGAAAGCATCGAACTTCCGGTCCTCATGGCCGCCGCCGTGCACTCGATGAGCGTCGTTGCCGCGGGCGAAAAAATGCGGGCAAACGGCCCGCCACGCGATCTGGCGGGCGGCTATGATCTGCTGACGACAGGGACCTGCGCGGTTCCAAACAGCAAAGTCACGATCACGCAGCGGGACTTCGTCATCGAGGGTATCGACGACGACCGGCTGGTGCTCTTCGGCGCCGTGGGCGTCACGCGTATCTATATGGTCTCCAACGAGCAGCGCTTCGCGCGGGTTACGGACAATGCCGGCGGCACACCGCAAGTCGATGTACCTGATCAGGCATCCGACCTGTTCGAGGCCGCACTCCCGGCACCCGGCGCGCCGATCGAATTTCAAAGTATTACGCGCGGAACGTGCAGCTTCACATTGATGCCGGCTGCGCCCTGAAACCCAACCGACACCGGAGGGTGAGCCATGTTCATTCCGGACCTGTATCGCGAGACCGATCCCGATGTCCTCCACGGCCTGATCGACGCCAACCCGTTCGGGATTCTGATCGGACAACGCGACGACGCGCCTTTTGCGACCCATATCCCGTTCGTGCTCGATCACGCGGCCGGCCCCAACGGCACCCTGGTCGGCCATGTAGCGAAGAACAATCCTCACGGTGAATTGTTCGACGGCAAGACAATGCTGCTGGCGATCTTCGAGGGCCCGCACGCCTATGTCTCGCCACGCTGGTACACACCGGGTGACGCCGTGCCTACCTGGAACTACGCGGCCGTGCACGCCTACGGCGCCGCACGCGAAATAACCGACATCGACACCGTCCGGGCCCAACAGGAAGCGCTCATCGCGGCGTCCGAGGGTAACCACCCCGACGCATGGACTATGGACGGCCAGCCTGAACGCTATATCGAGGGGATGCTACGTGGTGTCACGGCCTTCGAAATGCCGATCGACCGGCTCGAGGGTAAGTTCAAGTTGAGCCAGAACCGTCCCGCAGCCGACCGCACCAATGTCGCGCACGAGTTGGCGAAAAGCGCACGTGAGACGGAACGAGACCTCGCCGCGCTGATGCGCGAGCGCGCAGACAAATAAACGCTATTTCACCCGGCGCAGATGTGGCGGCTTGCGCTCCTGCTTGGGCGGCCTACCGTCATGTGGTCCCTTGCCGCCGGAACGCCGGCGCATGAACCGGTACAGATAATAGACACCCATGGTGACGATCAGCGCACCGGCAAGCCGCAGGCCCGTCTGGGCGACAAGCCCCTGCATATCGAGGAACGAGACCTTGCCCAGCGCCAGGGCAAAAATCTGGACTGCCAGACCCCAGAGAAACGCATATTTGAACGCCCGCCATGTGGTCGTGGCGTACACGCCGAGGCCGATATAACCGGCCAGAGCCACCGGGCTCGCGGTGAGTTCGAGGGCGAGGTTCAAATAGGAAAGCATCGGTCGATCCGGAGGTTAAAAAGCCATGTGAACCTAACGTTAAACACGTTTCGTAACCACCCGGGACGCCCTCCGGGTGATATCCAGCCGCGCCCACTCGTCTGTTAGCGCCTTGCGGGCTATAATTCCCCACCACGAGAGACATATTGGCCGGGAGCGGCGCCATGGAATTGAATAAGGATCAGCTCGAACAGTTCGAGACCGAAGGTTGGGTTTTCCTGCCCGAGATCTTCAGCCAGGAGGAGATGGACGTCCTCGCCGCCGAGCTGCCGACCATCTTCGCGATGGACCGGGACGAGGTCTGGCGCGAGGCGAACGGCGAGGCCGTGCGCACCGCATTTGCCGCGCATTACTACAACGAGGCCTTCCGCCGCCTGGGCCGCCACCCCCGCCTGATCGAACCGGTGATGCAGTTGCTCGACGGCAACGTCTACATGCACCAGTACAAGATTAACGGAAAAGCCGCGTTCGACGGCGATGTCTGGCAATGGCATCAGGACTATGGGACGTGGGCCCGCGACGACAAGATGCCCGAGGCCCGGGCCATGAACATCGCGCTGTTCATCGACGAGGTGACCGAATTCAACGGCCCGCTCTATCTGATCCCGCGCAGCCACAAGGGGGGTGTGATCGAGGCCGGGCACGACCTGCAAACGACCTCATATCCGCTATGGACCCTCGACAAGGAAACCGTCGCCAAGCTGGCCGAAGACGGCGGCATGATCGCGCCGAAGGGCAAGCCGGGCTCGGTTTTGCTCTTCCATTCGAACCTGGTGCACGCCTCGGCGCCGAACATCAGCCCCTGGGGCCGGGTGATCGTCTATCTGAGCCTGTGCCATGTCGACAATCACATCCGCCAGTTCAAGCGCGAGGAATGGATCGCGCATCGCGACTTCGCGCCGATTGAATCGCTCGACGATGACTGCCTGCTGGCGCTGGCGCGGGAAAACGCAGACGCTGCGGAGTAAGGCTCTCCCTCTCTCTTGCAGTCATGCCCGGATCGCGGTTTCCGCGAAAGAGCATCGCCCTTCGAAACGGCCGCGTCGCGGCCTCCTCAGGGTGAGGCTTTATATTGCCTCCCTCATGCTGAGGAGGCGCGCAGTGCCGTCTCGAAGCATGTCCAGCCGTACCTAGTCCGGCATCGGCGTGCGTTCGATCGTGTCCTCGATCGGCACATGCAAGGTCGTGCAGAACGTGCCGACGAGCTGGTAGTAACCCACCATCACCGTCAGATCGACGAGGCCGCGGTCACCCAGGGCCGCGCGGATTTCCTCGATCAGCGCGTCATCGGCCTTGCCGTTGTTGGCGACGATCCGGGAGAACCGCAACGCCGGCCCGACGGGCGCCGGCAGATCCTCGGCCGCCGGCGTGCCGCAGACCGCGCGCATGTCGTCGGGCATCCGGTGGATATGGTGGGTCCATTCGTACCAGTTGCCGACCTCCTTCGAGACCGTGCAGATGATCATCTCGCGCAAGACCTCGTCGAACACGCTGTGGAAGCGCACATGTTCGCCGACAGATGCCACGGCCTCCAGCGCGCCGGGGCTGCTGGCCATCCGCGCGAACAGCTCGGCCATGAATTCCAGTTTCCGGGTTTCCATGATGTGGTCATAGACGCCGACCCGGTCGGCGGGGAAATCGTCCCGTGACACATGTGGCACGCGTGCATCTTCATTGTATTCGGTCATGGTTCCCCTCCAGATTTTTAGTCGCATTTCGTTGTAGGCTGCGCCGACAGAATAGCGGGAAATGCAAAGGACTTCGCAATGAACCTCTACGCGATGCTCGGCCGGCGCGCCGAAGACGGACGCCCCGTCCGCGTCGGCCTGATCGGCGCCGGCAAGTTCGGCACCATGTACCTGTCCCAGGCGGCACGCACGCCGGGCATCCACGTCATGGCAATTGCCGACCTGGACCCGGAACGCGCCCGGGCCGCGTGCGCGCGCGTCGGCGGCCTCGATCCGTCTGCCGCGACGTTCGATGCCGCCCTGTCCCAGGGCAACACCCACCTGACCGACGATTCGATGGCGCTGGTCGCCGCCGGAGGCCTCGATGTGGTGATCGACGCCACGGGCAGCCCCGCCGCCGGGATCGCCCACGCGCTCGCCGCGTGCGAACACGGCAAACATATCGTGATGGTCAATGTGGAGGCCGACGTGCTGGCCGGGCCGCTCCTGGCCGAACGCGCACGCCAGGCCGGGATCGTCTATTCGCTTGCCTATGGCGACCAGCCGGCCCTGATCCATGAGCAGGTGGACTGGGCGCGGGCCTGCGGCCTCGACGTCATCGCCGCCGGCAAGGGCACCAAATATCTCGACGGCTATCACTATGTGACGCCGGACGATGTCTGGGAGCATTACGGGCTGACGGCGGCACAAGCCGAGGCCGGCGGCATGAACCCGCAAATGTTCAACTCCTTCCTCGACGGGACAAAGTCGGCGATCGAAATGGCCGCCGTCGCCAACGCCACCGGGCTCACGCCCGCACCGGACGGGCTCGCCTTCCCGGCCTGTGGTGTCCACGACCTGCCGCATGTAATGCGACCGCGGGCCGAAGGGGGCCAGCTGCACCACAAGGGACAGGTCGAGGTCATCAGCTCGGAAGAACGCGACGGGCGCCATGTCACCGGCGATCTGCGCTGGGGGGTGTATGTCGTGTTTGAAGCGCCAACCGAATATGTCCGCGCCTGCTTCGACGAATACGGGCTGGTGACCGATGTCTCGGGCAACTACGCCGCACAGTGGAAGCCCTATCACCTGATCGGGCTCGAGCTTGGTATCTCCGTCGCGAGTGCAGCACTGCGCAACGAGGCCACCGGGTCGCCTACCGGGTTCCGTGGGGATGCCGTGGCCACCGCCAAGCGCGACCTGAAACCCGGCGACGCGCTGGATGGCGAGGGCGGCTTCACCGTCTATGGAAAACTGATGCCGGCCGCCACAAGCCTCGCTGCGGGCGGACTTCCCATCGGCTTGGCACATGGCGTGACGCTCAAGAATGCCGTAACCAAGGACCAGCCCGTCCGCTGGGCCGATGTCGAGATCGACGCCAACATTCAGGCGGTCCAGGTGCGCCGGGAGATGGAGGCGATGTTCGCCGATCCGGCCGCCGCAGCCGCTCAATAAGCCACGCGCTGTTGCACCCGACACCAACCTGGCCTACGTAACCGCCGCAATGCCTGATGGAACCTCCGATTCGGATTTGCTGACCCCGCTCGACCGCTATCGCAACATGCGTGAGGCGAACGAGTTGATGCGCGATCCCACGCAGAAACTCGCTGTCGAGAAACTGCAGAGCCTGCATCATGCCTTGAAGGGCTATCAGCCCGCGGGCGAGAGTTTTCTGTCCGGCTGGAAGGATCGCTTCGGCCTCGGGCGCCGCAGCGACGATCCGCCAATGGGGCTTTACCTCTACGGCCCGGTCGGCCGCGGCAAATCCATGCTGATGGATCTGTTCTTCGACACCGCCCCGGTCGAGCGCAAGCGACGCGTGCATTTCCACGCCTTCATGCTGGAAATCCAGCAGCGCCTGAACGAATTGCGCAAGCACGAGAAGCGCGCCGACCCGCTGATGCGGGTCGCGGCAGACGTCGCCGACGAGAGCTGGCTCCTATGCTTCGACGAGTTCCACGTGGTGAACATCGCCGATGCGATGATCCTCGGCCGCCTGTTCCAGGCTTTCTTTGATCATGGTGTAGTCATCATCGCGACATCCAACGTCGCCCCACGTGACCTTTATAAGGACGGCCTGCAACGCGACCGGTTCCTGCCATTCATCGATTTGATCGTCGAAAAGCTCGATGTGCTCGACATCGGCGCGGGCACGGACTTTCGTCTCGACCGGCTCAAGGGTGAGCCCGTGTGGCACACGCCGATCGGCCGGGCCGCAACCGCCCAGCTCGATGCGGCCTTCGCGACCCTGACCGACAATGCCGACCCGGCTCCCTTCGAGGTCGAGGTCCAGGGCCGCAGCATTCAGGCACGCCAGGCGGCACGCGGCATCGCCCGGTTCGATTTCGACGAGTTGTGCAACAAGCCACGCGGCGCCTCGGACTTTCTCACCATCGCGACCCAGTTTCATACCGTGATGGTCGACAACATTCCCATTCTCGACGAACGCGAGCGCGACGCGGCCAAGCGGTTCGTCGTGCTGATCGATTCGCTCTATGAGCATCATGTGAACCTGTTCGCCAGCGCGGACGGCGAACCCGGTGAGCTCTACATGAAAGGCGACACGGCGTTCGAATTCCAACGCACCGTCTCACGGTTGATGGAAATGCAGGCCGAGGACTATCTGAACACGCCGCACGCCCCATAATTACACGGTGAGAGGATACCGATCCGGCGGCACAAATGCCTTGACCGGACCATGCCTTGAACCACCCCTGATTTCGCGTTAAACACCGCGCGCACGACAACATCCTCGACGTCGGAGAAGATACGAAAATGGCACGCAACAAGATCGCGCTGATCGGCGCAGGCAACATCGGCGGCACGCTCGCCCATCTGGTCGGTCTCAAGGAACTGGGCGACGTCGTCCTGTTCGATATCGTCAAGGGCATGCCCGCAGGCAAGGCGCTCGACCTGGCAGAATCCTCGCCGGTCGAAGGCTTCGACTCCAACATGGTCGGCGCCAGCAGCTATTCCGCGATCCGCGGCGCCGATGTGGTCATCGTGACCGCCGGCGTGGCACGCAAGCCGGGCATGAGCCGCGATGACCTGATCGGCATCAACACCAGCGTGATGGAATCGGTTGGCGCGGGCATCAAGAAGAACTGCCCCGACGCCTTCGTCATTTGCATTACCAACCCGCTGGACGTGATGGTCGGCATCCTGCGCGAAGCCGCAGGCCTGAAGCCGAACATGTGCGTCGGCATGGCCGGCGTGCTCGACAGCGCCCGGTTCCGTTATTTCCTGGCCGAAGAGTTCAACGTGTCGGTCGAAGATGTCACGGCATTCGTGCTGGGCGGACATGGCGACACGATGGTGCCGTCGGTGCGTTACTCAACGGTCGCAGGCATTCCCCTGCCCGATCTGATCAAGATGAAGTGGACCACCCAGAAGCGGCTCGACGCGATCGTTCAACGCACCCGTTCGGGCGGCGGCGAGATTGTCGAACTGCTCGGTAACGGCTCGGCCTTCTACGCCCCGGCATCATCGGCCATCGCGATGGCAGAATCCTACCTCAAGGACAAGAAGCGGGTTCTGCCCTGCGCGGCCTATCTGCGCGGCGAATACGGCGTTAAGAACATGTATGTCGGCGTGCCGGTCGTCATCGGTGCGAAGGGCATCGAGCGAATCGTCGAGGTCAAACTCGATGCAAAAGAACGCGCCGATTTCCGCAAATCGGTGAAGGCCGTCGAGGATCTGGCAAAGGTCACGAAAAAGCTGCAGCGCAGTACCGGTAAAAAAGCCAGCAAGTAGCCATACAGCATACGAAAGTCCGACTTTAGAGCCGGTTGCGCAGTGCAACATGAATGTTACAGTCGAACTTCGTTAACCATGTTCGGCCCCATCAACCGGGCTCAATCGCGACGGTGGGCGAAAAATTAACCATACGGTAATCCCGGACGTTCATCGTCACCGCCGCTTTCCACATTTGCCTCTCGGAACAAACCGCCAATGAACATTCATGAGTATCAGGCCAAAGGCCTGCTCGCGAAATTCGGTGTCGCCGTACCCCGCGGGACGGTTGCGTACACGCCGGATGAAGCCAGCAAGGCTGCCCAGGATCTGGGCGGCTCGATCTGGGTTGTAAAATCCCAGATACACGCCGGCGGACGCGGTGCAGGACATTTCGCCGAAAACCCGGACGGCGGCGGCGGCGTGCGCCTCGCCAAGTCCGACGACGAAGTCCGCGCCCATGCCGAAGCCATGCTGGGCCAAACGCTGGTCACCAAACAGACCGGCCCGGACGGCAAGGAAGTAAAACGAATTTACGTCGAGGAAGGATGTGATATCGCGCGCGAGCTTTATCTAAGCCTGCTCGTGGATCGCGAGACCTCCCGGATCGTCATCGTCGCCTCGACCGAAGGTGGCATGGACATCGAGACCGTCGCTGAGGAAACCCCGGAAAAAATTTCTCAGGTGGCAATCGACCCCGTGACCGGCATCATGCCGTTCCACACCCGCAAGATCGCCTTCGGGCTCGGCCTCGAGGGCAGCCAGATCAAAAGCGCCGCCAAGTTCCTGGGCGCAATGTATGAAGCGTTCCTCGAACTCGATGCCTCGATGGTTGAGATCAACCCCCTCGTGGTGACGGGCTCGGGTGATGTGATCGCGCTCGATGCGAAGATGAACTTTGACGACAACGCGCTATACCGTCAGGCCGATGTCGAGGCGCTGCGCGACGAGGACGAAGAAGATCCGATGGAGCTCGAGGCCTCGAAGCACGAGCTCAACTACATCAAGCTCGACGGCTCAATCGGCTGCATGGTGAATGGCGCCGGACTGGCGATGGCCACGATGGACATCGTCAAGTTGCATGGCAGCGCGCCAGCCAACTTCCTGGATGTCGGAGGTGGCGCGACCAAGGAACGGGTCACCTCGGCCTTCAAAATCATTCTCTCCGATCCGAATGTCGAAGGCATTCTGGTCAACATCTTCGGCGGCATCATGCGTTGTGACGTGATTGCCGAAGGAATCGTTGCCGCGGCCCGCGAAGTTTCATTGCATGTTCCGTTGGTTGTTCGCCTCGAAGGCACAAACGTCGATCTCGGCAAGAAGATCCTTGCAGAGTCGGGGCTCCCGATCGTCTCAGCGGACGATCTCGGGGATGCCGCCGAAAAAATCGTCAACGCGGTGAAGGAGGCGGCGTAGCGCTATGTCCGTACTCGTCGGCAAAGAAACCAAAGTCATCTGCCAGGGCTTCACCGGAGCCCAGGGCACATTCCATTCCGAGCAGGCTATCGCCTACGGCACCCAGATGGTCGGCGGCGTGACGCCGGGCAAGGGTGGCACCTCGCATCTCGATCTGCCCGTCTTCAACACGGTGGACGAGGCGGTCAGCACGACCGGCGCGAATGCCTCCGTCATCTACGTACCGCCGCCGTTTGCCGGCGACGCGATCCTCGAGGCGATCGACGCGGGCGTCGAACTCGTGGTTTGCATCACCGAAGGCATCCCGGTCCTCGACATGGTCCGGGTCAAACGCGCGCTCAGCGGCTCCAGCACCCGCCTGATCGGCCCGAACTGCCCGGGCGTCATCACGCCCGACGAGTGCAAGATCGGCATCATGCCGGGCCATATTCATCGGCGCGGCAATATCGGCATCGTCTCGCGTTCCGGCACCCTGACCTATGAGGCCGTCGCACAGACGACCGCGGTCGGTCTCGGTCAGACCACCTGCATCGGCATCGGCGGCGACCCCGTGAACGGCACAAATTTCATCGATTGCCTGGACATGTTCCTGGACGACGATGAGACCGAAGGCATCATCATGATCGGCGAAATCGGCGGTTCGGCCGAGGAAGACGCCGCCGATTTCCTGAAAACTTCAAAGATCAAAAAACCGGTCGCCGGGTTCATCGCCGGCGTTACGGCACCTCCCGGAAAACGCATGGGCCATGCCGGCGCCATCATTTCGGGCGGCAAAGGCACCGCGGATGCAAAAATGGACGCCATGAAATCCGCGGGCATTCTGGTTGCGGAGTCGCCGTCGGCGCTCGGCACCACGATGATGAAGGCATTGAAGGGCTAGGTAGGTCACCAATCTGTTGGTGAGGGGGACGCCAACGCTTTGTAACCAGGGACCGCAGCCTCGTACCGCGGCTAGAACATGAATAGTTATATTGGCCACTCCTCGTTTCTGAATGGCGCCAACGCAACTTTCGTTGCGCAACTCTACGCGAACTACCTCGAGCAACCGGATAGCGTCGATCCCGAATGGGGCGAATTCTTCGGCACATTGCACGATGATGCCCGCGCCCTGCTGGAAGATCTTCGAGGCGCCAGCTGGGCGCCGCGCGACGCACGCGTTATCGGCGAGCATCGTGGAAACGGGACCAGCGGCGCGCACCCCGGAAACGGCCACGCAGCCCCCGGTGCCAATGGCGCACCGCTGAAAGGCGCCCCTCTGTCATATGGCGCAGGCGGTGATTCTCAAGCATCTCCCGACCAGGTCCGCCGAGCGACCCTCGATTCCATTCGCGCCCTGATGCTGATCCGCGCCTACCGGGTCCGCGGACATCTGGAAGCCCGCCTCGATCCCTTGGGTCTGGTGAAGCCCGACGCCCACCCTGAGCTCGACCCGCGTACTTATGGGTTCGCGGATTCAGACCTCGATCGCCCGATCTTCATCAACTATGTGCTCGGCCTCGAAACCGCGACCATGCGCCAGATCATCGACGTGGTGCGCGAGACCTATTGCGGAAATATCGGCGTCGAGTTCATGCATATCCAGGGCCCCGAAGAGAAGGCCTGGATTCAGGAGCGCATCGAGGGCGTCCGCAACCACACCGAATTCACCGAGCAGGGCAAACAGGCCATCCTGGGCTCGCTGACGCGCGCGGAAATCTTCGAGCAGTTCCTCGACAAGAAATATACCGGCGCCAAGCGGTTCGGGCTGGAAGGAGGCGAGACCCTGATTCCCGCACTCGAACAGCTGGTCAAACGCGGCGGCCAGCTGGGACTGCGCGAGCTGGTAATCGGCATGCCCCATCGCGGCCGACTGAACGTGCTGGCCAACTTCATGGACAAGCCCTTCCGCGCCATGTTCTCGGAGTTCGAAGGCAACTCGCCCAATCCGGACGATGTCATGGGATCAGGCGACGTGAAGTACCATCTCGGCACCTCATCCGACCGCTCCTTCGACGGCAACAATGTGCACCTTTCGCTGACGCCAAACCCGAGCCACCTGGAAGCGGTCAACACCGTCGTCCTGGGCAAGGTCCGGGCCAAGCAGCAGCTGCGCAGCGACACCGAGCGCGACAAGGTCATGGGCCTGCTGATGCATGGCGACGCGGCGTTCGCCGGCCAGGGCCTCGTGGCCGAAACCCTCGACCTGTCGCAACTACGCGGCTATCGCACCGGCGGCACCTTCCACCTGATCGTCAACAACCAGATCGGGTTTACAACCAATCCGACGGCGGCGCGCTCGTCACCCTATTCTTCGGACGTCGCCAAGATGATCCAGTCGCCGATATTCCATGTGAATGGCGACGACCCGGAATCGGCCGTGCATGTAGCGCGGATCGCGACGGAGTATCGCTACCGGTTCAAGGCCGATGTGGTCATGGATTTGTGGGGGTATCGACGCGCCGGGCATAACGAGTCCGACGAACCGGCCTTCACCCAGCCCCGGATGTACAAATCCATATCCGAGCAGCCGACGACGCGGGCCCTTTATGCCGAGCAGCTCGAAGCCGAAGGCGTGATCGAGTCGGGTGGCGGCGACCGCATGGTCGAGGAGTTCCAGGCCCATCTGGAACAGGAGTTCGAGGCCGCCCGGAGCTACCGACCGAACAAGGCCGACTGGCTCGAGGGCCGCTGGGCCGATCTCGGCATGGCAGAGGGTGACGAACGACGTGGCGCGACGGCCGTGGACAACGATCTCCTGAATGAAGTCGGGCACGCCATTTCCGAACCCCCGCAGGGGCTCGAAATGAATTCAAAGATCCTTCGCCAGCTCAAAAACAAACGCAAGATGATCGAGACCGGCAAAGGCATCGACTGGGCAACCGGTGAGGCCCTCGCATTTGGCACCCTGCTGTGTGAATCAACGCCCGTCCGGCTGTCCGGCGAGGACGTCGGGCGCGGCACCTTCTCCCAACGCCATGCGGTGCTGGTGGACCAGAAACACGAGGAGAAATACCTGCCGCTGGCGAATATTCGCTACGGCCAGGCACCGATCGAGGTGATCGACAGCCCGCTGTCCGAGTTCGGCGTGCTTGGGTTCGAATATGGCTACAGCCAGGCCGAGCCCCATGCGCTCGTACTTTGGGAGGCGCAGTTCGGCGATTTCGCCAACGGCGCACAGGTGATCATCGATCAGTTCATCGCCTCGGGCGAATCCAAATGGCTGCGCATGTCCGGACTGGTCCTGCTTCTGCCCCATGGCTTCGAAGGTCAGGGGCCGGAGCATTCCTCGGCCCGGATGGAGCGCTATCTGCAGCTGTGTGGCGACGACAACATGCAAGTCTGCAACATCACCACGCCGGCAAATTATTATCATGCGCTGCGCCGGCAGATCCGACGCAACTTCCGCAAACCGCTGGTCGTGATGACCCCAAAATCCCTGCTTCGGCACAAGCTGTGTGTCTCGAATCTCGAGGATTTCGGACCGGACACCAGTTTCCATCGCGTCCTCTACGACAATGAGAAACTGTGCGACGACAAGGATGTGAAGCGGGTCGTGCTGTGCTCGGGCAAGGTCTATTACGATTTGTATGAAGAGCGTGCGAAACGTGGGATCAAGGACGTGTTCTTCCTGCGCCTCGAACAGCTCTATCCCTTCCCACGCAAGGCGCTGATCGAGGAACTTTCCCGGTTCAAGAACGCCGAGATCGTCTGGTGTCAGGAAGAACCCGAAAACATGGGCGGCTGGACATTCGTCGATCGCAGGCTCGAGGCGGTCCTCGAGGAGATCGACGCCGAACACACCCGTCCGCGATATGTTGGCCGCGTAGAATCGGCTTCGCCTGCAACGGGCAATGCCGCACGTCACCGGCGCGAACAAGACAAATTGGTCGACGAAGCGCTCACGGTCTGAGCCGGTTGACCACAACGGGGATTACATAATGACCATCGAGATCAAAGTGCCCGACATGGGCGAGTCCGTGAGCGAAGGCACCGTTGCGCGCTGGTACAAGGCCGTGGGTGAGGCCGTCACCGCCGACGAGCCCCTGGTCGAGATCGAGACCGACAAGGTCACGGTGGAGGTGCCCGCACCGAGCACGGGCGTACTCACGGCGATCGGCGCCGACGAAGGCGTGGATGTCGAAGTCGGCACCGTGATCGGCGCTATCGACGAGAACGCAACCGCGGCAGCCCCGGCAGCACCCGCCGAAGAAAAACCCGCGGCGGCTGAGCCTGCCGCACCAGCGGCACCAGCAGCCCCGGCAGCAACGGGCGGCGAGACCATGGACGTGACAGTCCCGGAATTGGGCGAATCTGTCACTGAGGGCACGGTCGGACGTTGGCTTAAACAGGTCGGCGAAAGTTTCGCTGCCGACGAACCGTTGGTCGAAATCGAAACCGACAAGGTGACTGCGGAACTACCGGCCCCCAGCGCCGGCACCCTGGTCGAGATCGTTGCCGATGAGGGCGTGGACGTGGAAGTGGGCGCCATCGTCGGCCGCATTACCACAGGTGATGCCCCGGCAGCGGCTGCACCCGCAGCTGATACGCCGCCCGCACCCGTAGCACCGGTACCGGCAGAAACACCCGCTCCCGCGGCCAGCGCGAACACCGAGCATCCGCTTTCACCCGCGGTGCAGAAGCTGGTCGATGAGAACGGTCTCGACCCCGCGAACATCCCGGTTACGGGACGCGACGGGCGCATCACCAAGGGTGATGTGATGCGTTATCTCGACACGCGGGCATCCGGCGGCAGCACTGCACCCGCAGCAGCAGCCCCGGCGGTCTTCGTTTCGGCCGGCGACCTGCCGGAGCGCGCGGAAGACCCGCGCGGCGAAGAACGCGTGCGCATGACCAAGCTGCGCCAGACCGTGGCCACCCGCCTGAAACAGGCACAGAACAACGCGGCGATGCTGACCACGTTCAACGAGGTCGACATGCAGGGCGTGATGGATTTGCGCGCCCGCTACCGTGACGATTTCGAGAAGAAGCACGGGGTGAAGCTGGGCTTCATGAGCATCTTCGTGAAGGCTGCGATCAACGCGCTGAAGGAGCTTCCGTCGGTTAATGCGGAGATTCACGGCGACGAGATCGTCTACCGGAACTATTACGACATCGGGATCGCCGTGGGTGGCGAACAGGGGCTTGTCGTCCCGGTGCTGCGCGATGCCGACAAGCAGAGCTTCGCGGGCATCGAGGGCCAGATCGCCGAGTACGGGCAACGCGCGCGTGACGGCAAGCTGACCATGAAAGAGCTCACCGGCGGTACGTTCACAATCACCAATGGCGGCATCTTCGGCTCGATGCTGTCGACGCCGATCCTGAACCCGCCCCAGTCGGGCATTCTGGGCATGCACAACATCGTCAAGCGGCCGGTCGTGGTCGACGACGAGATCGTCATCCGCCCGATGATGTATCTGGCGCTGAGCTACGACCATCGGATCATCGATGGGCGCGAGGCGGTGACTTTCCTGGTCCGGATCAAACAGGCAATCGAAGACCCGGAGCGTCTTCTGATCGAGGTGTAGAACGACATGGTAGACGAACAGAGTTTCGACCTCGTCGTAATTGGCGCCGGACCGGGCGGCTACGTCGCGGCTATCCGCGCCGCGCAGCTCGGCCTCAACGTCGCATGCGTTGAGAAACGAACCACCCTGGGGGGCACCTGCCTCAACATCGGCTGCATTCCCTCGAAAGCCTTGCTGCAATCATCCGAGCACTACACCCACGCCCAGCACGGGCTGGGTGCCCATGGCGTAAAGGTCGGGAAGGTCTCGTTCGACCTCGACGCGATGATGGCGCACAAAACCAAGGTCGTGGACGACAACACCCAGGGCATCGAGTTCCTGTTCAAGAAGAACAAGGTCACGTCCGTGTTCGGCACCGCCGAGATCAAAAACGCCCAGGAAGTTGTGGTGACGCCGGAAGACGGTGCCCCGCAAACCCTCAAAACCAAATATGTCCTAATCGCGACGGGCTCAGAATCCATGCCCCTGCCCGGTGTCGAGGTCGATGAAAAACGCATCGTCAGCTCGACGGGCGCGCTGGAACTGGAATCCGTGCCGAAGCATCTGGTGGTGATCGGCGGCGGCTATATCGGGCTCGAGATGGGCTCCGTCTGGGCCCGGCTCGGATCCAAAGTCACGGTGGTCGAGTTCCTCGACCGCATCACGCCCGGCATGGACGGCGAGGTCGCCAAGACGTTTCAGCGTATCCTCAAGAAACAGGGGATGACCTTCAAACTCGGCACCAAGGTTACGGGCGCCGAGACACTAAAGACCAAGATCAAGCTCGCGGTCGAGCCGGCAGCGGGCGGCGAAGGCGAGATCATCGAGTGCGATACGGTCCTGGTCTCGATCGGGCGGCGTCCCTATACGGACGGCCTTGGACTGGACAATGTCGGCGTCAAGACCGACGACCGCGGCGTCATCGAGATCGACGCGAACTTCCAGACCAATGTGGCCGGCATCTTCGCCATCGGCGACTGCGTGCCGGGACCGATGCTGGCCCACAAGGCCGAGGATGAAGGCGTCGCGGCGGCCGAAATCATCGCCGGCGAGACCGGGCATGTGAACTACGAGACGATCCCCGGCATTGTCTACACTTGGCCCGAGGTCGCGGCGGTCGGCAAGACCGAGGAACAACTCAAGGAAGCCGGGGTCGACTACGCCTCGGGTACCTTCCCTTTCTCCGCCAATGGCCGCGCGCGCGCCGCCAACGAAACCGACGGTTTCGTGAAAATCCTGGCAGATGCGAAGACCGACCGTGTTCTCGGGGCCCACATCATCGGACCGGATGCCGGCAACCTGATCCACGAGATCGTCGTGGCCATGGAGTTCGGCGCATCGGCCGAGGACATTGCGCGCACCTGTCACGGTCACCCGACCCTGGCCGAAGCGGTCAAGGAAGCCGCGCTCGCTGTCGGCGGACGCACCATTCATATCTAGGTCGCTCCGGAGGCGAGTGTCAGCCGGCCTTCAGATTGGCGCTGAATGCGGCGGCCAGCTCGCCCAAATCCAGTGGCTTGCGCAGCAATACCGTCGCGCCTGCATCAAGGGCCTCCGCTTCCGCCTCGCGCAAGACCTGGCCGGTCACGACGATAATCGGAAGTTCGGCGTCGTTGGACCGAATGGCATGGATCAACTCCACCCCGTCACCATCCGGCATGCGCAGGTCGGTCACAATCATATCCGCCGGATCACTCGTGTGCAGTGCCAGGGCACTGCGCCCGCTGCCCGCCGTGCTGGTACGCACAGCGGGTCCTTCCAGGAACTTTGCCATCTGTTCAGCCGCAAGCGGTTCATCATCAACGACAAGGATATGGGCGTCGGTCATGCGTTTATTCTAGATCGATCGACGCTGCAGATGCACCTGCAACATCGGCCGGCATGATTCGCGGCAATTCAACCCGGAATTCTGCGCCATCCGCCGTGTTCTCCACCAGCAAAGTCCCGTTCATCCCGCTGACGATGCCATAGGAAATCGACAGGCCCAGGCCTGTACCGGACCCAGGATCCTTGGTCGTAAAAAATGGCTCGAATACACGATCGATATGCTCGGCTGGAATTCCCTTGCCATTATCCCGGACCTTGATGGTCACCATCTCGGGCACCGGATCATCGGATAAAATGACTCGAACAATTCTCGACGGGTCCGACGTAACCGATCCGTCTGCATTCTGTTTGACGGCATCACGCGCGTTGATCAGCAGATTGACAATGACCTGCTCGAACCGGGACGGCTCCCCGAAGACACGGCCGCACTGCGCCGGTACATCGACATCAAGTGATATCCCATGTTCCTCGAACTCTGGGCGCACCCAACTAACCGCCTGGGCGACCGACTGGGCCGGATCAAACGCCACCTTGCGACCGTAATCATCGCGGCTGAATATCCGCATGGACTGGATGGTTTCGGCCATGCGATCGGTCTGACCGGCAATAATTTCGAGCTGCCCTCCGATTGTCTCGGAGTCCGGATCGTCGTCCGTGACGCGAAACTTGCCCTGGGTTCGTTCTGTTGCCATGCGGATGATATTCAACGGTTGGGTCAATTCATGCACCAGTCCAGCCGCCATCTCACCCAGCAGCGCCAGCTTGCTGGACTGCGCGAGCTGACGATCCTTTTCGGCGAGCTGGCGATTATGGTCCGCGACACCTCGCGCGGTACGCAGAACCTGTCGCACGAACAAGAGGCTCAAGACGACAACGAGAATCACGGCTCCAGTGCGCCAAATCCGAAGTGGCGCAAGCAAGTCGGCGCCGGGGCGCGGGGCGTCCCAGGTCAACCAAGCGAGCGCGTGCCCGTCCGGCGCAGCCAGGGGGATGGAGAGTCGATGCTGATCAGCGGCCGGCGGCTCCGATGCGAACGCCAACCCATCGACCGCAAACCCCGACGAAATCTCATTCAGAAAATCTGCCGAAATATGCCGGGCATACACGACTACATGGCGCACCCGGCGTTCGGTTTCAGCGCCGATTGGGTTCTCGCGAGTGAGCGCACTGACGGCGACGAAATGCAAGTCACCGTCCCGCATGAAATAGCCTGACGCGGGTTCGGGTTCGAACATGGATACGGCCCGGGCATCTCGAACCAGAACATCAAGATCCGGCCCGAAGTAGCTCCGCGCCCCCTCGAGAGACGGCACGCCCTCAACATAGGCGATCCTCGTCTCATTTTCGGGCGTCAAAACGAACGATGCCGACAGATCGTAAAGATCGGCGGCGTAGGTTCCGATATTGTCGTCTGCCCATTCCTTGTTAAGACTCGTCACGAGATTCTCGATCGCTTCATCCCACCAGCTGTTGTCATAGACCAGCCGGTCGAGATCGCGTTCAAACCCGCCCACAAGCGAATCGACAAGTGTCATCGAGCTTTCGGCGGCAATCCTATCCTGCCCGCGCGCGGACGGGTTGATGACAACCGCCACCGAAACAGCAAGCACGAGCACCGCGAGGACAAACGGCGTCACGAGACGCCAGAAAATCCTGGCTTCAAAGCTGCGCGGGGGTACATCGGAATTCGACATCGAACGAACAGTCTCCTGCAAGAAACCCGCAAGCTAACGTCCCAAACCGTTGCGGGCAATCGCACCCTAAGTGCGGTTTTCGTCGTTTCGATGATAGTTTATGCCCACGCTCCATTATTCGTCTCGCACGCACTTCACCACCGCTCGGCAAACCACCTCATGGTCGGATTCACTCGCAAGCTCGTTCGCCGTTTCGGCTATGACATCGCACCATTCCCCGGCGGTGCGAAACACTGGACCCAGATCATCTCGCTGCTCGCGCGCCATGAGGTCGATTGTGTTCTCGATGTCGGTGCCAATGTTGGCCAGTACGCGAACGCGATCCGGAAGAACGGATATCAGGGCCGGATCGTTTCATTCGAGCCGTTGTCGGACGCGCACGCAAAACTAACCGCGCGCGCCGCCGGTGACGCTAACTGGGATGTGGCCCCGCGCACGGCGGTCGGCGCCACACCCGGTGAGACACAAATCCACGTCTCGCCGGAATCCGACATGAGTTCCATCCTGCCGCTCGATGCCAACGCGCAGGACCGGCTTGCCAGCGCGCACGGAACAGACATGGAGACGGTATCCATGACCACGGTGGCCGACGCGCTCGCGGCGCACGTCAACGGACAGACCTCCATTTTTCTGAAATCGGACACCCAGGGTTTCGAAGCACAGGTGCTCGCCGGTATCGGCGACGGCTGGGACCGAATCACCGGCGTTCAGCTCGAACTGTCCATCCAGCCCATCTATGAGGGCCAGCCGGACCACCTGCCACTGCTCGAGCAACTGGCGGCGCAGGGGCTATGCCCGCATCTCGTCATTCCGGGTTACTGGAGCCGCCACTACGGGCGCATGCTCGAATATGACGTGGTTTGTTTCCGCGACTAGCTCTTCTGCGCCCGGGGATGGGCCTTGCTGTAGACGTCCATTAATCGCGCGCTATCCACATCGGTATAGCGCTGGGTCGTCGACAGGGATGCGTGCCCGAGCAACTCCTGAATGGCGCGCAAATCTCCGCCAGCCGACAGCAGGTGCGTGGCGAATGAATGGCGCAGCGCATGCGGTGTTGTCTCGCGCGGAAGCCCGAGTGCAAGGCGCAGTTCCTGGACCCGCTTCTGCACCACCCGCGGGCTCAGCCGGCCGCCCCGAACCCCGACGAACAGCGGACCATCCGGCGTCAGCGCATGGGGACATGTCGACAGATAGACGTCGAGCGCTTCACTGACCGCAGGCAGGACGGGAACCATGCGGGTCTTCCCCCCTTTACCGATCACCGTCAGGCTGCCGTCATGGGGCATGTCTCTTTTGTCGAGTTCCAGTGCTTCCGAGATCCTCAGCCCGCAACCGTAGAGCAACAGGACGACGGCGATATCGCGCGCGGTGACCCATGGCGGTGCCGCCTCACCCTGATTCATGGCCTGCAACAGATCTTCCGTTTCCGGGCGGCTCAACGCCTTGGGCACCGCGTGGGGCAAACGGGGACCGCGCACCGCGCCGATGGCGGGGTTATGCCCGAGCCCTTCGCGATCGAGATATCGGAACAACATGCGCACGGATGAAAGCGCCCGCGACGTCGAACTCCGGGCGTAACCCGTCGTGCTGCGCATCGCGAGCCAGGCGCGGAAATCACCTGGTTTGAGTGCGAACAGGGTCGCAAGCGATACCGTCCCGCCACAATGCTCGGACAGGAATTCCAGAAACGCGCAAACATCACGAAGATAGGCCGATACCGTGTGTTCCGACGCACGGCGTTCGGTGAGAAGCAGCGCCTGCCAACGCTCCAGCGCGCCGGCCACATCGCGGGCGGCCGGCACCGACGAGATGTCGAACTTCTTCAGCGCGGCAGATCGAGCCATGTGCGGATGCTGTGTTCCATGATAGCCGCCAGGAACACCAGAAGTTCTGAACCCTGACCTTCGTGGAAGCGCTGCGGGTCCCGGCTACCGAGTGCCAACAACGCGATCGGCGCGTCCTCGCGCACCGTCAGACGCAACAACACTTCCGAACGCACAAGACCTGCCGCTTCGCCATACAGCCTGCGATCACCCTCTATGTCTTTGCGAAGGGTTACCGCACGCGAGATATCGACAAGCCGCTCGATGGTTCCGACAGGGACAACGCGCACACCCTGATTACTACCCGGCGCAACGGTGCCTCCCTCCAGACACAGCGCGGCCGCATCGACGTGCAATAGACCGACGAGGTCGATTGTCAGAATTTCTATCAGGTGATCGAGCGAACGCGCCTTCAGAAGTGCGACGACGGCGGCATGGATTCGGTTCTGGCTCTGCAGGTTCGCGCGGCCGGCATCGATAAGGTCGTTACATTGCTCGCGTTGCTTGTCGAGGTCTGCGCGCACACGGGCGAGCATGGCATCCTGCAGATCGACAACGTCGCCGCCCGCAGGGTCAACATCGGCAAACGCGCGCTCCGGTGCCTCGAGCACCGACAGCAGCTCCGGATGGCGTTTCAGGAAATCCGGGTTGGTCTGCAAGAATTCGGCGACCTGAGTTTCGCTCAACGCGATCGGTGCCGGCGCGTCCTGGCGCGGGGCCTTGGTGCTCACGTTCGCACCCTCACAACCCGTCTCCTACTCTGCGGCATTCTTCCGGTCATTCGCCTGTTCCAGGATCGACTGTCCTGTCGCCTCCCAATCCTTCATGAATGCCGCGAGCCCCTTGTCCGTCAACGGGTGCTGGTAGAGCTGCCGCAATACGTTCGGCGGCAAGGTCACGACATGCGCGCCGGCCAATGCGGATTCGACCACATGCGCCGGGCCGCGGATCGAGGCGACGAGCACTTCGGTCTCGAAATCGTCGTACTGCGAATAGATTTCGACGATGTCCTCGATCAGATCGAGGCCGCGCAACCCCATGTCATCGAGCCGTCCGACAAACGGCGATATGAAGCTCGCACCGGCCTTGGCCGCCAGAACGGCCTGCGCTGCGGAGAAGCAAAGGGTCACGTTGACCATGATGTCGCGATCACGCAGCGTTTTGCAGGTCTTCAGACCGGCAGGCGTCAGGGGAACCTTGATCGTCACGTTCGACGCGATGGCCGAGAGCACTTCGGCTTCGGCCATCATGCCCTCGAAATCCGTCGCGGTGACTTCTGCGCTAACGGGGCCGGGAACGACGTCGCAAATCTCGGCGATGACATCGAGCATGTTCCGCCCGGACTTGGCGATCAGGGACGGGTTTGTCGTCACCCCATCCACCAGGCCGCTATCGGCCAGATCGCGAATTTCCGCCAGATCGGCGGTATCCACAAAAAACTTCATTCCCTGAATTCCTTCTTCTGCGCCATATTTTAAAAGCGCCAGGATACTGTTCCCGCATTTGCCTGCGCCATGCGTTGGCCCGCTGCGAGTCGCCGGATAAAGTGTACCCGATGCCCCTGACCGACACCACTGCACCCGGACCCGACGACCCGACGGACAAGGCTGGCGAAACCATCAGCGTTTTGCTGCCGCTGCCCGTCGCCGGCCCGTATGACTACAAGGTGCCGTCGGGCATGACCCTGCAGCCCGGTGACTTCGTGCATGCGCCGCTGGGGTCGCGCGAGATGACGGGTGTGGTGTGGGGGCCCGCCGCCGGCGACGTCGACGAGAAGAAGTTACGCCCCGTCACCGACCGGATCGATACCCGCCCACTGCCCGAGGAGCTGCGGCGCTTCGTCGACTGGGTCGCCGCCTACACGCTAAGCGCGCCAGGTGCGGTGTTGCGGATGGCGCTGCGCTCGCCCGACGCGCTCGCACCGCCGAAACTCGTGACGGCCTATCTGGCCACGACACCGCCCGAAGGCCTGCGCATGACCCCGGCGCGGACCCGGGTTCTCGACGTGCTACGCGACGGGCCACCCCTGACCTCCCGCGACCTGGCGAGCGAAGCCGGCGTCACGCAGGGCGTCATCAAGGGGTTGGCCGATGCCGGCGCCCTCGAGCGGGTCGAGCTTGCCCCGCCGCCCGCCTTCACGGCCCCGGACATCTCCCGGCCTGGCATGGCGCTATCGGACGACCAGGCGCAGGCTGCAACCGCGCTCTGTCATGATGTGGAAGCCAATAGTTTCTCGGTCACGCTGCTGGACGGGGTGACGGGCTCGGGCAAGACAGAAGTCTATTTCGAAGCGGTCGCGACCGCGCTTGTCGCCGGCCGACAGGTGCTCGTACTGCTGCCGGAAATTGCACTCACACCGCAATGGCTCGACCGGTTCGAACGGCGCTTTGGCGTCGCACCCGCGGTCTGGCATTCGGATCTCGGCCAGGTGCGCCGGCGCAAGACATGGCGGGCCGTAGCCGACGGAGAAGCCCGCGTGGTGGTCGGTGCCCGCTCCGCGCTTTTCCTGCCCTTCCCCGAACTCGGCCTGGTGGTCGTCGACGAAGAGCATGAATCCGCCTTCAAGCAGGAAGACGGCGTGGCCTATCACGGGCGCGACATGGCCGTCGTGCGCGCCCGGATCGCCGATTGCTCGATCATCGTTGCGTCTGCGACGCCATCCTTGGAGACCCGCGTCAATGTTGAACGTGGACGCTATAAGGCGATCGCGCTTCCCGAACGGTTCGGCCTGTCGGCGCTGCCGACAATCGAGACCATCGACATGCGCGACGGCGACTTGCGCGCCGATCGGTTCCTGTCAGAACCGCTGGTGAAAGCACTCACAGCAAATATAGCCGACGGAGAGCAGGCGCTCCTGTTCCTCAACCGCCGGGGCTACGCGCCACTGACGTTATGCCGGACCTGCGGCCACCGCTTCGCCTGCCCGAGCTGCAGTGCGTGGCTGACCGAGCACCGGTTCCGCAAACGGCTGCAGTGCCACCATTGCGGATATGAAGTACCGATCCCGACAAATTGCCCGTCCTGCGACAACGCCGACACACTGGTGGCATGTGGCCCGGGTGTCGAACGCATCGCCGAAGAGGTCAAAGCGCTGCTGCCCGACGCGCGCTTGGAAATCATGACCAGCGACACCATGCGTGGTCCGGAGGCCGCGCAGCGGCTGGTGCGGTCCGTAGAGGACCAGGAGATCGACATTCTGATCGGCACCCAGATGGTCGCCAAGGGTCATCATTTCCCCAATCTGACCCTCGTGGGGATCGTCGATGCGGATCTGGGTCTCGCAGGCGGCGACCTGCGTGCCGCCGAACGCACATATCAGGTACTGCAGCAGGTATCGGGCAGAGCCGGTCGAGCCGAGCGTCCAGGTCGGGTGCTTATCCAAACGTTCCAGCCCGACCATCCCGTGATGAAGGCTCTGGCTACCGGCGACCGGGACGGGTTCATGGCGCTCGAGACGGATGCGCGGCGCGCCGGTGCCTGGCCGCCCTTCGGGCGTCTGGCAGCCATTATTGTCTCCAGCCGGGATCCACGTGTCGCCGACGACCTTGCACGCGCGCTCGCGCGTTGCGCACCCGACGGGCCCGGCGTGCGCGTGCTCGGGCCAGCGCCGGCACCTCTGTCGCTGCTGCGCGGCCAGCACCGGCGCCGACTTTTGCTCAAAGCCGGGCTGGACCAGCAAATCCAGGGCCTCGTCCGGGCCTGGATCTCGAAAATCAAGGTTCCCTCAAGCGCGCGCGTGCGCGTCGATATCGACCCCTACAGCTTCCTCTAGCGGCCCGTTTTCACACGCGTCCGGTCGCGCCGGACATGCGCGACGAAACGCCGCCATGGTGAACCACCGAAAATCCGGCGCTTTTCTACAGTTTTTGCGCTGCGGTACGCTTGCCAGCCCCCAAGCCGTATGCTACCAAGCGCCTGCCTCATTGGCGGGTCTCTTCCCGTTGAGTGGCAGCCGAAAAATATCTATAGATATCAATCGGTTACAACTAATCGCGCAAGCAAAAACGAGCTCCAGGGGGGCAGTCGCACAGTGGCGGCAGATACAAGTGTTGTCGGCGATATCGCGGAACGGTACGGGCTCGCATTGTACGAGCTCGCGGACGAGGCAAAATGCCTCGACGAAGTGGCCGGCGATCTCACAGACCTGAAACAACTCATTGCGGACAGCGAAGAGCTGACGAAGCTCCTGCGTTCGCCGTTGATCTACCGCGACGACAAGGCGCGTGCGATGGCGGTGATCCTGGAACAAGGTGCGGCCAACGAATTGACCCGGCGTTTTGTCGGCGTCGCGGCCGGGAACAACCGGCTGTTCGCACTTGCCGCAATGATCGAGGCCTATCTGGCCGAACTCGCGCGCCGGCGCGGCGAAATCACCGCCGAGGTGACGTCTGCCCGCGCGCTGAATGATGAACAACTGCAGCAGCTCACCGAGAGCCTGCGTGCAAAGTTGGGTGGAAAAATAGCCGTCGAACCGAAAGTGGACGCCTCGCTCATTGGCGGGCTGGTGGTCCGAGTTGGTTCGCGGATGATCGATGCATCGCTGAAAACAAAGCTTCAGCGTCTGCAGTTTGCCATGAAGGGAGCGTAGAGGATGGAAATTCGTGCCGCAGAAATTTCGGCGATCCTGAAGGATCAGATCGCCAATTTCGATGCCGAGGCCGATGTCTCTGAAGTAGGACAGGTGCTTTCGGTCGGTGACGGTGTCGCGCGCGTTTACGGCCTCGACAACGTTCAGGCCGGCGAAATGGTCGAGTTTCCTGGCGGAATCGTGGGCATGGCGCTGAATCTCGAGACCGACAATGTCGGTATCGTTATTTTCGGCAGTGACCGTGACATCAAGGAAGGCGACACGGTCAAGCGGACCGGCGACATCGTCGACGTTCCGGTCGGCATGGGCCTGCTGGGCCGCGTGGTCGACGCGCTGGGCAACCCCATCGATGGTGCGGGTGATCTCGACTCCAGCGAGCGTCGCCTCGTTGACGTCAAGGCGCCGGGCATCATCCCGCGCGAATCGGTGAGTGAGCCGGTGCAGACTGGCCTGAAGGCGCTCGACGCGCTGGTGCCGGTTGGCCGTGGACAGCGCGAGCTGATTATTGGTGACCGTCAGACCGGCAAGACTGCCGTGATCCTCGACACCATCCTCAACCAGAAGAAAATCAACGAATCCGGCGACGAATCGAAGAAGCTCTACTGCATTTATGTTGCCGTGGGTCAGAAGCGCTCAACCGTTGCCCAGGTGGTGAAGACCCTGCAGGAACATGGTGCGATGGATTACACCATCGTCGTGGCGGCAACCGCCTCCGAGCCTGCACCGCTACAGTTCCTGGCCCCTTATGCCGGTTGCGCGATGGGCGAATTCTTCCGCGACAGCGGACGCCATGCGGTCATCTTCTATGATGATCTCTCGAAGCAGGCGACGGCCTACCGCCAGATGTCCCTGCTCCTGCGTCGCCCGCCGGGACGCGAAGCCTTCCCTGGCGACGTCTTCTATCTCCATTCACGTCTGCTCGAACGCGCCGCCAAGATGGGCCCGGACGCAGGCTCGGGCTCGCTAACCGCGCTGCCGGTGATCGAAACCCAGGCCAACGACGTGTCGGCCTATATTCCGACCAACGTGATTTCGATCACGGACGGCCAGATCTTCCTCGAAACAGACCTGTTCTATAAGGGCGTTCGCCCGGCGATTAACGTCGGCCTGTCGGTGAGCCGCGTTGGCTCCGCCGCCCAGACCAAGGCCATGAAGGCCGTGGCGGGCAGCATCAAGCTCGAACTCGCCCAGTATCGCGAGATGGAGGCGTTCTCGCAGTTCGCATCCGATCTCGACCGCGTCACCCAGCAGTTGCTGGCGCGTGGTGCCCGTCTGACCGAGCTGCTCAAGCAGCCACAATATGCACCGCTCGCGGTGGAAGAGCAGGTCGTTGCCATCTTCGCCGGCGTGCGTGGGCATCTTGACGAGATTGCGATCAACGACGTGAACCGCTTCGAGAGCCAGTTCCTCGATCATGTGCGCGACACGCATGCGGATATCCTCACGGACATCCGTGACAGCGGCGCACTGAGCGACGAGACTGAGAAGAAGCTCGAAGAGGCTGCTTCAGCCTTCGTGAAGACCTTCGCCTAAAGCCTAACGGACCGCAGCAAGCGCAAAGACAAGACGATGGCCAGCCTCAAGGATTTCAGAGTCCGGATTGCTTCCGTGAAGTCGACGCAACGTATTACGTCGGCGATGAAGATGGTTGCGGCTGCGAAGCTGCGCCGGGCGCAGGAAGAAGCGATTGCAGCGCGCCCCTATTCCGAACGAATGGAGCGCATGCTGGGGTCTCTCGCGCAGAGTGCCGCAGCATCGGGCAACGCGCCGCCCCTGCTCGCGGGCAGCGGCAAGGACAACATCCACCTGCTCGTGGTCATGACGACCGATCGCGGCCTGTGCGGTGGCTTCAACGGCAGCGTCACCCGTTCGGCGCGCCAACGAATTCTTGCACTCCGCGCCGACGGTAAAGAGGTCAAGATCCTCATGGTCGGCCGCAAGGGTCGCGGTATTCTGCGTGCCGAGTTCGGCAGCATGATCATCGACACGCTCGAAGATACGGCACGTCCCGCGCCCCGCTTCGAGACCGCAGTTGAAATCGCCCAGCGCGTACGCACGATGTTTGAGGCCGGCGAGATCGATGTCTGCACGATTATTTACAACAAATTCATTTCCGCGCTGACTCAGGAAGTGACGCCTCAGCAGCTGATCCCGTTCGCGCTGCCCGAGGCCGATGATGCAGATGCCGAGGATGACAGCTCGGATGTCGCCGGCAACGCGGCCTACGAATACGAGCCCGACGAAAAAGAGATTCTCACGGATCTGCTGCCGCGCAACCTGTCGGTTCAGGTTTTCCGCGCGATGCTCGAATCCTTTGCTTCCGAACAGGGAGCTCGGATGACGGCCATGGACAGCGCGACGCGAAATGCGGGCGACATGATCAACAAGCTGACCATCCAGTACAACCGAACACGCCAGGCGGCGATTACAACAGAACTCATCGAAATCATCTCTGGCGCCGAAGCGCTCTAGACCACTCGGCTCAAAAAGGGCGAGGAGAATACTATGTCCAAGAATATTGTCGGCAAGATCACACAGGTTCTCGGCGCCGTCGTCGACGTCCAGTTCGACAGCGAACTGCCACCGATCCTGAATGCGCTGGAATCCGATAACCACGGCAACCGCCTCATTCTCGAAGTGGCCCAGCATCTTGGTGAGAACACCGTGCGCACGATCGCCATGGACACCACCGAAGGCCTGGTCCGCGGTCAGGAAGCCACCGACACCGGCGCCCCGATCAGCGTGCCTGTCGGACCGGAGACACTCGGACGGATCATGAACGTCATCGGCGAGCCGATCGACGAGCGGGGGCCGATCGCAACAGCTCAGAAATTCCCGATTCACCGTGAAGCGCCGGCTTTCGTCGATCAGTCGACCGAAACCGAGCAGCTGGTCACGGGCATCAAGGTCGTCGACCTGCTCACCCCTTACGCCAAGGGCGGCAAGATCGGCCTGTTCGGCGGCGCGGGTGTCGGCAAGACGGTTCTGATCATGGAACTGATCAACAACATCGCGAAGGGCCATGGCGGCTATTCGGTTTTCGCCGGCGTCGGCGAACGCACGCGCGAGGGCAACGATCTCTATCACGAGATGATGGAATCTGGTGTCATCCAGCCCGACGGCGATTCCAAGGCAGCACTCGTGTATGGCCAGATGAACGAGCCGCCGGGAGCACGTGCCCGTGTCGCACTGACCGGACTGGCGCAGGCCGAGTATTTCCGCGATGAGGAAGGCCAGGACGTGCTGTTCTTCGTCGATAATATTTTCCGCTTCACGCAGGCCGGTTCCGAAGTGTCCGCCCTGCTCGGTCGTATCCCGTCGGCGGTTGGCTATCAGCCGACGCTGGGCACCGAGCTCGGCACCCTGCAGGAGCGCATCACGTCGACCAACAAGGGCTCGATCACTTCGGTCCAGGCGATTTACGTGCCGGCCGATGATTTGACCGATCCGGCACCGGCGACCACATTCTCGCATCTGGACGCGACGACAACGCTGTCGCGCCAGATCGCCGAGCTGGGCATTTACCCGGCCGTTGATCCGCTCGATTCCACGAGCCGTATCATGGATGCACGGGTCATCGGCGAGGAGCATTACAACGTCGCCCGCTCGGTGCAGGAAATTTTGCAGAGCTACAAGGGCCTGCAGGAAATCATCGCAATTCTGGGCATGGACGAATTGTCTGAAGAAGACAAGATGACGGTCGCGCGGGCCCGTAAGATCCAGCGCTTCCTGTCCCAGCCGTTCCATGTGGCGGAGGTCTTCACCGGCTCGCCCGGTAAGTTCGTGGCCCTCGAAGACACGATCAAGGGCTTCCAGCAAATCATCAACGGCGACCATGACGATTTGCCGGAAGCGGCGTTCTACATGGTCGGCACCATCGACGAGGCCGTCGAAAAGGCCCAGACGATGGCAGCCGAGGCGGCCTAGCGGCCAAACGGGAGACGACGCGTGGCGGACAACCCGGTTCAGTTCGAACTTGTTTCACCCGAGAAGCTGTTGCTCTCGGACGATGTCGAGATGGTGGTGGTACCCGGTGTTGAGGGTGATTTCGGCGTCCTGCCGGGACACGCCCCGATGATCTCGACCGTACGCCCCGGCGTGATCCACGTCTTTGAAAGTGGATCGGTTAAATCACGCATCTTCGTGGCGGGCGGTTTCGCTGAAGTCACGGCGGAACGATGCACCGTTCTGGCCGAGGAAGCCGTGCCACTCGACGAGATCGACCGTGCTGGCGTCGAGAAAGACCTGCAGGACGCGAATGAAGATATTCGTGATGCCGGTGGTGATGCGGCTCAGTTGGGCCTGGCGGAGGCGCGCGCGGCCACAGCACGCGCAAAACTCGCTTCCCTGGACAACCTTGTTTACCAATAAATTCAAGCACTTGCCCTAATTCGCACTTCTGTGCACAGGGTTTTGACTGCACGACGAAACCGACGATATATAATGGTGTCGCGGATATTGGATTCGCATACCAATCGTTGATGTGACGTCATGATCGAAGATCAGAGCCGACATTGGACGCCTGAAGACATCCCGTGGGATCAGTTCGATCCGACGAAGGTTGATCCGGAGATGCTGCGTATCGTCAAAGCCGCGGCGATGGTCGAGTATAATGGCAACACCTACGCCGACTATCTGTGCAACGTCTTCAACGACGATCCGGATTTTCAGGACGCCGCGCGACGCTGGTCTCTCGAAGAAGTTCAGCACGGCGAGGTGCTGTCCCGCTGGGCCCAGATGGCCGACCCCGAATTTGATTTCAAAACCCGGTTCGCCGATTTCTCGGAGAGAATTCAGCTGCCCGTGGCAGCGGAAGAATCAGTCCGCGGCACACGCTGCGGCGAGTTGGTCGCACGCTGCATGGTGGAGGTTGGCACCTCGTCCTATTACACCGCCTTGCGCGAGGCGACCGACGAACCCGTGATGCGGGAAATTTGCCGCCGGATCGCGCTGGACGAAATTCGCCACTACAAGCTCTTCTATACCCATATGGAGCGCTACCGGACGATCGAACGGTTGGGGAAGATCAAACGCCTGATGGTCGGGATCGGCCGGATCGGCGAGAGCGAGGACGACGAACTCGCCTATGCCTATTACGCTGCCAACAACAATGGCGAGCCGTATGACCGCAAGCGCTGCATTCGCGCCTATATGTCCCGCGCCTGCGGGTTTTACGAGACCCACCATGTGGAACGCGCTGTGATGCTGATCTTCAAGGCCGTGGGCTTTTCGCCACATGGCAAGATCGCCAACTGGATAGCGCGCGTGACTTGCTGGTTCATGAATTTGCGCGCCAACAATCGCGACGAACCGGCAACCGCCGGCACTCAGGCGATATGAGGCCGGAAGGTCTCGACCAAGGCTTCATATAACGGACGTTTGAAATCAACGATAAGTCGCGGCACTTCGTCAAGGTCGACCCATCGCCAGCGGTCGAATTCGGGTGATTCCACGCCACTCACATCGATGTCGGAATCATTGCCGAGATGGCGGAAGGCAAACCATTTCTGCATCTGGCCACGCCAGCGCCCCTTCCAGGCCCGCCCAGCCAGGTCCGGCGGCAAATCATACTTCAACCAGTCCGGCGCCTCGGCCAGAAAAGAGACGTTCGAGACACTGGTTTCCTCGATCAATTCCCGCAGGGCTGCCACGCGCGGTGCCTCGCCGGCATCGATCCCCCCCTGGGGCATCTGCCACGCCCCGGGAAAATCATGGCGTTCACCAACCCATACTCGACCCTCGGCACTCACCAACATAATCCCGACACACGGCCGGTAGAATTCTGCGTCGACGTCGCTCGCAATTAATGCGCTCACCGGTCGGCCTGGGCATTTACCACCGCAGACACCGGCACCAGGGCAAGGCCCTTGCTTTCCAGCGTCTGTGCCCATTCACGGACACGCTCGATCGTAACGGGGAATGCCTGCCCGATGGCGATCGAGACACCCGCATCCTTGGCAATCCTCTCGAGTTCAATGAGCCGCGCATCGATGGTCACGCGGGAGACCTCGCGCGAATCCAGAAAACGATCATTGATTGCACGGGGAACCTGCATTTGCGACGCCATCACGGTGGCGATACTGCGCGCCGACGAGCGCGCATCGACATAAAGCAGCCCCCGCGCCTTGATCTCGGCCAGTATGGGCTGCATCGATTCACGCGACGTCGTAAACCGCGACCCCATATGGTTGACCACCCCCACATAACCGGTCACGCGCGACAGCGCCCAACGCAGCCGCTCCTCGTTTTCTTCGGGTGACAGGGTCACAAACAGCGCACGCGGCCCCGGGTCGTTCGCCGGGAAGTCGACAGGTTCCATGGGAAGATTAAGCAATACCTCGTGCCCTGCCGCGCGGGCGAGCCTGATCCATTGCTGGATGTTGTCGGCAAAAGGCTGAAACGCCAGCGTTACTTCACCCGGCAAGCCCTGAATCGCGGCTTCCGTCGCCGCACTCGAGAGCCCTAGCCCACTGAGAATAACGGCGACACGGGGGCGGTTATCGCCACTTTTGACCGGGCGCGCATAGGCCTGCCACGGCTCGCGTCCGTTTGCGCCGATCTTCGGCAACGGACCAAAACTCGACTGCTCTATCAGCGCCGGATCCGGGGCCGGTTGAAGTCCACGCCCGGTTTGCACAGGTAGCTGCGGCACTTGCGGCACTGCCGGTTGCGGTGACTCCACTTTGGGCGCCGGCGGTGGCACGGCGGCCGTTTCGGTCGGGGTTTCAGTCACCGGCTCAGTGGCCGGGGCCGCTTCGAGCGTGGGCATTACAGGCGGTGCGGGCACCGGTTCGTCAGTCTGTGTCGATGCAGTTTCAGACGTTGCCTCATCTGCACCGGCGGGATGTGATCCTCCGGTGTTTTCGGCTGGTTCCGGTTCGGTGGGCGGTGACGTGGCGACGTCTTCGGCCTCACCCCGTCCCGCATGCGCTTCCGGTGCTGGGTCGGACGGCGTCGTCGCCGCGACCTCCGGCGCTTCCGGCGGATCGGCCGTAATGCCAATGGCAACGGCTGCAATCAACCCGGCCAGCACGACAAAAAGCGTGAGGGCGAGTACGGACGGCAGGAGAACACGCCAGTTCAATCGGAACGCCGGTTCGCCGAATTCCTCGCTCATACCTTGATCCGTACCCCGAGACGCGCCCGTTTGCCTAGTTCGTCGCCCGAACATTATAGGTTGCGATACCCTTCAGGAGATCGAGCGCCCGGGCAAGCTGATAATCCTGCTGTGCAGTTGTCTCCACAACTCCGTCGGCGTCGCCATCGCTATCCAGTCCTTCATTGTCGCGCGCATTACGCAGGTCACGCTCACGCGGTCCCTGCTGCGCATCCTGGGTCTCGATCTTGGCCTGCTCGACCGTGATGTCCGGCGTGATACCCGTCTGCTGAATCGAGCGCCCGCTTGGTGTGAAATAGGCCGCCGTCGTCAGGCGCATCGCGCCGTGTCCGGGAATGGGCATGATCGTCTGCACAGACCCCTTGCCGAAGCTCTCGGTTCCCATGATGACCGCGCGCTTGTGATCCTGCAGCGCACCGGCCACAATTTCCGACGCAGAGGCAGAGCCACGGTTGATCAAAACCACCATCGGCAGACCGCCGGCCAGATCGCCGTCGCGCGCATTGAAGCGTTGCGAGTCGTCGTTCTCGCGCCCCCGGGTCGAGACAATCTCGCCTCGATCCAAAAATGCGTCGGACACCATCACGGCCTGATTGAGCAAGCCGCCCGGATTGCGCCGCAGATCGAGAACGACACCGATCAGCTCGTCCCCCAGCTCCTGCTTGATGTCGGCCATGGCGGCCTCCAGGCCGTCGTTGGTCTGCTCGTTGAATGTCGTAATACGGACATACCCAACCTTGCCCTCGACCCGGCTGCGCACCGATTTGATACGGACGACGTCGCGGGTGACCGCAACATCAAAGGGATCCATGCCTTCGCGCCGGATCGTCAGCTCAATATCGGACCCGATCCGGCCGCGCATCTTATCGACCGCTTCCGAAAGGGTGAGCCCGAGCACTGTCTCTCCATCCAGATGGGTGATGAAATCACCCGCCTCAATACCTGCGCGTGCCGCCGGGGTCTCGTCGATGGGCGAAACCACCCGGACAAATCCCTGTTCCATGGTTACTTCGATGCCCAGACCGCCGAACTCGCCGCGGGTCTGCACCTGCATGTCGCGAAAGTTGTCCTCATTCAGATAACTCGAGTGGGGGTCAAGGGACTGCAGCATGCCGTTGATCGCGGCCTCAATGAGATCCCCGTCTTCCGTCTCGTCGACATACTGGGAACGCACCCGCTCGAAGATGTCGCCGAACAATTCGAGTTGGCGAAACGTTTCCTCGTCGGAATCCGCAGCAATCGCAGCGGCGGGAACGGCAGTGAGTATTGCCGAGAATGCGAACGCGGTGAGTAGTTTGCGCATTAGCCTTGTGTCCTGTTCGTTTGCGCTGCCAACCAGGGCAACGGGTTAATCGGTTCTCCGTCGAGGCGGAGCTCCACATAGAGCATCGATCCGCTCGATCGGTCTTCGGCCCTCGCGGCCTGCCCCCCGCTTTTCGTGCCCTCGCCGGCGCCCTGAGGGCGATCCGCATCTTCAACCGTGCGGCCCAGCGGTTCTCCCGCGAGGACCCATTGGCCAACCTGTGCTTCGATACGCCCCAGTCCGGCGATAAGTGTATGATATCCCTCGCCATGATCGATGATCAAGATTTGCCCGAAGCGCCGAAACGGCCCGGCAAACGCAATACGGCCATCCCAAGGCGCCACCACTGATGCATCAGCACGGGTTTTCCAGGTAACGCCGCGCGCACGTGGCCCCGCAATTGTCTTATCGCCAAAGCCCTGAACCACCCGTCCATGGGCCGGTGGCGTCAGGTTCCCACGCGCCGACGCGATTGACGGGCCCGCCGGGGCCAGTGTCGGCGTAACGAAATCCGCCGGCGCGGAACCCGGCCGGGGTCGCGGCTGAGGCGCTGCGGTTGCCGTACCGTCACGCAGACGTGACAACAATTCCTCCAGCGTCTGGGCCTCGCGACGCAGATCAGAGACGCGCGCGTCGGCTTCGGATTGCGCACCGCGTGTTTGCTGCAGGATGTCATTCTTTGTTTTCGAAAGTGTTTCCAGCCGACCCCTATCACGATTCAGATCGACCGCCGCCTGCTGCAAGGCGCCGCGACGAAGCTCAATCCGCTTCCGCAGATCCGCGAGCTCCGCGATATCGTCCCGCAAAATTCGGGCCTGGCGTTCAATCTCCGGCACCGCCGTGCGCAACAGCAAGCCACTGCGGACAACGTCATTCGGATCACCCGGACTGACGAGCAAAGCCGCCGTCGGCCGCAAGGACAAGCGTTGCAGCGCGGCCAGCGTGCCGCCGAGCTGCGCACGGCGGCTCTCGAGTGCGACTTCCTTTCGCGCGGCATCACCGCGAAGCACCGCAAGCTCGGATTCGATGGTATCGAGGGCGGCTTCATGGGATTGCACGGCACGTGCCGCGGCGCGAAGTTCGGCACGCAAGGTTTGGAGCTCGCGTGCCTGGGCAGCAGCCTCCCGGGCCAGAGCCTCGGCGGACTTCCGGTCTGTCTCGATTGCCTCTCGAACAGAATCGAGGCGGCCCTGCACCTCATCGGGTTCACCAGATTGCGCAGCGGCGTTATTTGTCGCGACGGCAGCCGTAACGACAGCGACAAATGCCATGGCGGCGGCCCCCCTCAGGGTGCGGCCCCCGGCGTATCGCTGCCTAGTCGCCGAGATAGTAACTCTTCTGCTTGACGCCATCGACGAACTCGAACACCAGCGGTCGGCCGGTCGGCAATTCCACCCCGGGAATTTCATCGACAGCATACTCACCCAGAATAAGCAGGAGCGCCCGCAGGCTGTTGCCATGCGCCGAGACCAGCACATTTTTGCCGGTGCGAACCAGCGGGCCGATTTCGGTTTCGTAGTAGGGGCGAACCCGTTCAACCACATCGGCGAGGCTCTCACCATTGGGAGGGCGCACTTCAAAACCGCGCCGCCAGAGATGCACTTGCTCGTCGCCGTATTTCTCGGCTGTTTCGGCCTTGTTCAACCCGACCAGGTCACCATAGTGGCGTTCGCGCAGCGCATCGTCGCGGGTGATATTCCAGCCGTTACCAGCGCGCAGCGCCGACAAATCAGCGCCCGCGTCAGCGGCCGAATCGAGCGCCATCTCGACGGTTCGTTGCGCCCGTTTCAGGGTCGAGGAATACACCTCGTCGATCGGATAGTCCTTGAGCAGCACACCGGCGCGACGCGCCTCGTCCTCACCCGCCGGGGTCAGATCGACGTCCTCCCAACCGGTAAACCGGTTCTCCAGATTCCACTGGCTCTGGCCGTGGCGCATGATGATCAGATAGTTCATCCGCATTTCCTTGTATCTGTGCGGTTTAACAGTAGGCGTGCCCGTGGTTTTGCCCGATTCGAGCCCGGTTCGCCAGCGTCACGCACGAAGACCGGGATCAAGCCCGATGATACGGGTGTCGGGCGATGATCTGCTGCGCACGATAGACCTGTTCAACAAGCAGGGTCCGCATCAGCATATGCGGCCAGGTGTTGCGCCCGAATGCGATTATTCGGTCGGCGCGGGCGCGCACGGCATCCCCATGTCCGTCTGCACCACCAATCAGGAATACAAGGTTCCGGCAGCCCGAATCCTGGAGATTTGCGATGTCTCGCGCGATACCCGCGCTGGTCGACAATTTTCCCGTCTCATCAAGAACGAATACATGCGCTCCATCGGGAATGGCGGCGAGCAGCAATTCTCCCTCCGCAGCCGATACGCGATCCGCAGCGACTTTTTTCTTCAGTTCAAACTCGCGCAGCTCCATGGGCCACGCGGTGATCCGCTTCTGGAATTGTTCAAGGAGGGCTGCCTCGGGGCCCGCCCGCAGGCGGCCGATCGCGCCAATCAAAATCTGCAATGCCAGCCTCCGCTGTCAGGCAGGCACCGATTCCTGCGAGGTCCGATCCACGAATTCGGCTTCCCACAGCTTTTCAATCGCATAATGCTCACGGGATTCCGGCCGGAACAGGTGGACGATGACGTCGCCTGCATCCACCAGCACCCACTCTCCCGAACGCCTTCCCTCGGCGTGCGTGTCCTTTACGCCTGCCGTTTTAAGCCGCGCGATGAGATGCTCGGTGATCGAATCCAATCGGCGCGACGAGGTACCGCTGGCAACGACCATGTAGTCCGCGATGTCCGATTTTCCGGCGAGAGGTACGACCTTGACGTCGTCGGCCTTGTCTTCGTCGAGGGATTCCTCGACAAGGGCCAGGATTGCCTCCGCTGTTGGCTGCGGAGCTGCCTTTTTCTTGCGTGCTATAACGAGTTCCTCGTTTTCAAACTACGCCTCCAGATGCAGGCGGGACTGCCCGCTGCGTTCAACCTTCGTGAATGGCCGGCCAGGCACCATTCTGCCGTATATCCGTCGCCGTCGCCGGGTGCGGCTTGATGCGCAAGAACACCCAGGCAGGTGGCGCGGCGTCGGGCAACAACCTTGCCGCACGTTCCGGTATTCGCGCTTGAGCAAAACGAACCGACGCGCGTGCCGACAACGCCTTCGAATCATATGAATCACGCGCGAAGACGGCAATGGGGATCGTATTAAATATTTGTGTCCACGCACGCCAGCGGGATATCTGCACCAGATTATCGGCCCCCATCAACCAGACAAATCGCGCCGCCGGATACCGGTTTTGCAGGGCTTTGAGGGTATCGGCCGTGTAGCGCGTGCCGAGCTCCGCTTCGATCGCCGACACACGGATACGCCGGTCGCAGGCGATCCGGTCTGCGGATTCCAGGCGCGACTCGAAGGGCGCCATCCCGGCTTCGGACTTGAGCGGGTTCTGCGGGGACACCAGCCACCAGACCTCGTCGAGCCCCAGTCTTGCCAGGGCCAGCTGGCTGATATGGCGATGTCCGTCATGCGCGGGATTGAAAGACCCGCCCAACAGACCGATCCGCCGCCCGCGATGACGAAAGCTGCCGGACCGGCGCACCTGTTTCCCCGAGGTCGCCATTGCGGTCAGGGTCGGGTCTGTCCGGCGCCACGCACCACGTATTTATAGCTGGTCAATTGCTCAGCTCCGACTGGGCCACGTGCATGCATCTTGCCCGTCGAAATACCGATCTCGGCACCCATGCCGAACTCGCCTCCGTCGGCAAATTGCGTCGACGCGTTGTGCAAGACGATGCCGCTGTCGATGCGCGCCAGGAAACGCTCCGCCACATCGCTATCCGACGTCACGATCGCATCGGTGTGGTTCGAACCATGGCTATTCACATGATCGATGGCCGCCTCGACGCCATCGACCACACGAACCGAAACGATGGCATCGAGATACTCCGTATCCCAGTCGGCATCGTTGGCCGGGACGATCCGATCGTCGATATCGCGCGCCGCCGTATCGCCGCGCACTTCGCACCCGGCATCGACGAGATCGTCAACGATGGGTCCCAGCAGGTCCGAAGCCACCGAACGGTCGATCAACACGGTCTCGGTCGCGCCGCAGATACCGGTGCGGCGCATCTTGGCGTTGAGCACGATATCGCGGGCCATCTGCGGGTCGGCAGCGCCATGCACATAAGTGTGGCAAAGACCTTCGAGATGGGCGAACACGGGAATTCGGCTTTCCGTCTGGACCCGTTCGATCAGTGACTTGCCGCCACGCGGCACGATCACATCGATAAAGTCGACCATTGTGAGCATCGCGCCCACGGCCTCCCGGTCCGTCGTCGGCGGGGCCTGGATCGCCGCCTCGGGCAATCCGGCTGCGCGCAGACCATCCTGTAAGCAGGACAAAATCACGTTCGACGAGTCAAAGCTTTCCGAGCCGCCACGCAGGATCGCCGCATTTCCGGCCTTGAGGCACAATCCGCCCGCATCTGCGGTGACGTTCGGACGCGATTCATAGATCACACCGATCACACCCAGCGGCACACGAACCCGCGCGATCCGTAATCCGTTTGGCCGGTCCCACTCCGCCAGGACCGTACCGATAGGGTCGTCCAGCGCGGCGACCTCCTCCAGGCCCTTTGCCATGCCTTCGATTCGGTCTTCGTTCAGGATCAGGCGATCGAGGAAGGATCCCTTCACACCGTTGCCTTCGGCGCGCGCGACATCATTGGCATTCGCCGCCAGAATTTCGTCCTTGCGTGCGCGAATGGCCGTCGACGCGGCATGCAGCGCGACGTTCTTGGACTCCGGCGTGGCCGACGCCAACTCGAGCGCAGCCGCCTTCGCTGCCGCACCAATGCCTTGCATCAATGCGCGAATGTCGGCGGCATCCGCCGAAATATCATGTACTGCCGTCATATCTGCTCTCCGACCGTTTCTGCGGCCTGGCCGGCGACGATAGTCAATTTGCCGGCAAATTTCATCCCGTTTGCTCCATCACACGACCCCCACTGGCCCGCACGCCCAAATAGATCGCGGCGAGGATCAGCACGCCACCGATTGCCGTTTCACGGGCAAACCCCTCGCCGAAGTAAAACCAGCCCAACGCCGTGCTCAAAAGCGGCTCGGTGAGAAACAACAAGGCCAGCACCATCGGCGAGATCGCGCGCACCGCCCAGTTGAAGCCGGTGTGGCCAATGATCTGGCTGACCAGGCCTAACCCGATAAACGCCAGATAGGTCTCCAGCGACAATCCGACAAGCGGCAGGCCCAGCGCGAACACCACCGCCCAGAGCAGGATCGCCGCGCCGGTATAGACCAGCGTGACGAAAGCAACGATGCCGATGGTCCGTCGGGCGGCCTCGGCCAGCAGCAAAAAACCGACGAAGAGTATGCCCCCCACAAGTGCGAGGCCATCGCCTAACAAGCTCTCCATCCCGACGCGGGCGCTGCCCCACCCCATGACCACGCTGCCTGCCAACGCCAGCCCGACCGCAAGCCAGGTCCGGAGGCCCGGCGGTTGACGCAAGGCGACAACCGCCCACAACGCAAGCCAAACCGGTGTCAGGGTAACCAGCACCACCGAGTTTGCGATAGACGTGAAGTCGAGGGAGGCGATCCAGGTCGCGAAATGAAGTGCGAGAAACACCGCCGCCCCGCCAATCAGCTTCCATTCGCGCTTGTTCAGCCTCCGTATTTCCTGGCGCGCCGTCACAGCCGCAAGCGGCAACAACACCGCAGACGCGATCAGCATCCGATAGGCCGCGGTCACCAGCGGATCGGCATCTGCCATGCGTACGAAGATGGCGGCATGGGCGACCGCAATCAGCGCGGCCACCAGGACGACGGTATAGGTAAGTGGGCTTTCGGCGCGCGCGGCAACCATGGCGAGCGACTCAGCTCTCGACGAGGTCGTCGCGATGGATCATCTCTTCGCGGCCGCGATACCCGAGGATGTTTTCGATCTCCCCGGATTGGCGGCCCAGAATGCGCTGCGCATCTTCCCGGCCATAGGCCACCAGCCCACGCGCCAATTCCTTGCCTGCGTCATCACAGACGATAACCGGATCGCCGCGCTTAAATGCGCCGTCCACAGCCGTCACACCGGCGGGCAGCAGGCTGTTGCCGCGCGCCAGCGCCCTCGCGGCGCCAGCGTCGATCGTGATTGTGCCCTCAGCCTTCAGCGCCCCCCCAATCCAGCGCTTACGCGCGCTATGGGGCCCGCCATCGGACACGAACCAGGTTGCCCGCGCGCCATCGGCCAACGCGGCGAGCGGATGGGTTCCCCGGCCATCGGCAATGACCAGACGGCAGCCCGATTGCAGTGCCACACGAGCTGCCTCGATCTTGGTGATCATGCCGCCTGAGCCATCCTCGCCCGCGGTCTTCCCGGCCATCGCCGTGATCTCCGACGTGATCGCCGCGACTTCGGGGATGTGTTTCGCGGCGGCATTCCTGGTCGGATCCGCAGTATAGAGGCCATCAATATCCGACAGGATGACACAAGTATCCGCGCCCATCATCTGAGCGACCCGCGCGGCGAGCCGATCATTGTCGCCGAACCGGATCTCACCAGTCGCCACCGTGTCGTTCTCATTAATCACGGGGACCACGTCCAGCTGCAGCAAGGTCTCGATGGTGTTCCGGGCATTCAGATGTCGACGCCGGTCCTCCGTATCGTCGATGGTCAGCAGGATTTGCGCGACCGGCACTCGATATCGCCGGAGGGTTGCCCGCCAGGCGTGAGCAAGGCGCACCTGGCCCGTCGCCGCTGCCGCCTGACTCTCCTCGAGGCGCAACGCCCGGTTCCTCGGGCCGCGCGCGAGCCGGAGCAAACGGCGTCCGACCGCAATCGCGCCGGAGGAGACGATCATGACCTCCGCGCCTGATTCCCGTAGCGCCGCAATATCCTGCGCCAGCGCGTCGAGCCATTGCGCACGAAGCCGCCCATCATCATGGACGAGCAGCGCCGAGCCGATCTTCACGACAATCCGCTTGCTTGTCGAAAGGTCCCTGCCACCGCTCATCGGACCGGCTCCGTGATATTCTCTATGGTGTCACCGGCCGATTCCGCTTCGGCCTTCACCGCTGCGGCCTTCTCGGCTGCAGCTTCCGCGTCGATGATGCGGCAAAGCGCGCGTAAGGCTTCGGTCATACCGTCGCCCGCGATGGCGGAAATTTCGTGGATGTCCTCGGCCCCCTGATCGGTCAGCGCGGCGCGGCACGCCGCGATGTCGTCGGGCAGCATGGCATCGCATTTGCTCAACGCAACCACGACCTTCTTGTCCGCCAGTCCACCGCCATAGGCGGCGAGTTCGGCACATATCGTGCGATAGGCGTCGGCCACGCCTTCGGGCCCGGCCGTAACGTCCACCAGGTGGAGCAACACACGGCAACGTTCCACATGGCCGAGGAACCGATCGCCCAGCCCCTTGCCGTCATGGGCACCTTCGATGAGTCCTGGAATATCGGCCATCACAAAAGCACGATCATCGCTCTCGACCACGCCGAGTCCGGGATGGAGCGTGGTGAACGGATAGTCCGCGATCTTCGGCTGGGCCGCGCTGACCACCGACAACAGGGTCGACTTCCCGGCATTGGGAAGACCGACAAGGCCCGCGTCCGCAATCAACTTCAGGCGCAGCCAGACCCACATCTCCTGGGCCTCGCCGCCCGTATCGGCGCGGCGCGGCGCCTGATTGGTCGAGCTCTTGAAATGAATATTACCGCGACCGCCCTGGCCGCCCTCAAGCAACACGATGCTTTCGCCGGGTTTGGTCAGGTCGGCGATCAGGGTTTCGCCGTCCTCGGCGTAAACCTGGGTGCCGATCGGCAGTTCGAGGATCGAATCCTTGCCGCCGGCGCCATAGCGCGCCTTGCCCATGCCGTCGGTGCCGCGATCGGCTTTGAAATGCTGGCGGTAACGATAGTCGATGAGGGTGTTGAGGCCATCGACGCAGACCGCGACCACATCACCGCCGCGACCGCCGTCCCCGCCATCGGGGCCACCACGGGGCACGTTCGCCTCACGCCGGAAGCTGACACAGCCGTTCCCGCCGTCGCCGGAGCGCAGATACACCTTTGCCTGATCGAGAAATTTCATGATCCGGTCTCTAAACGTAAAACGGGGAGATCGGCTAGCCAATCTCCCCGAATAATACAGTCTCGCGGCAGACCCTTTAGGCCGGCGGAACCACCGACACGAAGTTCCGTCCGCCACGCTTGCGGGTGAACTCAACCTTGCCTTCGCTCATCGCGAAGATGGTGTGGTCCTTGCCGATGCCGACATTCTCGCCGGGATGGAACTTGGTGCCGCGCTGGCGGATGATGATGTTGCCCGGGATGACCGCTTCGCCGCCATATTTCTTGACGCCGAGACGCCGGCCCGCTGAATCGCGACCGTTGCGTGAGCTACCACCTGCTTTTTTATGCGCCATCTCTGATTACTCCTTGTCCGCAGCCGGTTTCTTGGCTGCAGGTTTCTTCGCGGCCGGCTTCTTGGCCGCAGGTTTCTTCGCTGTGCTGGATGCGGCTTTCTTGGCGGCCGGCTTCTTCGCAGCGGGTTTCTTCGCGGCGGGCTTCGCCTCAGCGGCGGGTGCTGCCTCTGCCGGCGCGTCATCCGTCTTTGGTGCGGCGGTCTTCGGCGCAGCCTTCGCGGCCTTCTTCGCCGGTGCCTTCGCCTTGCCCGTCACGTCGACGATGCGCAGGACCGTGAGATCCTGGCGATGCCCGTGGGTGCGCTGATAGCCCTGACGGCGTTTCTTCTTGAACACCACGATCTTCTTGCCGCGGGTCTGCTCGACCAGCTCGGCAGTGACAGCCGCACCCTCGACGATCGGCGTGCCGACCTGGGTTTCGTTGCCGTCGTCGAGCATCAGCACCGGCGAGATCGCCAAGGTGCTTCCCGCTTCGCCTTCGAGCTTCTCGACGGTGATCACATCGCCATTGGCGACGCGATACTGCTTCCCGCCGGTTTGAATGACTGCGTACATATTCCGAATCCGTTGTGTCGCGGCATTCGCACCACGCCCAGCGCGGTCTCACGAGTGCCAAATGTTCCAGCAAAAACAAGGCGGACCGCGAATAAATCCGTCGGCCCGTCAATTGCGGGCGGACTATACGCCGCCAGCCACGCGTGTCAACCGCCGTTCACGTGCGAAAAGGCCTAATAATCGCCCACCCACTGCGGGTTGCAGGTTTGTCGGTGGGTGCGGTAGAACCCCTGCGCCCGTGCATAACACGGGTCCGTTCAGGATATCGCATGCGATACCCGAATATCGGCGGAGGGGTGCCGGAGTGGTTGAACGGGGCAGTCTCGAAAACTGTTGAGCGTGCAAGCGTTCCGAGAGTTCGAATCTCTCTCCCTCCGCCATTTTTCTTAAAATTCCAGGCGCGACTAATGGTCTGCGATACGCGCCCTCGTTTTGGTATATTGATAGTTCTGTTGGATTGCCCAAATGGACTAGGATAGCCACATGGGCCATTGCGTTTTCATGGTACGTCCGGACTCGATTTATGACGACAGTCCGTCGGAACAATATCAATTCCCAAAACAGTATCTCGAACGTGCCAATACCGCCGTCGGCGATTGGATTGTGTACCTCGAACCAAAGAAGGTGAGAGAGACCCGCGGCTACCACGCTCTCGCGCGCGTTGATCGCATAATCCCAGACCCGACGGCACCCGGGAGATTTCTCGCTCTTATTGAACAAGGAAGTTATCTCGACTTCCCCAATCCTGTTCCTTTCAATGATGGCGACGGACCAGTCGAACGCGGTCTCGTTAACGAACAGGGAAAATTGTCCGGCCGAGCCCAGGCCGCCGTCCGACCGATATCGCCCACAGACTTTTTGCGTATCCTTGATAGAGGACTCGACCAAACCGATCAGGTATTACCGCGTCAGGACACAGACAAACCCACAGAAGGCTTGGCAGAACAACAATCCCCCTTCATGCCTGAGACTGAACGTCAGCGCGTCGAGCACCTCGTGAGTCGGCCACTACGCGACCGGGCATTCCGCCGCGTCGTGCTCCGCGCGTATGGGGAACGATGCGCATTCACAGGACTTAAATTCATCAATGGCGGCGGACGTGCCGAAGTGAATGCCGCTCACATCAAGCCCGTCGAGAACAATGGCCCAGACATCGTTCACAACGGAATTGCATTGTCCGGCACGGCGCACTGGATGTTTGACCGTGGCTTAATCAGTTTGTCGAACGATCTCGAAATTCTGATATCCCGCCAAGTAAACGACATTGCCAGCGTGGAATCCTTCATCAACAAAAATGGCCGTGCAACACCACCCGTCCGTTCAACGGATCGACCGCACCCACACTTTCTTGAGTGGCATCGAGAACACTGCTTTAAGAGCTAATAGTCCTGGGGTCTCAGCGCGGCGACCAGATCGAAAGATGCAGACTCTTCTCCGGTTGATCTGGATAGAACGGCTCGCCGATCGTACCCGCGCGCAATCGCGCACGTCGCCAGCTTCGACTGCGCCTATAGTGAAATTCGCCCGAGCCGTGAGGAGGCCCCATGCAATACCGACACGTTGGCAACTCTGGCCTGAAAGTCTCGCTGATCGGTCTCGGATGCAATAATTTCGGCGCCCGCATGACGACCGAAGATGCGCGCCCGATCGTCCATAAGGCGCTCGATCTCGGCGTGACCCTGTTCGATACAGCCGATTCCTATGGGTCCGGCGGCTCCGAGAGTGCCCTCGGCGATATTCTGGGCAGCCAGCGCCAGGACATCGTGCTGGCTTCCAAGTTCGGCCTGTCCCTGGAAGATTCGCCGCGCCGTGTCGTGCCCGCCACGCGCGATTACATCATGGACGCCGTCGAGGGCAGCCTGCGCCGGCTGCAGACCGACTGGATCGATCTGTACCAGTTGCACGCCCTGCATGCCGAAACGGCGATGGACGAAGTCCTCCGCGCGCTCGACGATCTCGTCACCCAGGGCAAAGTTCGCCATGTCGGATGCAGCAATCTCTCCGCGTGGCGCGTCGTCGACGCCGATTGGGGTGCGGAAACCCAGGGACTTACATCCTTTGTCTCGTCGCAGAACGAGTACAATTTGCTCAATCGCGGGGTCGAGAAGGAACTGCTGCCTGCGCTGCGGGAAAAGAAGATGGGTTTCCTGCCCTTCTATCCCCTCGCCGCCGGCGTGCTGACCGGCAAATATCACAAGGGCGGGGCGATCCCCGCCGGCACGCGGCTCGACAAGATGGACCATCTTGTAGCGCGCTTTTTCAACGACGAAACCATGGACATCGTCGAGGCTTTACGCGACTTCGCCGACGCGCGTGGCCGCACATTGCTTGAACTTTCGTTTGCCTGGCTGGCCAGCCGCGACGTGATCCCGAGCATCATCGCCGGGACCAGCCGGCCGGAGCAGGTCGAAGCCAACGTTGCCGCCGTTGAATGGCAGCTGACCGACGACGAGGTCGACGAAATCGACCGGATTTCCACCCTCTCATCCGACGCTCGCTTCGGCAGCCTGTTCCGGAACTAAAACATCGGATTAGGTGCGGGAGGGGTTTAACGGGACGGTCTCGAAAACCGTTGAGCGTGCGTGCATTCCGATAGTTTGAAGTCCTCTCCCTCCGCCGTTTTTCACGGACATGAATACTCACTCCCTGCCATTTTTCATGGACATGAATACCCGGTCTCGCGGCCTTGGCAAAAATCTGTGCCGGCGATCAAACCTGTCTGGCTTTTCACCAAAAACTGCTGAAGACTGTCAGCGAGATGATGCAAATCATCCCCTCAATGATCGGAGATGGCATTGGCACAAAAGAAAAGCAGCCGAAAGTCGTCGCCGCGCAAATCCGCACAGAGCGGTGATAATCTGCGTCTTGACGGCGATGTTCTCGAGGGTTTCTACCGCACCGCACAGCGTATTCGTACTTTCGAACAGCGCGTCGAAAAGGCCTTCGAAGACAATCTCATCAAGGGCACCGCGCATTCCAGCGTCGGTCAGGAAGCGATCGCCGTGGCGACCTGCGCCACCCTGCGTGCCGACGATTTTATCGCCACGCACCACCGCGGTCACGGCCACTGTATCGCCAAGGGCGCCAGCATTGACCGGATGATGGCCGAGTTGATGGGACGGGTGGATGGCTATTGTCAGGGCCTCGGCGGCTCCATGCACATCGCCAATCTCGACCTCAATATCCTGGGTGCCAACGGCATTGTCGGCGCCGCGATGCCGCTCGGCCTGGGCGCATCCCTGGCGGCAAAGATCAGGGGTACCGACCAGGTCGCCGTCTCCTTTTTCGGTGACGGCGGGGCCAATCAAGGCCTGTTCCACGAGGCCATGAACCTCGCCGCCGTCTGGAAATTGCCGCTCATCTTTATTTGCGAGAACAACCAGTACGCGCTGAGCACGGCGATGGAGAGCACGACATCGGTGGCGCGCATATCCGACCGCGCAGTGGCCTATGGTGTTCCCGGGACGACCGTCGACGGGAACGACGCGGCCGAAGTCTTCCACGTCGTGCAGGATGCCGTTGATCGGGCGCGCGCCGGCGAGGGACCCTCGTTGATCGAGGCACTGACCTGGCGCTGGGGGCAGCATTCGGTACGTGGCGGCATTCGCGACCCGCGGGCTGACGAGGTCAAGGAATACTGGCTCGCCCGTGATCCCCTGAAGCGCCTCGAGAAGGACTTGCTGGCGCAGAAGGTGACGACAAAGAAGGGTCTCAACGCGATCCGCACGCAAGCCGTGCAGGAAGTGGAAGATTCCATCGAGTTCGGCGCCGCAAGCCCAGAACCGGACGAAGCCACCATGTACGCCTCGGTCTATTCACCGCACGCATCATATGATGAGCCCACATCACACGGTGATCGCCCCCTGACCTATACCGAGGCACTGAACGAGGCCATGCACCAGGAGATGGCGCGTGATGAGTCGGTTTTCGTCATGGGCGAGGATATCGGCGCGACCGGTGGCATCTTCGGCACCACGAAAGGGTTATATGACAAATACGGCGCGGACCGGGTGCGCGACACGCCGATCTCCGAGCCCGCCTTCTGCGGCGCCGGTGTCGGTTCGGCAGTCGCCGGCTTGCGTCCCATCGTCGAAGTTCAGATCTTCGACTTCGTCACCCTGATGATGGATATGCTGGTCAACCAGGCGGCAAAATTACGCTACATGATGGGCGGCGACCTGACCGTGCCGCTGGTGGTGCGCGGACCGCAGGGCGGCGGCATTCGACTTGCCGCACAACATAGCCAGAGCCTCGAGGCCTGGTTCACGCATGTGCCGGGTCTGGTCGTCGTCGCACCATCTACACCTTACGACGCCAAGGGGCTGCTCACGGCCGCGATCCGCGACGACAACCCGGTGGTCTTCCTCGAACACAAGCTCCTCTATTTCGGCGACGCAGAACCCGTACCGGAAGAGCCCTACGCCATTCCGCTCGGCAAGGCCGATATCAAGCGCGAAGGCACCGATGTCACCATCATCGCGACACAGGCGATGGTGGCCCGTGCCCTATCGGCGGCCCAGCAGCTCGAGAATGAGGGCATCAGCGTCGAGGTAATCGATCCGCGTACGTTGCGACCGCTCGACGAGGAAACAATCCTCGAATCGGTTCGCAAGACCAATCGCCTGGTTATCGTTCACGAGGCCTGGACCAAGGGTGGGTTTGGTTCCGAGGTCTCGGCGATGGTCATGGAAAAAGCGTTCGACTGGCTCGACGCACCCGTCACCAGGGTTGGTGCGCCGGACGTGCCGATGCCGTTCAACGATCGGCTTGAGCTGGCGGTAATCCCGTCGGTGGAACGCATCGTTGCCGCGGTACACGCATTGTATTGATTTCAAACTGAGGAGGAGAAATAGCTATGTCGTTGGTCAAATTCATACCGGACCCGAAATTCGAAGACTACAAAGAAGTCTTCAAGGACAACTACAAGATGGAACGACGCGACGACGGCGTCATTCTCGTCCAGTCCCACATCGAGGACGGCCCCATTCAGTTGAGCGTCGAGAACCATCGTTCCGTCGCGCAAGTCTTCAAGACCGTCGGCGCCGACCCCGAGAACGAGGTCATGATCTTCACCGGAACCGGCGACGATTTCATGATGGAGCCCGACCCGAACGGGTTCGAAATCGAGAAGGAAGACCTGAACTACTGGGCGTACGAGTATGCGTTCAAGGATGGACGGGTCAATCTGTACTCCCTCCTGAACGATCTGGAGATTCCCACGATCGGCGCGCTCAACGGACCCGGATTCCATACTGAATTGTGCCTGATGTGCGATCTGACGATCTGCAGCGAGGATGCG
>JABJEK010000091.1 GCA_018702955.1 Rhodospirillaceae bacterium | reverse complement strand
GCGCGAAACCCGGGCTTTCGTCCCAGATGCGCGGCTCCCAACTGTCGTCCATGCGGTCCATGTCGGCGAAATACTCGGTCCGCCCGCCGCACGGGTTGTTGAAATACCAGTAGTAGTTCGACCCGAGGATATGGCGGCCCGGCGTCGTGTCCGGATCCCAGCCCTTATCCTTCATGAACTTGCCGCCCATCATGACCATGTCGAAATTCTCGACCTCGAAGGACGCATGATCGAAGGCGTTGCGGTCGGCCCGGCTGATCAGGAACAGGTTGTGGTGATCATGACCGCCCTCGCAGCGCATGAAGTCGCCGCCGGTCTTGGTGCTGTCCGACAGGCGGAAGCGCAGCCGGTCGAGATAGAAACTCACCGCCTTCTCCCGGTCCGCCATTTCGATCATGTAGACCACATGGCCGATCCGGATCGGGTTGGCCTGGGCCGCCGGTGAAATCACCGCGTTCATCCGCGGCTCGGTCGTGTTGACGTTGTGGGGGATGATCTCGACATCTGTTTTCACCGGTGTCGCCACCGCAAGCCCCAACCCGTTGCCGCTCTCGTCGGCGAAACACAGCGTGCCGTCAGCGTCTTCCTGCACATCACGGTCGCTGGCGAGATCCGCGCCCATCTCCTTGAGGCCGGCCGCGTCGGCCACGCCCCAGATCGCACGCCGCAAGGTGGATTTCGCCGGGTCCGGGCTCCCCGGCAGGGACGGATCGTCGGCCGGGCGTAGCTCGATGAACTGGTTCGTGCGGGTCTTGAAGACCGTCCGCTCGGGGCCGGTCTCGACCTCGTCGACGCCCCAGTCCCGGTAATAGTTGGCACCGGTGTCCATATCCTCGACACCGTAGATCAGCTTTTCGACACGCGTGATGGTCATGGCTGGTTCCCCCCGCCTCTAAACTTCGTCAACCTTACTCGTCAACCACGTCGGCCCATAGGGTGCCGACCTTCGATATCTCGACCTCGATCCGGTCGCCCGCCTTCATCCACAGCGGCGGATTGCGTCGGGCGCCGACCCCGCTCGGGGTTCCTGTCGCGATCACGTCGCCGGGCTCCAGCGGCGTGAACCGCGAGATGTAGGAGATGATGTAGGGCACGGTGAAAAGCAACATATCGGTGGTGGAATGCTGCACCGTCTCGCCGTTGAGCCGGGTCGTCAGTTCCAGGGCAGCGGGGTCGGGAATTTCATCCGCGCTCACCATCCACGGGCCCAGCGGGCCGGACTTGTAGAAGTTCTTGCCTGCCGTCACCGAGTGTTTCTGGTAATCGCGCACGCTGCCGTCGATGAAGATCGTGTAGCCGGCGACGTGATCGAGCGCGTCCGCTTCGCTGATATGTCGGCCGCCCTTGCCGATGATCGCGGTCAGCTCGCCCTCGAAATCATAATTGTCCGAGACCTTCGGCCGCTCCATCTCCCCGCAATGACCGATCAGCGTGTTGGTCGAGCGCATGAACAGTTGCAGCTCGGCCGGCAGGGTGTTGGCGGTCTCCGTCACATGGTCCTTGTAGTTGAGGCCAGCGCAGAGAATCTTGTCCGGGTCGGTGATCACCGGCAGGAAGGTGACATCCGGCAGCACCGTGTCGGGATCGCCGGACATGCCCGCTTGTCCCTGTGACATCAGGTCTCCCGCCGCGATCGCGTCGCGCATGGACTTGTGCGGACCGCGCGCACCCAGATCGACGACCCCGTCCTCACGGACCAGGCCCCATGTCGCGGCGCCATCTGCGCCCAGCTTGTAACTGATGAATTTCATATCTCTTCCCTCTATGTCTCGTCCTACGTCTCATCGACGATGTCGACGGCGAGGGTCCCGATCCGGGAGACCTCAACCTCAAGTTTGTCGCCACCCTTCATCCAGAGCAACGGGTCACGGCCCGCGCCGGACCCGGCGGGTGATCCCGTCGCGACCACGTCGCCGGGCTGCAGCGGCGTGATCTTCGACAGGTACGAGATGATATACGGAATATCGAAGATCAGCATGTTTGCCGAGCAATCCTGGACCACGTCGCCGTTGAGCCGGGTTGTCACGTGCAGCTCCGACGGGTCGGGAATCTCGTCCGCCGTGGTCATCACCGGGCCCAGCGGGCCGGTCGCCACGAAGTTCTTGCCCGCCGTCACCGAGTGCTTCTGGAAGTCCCGCACGCTGCCGTCGACCATGATCGTGTAGCCCGCGATGCAATCCAGCGCCTCGGCCTCGGACACGTGGCGTGTCTCGCGCCCGATCACGGCGCAAATCTCACCCTCGAAGTCGAGGCATTCCGATACTTTCGGCCGGATCATCTCTCCACGATGGGGTACCAGCGTGCTGTTCGCCTTGATGAACAAGGTCAGGTGATCGGGCATCTCGAAGCCCATCTCCTCGACATGATCCTTGTAGTTCTTGCCCGCGCAGAAAATCTGGTCGGGGTCGGTGATCGTCGGCAGATAGGTGATATCCGCAAGTGCGGCATCCGGGCTTTCGCCCTGTGCCGCAGAACCGATGTCCATCAGGTCACCGGCGGCGATCGCCGCCTTGAGGCTGCCATGGGGCCCACGCGCACCGAGATCGACCACGCCGTCCCCCACAACGAGGCCCCACGTCGCGTTGCCATTGGTTGCGTAACTTACGAATTGCATTGTTGTCCCCCAAACGTCGGCCCGAGCATATCTGTTGGGCTCAGCGTGACCAAGCGGTGCATCGACGTTGAGCGCCAACACAACGGACGGGCGGGTTTGAAACCCGCCCCTACGGATGATCGACTTCCTGTAGGGGCGGGTCTGCGACCCGCCCGCAAGAACCGCCAAGCCGGTACCGCTATCCCGTCAAATCCGGCCAGAGATTCTTCGCGCCGCGTGCCGCCACCAAGCGGCCGAGCATTGCGGCCCAGGCAGATTCGGCACCGAATTCCGACCGCCAGGCCCAGAGACGACGTGTCAGGTGATGCAGCCGGTATTCGTCGGTGAACCCGATCGCGCCATGCACCTGGTGGGCGATGTTGGCCGCCTTGCCCGCCGCCTCACCGGTCCTGATCTTGGCCGCAGCCGCCGCCGCGACAAGATCGCCCCCCGCATCCACAATGCGGCAGGCATCCTGTGCGGCGACCCCGGCCGCCGCCGCCTCACCGGCCATCACCGCGAGCTGCTGCTGGATCGCCTGAAATCGCCCGATGGGGCGGCCGAACTGGACGCGCTCGTTGGCGTAGGTGACGCACAAATCGAGCACGGCAGAGACCGCACCCGCCATCTGGCAGGAACGCGCCAGCGCGCCGGCTGCGCGCACCCGGTCCATTCTTTCATGCGTCGTTTCCACGCCGTCCAGAACCACAACATCACGCGGGTCGCGCCCGATGTTCCGGTCCCAGGTAATCTCGGCATCGTCCAGGCTCACACACACCAACGCGTCATCCACACCCGAAACCAGCATGTGCCCCGCCGCCCGGGCCCAGGGCACGCGGGCCATCTCGGGGCCCGCCAGCGTGATGATTCCATCCGGCACGTCCATACCCGCCTGACCGAGCAGCCAGCCCGCGGCGATCGTCTCGGCGAGAGGCACCGGTGCGGCGCTGCGTAAAACCACTTCTGCGTCCTGCCAGCCGAGCCCGCTGCCGCCCTGATCCTCGGACACCAGAATACGGTCGAGGCCGCTCTCCGTAATCGCGGCCCACAGATCTTGCGGGAATTCCCCCGCCTCGGCGGACCGGAATGTTTCCTCGTCGAGATGCGCGGCGAACAGCCGGTCGCAGGTCTCCTCGATCATGGCGCGTTGCTCGTTCATCCCTGGCGCCCGCCAAAACCGTCGTAGGGGCGGGTTTCAAACCCGCCCGCGTGTGCCGAGGCCGTTGAGTCCACGGGTTGCGCCAACGCACATGATGAACTCCGAAACGGGCGGGCGGGTT
>JABJEK010000090.1 GCA_018702955.1 Rhodospirillaceae bacterium | reverse complement strand
GTCGAACGCGCGGTTACTTCGGTGCGTTGAACTCGATCACGCGGATGTGCCAGGGGCCGGAAGCTTCGACCTGAAACTTCATTTTGCCGGGGCGCGAGAACGGCAGCTTGCCGACCATCGGCGGCGAGTCATCACCGTCACGCGCCTGCGGCGCACTGGCGATCAACTTGCTGTCGTTTGTCGGGTCCAGGACCGTCAGCTGGAACGCACCACCGGTTGCGCGCTAGGAAATTTCGATCCGGCCGTTGGTCTCAAACTCTTGCGCGACCTTTGAGTCGGCGGCGCGTTCCTCGAATACAAGTTTGGTCGCTTGCGCAACCGCGCCGGATGCAGTGAATCCGGCAATCGCAACAGCGAATGCGAGGGTGAGTACGATGGCATGAATATTTTTAGACAGACTGTGCATGGGCTTCGCTCTTAGGTTGTTATCGTTCCCTGTGTGTCGCGGTATGACGCGGCCGACTTTGCTCCGAAGAGATATTAACCAGCGCATATGATAGTACCGGAATGGTTGGGCGCAAAATGGTTAACGGTTGGTCGTAACGCTTCCGTGACAAGAAAATACTAATTCGTATCAGGAAGACGCAAATAACGTGCCAAGAATGGCGCGCCCGGCAGGATTCGAACCTGCGACCCTCGGCTTCGGAAGCCGATACTCTATCCAGCTGAGCTACGGGCGCGTCACGGGCGGGACAATTGCGCCAAAGGGCGCGCAGGTCAAGCAAAGCCGCATTGCCGCAACACATTGCCGGGGGGCTATTTGCACCCCATATTGTCGCAAATAGTTAAATTCAGTGCCCGAACAGGCAGGAGAATCGACAATGAGCAACGACGGCGATTCCAAAATTGCGAAAACAGATGAAGAATGGCGGCAGGAATTGACGCCTGAGCAGTACCAAATTGCCCGTCAGGCGGGTACCGAGCGACCTTTTACGGGCAAGTATCATGATTCAAAGGATCCCGGAACGTTCCATTGCGTGTGCTGCGACACGCCGTTGTTTAACGCCGGTGAGAAATTTGATTCCGGTACCGGATGGCCCAGTTTCTGGCAGCCGGTGACCGAGAATGCGGTCGAGACAAAGGTCGACCGGGCCCATGGGATGGTCCGGAACGAAGTGGTGTGCGCCAAGTGCGACGCCCATCTCGGCCATGTTTTCCCCGATGGACCGCCGCCGACGGGCCTGCGCTACTGCATGAATTCGGCTTCTCTCGACCTAAAGGCCGAGGACGACGCCTAACGTTTCGTGAAACGCAGATGCGGGTCGCCCTTGTCCGCACCCGACGGCAGGTCGCGCGCCGGGTCTTCGATCCAGGTCAGGATATCCCGCAACACCAAATCGCTCTGCAGATCGCGCAGCAACATGTGATAGCCGTCATCATAGACGGCTATCCGGCGATGGCCGTTGGGCGCGTCGGGCAGCTTGGCGATCATCTGTCGTGATGCGTCAGGCGGCACGATGTCGTCGTTGGCGCCATACAGAAGCAGGGCCGGGGCATCGAAGTTCGGCGATGCGTCGAGCGCCTTGTCCATCAGGTTCACGATTCCCCAGATCGAATCGACCCGGGTGTTCTTGATCACCAGCGGGTCTTTGCCCAGGGCGCGCAGCATCTCGACATTGTCCGACGGGTTGCGCTTGATGCCCCGGCCGCTCAGCGGCAGCCACGGCATGGTGTGGGCGAACAGCCACAGGCTCATGGACTGATAGAAGGGCATCGTTATCCGGCCCCACACGGCCGGCGCCACGAGAATCAGCCCTTCCGTTTCGAGTGCCGCGTCGGCCCAGGCCGACATCAGGACGGCCCCGCCCATGCTCTCGCCCATCGCGTATACGCGCGCACCCGGGTAGGACGCGTGGGCCGCTTCGATCGCGGCACGGACGTCGTCGCGCAGCCGATCACCGCCGGGCCAGTCGCCCGCCTGATCGGAGGCGCCGAAACCGCGCTGGTCATACGCGATCGTCGCGATCCCGTTCTCGGCCAGGCGCGGCCCGATCTCGGCGAATGCGTTCGAGTAGTC
>JABJEK010000089.1 GCA_018702955.1 Rhodospirillaceae bacterium | reverse complement strand
GATTGTCGAACGGTTGGGGGAGGCGATTGATGCCGCTATCGCAAGCGCAGCTTAGAGAATCCGGCGTTTGCATCATCCATAAGTATGAAATTTTGCGAATCCATGAAACGGATTTGTGACAGCCCGGGCATGTGACGATAGAGTTATCGCAAGCAAAACGGGGTCGGCCAAGTGCTCGGAAACCGGCCCAGCAAGAAATACTTCAAGTTAACGGGAAGAGGAGAGAGATTATGATTCACTACCGTAAATCCCTTTTGTCGGTCGCGGCTGCGGCCGTGGTCGCCATCGGCGGGGTGTCATTGCACGCCCCCGAGGCCAGCGCCCAACAGCGCGATATCCTGATTGGTGGCGGTTCCGTCACCGGCGTTTACTATCAGGTGGCCTTGCAGACCTGCCAGATCATGAACAAGCATTCCGGCGGCAAATATAACTGCGTCGGCCGGCCGGCACTCGGTTCGGTGTTCAACGTCAACGCGGTGAACCGCGGGCTCCTCGATTTCGGTGTGGCCCAGTCCGACCGTAACTGGCAGGCCGCGAACGGCAAGGCCGACTGGGACGGCAAGCCGGTTGGCAAGCTGCGCAGCGTGTTCTCGGCGCATCCGGAAGCAGTCCTTCTGGTGACTCGTAAGGACGCCGGCATCAAGTCGGTCGGTGACCTCAAGGGCAAGACCGTGAACATCGGCAATCCGGGTTCAGGCCAGCGTGGCAACTCGATGGATCTGCTGCCGCTCTACGGCATTGATCCGGACAAGGACATCAAGGCCGAAGGCCTGCAGCAGGGCGAAGCGTCCCGCGCGCTGGTCGATAAGAAGGTTGACGCCTTCATCTACACGGTCGGGATGCCGAGTGCGGCGATTGAAGAGCCGGCGAACTCGACGGAAATCGACATCCTCGATATCAACTCAGACGCCATCAAGAAGTTCATCTCCGACAAACCCTATTACGTCCTGGCCAAGTATCCGGCCGGTATCGTGAAGGGCGTGGATGAGTTCGAGACCTACGCCGTGAAGGCGACGGTCGTGACCAGCGCCGATGTCGAAGACCAGGTCGTCTACGACTACGTGAAGACCGTGTTCGAGAATCTCGAAGAACTGAAGGGTACCCATGCGGCTTTCAAGATCCTGAAGCCGGCAGATATGCTCGGAGGCCTGTCAGCTCCGCTGCACCCGGGTGCAATCAAGTACTACAAGGAAAAGGGCCTGATGTAGTTCGGTCCTGCAACGGGCGGTGCCACGAGGTACCGCCCGTTATTCTTTTTGTAGCTTAAGTTTCTGGGGGGAAATGGGATGACCACGCAAGACAACGCCGCCGAAGAGGTCGTTGAGACCGAAGAGCGGGATTTCATCGCGGAGGTCGAGAGTGGCCCGCGCAGCCCGACGAGCAAGATTGCCGTCGGCGTCATTACCCTCCTCTGTGTGATCTGGTCGCTGTTCCAGCTCTGGATCGCCGAAAACCCTGTTAATTCACAGCTCGCCCGTTCCTGGCATCTGGGATTTGCGCTGGCGCTCGTGTTCCTGGCGTTCCCTGCCTACGACTATCGCAATCCGCCGCTCTGGGCGCGGACGGTGCATCGCATCCTGCCGTTCCTGCGACCGAAGCGTTCGAACCGGGAATTCATTCCTGTCATCGACATCGTGCTGGCGCTCATCGCCGCCGGTTCGTCACTGTTCATCGTCTTCTTCCAGAAAGACATCCAGGCGCTTGGCGGCATCGGCAATGCCCGCGAAGTGTGGATGGGTTCCATCCTGATCATCATGCTGCTGGAAGCGGCGCGGCGCTCTTTGGGTGTGGCGCTCAGCACCATCTGTATCGTCTTCATCATCTATGCGTTTGTGGGCAGCGAACCCTGGGTCCCGGACCTGCTGCGTTATCGCGGGACGACCTTCGAGTTCTTCGTCTCCGAGATGTATCTGACCGACACCAGCATCTTCGGTGTCCCGCTCGGTGTCTCGACCAGTTTCGTGTTCCTGTTCGTCCTGTTCGGCGCGTTGCTCGACAAGGCAGGCGCGGGCAAATATTTCATCGACGTCGCCTTCTCGGGCCTCGGCCACAAGATCGGCGGACCGGCGAAAGCCGCCGTCGTCGCGTCGGGCCTGTCGGGCCTGGTCTCGGGCTCGTCGATCGCCAACGTTGTGACCACGGGTACCTTCACCATCCCGCTGATGAAGAAAGTCGGCCTGCCGGCCTACAAGGCGGGTGCGGTCGAGGTGGCCGCGTCCACCAACGGGCAATTGATGCCGCCAATCATGGGCGCGGCTGCGTTCATCATGGCCGACATCATCGGCATTCCTTATCTGGATGTCGTGCGCGCGGCCTTGTTTCCCGCGATCATCTCCTATCTCGCGCTGTTCTATGTGGTGCATCTGGAGGCGCTGAAGCTCAATTTGCGGCCGCTGTCGAAGAGCGAGCTGCCGCCGATGCTCAAGACGCTGGTGAACGGCAGTCACTATCTGATCCCGCTCGGGGTGCTGATCTATTTCCTGGTCATACAGAAACGCTCACCGATCTTCTCGGCCCTGACGGCCATTGAAGCGCTGGCGGTACTGATGGTCATCCAGCGCCCGATCATCGCCTATCTGGCGCTCGGTGCGCACAAGAAGGCGGGCAGCCTCGATCCCGATACCAAGATCGGCGGTATCCTCGGGGCGGCGTTCCTCGACGGCCTGAAAGACATCTGGGAAGGCCTCGTCGGCGGCGCACGCTCCATGATGAGCGTCGGTGTAGCGACGGCGGCGGCCGGCATCATCGTCGGCGTGGTCAGCACCACCGGTCTGACGGGCCGTTTCGTGAACCTGATTGCCGCGGTTTCCGGCGGCAGCGTGATGGTGATGCTCGTCCTGACGGCGATCACCAGCATGATCCTCGGGATGGGACTGCCGACCACGGCGAACTACATCCTGATGGCGACCCTGACCGCGCCGGTCATCGTCGAGCTTGGCGGCGACGCCGGGCTGATCTTCCCGCTGATTGCGGCCCATCTGTTCGTGTTCTACTTCGGTATCCTGGCCGACGACACGCCGCCGGTGGGCCTCGCGGCCTATGCCGGCGCGGCGATCGCCCAGTCGGACCCGATCAAGACCGGGATCCAGGGCTTCACCTACGATATGCGGACCGCGATCCTGCCCTTCGTGTTCATCTTCAACACCGAGTTGTTGATGATCTCGGGCATCGCACCGAACGGCGATATCATCTGGATCGACAGCATCTTCAACCTTGTCTGGGTGTTCGGGATATCGCTGGTTGCGATGTTCTCCTTCGCCGCCTTCATGCAAGGTTACTTCGCGGACAAATGTAACTGGATCGAGCGGATCATCCTGCTGGCACTCGCCATCGCGATGTTCCGGCCGGCGCTGGTCACCGACGAAATCGGCGGGCCGCGCCAGCTTGTGCAGGCCGTGGCGGCCGCGCTGTGGGTCGCGATGTATCTTTATCAGAAACGCCGCAAAAAAGGCCGGGGCGAAGGCGCCGTGGCCGCTGCGGCATAGGGAGGGCACCAGTATGTATACGCATATCCTTTTGCCGGTCGATCTCGAGGATGCGGCGTCGTCGTCGCAGGCACTCGAAGCCGCGGTGTCCCATGCCCAGGCGACGGGAGCGACCCTGCATGTGCTGACGGTGGTGCCGGACTTCGGCATGAGCGTCGTGGGTTCGTTCTTCCCCGACGATTTCGCGGAGAAGGCGCTGGCGGAGACGGCCAAGCATCTGCATGCCTATGTGAGTGCGAATGTGCCTGACGGCGTGTCGGTGCAGCAGGTGGTCGCGCATGGCCGGATCTACAACGAGATCATCAGCACGGCGGACAGCGTGAAGGCCGATCTGATCGTGATGTCGGCCCACCGGCCGGACGTCAGCGACTATCTGTTGGGGCCCAACGCCGCCCGGGTTGCGCGGCATGCCAACCAGTCGGTCCTGATCGTCCGCTAGGGCGTCCATGCCGGAGAACGACCAGTTCGACTATGTGATCGTCGGTGCGGGCAGTGCGGGTTGTGTGCTGGCCAACCGCCTGACCGAGAGCGGCGCGCATAACGTGCTGCTGCTGGAGGCCGGGGGCCGCGACACCAATCCGTGGCTTCATATTCCGCTGGGTTACGGCAAGGTCTTCGATGATCCGAAGGTTAACTGGTGCTATTCGACCGAGCCCGACCCATCATGCAACGGGCGGCGGATCGTCCAGCCGCGCGGCAAGGTGCTGGGCGGGTCGAGCTCGATCAACGGCATGGTCTATATCCGCGGCAACGCCGCCGACTATGACCATTGGCGCCAGCTCGGCAACACCGGATGGAGCCATGACGACGTGCTGCCGTACTTCCGGAAACTGGAGGACAATGCGCGCGGCGAAGACGAGTTCCACGGCACGGGCGGGCCGCAGGCGGTCTCCGAGCAACGCGATTTCCACCCGCTGGGACGTGCGCATCTCGCGGCGGCCGCGCAGGCGGGCCACCCGCACAACCCGGATTTCAACGGTGCCAAGCAAGAGGGATTCGGGCGGTATCAGGTGACCCAGCGGACCGGGCGGCGCTGGTCCACGGCGCGCGGATATCTGCGCCCGGCGCGCAAACGCCCGAACCTGACCGTCGAGACGGGTGCGTTCGCCAACCGGGTGCTGTTCGAAGGCCGCCGCGCGGTGGGCGTCGAATATCAGGTCGGTGACGAGACGCGGGTGGCGCGCGCGGGCCGGGAAGTCATTCTGTCGCTTGGCGCGTTCAACTCACCGCAGCTGCTGCAACTCTCCGGCGTCGGTCCCGCCGCGCTGCTGCGCGAACACGGCATCGACGTGGTTGCAGACATGCCGGGCGTCGGTGCGGACATGCAGGATCACTACTTGGTCCGCATGGTCTACAAGTGCAAGCAACCGGTCACGCTCAACGATGTGATGCAAAGCCGGATGCGCTCGGTCGGCACCATGCTGCGCTACCTCCTGTTTCGCCGTGGGATGATGGCGATGGCCGCCGTGCCGACCGGCGGGTTCTTCCGCAGCGATCCGAGCCTGGAGTCCCCCGACCTTCAGCATCACATCGTGCTGTATTCCAACGGCGGCGCCAGCGGCAAACACGGCTCGACCCTGCACGAGTTTTCCGGCCTGTCGGCGACGATCATCATGCTGCGCCCCGAAAGCCGGGGCAGCGTCGAGATTGGCTCGGCGGACCCGCGCGCAGCCCCATTGATCAAAAGCCGGTATCTGGCGGCGGACCATGATAGTCAGGCCCTGATGCGCGGCGTGCGAGAGGTCCAGCGGATCATGCGCCAGCCCGCACTAGAGCCTTTCGTGGGTGAGCAGATTGAGCCCGGCGAGGACGTCGTCAGCGACGACGACGTGATCGAGTATCTGCGCAACTTCGGGAACACCGGGTTTCACCCGACCAGCACCTGCCGCATGGGGGTCGATGATCGCGCCGTGGTGGACCCGCGCCTGCGGGTTCACGGGTTCGAGGGGCTGCGGGTGGTGGACGCCTCGGTCATGCCGGCGGTCACCTCCGGCAACACGAACGCGCCGACGATCATGATCGCGGAGAAGGCGTCGGACATGATCCTCGAGGACGCGCGGGACGGGTGAGCGTGCCTAGTGTCCGGAACAGGTAGCGGGTGTTTGCAAAGCCGCGCCGGGCGTTGTAAGAAACCCGCCGTCGGGAAGTAGCTCAGCCTGGTAGAGCACTACGTTCGGGACGTAGGGGCCGGAGGTTCGAATCCTCTCTTCCCGACCAATTTTCTTGAAATACCAGCGCCAGAATCAGATCAGTCCCGCCATTCGGGCTGTGCAACCGGTGTCCAGTCGCGCGCGAGCCCGAGGTCGTCGACGATGGCGTTGGCGGCGATGTAGCCGGGTGCGCCGTTCATGCCGCCGCCATTGCCCACACCCGACCCGCAGATATACAGCCCCTCGACCGGCGTGCGCGTGCCCGACAGTTGCGGGTGCGGCCGGTTGATGCCGAGCTGTTCGGGGATGTAGGCCCCCATGCGCACCGCGCCCTGGATCATGTTGGCGTTGTGCCGCTCGATATCGAGCGGCGTGTAGAGGTAGGTCGCATCGACATTGTCGTCGCCGAGATTGGTCGCGTACTGGCGCCACATGTCGAGCACGCGCTGGGTGTAGTCCGCGCGCTTCTCGTCCCAGTTCGCCGGGTCGCCATCCACCGCGTAGGGGGCGAAGGGCCACCAGAAGGCCGAGTGGCGGCCCGCCGGGGCGTAGGACGGATCGAACGCGCTGTTGCACGCCCCGTTGCCCATCAGCACGTCGGGGAAGCGTCCCTCCTCGCAATCGCGGAAGCAGCTGCGGACCTCGTCGAGATCCTCCATGCCGAAGAAGACGTTGTAGGCGTCGTCGATGTCCGAATCGAAATCGCGCGCCTTGTAGACCGGCGCCTGCTTCATCGCGAGGTGCAGGGTCGTCAGGCTGTGGTTGCCCCAGTGCCAGCTATCCAGCTTCTCATTCACCGCGTCGTCGAAGAGTTCACGCCCGGCCATGGCCACCGTCGTGGGGGTGTCGATGGAACTGGCGACGAAGCGGTCGGCGGTCAGCGTGGTGCCGTCATCCAGCACGACGCCGGTAGCGCGGCCGCCGGTGATTGTGATCTCGCGGACTTTTGTGTCGGTCCGGACTACGCCGCCAGCGGCCGCGACGATACGCGCGCAGGCCAGCGGATAGGCGATGGCGCCCCCTATCGGCAAGGTGAAGCCGGTGACGTTGGCGAAGATGCCGGGGAAGACCATCCCGCTGCCGGGCACATTCTCGGTGGTGATGACGTGCATGTAGGAGGTGAAGAGCGTGCGGATGCGATCGTCGTCGAAATACTCCGACACGACCGAAAACAGATCATGCTTGGCGTGGCCCAGCAGTTCCTGCACCTTCGGGCCTGATAACCGGTCCTGCAGCTGGTCGAGTGGCAGCGGCGCGTTGTACATCAGCGAGACCAGCAGGGGCCGCAGCTCGATCACGTAGCGGTGGTAGAGGTCGCGGAAGGTGTCGGCGTCGCGTTTGGAGAAACGCGCGAGCGAGGCGCAGGTTTTGTCGAGATCCTTGTGGATGACGACGCAGCTGCCGTCGCGGAAGGTGCCGGCCTGCTGTACTTCGGGTTCGACATAGGAGAAACCGAAACGCTGCAGCTCCAGATCGCGCATCAGCGGCGCGTGGCCGAGGCCCATGAAGAAGCTGGCGTGCAGGTTGGCGCGGTGGCCGGGCAGGGCCGGCTCTTCGGTCGACGTACCGCCGCCGATTTCGGGGTTGGCCTCCAGCACGGCGATCTTCTGGCCGGTGCGTGAAAGATAGGCCGCGGTGGTCAGTCCGTTATGACCCGCGCCGATGATGATACCGTCGAAATCAGCCATGAATTTCCCCCCGGAAATCAGTCTTGCCGGCTCAGTATGGCACGGATCGAAATCGTGCCTAGAGGATCGCCGCCGGGGGTGGGGCCTTGCCCAGGATCAAATCCGCGCCCTTCTCGGCGATCATCATGGTCGCGGCGTTGGTGTTGGCCGACGGCATGGTCGGCATGACCGACGCATCCACGACCCGCAGCCCCTCGATACCGTGGACCTTGAGTTCATCGCTCACCACATTGTGCCGGTCGGCGGCGCCCATGCGGCACGTGCCGACCAAATGGAACACCGTGGTGCCGTAGCTGCGTGCGAAATCGAGGAGTTCGTCGTCGGTCTGCAGCTCGGCGCCCGGGACTACCTCATGGTCGTAATATTGCGCCAGCTCGGGTGCGGTCAGGAGTTGGCGGTCCAGGCGCAGCCCGGCGACCGTGACCTGCTGGTCGGTCTCATGATCCAGGTAGTTGGGCTGGATGATGGGGGCGTCGCCGGCGTTTGACGTGCGCGCACGGATGTAGCCGCGGCTGAGCGGGCGGAGCCCGAAAGTCGCGGCCGTCATGCCCGGCTCGTCTTCCAGCTGCGCGATCCGGCCCGCCTTGTAGGTGGCCGGGGTAAAGATCAGCTGCATGTCGGGCTGGTCCATGGCCGGGTGAGACTTCCAGAACACGAAGACCTGGCTCGGCGACATGGCGAGCAGCCCCTTGCGCCGGAGCGCGTAGTCGGCGACTTCCTTGACCAGCGACAGGCCGCGGGCGCGCTCGTTGATGGTACGTGCGTTCTTCACCCGGGCGGTCATGCGGGCGAGGTAATGATCCGACAGGTTCTCGCCGACGCCGGGCAGATCGTGGACCACCTCGACGCCGAGGTCCTTGAGCAGGGCGGCGGGGCCGACCCCGGAGATCTGCAGCAGCTGGGGCGAGCCGACGGAACCGCTCGACAGGATGATCTCCTGCCGGGCGCGGAGTTCGATTGTTTGATCACCCTTTTTGTAGAGCACACCAACCGCGCGCGCGCCGTCGAACAAAATGCGCTGGGTGTGGGCGTTGGTGCGGATGTCGAGGTTGGGCCGGTGCTTGACCGGGTGCAGGAAGGCGCGCGCCGCACTGACCCGGCGGCCATTCTCGATCACGCGTTGGAAGTAGCCGACGCCGGCCTGGGTGGCGCCATTGTAATCATCATTGCGCGGGATGCCGATGCCGACCGCGCCGTCGATGAAGGCGTCGCAGATCGGTTCGGGCCCGTCGATGTCGGTGACGGGGAGCTCGCCGTCCCGGCCGTGGAAATCCTCGTCCCCCGTTTGTTCGGGGCCGCCAATCCGCCGCTCGCCGCGCTTGAAGTAGGGCAGGATGTCGGCGTAACCCCAGCCGCGGTTCCCCTCCTGGGCCCAGCTGTCATAGTCCATCCGTTGGCCGCGGTTATAGATGTGGCCGTTGATGGAGCTGGAGCCGCCCAGGGTCTTGCCGCGCGGGACGTAGACCGGCCGTCCGGCCGTACCTTCGCTCGGCTCGGACTCGAACAGCCAGTTCACCTTCGGGTTGGCCAGGGTCCGCGTGAAGCCGGCCGGAATGTGAATCCACGGGTTGCGGTCGGGCGGGCCGGCCTCGAGCAGGCAGACCGTGGCGTCGCCAGCCGACAGGCGGTTGGCGAGGATGGAGCCCGCCGAACCGGCCCCGATGATGATGTAGTCGAATTCATCTGCCATGGTGTTCGGCCCTGAAACTAGAAATTCGCAACCTGCGGGGAATGCCCGCCCCGCGCGCCACCCTGGGCGATTCCGGGCGGGAAGGCGGCGTCGATCCGGGCCACCTGATCGGGGGTGAGGCGAATGGCGTCGGCACCGAGATTGTCGCGCAGATGCTTGAGCTGGCGCGACCCCGGGATCGGTATGATGTCGTCACCCTTGGCCAGCAACCAGGCCAGCGAGAGCTGGCCGGGAGTGGCGTCGATTTCGTTCGCCAACGCGGTGAGTTCATCGAGCAGCGCCAGATTGTGTTCGAATGCGTCATCCTGGAAGCGCTGATTGCTGAGCCGCCAGTTGTCGCCCTGGGGGACATCCGCGCGGCTCCGCATGCCACCGCCGAAGAACGCGTAGGCGAGCGGGCCATAGGCGACGAAGGCGATGCCGAGCTCGCGGCACACGGGGATCAGATCCGCCTCCGGCTCCCGGGTGAACAGCGAATATTCGGTCTGCAGGGCCATCATCGGGTGCGTGGCATGGGCCCGGCGCAGCTGGTCGGCGGTCGCGTTGCAGATCGCGAGGTGTTGCACCTTGCCGGCGGTGACGAGGTCGGCCATCGCGCCGATGCTGTCTTCGAGTGGCGTATCCTTCGGGACCTGATGCAAATAGTAGAGGTCGATCACGTCGGTGTTGAGCCGTTGCAGGCTCTCGTCGCACTCGCGTTTGATGGTGGTCGGGCTCCCGTCGATGGCGACCTTGCCTGCGTCGTTAACATGGATGCCGCATTTGCTGGCGAGCACGACCTCGCGGCGGCGCTCACCCAGCATCGCACCGAAGAAGGATTCGCTGCGCCCCATGCCGTAAATCGCCGCGCTGTCGATGAAGTTGAGGCCGCGGTCGAGGGCCTCGTTGACCGTGGCGACCCATTCCGCCTCGTTGGGGTCGAGCAGCCGGTTGGCGCCGAGGCCGAGCTGGGAGACGGTGAGGCCGGAGCTGCCGAGGGGGACTTTCTTCAGCATGGTGGAGTTCCTTCGTGGTCGGCAGGGCGTGGCATGCGTGGAAAGGGCTTCAGCCCGCACTGACAGCCTACGACAGGTGTCGCCGACGTGGTAGCGTCGCCAGCTGATACATGTCTCGCCAGTTTCGGATACTCAAGGCCATGACCCAGGACAATTCCAAGCTCACGATCGCCGTGTTTGCCGGCGATGGCATCGGCCCGGAAGTCACCGCGCCCTGTGTGGAACTGTTGACTGAACTCACGAAATCACTCGGTGGTCCGACCCTCGAATTCGAGGCTTTGGCGGCCGGTGCCGGCCACTATCAAGCGACAGGCGAAGCGCTGCCCCAGACCTCGCTCGATCGGGCGGCAGAGGCCGACGCGATCTTGCTGGGGGCGATGGGCGACCCGGATGTGCGCTATCCCGACGGCACCGAGATCGTGCCGCAGATCGACCTGCGCGATTATTTCGAGCTCTACGCCGGGGTGCGACCGGTCACCACCCAACCGGGGATGCCGGTACCGCTGGCCGACCCGCGGGGACAAGAACTGGATTTCGTGATCATCCGGGAATCCACCGAGGGCCTGTTCGCCCATCGCGGCGAAGCCGAGGAGACGGATGACAGCTCCACCGACCGGTTGACCATTACGCGCGCGGCGTGTGAACGGCTGTTCGACTTCTCCTTCGAACTCGCGCGATCGCGCAAGGCGCGTGGCGGGTCGGGTATCGTCACTTGCGTGGACAAGGCCAACGTCCTCCAGTCCATGGGTTTCTTCCGGCGCATGTTCGACGAACGTGCCGCGCAATATCCCGACATCGAGCGGCGCTACATGTACGCCGACGCGGCGGCACTGGCGCTGGTCAAGCAACCCTGGGTGTTCGACGTGATGGTGATGGAGAATTTGCTGGGCGATATCCTGTCGGATCTGGGTGCGGGCCTGATGGGCGGGCTGGGCATGGCGCCTTCGGCGGATATCGGCCCCGGCCATGCGGTGTTCCAGCCCTGTCACGGCACCGCACCGGACATCGCGGGCAGCGGCAAGGCCAACCCGACGGCGATGTTCCTGTCGGGCGCGATGATGCTCGACTGGCTGGGCGAACGGCATGACTCTCCCCAACTGCGCGAGGGCGCGGAGATATTTCGCAGCGCCGTCGATACGGCCTTCCGCGACGGTGCGCTGAAGCCGACAGAACTGGGCGGAAGCGACGGACTGGAAGCGATTACGGCACGGGTGCGCGCCGAGATGCAGGCGGCGCTTGCGGCGCGTTGAATTGAGATGCGCGGATCAAGTCCGCGCATGACGAAGAGTAATTATCGCCTCTACCCACACACGTCATACCCGGGCTCGACCCGGGTATCTCATGACGGGCTGGTCACGACCTCGATCGCCGGCGATTCCATTCGGCGATGGAGCGGTTGCTCAAGGGCGTGGCGCTGTCCGTCATCTCTGACGCGTAAGCGCCCGTGGCGACATGCTGTGTCTGGCGTAGCAGATCGATCCTTCGCTGCTGTTCGCCGAACGCCTCCGCGCTGAGCGCCATGCGCCTCTGGTCGCGTAATTTTGCCAGCTCGCGGGCACCGAAATAGAACGTCACGATCACGCCGGCGATGATCCACATCCGTTCGGGCACGGCATCGAGTGCTGTGTTGATGATCTGGAATTCCGCCGGGTCGCGCCACGCGGCCAGGAAGTATCCGATGATCATCGCGACGATGACCGGGCGGGGCAGCCGGTTGAATCCGTCGATCAGGCTGTCGAACCATGTGCGCCGTTCGAGGCGGCGGAATTCCGCGGCGAATTGCTGCTGGACGGCCATATCGGTCTGGTGACCCTGGGTGTCGCGCTCGCGCCGGTTGCCGGCGACGGCGTCGATGATGCCCGTTCCCGCCGACAGGAGTGGGCCGATTCCGGGGATGAAACTCAGCAGGCTACGCAGCAATTCGGGTTTCCTTTCTGAAGCGTTCGGCCCGCGCGAGCCAGCCGTAGAGAAAGCGCGCGGCGGCGGGGCGTCTCGCCACCAGGCGCCGGTAGAAGTCGAGGCGTTCATCGACGATGGCGTTGTTGAGGTAAGGGCCCATTTCAGCCTGGGCGTGTTCGGCGGCGCGGCGGGTCTTCGGGCCGATCACGCCGTCATCGTCGAGCTCAAAACCGATCTGCGCCATGCTGATCAGACGCTGCAGGGCCATGACCGGGCGGGGCGGGCCGCTGGTGACGGCCCAGTCGAGCATCACGGGCTGGATTTCACCGGGGAGCCGGTTGATGCCGGGGCGTTCCCAGAAATCGGCGCGGTAGAGATCGCGCACCTGTTCGGCGGTGACGCGGAGGATGTCGTCGCGGTCCGTGTCGCCGTCGCCGTCATTGTCGAGACCCACGCCACGCGCGTAGCGCAGTGAGATGCCGCGGTTGGTGGCCCCGCCGGGATCCGCCGGGTCTTCCACGAAGCCGCCCTCGCTGCGCAGGACCTCGTCGAGGATATCTTCGATTGTCGGTATCGCCATCGGATGCTCCCTGTCTTGTGCTCGAACGACACGTGGAAACAAACTTCGAGGGCGTCTTAGATCAGATGTGTTCTGCCGACAAATTCTGGATGCAGGCGAGACGTCCTAGGCGTCGAGCAGGACATTCAGCAACGCCGGGCGGCCCTCCGCGATCGCAGCGAAGGCCGCTTCCAGAACGCCGGCCAGTTCCGCCGGGGTCTCGACTTTCGCGCCGAACGCGCCGAAGGGTTTGGCGAGCTCCGCATAGTCGAACTCGGTGATCGGGTGGCCCATCCACAGGTCGTTCCGGGCCGCCACGCCATCGGGATAGTAACTCTCCTGATCCTTGCGCATCGCGTTGTAGCCGTGATTGTTGAACACGATGGTGAGGGTCGCGAGTTGGTGTTCGCGGGCAAAGGCCAGCGCCTGGACCGCCGGGTTGTACAGGAAAGTACCGTCACCCAATGTGTTGACCACGGCGCGGTCGGGGGCGGCCAGCTTGGCGCCGAGTGCCACACCCATCGACTGGCCAAGCCCGCCATTGACCCGGAAATAGCTGTGCGCGGCCCCGCTGCGCAGATGGCGCAGGATCGCCGGGCGGTGGGTAATGCATTCATCGACGACGATCACGTCATCAGGTGCGGCCTTCGCGATGGAGGCTGCGAGCAAGGCCGGTGAGATGGTGTCGTGCTTCGCGGCGTCGGCTTCCGTTGCCTTTATCTCCACGCGCCGGGCATCGGATGCGGCGGTCAGTGTTGCGCGGCGCGCCTCGACGGCATCTGAATCCGTTCCGGCGGCGCGTATGGCTGCGGCGAGGAGCTCCAGATTCGCGGTGATCGTGCCTTCGATGAACCGCTCGGCCTCGCTCGGCTGATAAACCATGTGATCGCGGAACGGCGTGTCGTCGATGGCGACGATGCGGGCTTTTCTGGGCTTGTTGGCCAGCGGGTACCAGGGCTGGCGGCAGCCGATGGTGAGGATCAGATCCGCCTCGTCGATGAGCGGCGGGCGGCCCGGTCCCTGGTACAGGGCATGGTCGGTCGGGAAGTTCGCATAGAGCGCGAACAGCCCCTCGACCACGGGGATCGCGAGCAACTCGGCGAGTTCAAGCAACGCCGCGTGGCCGGCCGGGTCGCGCCCGGCCTCCTCGGTGATGATCGCGGGGTTCTTCGCGGCGAGCAGCATCTGGGCGACCGCGTCGATATCGTCGGCGGTGGCGGTGAGGACCGGCGGCGGCGGCGGGTCGCGCAGCTCGTCGGGCGGGGTCCAGGGCTGTGTCATGACCTCGATGGGGACCGACATGTAGACCGGCGCGCGGGGCGTGCGCTGGGCGAGTTCACCGGCGCTGACGATCTGCTGGTGCACGGCCGTGACGCTGCCGGCTTGTTGAGACCATTTGACCAACGGCTCGAGCAGCCGCGGGTTGCTGCCGACCTGGTTCAAAAGCGCCTGCCACTGGAAGCCCGGATTGAATTCGGGGTCTTCACCGAAACTGAGGGATTCGCCCGACATGACGACCATGGGGATCGCGCCGCGCAGTGCGCCCTCGATGCCGAGCGCGCCCTGGAGCAGGCCGACGCCGGCGTGGAGCATGACGGCCTGCATGCGCCCGGTGATCGAGGTGTAGCCGACCGCCAGATTGACGGCCAGGGTCTCATGGGCGCAGGTGAGATAGGTGGGGCCGGGTTCGTTGGAGAGCTTCTGCTGGGCCATGGCCTCCCAGACCGGGCCCCATTCTGAGCCGGGTGAGGACATTACATAATCGATGCCGAGAGCGCGGAATGCCTGGAGGACGGCATCGCCGCCGTCGGGTGAATTCTTCATCGCATGTGCTTCCCTGATGAGATCGGCTGCCTGATTGGTTAGCCGGCGCCTGTTGTCTGCATCGTGGTGCAATGGGCAGGGACAGGCAACCGTTCGGGGCGGGCAATATTCAGGCAAAAATCAGATCGTTCAGGGTCGGGTTGAAAGGCGGCGGGCGTATCGCCGGGCCTCCCACTCACTTGCGGCCTGTTCCAGCCCACGCAGGGTGTAGGTGATGTCGCTGCGGGCGTCGTCCAGCGGTAGCAGATCACGCAAATCTACGGCCTCGATCCGCGCAGCGTCGCGATTTGAGTGGGCGAGGACCCGGACTGCGTTGATGGCCGTGAGGTGGGATTCGAGCGCCGTGATGCGTTCGCATAGCTCGCGATATTGGCTCGATGTCTCGATCAACGGCGACGGCATAGGACTGAATATTGCGGAATACGCAATTTTACTCAAGCGCCAGCCGCAGGCACTGTAGTGTCTGGGATTACCCGCGCCCGGCCCAGATGATCAGGTGCAGGCTTTCGACCTGGTCGAGGGGAAAGACGAGTTCAGTCGCGGGATTGAATTGTTTCAGATACAGGGCGTCGGCGGTTTGCCGGACGAATTGTTTGACCACGGCGCGTGGCGGCTCACCCTCCGCGTCGGGGCGCAGCTGGACGACGACGAAGGTGTCCTCGCCACGCACCACGGCGCGGCCCGGATGGACGTGCAAGGTTTCTCCGGGGAAGTAACGCGGCACCATGGAGGTGTCCGAGATGTAGACAGCATAGGCGCTGGCGACGCCGCGCAGAGATGGCGGACGCTCAACATAGTCATGGATTTCCCCGTTCATGAGGAACATACCGCCGGATTCGCCTGCGGATCCGCCGACGGCGGTGCCCATCACCGGTAGATCTCGTGTGCTCGCACCGGACGTGCGGGTGGGTGCAGGCGCTTCCATCGATGGTGTGGGTTTTGATGTGGTGGCGGGTGAGAAATCGGCTGGTATCTCAGCTTCCAAATACGCTGCGACGACCGGCAGCTCGGCCGCACGGAGCTGGCGTGTACCCGCGAGCAACCGGCTGATCGCCGACGGGTCGACGCCAAGCGCGCCGGCCAGGCTGCGCTGATTTTTACCGGGCTTGCCGAGCCCGTTGCGTATCCAATCGAGTGCCGGGTCCATCGCGTCAAACATTCTGAAATTTCAGGAGGTTGCGAAAATATCATGTTTTAAGTTGCATACGCAATGTGAAAAACACAACATTGTCACCGCATCAAGTTGTCCACCGGGATCAGAAATTCCACATGCATTGGGTGGCGAAATGCGTAAAATGTTCTCGGTTTGTTCTCAAATGAGTTTTTAGTTTAACCAGGGGAGGTGATCATGTCGAAATTTCGCCGCAACCGGCCGGACCTGCAATGGCCGCCGCGATCCGACGAGGAAATGCTGGCCTGGCAACGGGCCGTGGGGACCGATCTGGAGATCGCCCGATTGCTCGGCCTGAGCCGTGCCAGCATCTACGGGCAGCGCATGAAATTCGGGGTGCCGGCATTGCCGCGCAAGAAACGTGCGCGGGTGCGCGAGCGGCGCGCCGGCAGCCGGATTACCAAGACTGCGATGCGCAGGCTCTATGCCGGTCGCGAGTATGAGGATTGGGGTCGCTCGCCCTTTGTACGTGACCAAGGGCAAGTTCAGCCGTGGATGCTGGAACCGGTCCCGATGTATCAGGCGGCGGAGTAACCCGGTGGCGCGTGCGGGGAGAAAACGAAAGCTGGATGCGGTGCGCCGCAAGACCACGCGGACCGAACGGCGCCCGGCTGATGCCGGGACACCGGAATTCTATGCCCGGCGCGCGCTGGTCGTCGGGGCGGACGGCGCGCGTGATCCCCGGTCCGGCGATCCGCTCGGTATTCTCCGCCTGTCGGGACATATCTCCCCGGCGCAGATGGATGCCGGGTGGGTCTACACGGTGATGCGCTGGCGCGCCTTCGGCAAACCGACGCCCTACACCCATATTTACGAGCGCTATGCCAGCGGGCTCACGGGGATGAATGCCGGTGGCGCGAACCTGTATCCCGACGCGGATGCCCGGGCGCGGGATATCTTCGCGCGCGGCGACAATGTGCTGCGCAATGCGGGGCGGCTCGCCTGGTCGGAGACCCGCCGGGTGAGCGTCGAGCACAGGCTACCCGCCTGGTTCTGGCGCGCCAAGGCCGGGCCGTTGGGCAAGGCCGACGCGATCGAGCGCGCGGCATTGCTGCGCGGGCTCGATGCGCTGGCAGAGGCCTATGGGCGCGGCGACAGGAACTCGCCTGCTGCCCGCGCGACAAGACTATCCTGAAGACAGACTAGAGCCCGCCGTCGCCCTGGCGGGCCTCGTAGGCTTTGACACCGGCATAAGCGGTGGCGAGCAGCGGTTCGTCGATGCCGACCTCGCGGGCCGTGCGGAGCAACATGCCGAGGATGTGCTCACCCTCCGACCGGTTGCCCCCCTCGATGTCGCGCAGCATGGAGGTGACGTATTTGGAATTCGGGTCGGCGAACAGCGCCCGGTAGTTTTCCATGAAGGCGTCACTCGGCGGGTAACCGGAGCGCGTTGCGACTTCGGCGGTGGTCTCAAGGAAATGCTGGAACAGCGCCGCGCCCTCCTGGGTGCGCACGATCTGGCCGACATTGGCGCGCATCAGCGTGGTCATGCCCGCGGCGGTCGCGAGATGGACCATCTTCTCCCACATCTCCTGCATGGCGTTCTCCAGCGCCACGGGTTCGAGCCCGATCGCACCATTGAGGGCGTCGCGCAGTGCCGTGACCCGGTTGCTGATCCCGCCGGCCTGTTCGCCGAAATTCAGCCAGCGCCAGTCGTTCATATGCTTGATCGACCCGTCGGCCTGACGGGCGGCGGATATCTTCACCGTGCCGGCGAGGACGTGATCTGCGCCGAGCCGGTCGTTCAGGGTCTGGATGTGGCCGAGCCCGTTGAGGATCGGGAAGACCATCGTGTCGGGGCCAACACCCGGCGCGATGGCGGCGACCGCGTCGTCGAGATCATAGGCCTTGCAGGTGAGGAGGATGAGGTCGTAGTCCGGCGTCAGTTCGGCCTGGCCGATGGTTTTCACCGGCCCGGCGAAATCGCCATAGGTACTCTCGATGCGCAGCCCATCGCGTTCGAGCCGTTCGCGCGTCGCGTCGCGGACCAGGAACGTGACGTCGCGCCCGGCCTCGGTGAGCCGCCCGCCGACATAGCCGCCGATCGCGCCGGCCCCCAGAATCAGAAACTTCATGCCTCGCACCTCCCTGTGCTTCGTCTATTGTAGCGGGTCCGTGCGGAGGACAAAGAAATGAAGGTGGCGTCATGAAAATTACCGGAACAAATATCACCCTGCTGGCGGTGCCGCTGCGCCGCCCCATCCGTACGTCGTTCCACAACTTCTCCCATGCCTACACCGTGTTTGTGCAGATGCACACGGATACCGGTCTGACCGGGATGGGCTGGTGTTTCGCCTTCGAGGAACGCAAGGCCGCAGCACTGGCACTGCTGGCGGAAGACCTCGCCGCGCTCTATGTCGGGCGCGACCCGCGCGCCGTCGGGGACAATCATGCGGTGGCCTGGAAGGACATGAATTTCCTGGGCCATGCCGGCGCGTCGATGATCGCGCTGTCGGGGATCGATACGGCGTGCTGGGAGCTGGCAGCACTGGCCGCCGACGTGCCGCTGTATCGCCATCTGGGCGGGGCTGCGACGCGGGTCCAGACTTACGCGTCGTCGGCGCTGTGGCTTGATCGATCAATCGATGCGCTCACGGCGGAGGCGTTGGACCTGATGGCCGACGGCCACCGGGCCATGAAGGTGCGGGTCGGCCAGGCGGACTTCATGGCGGATGTCGAACGCGTCCGCCATGTGCGCGAGGCGGTGGGCCCGGACATCACCCTGATGGTGGATGCCAACCAGGCCTGGCCGGAATCGGTCGCGATCCGGGCGGGGCGCGAATTCGAGGCGCTGGATGTCTTCTGGCTGGAAGAGCCGGTCTTCTACACCGACATCGAGGGCTGTGCGCGGATCGCCGCGGCGCTGGACATGCGGGTTGCCACGGGCGAGACCTCCTATGGTTCGGCGGCGATGAAACAGCATCTGGATGCCCGCGCGGCGGATGTGCTGATGCCGGATCTCCAGCGGATGGGCGGGATCACGGATTATCTGAACACGTGCGCCTTGTGCGCCGCATATGAGCAGCCCGTGTCGTCGCATCTGTTCACGGAAGCCTCGGCCCATGTGCTCGCGGCCCAACCCCATGCGTTGATGCTGGAGCATATGGAGTGGTGGGAAGAGCTGTTCACCGATCCGCTCGTCGTGGAGGAGGGTGCGGTCGTGATGCCGGAGGGCCCGGGCCTGGGGCTGACCCTCGCGCCGGACGCGTTGCGGAAATTTGCGGTTTAACTATCCGGCTTGCCGCTTGTTGGTATCGGGATCATCGACCGCCCCCTGCAATTGCGAAATTCGCTGCTGAAGCTCATCCGCCGAACAGGGCCAGCGAACAGCGGCATCGAAACCGGGAATGGTATCTATCCGTTCCATGCCGGCCATGGATGGCGGGATCATCAGGACCTTGGGGTAGGCCGCATTCTGCAGGAGTCGCACCATCATCGGGGCCTGCATGTCATTGGTGTTGAACGACACCAGGAGCAGGTCCGGTGTGATGCTCTCGTGGCTGTCGAGGAACTGCTTGCCGCTGTTCATTTCGATGACGTTATGTCCAACGGCTTCGAGCGCGGCGCGAATCTCCGACAGGTCGAACTCCGCATCGACGACCGCGACCACGGTCATGGGGTTCTCGGAGGCCGCGGGCGATGAGGTCTCGCCCTGCGATTCCGGCATCTCGGACAAGGCGCGGTAGAGCCGCACGAGCTGCTCCTCCTTGTGCCGGTTGATCCGCACGATCTGTCGCAGGCGTGATTCGACGGTCACCAGAAGCAACTCGAAATCAACCGGCTTCGTCAGATAATCATCGGCCCCGAGTTTCTTGCCCGCGATGATGTCCTTCCGATCGGCCAGGGCCGACAGAAACACGAACGGGACATCGTCGAATTCCTCATGAAATTCACGCAGTTTCGTGAGCAGTTCGTACCCGTTCATATCGGGCATGTTCACGTCACAGAGAACCAGGTCGGGTTGATGCGCGACGATGGCGTCATATCCCTCGCGACCGTTGGCGGCTTCAACCATGTCGTAGCCGGCGTCACTCAGTTCTTCGACAATGTCTTCGCGCAGCTCGGCTTCGTCTTCGATACAGAGGATTTTCGTCATGTGGGCTTTCCTGGTTCGGCCGACTAGGCGGCCGCGTTGACGTCGTGGGGTAAACCGGAATCGCGGAGGAATTCCGGGCGGCGTTCCGGCAGGCGCACCGTGAATGTCGTGCCGACACCGACATCGCTTTCGACGGAGATGGTGCCGCCATGCATCTCCACGAGTTCACCGGCGAGGTTCAGTCCGATACCCGTGCCGGCGATACCCTCGGACGTGGAGGCCCGGAAAAACCGGTCGAACAGCTGGGAGAGCTCATCCTTGGGAATGCCGATGCCGTTGTCCGCGATCGCGATGGTCAAAAACCCGTCGGCCTGTCGGGTGCCGGTGATGGCGATTTCCGGCGAATCCGGTGTGTATTTTGCGGCGTTGGATAGCAGGTTCGTGAAGACCTGATCGAGCAGTGAGGGATCCCCCTCGACCCGATCCGGGAGATCATCGAGATCGAGGTGAATTTTCAGCTCGTCGGAAAGTTCGTTCTGGCGTTCGCAGACCGTGCGAACGAGTTCGCCCAAATCCACGTCCTGTGGCCGCATCGCAACATGCCCTTCATCGAGACGCGAGGCGGATAGCGTGCTTTCGATCAGCTCCAGCATCCGGCGCACCGCGCCTCTGATCCGCGAGAGGCGTTTCTCCAGCTCCGGCGTTTCGATGGAGTCTAACCGGCGTTCCACCCGCTGGGCCGCACCGTCGATGATGGCCAGCGGTGTGCGGAATTCGTGAGAGGCCATCGAGATGAACTTGCGCTGGAGGGCGCTGAACTCTTTCTCCTTCTCCAACGCGGATTCGAGCTGGACGGCTTTCTCGTGAACTTCCGCCGTGCGTTCGCGCACCTTGTCTTCCAGGCGATCGCGATGCTGCTGGAGTTCGTCCTGAGTCACGCGCAGCTGGTCGATGCGCGCCTGCAGCATTTGTTCCTTGTTGCGAATTTCCGCTTCGGCTTTTTTCCGCTCGCGGATATCGCGCGCGATGACAGCCGCGCCGCGCACGTCTCCATTCTGATTTCGAATGATCGAGAAGCGCAACGACACATCGACGATCTCGCCGTCCTTGCGCACACGGATGGTTTCGCGGGTCGGCATCGGTTCGCCCGAAATCATTTTCTTCAACAATTGGGTGGTCTCGTGTTCGAATCCTTCCGGGGACAGAACGCTGATACTCGCGCCGACGACCTCGTCGGCGGTATAGCCATAGAGCCGTTCGGCGCCTTTGTTCCAGCTCGTTACCTCGCCCGTTGGTGAAAGGGTGAGGATCGAATCTTCCGCCTGTTCGACGATGGCCGCGAGGTCACGCAGCCGGGCCTGAACGCGGCGGCGCTCGGCGACCTCCGTCTGCAGAGGCCGGGTCAGGGCGTTCAGCAACGCCCAGCCGGACAGGCCGGCGATGATCGATACGGCGATCACGGTCGCGATCGCGATATGTTTTGTGTTCTCAAGCGCATTCATGCGCTTGACGAGGACGCGTTGGAGCTCCGGCGCGATCCGATTGAACAGGTGCAGGGTCGCGTCGATCGACGAGGAGCCAAGGGCGAAGACCTCTTCCGAACTCTGTCCGATCGCCCCCGAGGCCACCAGTTCATGGAAGGCGTAGGTGTCCCGATCGAAGATTTCGAACTGTTGCGCGAGATTCTCGGCAATGACCGGGTCTTTCGAAACGGCAACGCTGAACCCATAGAACAGATTGTCGTGCGCGATCGTGAGGGAGCGGTCGTCGGCACTCAGCTGGTTCAGCTCTTCGATCGTCGGAGGTGTACCGCGCCTGAGTATTTTGAGACTGCGGTTACGCGCTTCTCCGACTTGCGCGACCATCTGTGGCAGTTCGACCACGAGCAGGTTTATCAGTTGGGACGATTCGAGCGATGGGTCCACGGCCATGCCCGACGCGTTGCCGACTTGCCGGAAGAGGTTGGCCAGATCGACCGCGATCTCCGTGCTGGCCACCATGAAATCGTCCATCGCGGGGCCGCCGCGATCTCCCGTCGGCTGGTCACGATGGTTCGCGCGGGCCGTCATCCAGTCGGCATGGATGTGCCGGATCGGTTCGCTGAGGCCATAGGGGTCATTTGCCGCGTCGGATGCGGCGACAAGGGTTTCGAACGCGCCGTTCGTTCGATCTTCAATTTCATCGATATGGGTGCCTTGATACGCGCCGGATGCGTAGCCGACCTCTGTCAGCGCGTGGTGCTGCAGTGTCAATTCGAGGGCGTATCGCATATCGACAAGGGTCTCGAGACCGGCGATCTCCGATTCCGTGACGTCAATCTGCGCGTTGCGGTCATCCACGAGGATGACGACGAACACGATCAGCGGCAGGAGCAGGGTCATGGCCGCAAGCGTCAGCTTCGAGGCGGAACTCAGCTTGAGCTGGTGTTGCGAACCCATCGATGCCGATCCATTGCGAATGCGCGCCGCAAGTGCTGGCGCGCGGTCGTTCGACAATGGACGGGGGAGGTTAAATTGCCCTTAAGCGGAGGCCGAGAGGCCCGGGTGATCGCGGAAATTCTAGTCGTCGAACCAGGCCCGCCAGGCCGGCCATTCCGCGACCAGCGCGGCGATCATGGCGTAGCCGTCGCCCAGCACATGCACGCCATCACAATTTCGTTGCGAGGTCTCCCAGGCCGCGTTGCCGTGCAGTGTGGCAAAGATGTCCAGGTAGGGAATGTCGAGCTCGTCGCATAAATCGGCGTAACGCCGGCTGAGTTCCGCGATGCGTGCGTTGTTGAAATCGTAGGCGATGCCGTTGGGGAAAATATAAGGCTGCATATCCTCGATAATCGGGATCGGCCCGATCATCAGGGTCGGGCGCCAGTCGCGGGCCTCGGTGAGCATCGTACGGGCGTTGGCGATGGATTCCTCGATCGGCACGCGGATGCCGGCGCCGGTCTCCTCGGCCATGTCGTTCACCCCGAAAGAAAAGACGAGGCGGCCGTTCACGTGATCCGGCAGGCGGACATCGCATTCCTGGCGCCAGCGCGGGCGGATCATCTCGCTGGTGTCGCCGCGCACGCCGTTGTTGTAGAGGGTCACGTCATGGCCGCGCGCGGTCTCGGCCACGCAGAGATGGCCGGGCCAGCCGAGAAAGCCGGTGTCGCCGCTGCCGACGGTGATGCTGTCGCCGACAAAACAGATGCGCAATGTGGCCATGGTTTTCTCCCGGTTTCACGGTCGTTTCTTCAGGCTGCACTAGATTTTTGCATTCCTTGGCACGGAGGACTAGCGTGCACGAAATTCATGATCACAAAGATGCGCCCGCCGAGGAAACTCCCGCGGGTTTTTCTTTGGCCGCAAGATTGTTGTACGGAGGCGGGCATGGCGCGAAGCGAACCGCCTCGCGACGCGCCGCCGGCCGATACACAACCGATTACGGACGGCGTGCGCGAGACCTTCCTGCGGGTATTGGCCGAGACCGCCCGGCCGAGCGACGCGGCGGCGGAAAGCGGCGTCGCCTTGCTGGGGTGGCACCGGCTGCGCGATGCCGACCCGGTCTTCGCGAGCGCCTGGCAGGCCGCCTATGAAGCGGGCAACGATGCGGTGGAGGATGAGGCGGTCCGCCGCGCGGTGGCGGGGCAGGCCGAGCCGGTTTTCTATCAGGGCAAGCAGGTCGGCACCGTACGGAAATACTCCGACAGTTTGCTGATGTTCGTGCTCAAGGCGCGGCGGCCGCAACGGTTTCGCGACCGGGGCGATGGCGAGGTGGCGAGCGATCTCGCGATGTTGTTGCGCGAGATCGCGGGTGAGGCCGCTGGCGGGGCCGTGATTGAAGATACGCGCGGGGGCGGGGATGACGGCTGACGGCGCCTATGATCTGGCGAAGGGGCGTTTCTCCGACAGGCGCTGGCGGCTCAACAATCTCTACTGGATCAAGGACGCCCATGGCCGTCGCGTGAAGTTCGCGATGAACTGGGCGCAGGCCGCACTCTTCGATGATCTGCATTCGCTCAATCTTGTGTTGAAGGCCCGCCAGCTCGGCATGACCACCTTCATCCAGCTGTTGATTCTGGATGCATGTCTGTTCACCTCGAATATCACCGCCGGGACCCTGGCCCACACGCTCCACGACGCCGAGGTCATCTTCAAGGAGAAGGTCCGCTATCCCTATCAGCAGTTGCCGCTAGCGCTGCGCCGGGCGATCCCGGCGGTCGGGGATTCGGCACGTGAGCTGGCGTTCGCCAACGGGTCGAGCCTGCGGGTCGGGACGTCTCTGCGCTCGGGAACGTTCCAGTATCTGCATGTCTCGGAACACGGGAAGATCTGCGCGCGTTATCCCGACAAGGCCGCCGAGATCCGGGCGGGGGCGCTGAACACGGTGCATCCGGGGCAGACCATCTTCATCGAATCCACGGCCGAAGGCCGCGACGGCGACTTCTTCGAGTTCTGCACGAACGCGCGCAACCGCGCTGCCGAGGGTGCTGTGCTGACGGCGCTGGATTTCAGGTTTCATTTCTTTCCCTGGTGGCGTCACCCCGGATATGTCCTGGCGCCAACCGACGTGGCGATCCCCGGGAAGCTGGCGCGGTACTTCGCCGAACTGGACGCGGTCGGCATCAGGCTGAGCCCGGGACAGAAGGCCTGGTATGTCCGCAAGGCGGCCCAGCAAGGAGACGCGATGCGCCGCGAGTTTCCCGCCACCCCGGACGAGGCGTTCGCGGCCTCGGTGACGGGCGCGTATTACGCCCGCGAGATGGCGCGGGTCAGGGGCGAGGGGCGCATCTTGGGCCTGCCCCATGATCCGGCACTGCCGGTCAACACGTTCTGGGACCTGGGCATCAACGACACGAATGCGATCTGGTTCCACCAGCGCGCCGGGCGCGAGGACCGCTTCATCGACTACTACGAGAGTGAGGGCGAAGGGCTGGCGCACTACGTCCAGGCGCTACGTGACCGGCCTTATACCTATGGAAGCCATTACCTGCCCCATGACGTGGAGGTGCGCGAACTGGGCAGCGGGCTGTCGCGGCGCCGCATGCTGGAGGATCTGGGCTTGCGCCCGATCGTCACTGTGCCGCGTGCGAAGGACCTGGGCACGGACATCCAGGCGGTGCGCAACAGTCTGGCAAGCTGCTGGTTCGATGGCGCGCGTTGTGATGCAGGCCTGCGGCATCTGGACGGGTATCGCCGCGCCTGGGACGAGAAGCGTGGCGTCTGGCGGGACCGGCCCCATCATGACGGGGCATCCCACGGCGCGGACGCGTTCCGGATGTTCGCGGTCGGCTACCACCCGCCCGGGCCGGCACAGGATTTCCCCGCGACGGTGGGGATGGACTGGGAGCCGTTCGGTTAGGGAAGGGTCGGATGAAGGGGCATCGCAATCCTATTCTCAGAACGTTTGCGCACCGTCGAGCATGGCGAGCCCCGCATTGGCACAGATCCGATCCTCTTCGCCGGTGCCCGAGCCTATTCCGACGCCGCCGACGCATTTGCCGTCGACGATGATGGGCAGACCGCCGGGCAGGTTGATGCGCTTGCCCTGGGTGGCGACGGCGAGGCGGATGTCGGGCCCGTCGGGCATCTCGCCGGTGGGCGCGCGGTAGATTGCGGCCGTCACGGCCTTGGCGATCGCGGTGTCGGTGGACAGGGCAAACGCGCCGTCCATGCGCATGAACGCCAGCAGATGCCCGCCGTCATCGACCACGGCGATGCATTCGGGCACGCCGATTTCCTCGGCCTTGGCGGTGGCGCCACGGATGATCTTGCGTGCCGCCAGGACGGTAAGTTTGGCGTGGGGCTGGAGGTCTTCGCTCATGATGTTGTCTCCGAGGTTGAATGATGTGCGTTGATCTTCAAAGGACGGCGCCATCGCGGGCCGGCTGGCCGCCGCGATAATATTCGAGGCGCTCGAACGACAAGGTCGCTTCGTCCGCCCAACACGCGCATCAGACCTCGCCGGTTTTGACGAAGCGCGCGTAGGCAAAGGTGCCCCGGACGCCGCCGATCGCCAGCAACAGCGGGATCATCTGAATGAGCGTCTGCAGGTCGAACCCCTGGACCCGGGACGTCACGACCAGCATGTCGAACAGCACGAAGATCAGGATACCAATCGCGGCCGCGCGCGAGCCCTTCCAGTTGGCCGTGGCGAGCCCCGCATAGATCAGTGCGAAGAACAGCTGGATGGTCGCCGGGATGAGCCGGTCGCCGCTGTTCACGCTCGGGTCTCCCGAGAGCTGAATCAGGATCACCGCGCCGAGCAGGAAGTGCATCGCGACCATGATCCAGGCCGCAGTGGTGCCGTTACGCATGGCCTGGAGTGCCTGATCGGGCGTGTTCGTGAGCGGATAGAAAACGCGCTGCAGCAGCGCCAGGAGTTTTGCCAGGAAGGTCATGGGCCGATCCAAGCACCGACCCGTTCGTGGGGCAATGCCCGGCGGACAATCGCTTCACATTTATACAGGAGAAACCCAGCATGAGCGCCGTCTTTTCACGACCTCCGCCACCCCCGCCACCGCCGCCGCCAGCGCCCACGCGCGACGACCCGGCGGTGGAGGCGGCCCGCAAACGCGCCGTGATCGCCGCGCGCAACGCCCGCGGCAGGTCGGCCACCTTTCTGACCGGGAACAGGGGAATCGCGGGCGGTACGGGCCTTTCGAGCGACGCGCCGATCACCAAGAAAACACTATTGGGAGCATGAAAACATGAGCACACCGATCAAAATTCAGACCGCGGGGGTTTACCTGCAGGCCACGACCAGCGCCGGCGACCGGGTCGCCATGCCCGGTTATGGCACCGGGGCCCAGGTGCTGGTCTACAACGACAGCGCGGCGTTGGCGTTCGTCGAATTCGGCACCAGCGACGTGGCCGCGACGGGCGGCACGAGCACGCCCGACATTCCCGTGCCGCCCGGCGCGATGCTGGCGCTGACGCGGCCGGCCTGGGCGACGCACGTCTCGGGCATCACCGACGCGGATGATGCGGAGCGCGCGCGGTTTTATGACGCGCTGGGCCGGCCCGAAAACCCCGATGGGTATGATCTGGAGGGGTTGGAGCGACCGGAGGGGATGCCCTGGGACGAAGATTTCCAAGCCCAGATGCTCGAACGGATGCACGCGTCGGGCCTGACCGACGCGCAGGCGCGGTCCTGCTTGAAGGCTATGGCGAGCTGCAGGGGGCTGCCTGGCAGGATGCGAACGCCGCACAGGGCCGTGCGCTCGAAGCGGCGGAGACCGGCCTGCGCCGGGATTGGGGCGATGATTTCGACGCGCAGGTCGACAGGGCCAACCGTGCGTTTGCCGCAGCTTTTGGCGAACGTGTGGACGATGTGCGTCAGCTACGGCTCACCGATGGGCAGTATCTGGGGGACCATCCGGACATGGTACGTGCGTTTGCGAGGCTGGGTGAGGTGATGGGGGAGGCCGAGTTCGTTGGCGGGAAAGAATCGCGGATCGGGCGCTCGTCGTCGGAAGCGCGTGCCCGGTTGTCGACCCTGGAGGCCGATCCCGAGTTTCGTGCAGCCCTGCTCGATCGGGCCCACCCCGAGCACCGGCAGGCGGTCGCGCGCCGGTCCGATCTTGCCCGCGCGGCCTATGGGGACGACACGGAAACGCTCGACGAATAGCAACACGAATGGAAATCGGTGCCGAATGACAGCATGATCGGCCACAGCTTCGTCAAAATTGGGAGGTAGCGTCGCCTTTCAAATATGTCGTCAGGAGATTTGATCATGCGTTTCTTGCTTTCGTTCGTGCTGGTGTTTTCCCTCGTTGGAGCAGGTGTTGCGCTTGCCGATGACGATTCATCGGTGCCAAGGACCTTGTCCGTTTCCGGCAGCGGCACGGTAGCCGCGACGCCTGACCTGGTCTCCATCACGGTCGGGGTGACGACGACTGCGCCGGCTGCGCGCGAAGCGCTGACCGCCAACAATGTGAAAACGGCTGGGGTTTTCAAATTCCTGCGCGCCTCGGGTGTCGGCCCTGGCGACATGCAGTCGACGAACATATCGGTGTCGCCGCAGTTCCGGCCGCGCCGGGGCAATGAACCCGTCCAGCCCGAGATTATCGGCTACACGGTTCGCAACAATGTGCATATCACCGTGCGCGATCTCGCGGGTTTCGGCGTGGTCCTCGATGGTGTCGTCGAGGCGGGCGCGAACATGGTGCAGGGGATCAGCTTCGATGTGGCGGAACGGGACGGCCTGGAAAAGAAGGCCATGGCGAATGCCGTCCGCGATGCGGTGGCGAAAGCGCGCAACATCGCCGATGCGGCTCGTATCGAGCTGGGGCCGATCCTGACGATCAACGCCGGGGGCGTGGGGCCAGCGCCGCGCCAGTTTCTGGCCCGCGCGGAGGCCTCCAGCGTGCCGGTCGCGGCCGGCGAGCTGACGGTGCGGGCGCAGGTCTCGGTCGTGTTTGCAATAGAATAAACAGTTCAACAGTTTGAACGGACGGCTCCGCATTGCGGGGCCGTTTTCGTTTGTGGAGGAAGGTCATGAGCAACAGTGGACAGCGGCTTGTGGACCAGCCAGTGACGGTGCGGGTTCTCGCGAAGGTTCTGGCCACACTCGCGGCCATCGCGCTCAGCGGGTGGTGGTTCATGTTCGACGAAGTCCGGCTGGTGCGGGGAGATGTGGCCCAGCAGGGCAGCGAACTGGCGCGCGAAATCGACGGTTCGGCCCGGTTTCAGCTTGAGCAGCGAGACCGGCTGTGGAACCGGGTCGATGCGCTGCGGGAGGAAATTCATGTCGTGCAGCTTGAGTTGGGTGATTTGCGCGCGCGGCTGCAGCAGGTGGGTCAGACGGCGGATGCCATTTTTGCCGTGGTCAGTCCGTCCGTGCGGCAATCCACGATCCATGATCGACGGCCCGAAGAGGATGGGGTGCCTTCGCCGGATTGAACGGATGCAGGCAGCCGGAGGCTTCGCGCGGGCTTGAAACGCGGGGTCTTCGCCGTCAGTCTGCACGTCCCGCGAAACAGGTGAGCTCGGGGCGCCGAGATAAGTAGGACCGATGCTGGAACTGTTTGCGTTCTACTGGCCGTTTGCGACGACCTTCGTGCTCGGCGTCATTCCGATCGTGCTCGCGGCCACCGTTGTCCTCCACAAGCGCAACGAGAACGCGGCGATCGCCTGGGTCGGCCTCATTCTGTTGTCGCCGGGTATCGGGGCCGTCGCCTATCTGCTGTTCGGGATCAATCGCATTCGCCGACGCGCCGCGCGGACCCGACTGCCGTCGGGCACGCCTGTTGGTTCCGGTGACCGGGAGGCAGAGGTCGGCCGGGGTGAGGTTGAAAGTGCCATCGATCGCCTGATCGACAATCTCGCGCCGAACCCGGCTGTTGGCGGAAACCGGGTTCAGTTACTGCGCAACGGCGATGAGGTCTATCCGGCCATGATCGCGAGCATCGATGCCGCGACCCGATCGGTCATGTTGTCGAGCTATATTTTCAAGCGCGACGCCACCGGCCTGGAGTTTGTGGAGGCGCTTGCGCGGGCGCAGGCGCGAGGCGTTGATGTGCGGGTTCTCGTCGACGGGGTCGGCCAGATGTATTCGTTTCCCTCGATCGTCCCGGCTTTGCGCAACGCCGGGATACCGTTTGCCCGGTACATGCATTCTTTCTGGCCCTGGCGGATGCCGTATCTCAACCTGCGCAGTCACCGAAAAGTTCTCGTTGTTGACGGCGAAACCGGGTTCACCGGCGGCATTAATATTTCCCAGAACAACAGGTTGGATGCGGCCCCCAGGCGCCCGGTGCGCGACCTGCATTTTCGTATCGCCGGCCCCGTCGTCGGACAATTGTCCGACGCGTTCGCCGATGACTGGACCTTCACGACCGGCGAGGCCCTGGAAGGGGACCAGTGGTTCCCGCAACTCGCCGAACACGGCGAGGTCGTCGCCCGCGCCATCCCGACCGGCCCGCATGAGCCGATCGACCGCACAAGATGGATTCTGCATGCCGCAATCCTCGAGGCGCGGGACCGGATTTTGATCCAGACACCGTATTTTCTGCCCGATGAGATTTTGGTTTCTGCGTTGCGCCTCGCGTCCATCAAGGGTGTGAAGATCCACATCCTGATCCCCGAGCGGAGCAATCTCCGGTTTGTCGATTGGGCGGTTCGGGCGCGTCTGGATGAACTACTCAATGACGGCTGCAATATCTGGCTCGGACCCAAACCCTTCAATCACGCCAAACTTCTGATGGTGGATCGGGCGTGGGCCCTCATCGGTTCGTCGAACTGGGACCCGCGGAGCCTGCGGCTGAACTTCGAACTGAATGTCGAATGTTGCGATACTGCATTCGTGGACGAATTGTCGAATGAGTTCGAGGCGGAACGAAAACGGGCTCGCCGCCTGACGCTCGACGAACTTGGCGCGCGCTCCTTGCCTGTGCGGCTGCGCGACGGCGTGGCAAGATTGTTTTCACCTTATCTCTAGCGAACCGGATAATGCGATGACAGAAGGCCAGATCGAGCAGCAGGAATATTGGGTCCAGAAGGACGACGTGCGTCTGTTTGTCTTCCGCAAACGATTGGCGGGAGCGCCGGAAGGCCAGGCCCCCGTGCTGTTCCTGGTGCATGGGTCGTCACTGTGCGCGCGCACGGGTTTCGACCTTGAGGTTCCTGGAAAACCGGGCTTTTCGATGATGGACTGGTTCGCGCGCTGGGGCTTCGATGTGTGGACGATGGACCATGAGAATTATGGCCGTTCGGACCGCACCGACAGCAATTCCGACATCGCGAGTGGTGCCGCTGACCTGGCCGCCGCGATGTCGATCGTCGAGGTAGAAACGGGACAGAAGAAATTCCATTTCTTCGGCAGTTCGTCGGGTGCCCTGCGGGCCGGCCTGTTTGCGACCCGGCAACCCGAGAATGTGCGATCGCTGACGCTCGACGCGTTCGTGTGGACCGGTGAAGGTTCACCGACGCTCGAGAAACGGCGCGAGAATCTCGATCATTTCCGAACCCTTCCCACCCGCGATGTGGACCGTGCCTTCTTTCACTCGATCTTCAACCGCGACCGGCCGGGCCTGGTCGAAGAGGGCGTGGCGGACGCATTCGCCGATGCCGAGCTGGAGTACGGGACGACCATGCCGACCGGCACCTATCTGGATATGTGCGCCAACCTGCCGGTCGTCGATCCCGAGTTGATCGACTGCCCGGTGCTCATCCTGCGCGGCGAGCATGATGGTATCGCAACGGAGGAGGATATTGTTGCGTTCTTCGGGGAACTGAAATCAGACGACAAGCAGATGGTCGTGCTGCCGGATCAGGCGCATGTCGGCACGCTGGGCGTGAACCGCCATCGTTTCTTTCATGTGCTGATGGGGTTTCTGACGCTCCCCGAGCGTCAGGGTGCGGTCACTTAAGCCGCGGCCTAGTAGGCACGCTCGACGCAGAAATCGACGACATTCTCCAGCGCGGTTCGGTGCGCATTGTCGGGGAGATTGGCGAGTGCGGCACGCGCGGTCTCCGCGTAGCCCCGGGCGCGGATCAGCGTGTCTGACAGGGCGTCATGAGCGGTGAGAATCTCGATGGCCCGCTCCAGGTCACCTTCCTGGTGATCCAGCTCTTCGAGCGTACGTTTCCAGAAGGCGTGCTCGTCGTCGTTGCCCCGGCGCAGCGCCAGGACGATCGGCAGGGTGATCTTGCCCTCGCGGAAGTCGTCGCCGACGCCTTTGCCGAATGCCTTGTCGGTTGCGGAATAGTCGAGATAGTCGTCGACCAGCTGGAAGGCGATGCCGAGATTGGCACCATATTGTTCGAGCGCCGTTTCGTCTTCGCTGTTCCGGTCCGCGATATGTCCGCCGACCTGGCAGGCGGCCGCGAACAGTGCGGCCGTCTTTGAGCGGATGACGTAGAGGTAATCCTCTTCCGTCGTTGCCGTGTCATTGGCGGTCGTGAGCTGTGCAACTTCGCCCTCGGCGATCACCGCGCTGGCGTTGGCCAGGATGTCGAGCACCTTGAGGGATTCGCTCTCGACCATGAGGCGGAAGGACCGGCTGAACAGGAAATCGCCGACCAGCACGCTGGCCTGGTTTCCCCACACGGCGTTGGCCGTGTCGCGCCCGCGCCTGAGGTCGGATTCATCGACCACATCATCATGCAGGAGTGTTGCTGTATGGATGAACTCGACCGCGGCCGCGAGGCCGATATGCTTGTCACCGTCGTAACCGCACAGGCGTGCGCTGGCCAGGGTCAGGAGCGGCCGGAGCCGCTTGCCGCCGGCGGCGACGAGATGGCTGGCCAACTCGGGGATCAGCGGGACGTCGGACTGCATATGATCGACGATGATCTGGTTCACCCGGGCGAAATCGGTAGCGCAAAGGTCACGCAGATTGTCGAGCGCGTTCGGCGTTCCTTCTGACTGTGATCCGTCCAGACGGGCTATAACGGCCACGACATTCACTCCAGATTTGTTTGCCTGATGACTGTTTCGAGCAGCCAGGATAACTGGCCCCAGAATGTTCACGCCAGCGGTGTCCGGCGAGCATATGATGTTTCATATGGGCGTCAAGTAAGGTGCCGGCCATTCACTACGGCGTGACGGAGCGTAGCTTGCGCGAATTGCTGAGGACGAATGATCATGTGGCGCTGTCGCTGGCGATGGCGTTGCTGAAAGATGCCGGGATCGAATGCGTCATGTTCGACACGCATGCCGCCATCATCGAGGGCAGCATTTCCGCAATCCAGAAGCGCATGATGGTGCTGGATGAAGACTATGGTGTGGCCCGCGAATTGCTCGTGGGTGCGGAACTCCTTGAATCCCGGGAATCTCGCGACACGCCTCGGGGGCGACCTGAATGACCGTGGCGGCCGAAACCACAGACAGATTGCTTGGCGGGCGTGTCGAGATAAGGCAACCGGGTTCGGGCTTCAGGGTCTCGGTTGACGCAGTCTTGCTCGCCGCCGCCGTGTCTCTCGGACATGGGCAACGCGCGCTCGATGTCGGCTGTGGTGCGGGTGGTGCGACGCTATGTCTCGCGTCGCGCCTGCCCCAAGCCGAGGTGCTCGGGGTCGACCGGGACGCGCGGATGTCCGAATGCCTGCGTGCGAACATTTCGGCGAATAAATTCGAGGACCGGGTCGCGGTTGAGACCATGGATGTCGCCCACGGCGTGCCCGGCCATCTGCGCGGCGCCTTCGATCATGTGTTTTCCAATCCTCCTTATCTGCCCGCGCATCGCGCAGATTCACGGACGGTTGCCGATGCGGTCGGCGCGGCGACGATAGAGTCTCTGCCGTTTGCCGACTGGCTTTCGTTCATGGCCGCTTGCTGCCGGCCCAAGGGGCGCCTGACGATTGTCCACCGCGCCGATCGGCTCGAGGAATTGCTCGCCGGGATCGCGAAATTGGCCGGTGAGATCAGAGTGCTTCCGATCTGGCCGCGTGCGGACGCCCCGGCCAAACGCGTCATCATCACGGCGCGGGTCGGTGTACAGACGCCAACCGTGCTTTGCCCCGGACTGGTTTTGCATGCACCCGATGGCGCCTACACATTGGCCGCGCGAGAGATTATTGAGGGAGGTAGCAGCCTGGCGTTCGGTGGTGGGCCCGACCTGGTGTAACGCCAATGCCGGTGCGGATGGTTGGCAGTAATGGTATGAAGTTTGGCGCGTGCGTGGCGCGGAAACACTCAGGAAACTGTCGATGTTCGGTTTTTCACTTTCAAAACTGCTTGTCCTGGCCCTCATCATCGGTGCGGTGATGATCGGGTTTCGCCTTTTCGGCCGGGGCGCGGCACCGGGTGGAAAACAGGGCGGCAGCGGACGCGGTAGAGGTGCTGCGGAAAGCAAACCCGAACCTGATGCGTTCGATACCGAATACGACGCGGAAAGCGACACCTACGTCGTGCGGGACAAGGACGCGAAGCCGGACTGAGCCGCTTAATTGGAGCTGCGCATTCACGGGAGCCTGTGGGGGCGAATTTCGGGGCGCGACATCGCTGAATATTGCACACAGAATGTCGCTCCCCGCGCCTTGACCGGGGGGTGGACCGCTTCTATTTTCCGCCGCGCCAACAGGCTTTGGTGCACTACTCCGGAAAATGGCTATCAACCAACCCGATGGAGCTCGCTCTGCGGCATCGCCGCACAGCTTTCAGGACCTGATCCTCACACTGCAGAGGTTCTGGGCGGATCACGGCTGCGTCATTCTCCAGCCCTACGATATGGAGGTAGGCGCGGGTACGTTTCACCCCGCGACGACGCTCCGCGCACTGGGCCCGGACCCCTGGCGCGCGGCCTTCGTGCAGCCGTCACGGCGGCCGACCGACGGGCGGTATGGCGAGAATCCGAACCGGCTGCAGCACTATTATCAGTTCCAGGTCATCCTGAAGCCGTCGCCGAAGGACAGCCAGGATCTCTACCTGCAAAGCCTCGCCGCACTCGGGATCGACCCCAAGTCGCACGATATCCGTTTCGTCGAAGATGACTGGGAGAGCCCCACGCTGGGCGCCTGGGGGCTGGGCTGGGAAGTCTGGTGTGACGGGATGGAAGTCAGCCAATTCACGTATTTTCAGCAGGTCGGCGGGTTCGACTGTGACCCCGTCGCGGTCGAGCTGACCTATGGCCTGGAACGTTTGGCGATGTACGTACAGGGCGTCGAGAATGTCTACGACCTCGATTTCAATGGTGCGGGCACCAAGTATGGCGACGTCTTCCTGCGGGCCGAGCAGGAGTTCAGCGCCTATAATTTCGAGCACGCGAACACCGACATCCTGTTCCAGCATTTCGCGGACGCGGAGGCGGAGTGCCACGCGCTGATCGCGCAGGAACTGGCACTTCCCGCCTACGACCAGTGCATCAAGGCGAGCCACACGTTCAATCTTCTGGATGCGCGCGGTGTGATCTCGGTGACGGAACGCCAAGCCTATATCCTGCGGGTGCGCGAGCTTGCGAAGGGCTGTTGTGAAAAGTGGCTGCAGGCGCAGGCGGGTGGCTGAGCGCGATGGCTGAACTCCTTATTGAATTCCGGTCCGAAGAAATTCCCGCGCGTATGCAGCGCCGGGCATCGGCCGACCTTGAGCGGCTCCTGACGGCGGCGCTCAAGGAAAACAATCTGGATCACGGTGCTGTCGATGTGCGGGCCACGCCGCGGCGTCTGGCGATCCGGGTGGATGATCTGCCTGTGACGCAGCCATCTCGCGCGGTCGAACGCAAGGGGCCGCGCACGGACGCACCCGAGAAGGCCATCGAGGGGTTTGTCGGCTCGATCGCGATTTCGCTCGACGAATGCGAAGTCCGCGAAGACAAGAAGGGATCCTTCTATGTCGCGGTCTGGGAAGAAACCGGCCGGCCGACCCGCGATGTGCTTTCGGAAATCGTCGTCGGTGTTGCAAACGACATTCCCTGGCCGAAATCCATGCGCTGGGCCCAATCGAGTTTTCGCTGGATTCGGCCGCTGCACGCCGTGTTGGCCATATTCGATGGCACGCCCCTGTCGGGTGGCCTGGATACTGGCGACGGTATGCTCGAATTCACCGACCAGACGGCCGGCCACCGTTTCCACGCGCCCGAGCTTTTCGCGGTCAAGAATTTCGCCGACTACGAGACACGGCTGCGCGACGCCAAAGTCGTGGTGGATTCCGCCGCGCGGGAGCAGTCGATCCGCGAACAGCTTGCAGCGCTATGCGCCGATGGCGGCTTTCAGGTGCCCGACGATGACGGGCTTTATGCGGAAGTGGCGGGTCTCGTCGAATGGCTGCAGGTCCTGATCGGGTCGATCGATCCGGCCTTCATGGAATTGCCGGCAGAAGTGCTGGTTTCGTCCATGCGTGAACATCAGAAGTATTTCGGCCTGAAACAGGCGAGTGGCGAGATCGCGCCCTCGTTTGCGTTTGTGTCGAACATTGAGGCCGATAATCCCGCGGCCGTCGTGGCCGGGAACGAACGCGTGCTGCGCGCACGCCTGTCGGACGCGAAGTATTTCTGGGACCAGGACCTGAAGGTCCTGCTTGAGACGATGGGCAAGTCTCTCGACGGGATCGTCTTTCACGCGAAACTCGGCAGCATTGGCGACAAGGTCGAGCGGGTCGAGGCGCTGGCCATGTGGTTTGCAGGCGCTATCCCCGACGCAAATTCCCAGACGGTCGGGCGCGCCGCGCGTCTCGCCAAGGCGGACCTGGTCAGCGGCATGGTCGGGGAGTTCCCCGATCTGCAGGGTACCATGGGCCGCTATTATGCGACCGCGCAGGGTGAGCCCGGCGACGTGGCAGATGCCATCGCCGAACATTATTCGCCGGTAGGGCCGTCCGATGCGTGCCCGTCGGCACCCGTGAGCGTAGCCGTTGCCCTTGCCGACAAGGTGGACACGCTGATCGGTTTCTGGTCGGTCGACGAAAAGCCGACGGGTTCGAAGGACCCGTTCGCGCTACGGCGCGCGGCGTTGGGTGTGATCCGAATCGTCCTGGAGAACGGATTGCGGCTCGGCCTGCACGCGGCATTCGCCGAGGCCCGGGCGCATCACAAATGCGATCACACGGCCATCGACGACGATCTTCTCTCCTTCTTTGCCGATCGCCTCAAGGTGCATCTTCGCGACGACGGCGTGCGCCATGACCATATCGAAGCGGTGATCGAACAGCAGAGCGATGGCGACCTGGTCGAACTGGTTGCACGCGTGCGCGCGCTGGGAGATTTCCTGCAATCGGATGACGGAACCAACCTGTTGGTTGCCTATCGCCGTGCGGCAAACATCGTGCGTGCCGAAGAGAAGAAAGACAGCGCCGATTATGACGGGGCGGCGTACGACCCCGGGTTGAGTGGGGCCGAGAAAATCGAAAGCGCGCTTTGGGACGTATTGACGCGGACCGAGAGCGAAATCGAGACGGCGCTGGCGGACGAGGCGTTTGAATCAGCCATGAAAAGCCTGGCCGGATTGCGTCAGCCGATCGATGCGTTCTTCGACGAGGTTACCGTGAATGTGGACGACTCCGCCGTCCGGGGTAATCGATTGCGCCTGCTCGCGCGAATCCAAGGGGTAATGAACAATGTCGCAGACTTCTCAAAGGTCGAAGGCTGATGGAAGTTCGATGAACGCAACGACGGAAAAGTGGGTTTACAGCTTCGCGGCCGGGTCTTCCGACGGCAACGCCGGCATGAAGAATCTTCTGGGTGGCAAGGGCGCCAACCTGGCGGAGATGAGCAATCTGGGATTGCCGGTGCCCCCCGGTTTCACCATCACGACCGACCTTTGCACCCATTACTACGACAACGCCGAGACATATCCCGACACCCTCGACGCGCAGGTAGAATCGGCGCTCGCAGCGATCGAGAAAGATGTCGGCACGCTGTTTGGCGACGCCGAGAACCCGTTGCTCGTCTCCGTGCGTTCGGGGGCACGCGCCTCGATGCCAGGCATGATGGATACGGTGCTGAACCTCGGCCTGAACGACACGACGGTGGCGGGCCTTGCGGTGCGTTCGGGTGACGCGCGCTTCGCCTTCGACAGCTACCGCCGCTTCATACAGATGTACAGCGATGTGGTGCTGGGCGTTGACCATTACATGTTCGAAGAGGTGCTCGAGCAGCACAAGATGGACAGCGGCCTGATCCTCGATACCGATCTGTCGGCGGAGGATTGGCAGGCAATCGTCGGGGAGTACAAGGCCATCGTGGAGCGGGAGTTGGGTTCGCCTTTCCCGCAAGACCCTCGTGAGCAGCTTTGGGGCGCGATCGGGGCCGTGTTCGGTTCATGGATGAACCAGCGCGCCATCACCTATCGTCGATTGCAGAACATCCCGGCCGAATGGGGCACGGCGGTGAATGTGCAGGCGATGGTATTCGGGAATATGGGCGATGATTGTGCGACCGGCGTCGCCTTCACCCGCGATCCGTCGACCGGCGAGGATATTTTCTATGGCGAGTATCTCGTCAACGCGCAGGGTGAGGATGTGGTGGCCGGTATCCGGACACCCCAGCACCTGACGATCGCGGGCAAGAAGCGGAACGGCTCCGACCTTCCGTCGATGGAAGAGGTCATGCCGGAAGTGTTCGGGCAGCTGGCCGAAGTGCGCGGGACACTCGAAGCGCACTACAAGGATATGCAGGACATCGAGTTCACCGTGCAGAGCAACAAGCTCTACATGCTGCAGACCCGATCGGGGAAGCGGACCGCGGCTGCGGCCGTGCGGATCGCGGTGGAGATGGTGGATGACGGGCTGATCAGCCAGTCCGACGCGATCATGCGGGTGGAGGCCGGACAGCTGGACCAGTTGCTGCATCCGCGGCTCGATCCCGATGCACCGCGCAACGTTCTGAGCAAGGGTCTCCCGGCGTCACCGGGGGCGGCATCCGGGCGAATTGTACTCAGCGCCGATCTCGCGGAAGACATGGCGCAGAAGGGCGAGGACGTGATCCTGGTGCGGATCGAGACCAGCCCGGAAGACATCCACGGAATGCATGCGGCACGTGGCATTCTGACGACCCGCGGCGGGATGACCAGCCACGCGGCGGTCGTGGCGCGGGGCATGGGCCGCCCCTGTGTTGCCGGCGCCGGTGGCATCGCGGTGGACTATGCGGCAGGACAAGTTCGCGTTGGTGATCGAACGCTCGAAGCCGGCGATCGGATCACGATCGACGGGGCGACGGGGGAAATCATCGACGGTGAAGTACCGACGATCGAGCCCGAAATGTCGGGTGACTTCGCCAAGCTGATGACATGGGCGGACTCGATCCGGCGGCTCAAGGTCCGCACGAATGCGGAAACGCCGATTGATGCACGTACGGCGCGCGACTTTGGCGCGGAAGGCATCGGGCTCTGTCGTACCGAGCACATGTTCTTCGATCCCGAGCGGATTGTGGCCGTGCGCCGGATGATCCTCGCCGACGATGTGACCGGCCGCCGGGCCGCGCTCGCGGAGCTCTTGCCCTTCCAGCGGCAGGATTTCGTAGAGCTGTTCAACATCATGGCGGGCCTTCCGGTCACGATCCGGCTTCTCGATCCGCCGTTGCATGAGTTCCTGCCGAAATCCGAGGAGGAAATCGCCGAAGTGGCACTGGCCGCCGGGCGCGATCCGCAAGCGATGACCGACCGGGCGGTGCAGCTGCACGAATCGAACCCGATGCTGGGGCATCGTGGTTGCCGGCTCGGCATTACCTATCCGGAAATCTATGAAATGCAGGCCCGCGCGATTTTCGAGGCCGCCGTGATCGTCGCGAAGGATTCCGATGAAACGGTTCTCCCCGAGATCATGATCCCGCTCGCGGCCACGCGAAAGGAGATCGATATTCTCAAAGTCTGTATCGATCAGGTCGCGGAGGCCGTGTTCGGCGAGACGGGTACACGTGTGGACTATCAGGTCGGTACCATGATCGAGCTGCCGCGCGCGGCGTTGCGTGCCGGTGAGATCGCCGAATCCGCAGAGTTCTTCAGCTTCGGGACCAACGACCTGACCCAGACGACCTTCGGGATCAGCCGCGACGATGCGTCGAACTTCCTGACCGACTATGAGCATCAGGGCATCATCGATATCGACCCGTTCGTTTCGATCGATGTTGATGGGGTCGGCGAACTCGTGTCGATCGCCGCCGAACGCGGGCGCGTGACCCGCCCCGATATCAAGCTCGGGATTTGTGGCGAGCATGGCGGTGATCCCGCATCGGTCAAATTCTGTGACCGGACCGGCCTGGATTATGTGTCCTGTTCTCCCTATCGCGTTCCGATCGCACGTCTGGCGGCGGCGCAGGCCAGCGTTGAAGCCGGTCTAGATACCAAGGGATAGGTCCTTTCAGCCTGGCCGGGGCTTCTTTTCGGACTGTACGAATGCAAAAGCCGCGCCCGTAAGGGGCGCGGCTTTATTCGTTTGTATCCGGGATCGGCGTTATTCAGCGGCGACGATATCTCCGGAAACCTCGGATGATTTGACCTGTTTGCGCTCGGCGAACAGCCAGCGGAAGAAAGCGGCCATCGCCTTACCGCGCTCCTGTTCCGCAGCGCGCAGGATTTCGCCGTCCGACTCGAATGTAATAAGGGTGTTCATCGTGTAACTCCTACGCTCGGGTTGATCATTGTGTCCCATACATCTAGGGCAGCAACAATGGTGTATCAACCAACTAGTTATGCAAAAAATGCATGACAGATAGAACAGAGAGATATAAATGCGTCAATAAACCGTTAATATGTTCCATATTGGAACATTAACGCTTCGCGGATTCCGTTGTGGTGATCAATGGCTCCCCCCCGACGGTGAGCTGTTCGGGCCCGGATTCCAGGGCGTCAAGGCGAATGGAGATCAGAATATTGTCACCGCTACGCGAGCGTATATCGCCGACTTTCTGATCTCCCATGAGCACCGTTTCGCCGGGAATCTGCGACGCGTGGGTAGCCCGAAACGCCGCAAGCTTGCGCTTTACAAGGCCGCGATACTTGGTCCGGGCCGTCAGTTCCTGGCCCATATAGCAGCCCTTTTCCCAATCGATGCCGTTCAGCTCGTCGAAATTTGATTCGAGGAGCGTGGACTTCTCGACCTCCATATCGCGCGAGCCATCGGGAACCTCCAGGGATATGCGCAGTGCGTCGTAGGTCTCGAAACCGGCTTCGGTCAGGCCTGCCTGGGCCAGCCAAGCCAGGGTTTCGGGGCTCGATCCGATCAGGCGGCACCCCAGCGCCGGTGCGCGCGGGTCTGTGAAGGCCAGTCCGTCTGCGATCGGGGCTGTTTGCCCGGGTGCCATCGACAATCCCAGGGTTTCGTGCGCGCCATCACCCAAAATCGCGAAAACACAGAGATCGTCGCGTGGTTCGAGCTGCACGTCGGCGCGAAGCCTGAACCGAGAAAGACGCTGAATCAGGTCGGCGCCCCGCCCGGCTTCGCAATCCACCAACAGGGTGTCACCTGTTTGCGCGATGAAAAAGTCGTGCAGATATTTTCCCTGGGGCGTCAACAGGGCGCTGTATATCGATGTCACAGCGGAAGTCCGGTCCATGTCCTGCGATACCAGACCCTGCAGAAATGTTCGGTTGTCGGTGCCGCTGATCGCGACAATGTCGCGCGGCAATTTGACGAAGTTGATGGTCATTGGACGCCTCTCGCGGCTGGCGGCGGCCAGGCTTTATGCTGTGTTGGTACATAGATACTTGGCCTGTCACATCTATCTGGCAAGGCGCGAGCCCATTCTTTTTTCAGCAAGAATTGGCGCGAAGCTGGGCACGCGCGTATAAGCCTCAACGTCATGCGAATACTCTATGTCGGTCCCAACCGGATTGGCGACGCCGTCCTATCGTCCGGTCTGCTG
>JABJEK010000088.1 GCA_018702955.1 Rhodospirillaceae bacterium | reverse complement strand
TGGTGGAGGGGGTTGGATTCGAACCAACGTAGGCGTAGCCAACGGATTTACAGTCCGCCCCTTTTAACCGCTCAGGCACCCCTCCTCCTGCCGTATCATCCGCATGCATGCTGCACGCAGCCAACAGCAAACGCGCCGAACGCCAAAGGGCGCCGGCCCGTGGAGGGCAATATGTAGATTTCGCTCTACGTGTCAACCGCCAATCGGCGGAAAACCTCAAAATAACAGCCATTTGTGCACAAACGTTGCCACGCCGATATTGCGGGCGGGCGCCGAATGGCCTAAGAGCCCCAACTATGGCACGAAAACACCCCAAACGGCGCATAAATCCCGGAAAATCTCATCGCCGCCGCAGCGGCGGGGATCCGACTGCCCCCAACTGGCTCTACGGCACTCACGCGGTGCTTGCCGCACTGGCCAATCCCGAGCGGGTTTGCGAGCGCGCGCTGATTAGTGACGAGGACGATGTGGAACTGGCGCGCGCCGCGGCAGAAATCGGCGGACATGACGCCGTCATCGACCGGGTCTCGCGTGACGATGTCACCGCCGTGTTGCCGCAGGGTGCCGTGCATCAGGGGATCGCCCTGCTCGCCAGGCCGCTCGAAGATGCCGGCATCGAAGACGCGATGGACCGGGCTCTCCAGTCGGATACACCATGCATTCTTGTGCTGGACCAGGTGACCGATCCGCAGAATGTCGGCGCGATCCTGCGCACCGCCGCCGCTTTCGGCGCCGCCGCGGTCGTCATGCAAGACCGGCACGCGCCGCCTGTTACCGGCGCGCTGGCCAAGGCCGCGTCCGGCGGCCTTGAAGCCGTCGCACTCGTGCGTGAGACAAACCTGTCCCGCTCGATCGAGGCTCTGAAGGCGAGAAACTTTTGGTGCATCGGGCTAGCCGGCGAGGTCGAAACCACGTTGGCGCAGGCACGCGTCGCGGGCCCGACGGCGTTGGTGCTGGGAGCAGAGGGAACCGGCCTGCGCCGCCTCGTCGCCGAGAGCTGCGACACGCTGGCCCATATCCCGCACAGCGATGCTGTCGAAAGTCTGAACGTATCGAACGCGGCGGCCGTCGCCCTTTATGAGATTGCACGCCAGGCGTAGCGGTAAGCCACGCTAGTCAAGAAGCGACCGCAGCAGATCGGCATTCGAGACATCGGCCTCGAGCTCACCCTGCTCGATCCGATGAGCGATTTCGACCAGCCCTGCGTTCACCGGCACCGCGCCACCGAGTGCCAGCTGTTCACGGATGACGAGCCCATTGATGTCGTCGACCTCGGCGCGCCTGCCCTTCAGCCAGTCCTGGAGCACCGTCACCTTCGTATCCGGCAGCGTCCAGTCGGACAGGACAGCATCGAGAAGCACCGTTGCGTAGCCGTCGGGATCGTTCGCTTCGACATGCGTGTTGCCGAAGATCGGCACGAGGTCGTGTCCCAGCGCCAACGCCGTACGCACGGCTTCGCGGCCGGATGCCATCATCACCTCGCGCATGCCCGGGACCTTGATCGCGTCGGCGAGCGGCAGTCCGAGTATGGACGACGGCAGAAACTCGGCCGCGTTGACCACGAGCTTCATCCACTTGGCTGAGCGAATGTCGTCCTTGATCTCGGCGGCACCCGCGTGGCGCAACACATCAACGACTTCCTGCTCGCGGCCGCGGGTCGCATCGTCATATGCGCCGATGCCGAACCACGTCCCGTCCGGCCCTGTCTGGCGGATGACCACACCTGCCTCATACATGCCGGCCGCGACTTCGATTACCGCGCCCATCGTGCGCTCAGGCCCCATGACCGCCGCGACATCGTCGAGCGTCATGCCGTTCTGCAGGCCGACGACCAGTCCATCCGGCGCGACCAGTGGCTTGATCAGTTCGCACGCCCAGCGCGTGTCGTAGGCCTTCACGCCCAGGAACACGACATCAAACGGCGCGCGCATCGTCGCCACGTCGCACAGGTGAAATGCGTTGACCGGGGTGGTTACCGTCTCGTCGGGCATCTCGACCCGCAGGCCATCGGCGCGCATCGCCTCGACATGGTCCGGCCATTGCTCGATGAAGCTGACGTCGAGCCCGGCGTTGACCATGTCGGCACCAAAGGCCGCGCCGTTGGCACCGGTGCCGACGATGGCGATGCGTTTATCTGAAACTGGCTTGTCGGTCATCTACCTGCTCCTGTTACGACTGGAGTTCCGTGCGGTCGGTCGCTGGCGGTGGTCGACGCGACAGCGCCGAGATTTCGTCGCGCAGCGCCTCGGGCATCGCATAATCGAGCGCGTCGAGCGACAGCTGCAACTGTTCCAGGCTGCGCGCACCGATGATCGGACAAGTCACGGCTGGATGCGCCGCCGCCCAGGCCACGGCCAGTGTGACAGGGTGGACAGCCTTGCCGTCGGCGAATTCGCTGAACGCACCCGCCGTCTCCAACATCCACTCATCACCATAGCGCCGAACATAGCTCGCGCTCTCGACCAGCCGGCCGTCATTGGGGCGTTTTCCGGGCCGGTACTTGCCACTCAGCAGGCCCCCGCCGACCGGGCTGTAGGTGATGACGCCGAGATTCTCGGCCTCCGCCAGCGGGAAAATTTCGACCTCGGCCTGGCGCTTGACCAGATTGTACATCGGCTGAATGACATCGAAGCGCGTCCAGCCCTTGCGTTCGGAGATTCCAAGCGACGTGGCGATCTGCCAGGCCGCATAATTGCTGGCACCTAGATAAAGAACCTTGCCGGCCCGCACCACATCCTCGAGCGCGCGCAGTGTTTCTTCGATCGCCGCGTTCTCTTCGAACCGATGCATGAACAGGATGTCGAGGCGATCCGTACCGAGACGTTGCAGGCTGGCCTCCACGGCGCGCGGGATATGGCGGCGGTTGCCGCCGCGATCATTGATGTCGTCGGATGTCGGGTTGAAGCATTTCGACGAGATGACCAGTTCGTCCCGATGGTCGGCGATCAGGCCACCAAGAATTTCTTCGGATCGGCCCTGACTGTAGCCGTCGGCGGTGTCAAAGAAATTGAACCCGCGATCACGGCAGGCGGCGTACATGCGTGCCGCCTCGGCGGCATCCGCATCCCCACCGAATGACATGGTGCCGAAACAGAGTTTCGAGACCTGCACGCCAGTACGGCCGAGTTGTCTGTATTCCATGTGAGCGCACCCTCGTCCCGACGTTATCTGACAAGGCCCATATTACGGCATTGCGAACAGATAGTATGATCGGGCTTGCCGCGCGCGCAGCCCCGCGACTATTGTCCCGCCGATTGAAGACAGGGGCCGGCTTAGCTCAGTTGGTAGAGCGGCTGATTTGTAATCAGTAGGTCGGGGGTTCGAATCCTCCAGCCGGCACCATTTTTCTCATTGTTTTTAAAGAATAAAAAAGGGATCCAGATTTTGGAGCCCTTTTCTTTTTCTACCAACTTACGTTCCACTTACGTAGCGCAATCATTTTCATCGTTAATCTGCCACAGCTCACATTCGCGAATTGAGCTGCCCCGCAGGCGCGTTGTGACGAGGCCGTGGCTTCTTTCGCTAATTAATCTTTGAATGTCGCGCTCAATCATCTGCACCAATTCGTAGCTGTTGATGCGCTGGCCATCATACTCATGCCCAACCAGCGCGATCTCCAGATGCATATGAGCTTTGCCGACAGGCGTGTGTTCAAAGTGCGGGTAGCCACGAGCAAGCTCGACCTTGGTCTTACTCCTCGCCATCTTCAGCCCCCTGCTCGAACGGCTGCGATTCTGGCCGCTCAGGATCAGGCTCTGCTCGATAAGCGTCATAGTCCTGTGCAAACTTTTTGCTGGCGTCATCGAATATGGAGGCTCAGAGAGAAGACGCACAAAACCAGCAGGAGAGTTAGAGATAACTTTTTTTTCGAACTGTCTTGAACGTCTCCGACACCAGCCCCATATCTCCTCCAGCGAGGCCTGATGAGATTAAGGTAGGGCTTCCCAACGCCGATTTGAGCAGCAGCTTGCGGGCGTTTAACAAATGCAGCTAAAGCGCATGGGAACCGCCCAGCGTTAAGGCTGCGGCGGTTTTTCGTTTTGGAAAGGAGCGAACTATGGCGAAGGTTAGAGCTATTATACACGCTGGCCCAGATGACCCGATTTACAAGGGCGGGTTCGTGATTTCATCACACCCCGTACGTACCAAAGAATTGGACGAAACGAAGGCATCCAAGGACGATGCCAATAAGGAAAAGCCTAAGAAACAGGACTGATCCACCGACGGATCGACGGCATTTGATCTTCAGCTTGTGTGCCGGGGCATCCCGCCCAAAACACTAAAGAGAGGAGTGATCGCTCATGTCAGCGACAGTTCTAAAGTTTCCGCGCCGCAAGAAAGCAACAAAGCGGCATCCCAAGCCTCGACAACGCGTCTTCTATGCCGGCTACCGCTACACAGGACCCGCAATGTGTCAGGACGTCCAGCAGGTCTATCTGAAGCGTCATGGCAATGAGGAATGGAGCCTGATCTTCTACTGCGAAGGCAGGTCATGGGAGATCGACCGGTTTGAACCGATCGACGTCCCGCGCAAGCTGGACGAATATAGAGTGCACGACGCCCCGACAAGGGAAGAACTAGAGACGATGGGTTGGCACGATCCCGATGACGAGAACGTCTATCACATCGCCTTCTACCGACACCTTGGTGTCGAATGACTGATAAAGACAAGATACCGCTTGCCCAGTTCGACGCCGGGATGTCCCACGAAGAAATGGCACGAAATTTACTGTCGGCACTTCAGAAGGCGGGGTTCAAAACCCCGCCGCTGGAGAAAGTATTAGAGGCGTCTTCGAGAAAAAACGAGTAGGCCGAGCGTCATGTCGGACCCGGCGAGCAAGTACGGGGCCGGTCGAGATCGACACCGGGTTCTGGAGCATCTCCAGCGAGCCTCGGCTATCTGGCGCTTATTGTCTTCGTGATGGCCGTTTGGGGCCGATAGACCCGGCGATCAGTCGGGCACCGACCTGATCACGAGGTTACGGATTTCGGTCATGTCTTCCATGGCGAAAACAATGCCTTCGCGACCAATGCCGGAATCCTTGACGCCCCCATAGGGCATGTTGTCCACGCGATAGCTCGGCACATCACCGAGCACGACGCCGCCAACTTCCATCTCATCCCAGGCTTGCTGGACCTTGTAGAAGTCACGGGTGAAGATCCCGGCCTGCAGGCCAAACTTGGAATCATTGACCATCGCGATCGCCTCATCCCAACTAGAGAACTTGGAGAGCACAGCCGCGGGACCAAAGGCTTCCTCCACGCAGAGGTCCTGATCGGCTGGGACGTCTTCAAGCAAGGTCGCCTGAAGCATTAG
>JABJEK010000010.1 GCA_018702955.1 Rhodospirillaceae bacterium | reverse complement strand
GCAGATGCCCAGCAGTGGCGTACCGCTGGACACGGCGTCCACCAGGGCACTGTCCATGGCGCGCTCTCGCAGCCCGTGCATGGCGTCGTGGAAGCTGCCCACGCCTGGCAGGATGAGGCGCTCGGCGCTACGCAGCCTGGCCGGGTCATCACTCAACTCATAGTCCAAGCCCAGATGACGAAGCGCCTGGGCGATGCTGAACAGGTTGCCGCGACCGTAGTCTGCGATGACGATCATTGGCGCAATCCGACGCCAGATCCAGCCAGCGAGCGCTTCATTTCGGCGACCGTGCTGTGCCCGTAGTGAAGCAGGCTGGCGACGGCGATGGCCTCCAGTCCGTCATCGGCGTAAGCCTGTCTCAGGTGTTCATGCTCCCATGCACCTCCGCAACCGATCACGGGGATGCTCACCGCCGCCTGCATGGCCTGAAACAAGGCATGGTCGAAACCCCTGCGGGTGCCTTCCCGGTCAACGGAGGTCACCAGGATCTCACCAGCGCACAGTTGTTCGGCTTCCCGGGCCCAGTCGATGGCATCGCGACCGGTCCGTTCACGACCGTTGTCCACGTAGGCTTCCCAGCCGCCCTCGGGCCGGCTCTTCGCCTCGATGGAGATCACCACGCACTGGCTGCCGAAGGCGCGCGACGCTTCGGTGATGAACGGCGGCCGGCGCAGCGCCGCGGTATTGATTGCCACCTTGTCGGCGCCGCTGCGCAGAGCCGCCTTGATGTCGTCCAGCGATCGCATTCCGCCGCCCACCGTGAGCGGTACGAAAACATCGCTTGCCGCCTCCTCGATGATCGGCAGAATGCTGTTGCGTTCATAAAGAGAGGCGACCGAGTCCATGTAGATGAGTTCGTCGACGCCGTCTGCGTAGTAGCGGCGGGCCAGCTCACCCGGGTTGCCGACCACGCGCAGCCCTTCCAGGTGGATCCCCTTGATGACGTTTGGCCCCTTGATGTCGAGGCGGCCGATGAGGCGTACAAGGCGGGCGTGACTCATGGGTTTGGATGGTCTCTCCGGAACGCGCCATGGCGTGGAGTCTGTTTATGTTTCAGGGTCTGTGTGGGTTCAGGCGCTGCTGCTGAGGCCCGGGTGATGCCCCGGGTGCCGGGGTTTTCAGGATCAGCAGTTTAGCGTAGATTACGCCAGCGTTCATGCTATGAACGCTGTTTGTCGCAGAACCCGCCAGGCGCCGCTGTTGGCCGCCTCAAGGCAATCGCGTTCAGGAGTGAGATGTCGGACTTCAGCCGCGTGTTCCTGGTGGGACACTCACACTACCGCGCACTGCTTCTGGGTCTCGCCCGGCGATTCAAGGCCGAGTTTTCTTCCGAGATTCACATCTACTGCGCCACTGAGCAGGAGCGCGCTTACTGGAAAGCGGCATTGGACGACGCAACCGTACAGTCGGTCAACGTGGACAACTATCGCTACCGCACCGCCGATCAGCCAGTCGGTGACCCGCAACAGGTGTTGGAGACGGCCCGGCGGGTAGAGGCTTACCTCGGCCTGACCATCAACAAGCTGGCGGTTTCGGACCGTCACCTGGGCCGTGGTTATGCGCTGGCCGGATTCAAGCACCCGCGCTCACGGCGATCCGAGAACTCCAGTTACCTGCAGATGGTGAATGGGTTCTGCGCCCAGGTGGAATTCTGGCGCAAGGAATTCGAAGACAAATGCCCTACCCTGGTGTTGACCGGTGGCTCGATCGAGGCGCTCATCGCCAGGAAGCAGGGCGTCGCGTTTCGCACCATTGCCGGATCTCGCTACCAGGACTACCACCAGTGGGTGCACAACGAGTTCTTCGAGAACCCGTTCGTGCAGCGTGCATTCGAGGCGGTGGAGGAGGCGGCCGATACCCAGGTGGAAAACCCCTACGGCTTGCACATGACGCTGCGTCGCAAGTTCGTCCAGGATGTGGGCTTGCTCGGCATGATGAGGCGCAGCGCCCATATCGCGGCGCGCCATGTCTACTGGCGTCTGCGTGGTTATGAGAAGGCACGTGGCTACTACCCGCTGGAGGAGATTGCGTACGTGTGGCGACGGCGCCGGGACCTGCGCGCCCTGGACCGGATGTCACAGCCGCTGGCATCCCTGGAAGGCCGTCCATTCGTTTATTATCCGCTGCACACCGAGCCCGAGACGGCGCTGCAGTCGCTGTCGCCGGAGTACTTCTATCAGCACTCGTGTATCGCGGCGCTCTCCAGGGATCTGCCGGCCGGTGTCATGTTGGCAGTGAAGGAGACTTACGAGGCGGTTGGCCGCCGCCCGACGGATTTCTACGGCCAGCTTGCGGACTTCAAGAACGTGGTCATCCTGGATAGCATGGAACTGGGACTGGAGGTGGTGAATCGGGCCAACGCGGTGGCCACCATTACCGGGACTGGTGGGTTCGAGGCGGCCGTGATGGGCAAGCCGGTGGTGACCTTCGGTTGCCATAACCAGTACAACTTCCTGGATCATGTTCATGTGATCGAGGATGAAGGCGAACTGGCCCGGGCGTTGCGCACGGCGCTGGCTGATGATGCGGTGAATGACACCACTCGCCGGGACGGCGCGCGTTTCCTGGCGGCGACGCTGGCATCGTCGTTCGACCTTTCCGGGCTTGGCCATCTGAACGTGGAGAGTCTGGAAGGCTCGGCAGTCGAGCTCTCCTTTGACGCACTGTGCGCGAGTGTTCGTGCGGGATCGGAAACACACCAAGGCGGACAGGCTTAGATGGTCGTAGTGGGAATCGCAGAGAGTCATGCATCGGCGGCTTGCCTGATGCGCGACGGTGAGATTATCGGACTGATCCAGGAGGAGCGTTTCACCAAGCGCAAGAATCAGGCTGCCTTTCCCCGGCTGGCGATCGCGCAGATGGTTGAAGATCACCTGCAGGGAGACAGTTCGCTAATCGACCGGGTGGTTCTCGCCGAGAACTGGATGGATCCGTACCATCTCGCGCTGGACCGCTACTCGGAGTTCAACGTCTCTGACCACGTCACCGAGCAGCACCGGCTATGGCATCCGCATTTCTACGGCGACGGTATCGATATCGGTAACTACTGGCGTGACGAATATCACGCCGGGCGATTCCTCAATCAAGATCACAACCATGATCTCGGTTTCATGGAGGAGCAGACCTGGGAGGAAGCGGCACGCCATTTCAGCGATGTGGAACGTCCGGCCGCCGTTGAACGTCATTTCGGTTGGACCGGTCCGGTGGCGACCGTGGATCATCACACCTGCCATGCCCACTATGCCTATCACGGCGCATCACTACCGCAGCACCTTCGCAACGACGCGCTGGTCCTGACCGCGGATGCATGGGGAGAGGGGCGCAACTGGTCGGCCTGGCTTCCGGATGCCGATGGACGCCTGTCCAACGTGGGCAGCGGTCAGGCGCACACGGTCGCCCGGCTGTACAAGTTCATCACCCTGATCCTCGGCATGAAACCGAACGAGCATGAATACAAGGTGATGGGCTTGGCGCCCTATGCCAGACAGAGCCGCTACGTTGAGGCGGCGGAACGGGTGATGTTCGAAGCGCTCGACTTTCGTGACGGCGAGTTCGTCTCCGATCGTCCGTTGCGTGACTCCTACTTCGATCTGCGCGACCGGCTGGAGGGGCACCGCTTCGATTGCATTGCGGCCGGGGTGCAGAACTGGGCCAGCGCGGTCACCGGCGCCTGGGCACGTCACTGGTTGCGCGAAACCGGTCGTTCGACCCTCTGTCTGTCAGGCGGGCTGTCGATGAATATCCGCATGACCGGTGCGTTGCTGGACCTGCCTGAAGTGGCCTACCTGAGCGTGCCCGCCTCGGGCGGCGATGAGTCGCTGTGCGCCGGTGCCTGTTTTGCTGACAGCCTTGAGCAGGGACGAGCGGTGACGCCCATGTCCCATGCCTACCTGGGCTCCCCCGTGGACGCGTCGGACTGGACGTCGCGGCTGGCCGAGACGGAGGCGACGGCCGCGGACTTCGGTATCCTCGACGGCGTGTCGGACGATGAACTGGCGGATTTACTTGCCGCAGATCTGATCCTGGCCCGCTGCGCCGGCCCGGCGGAGTTTGGCGCCCGTGCCCTTGGCAACCGTTCCATCCTGGCCAATCCGGCGCGTCCCGAACACGTCAAGACGATCAATGATGCAATCAAGAATCGCGATTTCTGGATGCCATTCACCCCTTCAATCCAAAAGGAGCATGCCAATAGTATTCTCGACAATCCCAAGGGGATTGACTCGCCCTTCATGACCATCGGCTTCGCCAGTCTGCCGGCTGCCCTGACGGCGATTCCGGGCGCCTTGCATTTCGCTGATCATAGCGCGCGACCGCAGTTTGTCGACCGGCAGACCAACCCCGACTACTGGAATTTGATCGAGGCATTTCGCCAGCGCACCGGCGTGCCCGCGCTGCTCAACACATCACTCAATCTGCATGGTGAGCCGATGAACTACAGCGCGGCTGACGCGGCGCGAACGGTGGCCCTGTCGGAACTCGATTTCCTGATCTTGCCGGCCGGTCGGCTGCTGTATAAGAAGCGCGCCGAGCCGGTCCTGCGCGCCACCCTCACCGCTCGGTTCGCTGCTGCCGGTTGAGCTGAGAGAGAAACCGGGTCTCTCAGTCCCAGATCCGGTGGCGTAACTGCCAGCTGTCCGCGGTGTGATTCCACAGGTGTGGAGAGCGAAATCCGTCGGCCATCGCCATGAACGAATCACGGGTCATGGTGGGCTGCTCGAAGCGGCGGCTGGCGACCGGGAAGTGTGACGGGTCGATGGAAAGATAGCGG
>JABJEK010000087.1 GCA_018702955.1 Rhodospirillaceae bacterium | reverse complement strand
GGCGGGATCCACAACTCGGTCACCCGCACGGTGGTCAAGCCGACGCATATGATCGGTGGTTACGCCCAGCAATCCTACGGTTTCAATTACTACGGCACGGTGGGTTCCAACCGGGACGAGTTCGTGATTGTCCGCAAGATAGAAAATGTCGATTGGCTCGAAGGGCCACCCGAAACCGGTCAGGAGGCCGCAGAATGAAGATCCGCGCACAGATCGGCATGGTGCTCAATCTCGATAAATGCATCGGGTGTCACACCTGCTCCGTCACTTGCAAGAATGTCTGGACCAGCCGGGAAGGCGTCGAATACGCCTGGTTCAACAATGTCGAGACCAAACCGGGTATCGGGTTTCCGAAGAACTGGGAGGATCAGGAGCACTGGAAGGGCGGCTGGGAGCGTAAGCCTAACGGCAAACTCGTGCCGAAGATGGGGTCGAAGATCCACATCCTGGCCAAGATTTTCGCCAATCCCCACCTGCCCGAGATTGACGACTACTACGAGCCGTTCACCTTCGACTATTCACATCTCCAGAATTCGCCCGAGAGCAAGGCGATGCCCACGGCACGGCCGCGCTCGCTGATCACCGGCGAACGCATGGAGAAGATTGAATGGGGCCCGAACTGGGAGGAAATTCTCGGCGGAGAGTTCGAGAAACGCTCGAAGGACACCAATTTCGAGAATGTCGAGAAGGAAATCTACGGCGCCTTCGAAAACACCTTCATGATGTATCTGCCGCGCCTGTGCGAGCACTGCCTCAACCCGACCTGTGCGGCGGCCTGCCCCTCGGGTGCGATCTACAAGCGCGAGGAAGACGGAATTGTCCTGATCGATCAGGAGAAATGCCGCGGCTGGCGGATGTGCGTGTCGGGCTGCCCGTACAAGAAGATCTATTACAACTGGAACACGGGTAAATCCGAGAAGTGCACCTTCTGCTATCCGCGCATCGAAGCCGGAGAGCCGACCGTCTGTTCCGAGACCTGCGTCGGTCGCATTCGCTATCTCGGTGTCCTCCTCTACGACGCCGACAAGATTGAAGAAGCGGCGTCGATGCCGGATGAAACCGATCTGTATGACGCCCAACTCGGTGTGTTTCTCGACCCCGAAGACCCCGAGGTGATTGAGCAGGCGCGCCGTGACGGTGTTCCCGAGGCCTGGCTCGAGGCGGCGCGCAAGTCGCCGGTTTGGAAGATGGCGATGGAATGGAAGGTGGCATTCCCGCTGCATCCCGAATTCCGCACGCTGCCGATGGTCTGGTATGTGCCGCCCCTGTCACCGATCAAGACGGCGGCCCAGCAGGGCAAGATCGGTGTCGATGGCGACATGCCCGACGTCCGCTCGTTGCGAATCCCGGTGCAGTATCTCGCCAACATGCTGACGGCCGGCGACGAGGAGCCGGTTGTGCAGGGGTTGGAACGGATGATGGCGATGCGCGGTTATATGCGTGCCAAAACCATCGACGGGGCGCCCGATATGAGTTTCGCCGACCGGGTCGGGTTGAGCGGTGCGCAGATCGAGGAGATGTATCACACGATGGCGATCGCCAATTACGAGGACCGTTTCGTGATCCCCACGTCACACCGCGAAGCCCACGAAGATGTCTTCGATCTGCGTGGCAGCTGTGGGTTCAGCTTCGGCAATGGTTGCTCAGGCGGCAGCTCCGAGGTCAACCTGTTTGGCACCCCGGCCACGAAGAAAACCCCCACCCCGACGGATGTGTTCTGATGGCTGTGACCTACAAGATCCTCTCGGCTTTGTTGTCCTATCCCACCGAGGAACTGCAGGCCGCTGCCGGTGAGTTCGCCAAGATTCTGGAGGATGAGGCGATGCTTCCCGAAGTCGATCGGCAGGCGCTCGACCGGTTGATCAAGCAGACCGCCGGTGAAGATATCTATGAATTGCAGGAGCGCTACGTGCAGCTGTTCGACCGTACCCGGTCGGTGTCGCTGCATCTGTTCGAGCATGTTCATGGTGAAAGCCGGGATCGTGGCCCGGCGATGGTCGACCTGACCGATCTGTATGAAAAGCACGGTCTGGAAATCACGGCCAATGAGTTGCCGGACCATCTGCCGGTGTTCCTAGAGTTTCTGTCGATCCTTCCCGAGAGCGAAGCCCGGGATCACCTCAGCCAGCCGTTGCATATCATCGCGGCACTGCGCGAGCGCCTGATCAAGCGGAAAAGCCCGTATGCGACCGTCTTCCGCGCTTTGGAGACACTGGCCCGAGCGGCGCCGGATGCATCGGCTGTTGCGGCCGTTCTCGCCGAGCCGGATGACGATCCCGATGATCTTGAGGCCATCGACGCCGAATGGGAGGAGACCGCGGTAATGTTCGGACCGGGTGCGCCCGACGACGATTCATGCCCGCAGGTCTCCGACATGCTGGCCCGCATGGATGTGCCCCCCGGTACCCCCCTGGGGACGGCCACTACACCGTCTCAACCGACAGCCCCGCCTGCCAGCGCTGACCCGCTGGTCGACGGACAATAGGAGCCTTCGTAATGGCGGACTTCCTCAACACGCTCGTCTTCGGTATCTATCCCTATATCGCGTTGGCGGTGCTCGCCCTGGGCAGCATCATCCGCTACGACCGCGAGCCCTATACCTGGCGGTCGGGCTCGAGCCAGTTGTTGCGGCGCAAGCAGTTGATCTGGGGTTCGGTCCTGTTCCATCTCGGCATTCTGGTGATCTTCTTCGGGCATCTGTTCGGCCTGCTCACCCCGATCGAGATATTCGACTGGCTGGGCATCAGTCATGGTTTCAAGCAGATGATCGCGATCGTCATGGGCGGCGTTGCCGGTGTGATCGCTCTGGTCGGTGCTACATTGCTGCTGCACCGCCGGCTCTTCGATGTGCGTATCCGTGCCACGTCCAGCTTCGCCGACAACTGGATCCTGATCCTGCTCTATCTGCAGCTTGTCCTCGGGCTGGGCACGATCTTTGTCTCGGCGCAGCATCTTGACGGCGAAGAGATGGTCAAATTCATGTCCTGGGCGCGTGGCATCTTCACTTTCCAGGGCGGTGCCGCAGACTTCGTGGCCGAGGTGCACTGGATCTTTAAGGCCCACCTGTTCCTGGGTCTGACGATCTTCCTGCTGTTCCCCTTCACGCGTCTCGTACACATGCTCAGTGCGCCGGTGCGTTATGTCTGGCGGCCGGGCTATCAGGTCGTGCGTAGCCGCAATCGTGCGTCTCGCTGATCGGGGGGATCACAGTATACCTTCGGCGCAGCGGCCGGGTTTGGGGCGGGTTTAAGCTTCGTCCCAGACCGGTCGACGTACCTCGGGGTCGATGACCCGCAGGTTTCTTTCCTTGAGCTGCCCGATACGGCCCATTTCCATGTCGCTCAACGCGAAGTCGAAGATGGCGATGTTTTCCTCGATCTCGGAGAATTCCAGCGCCCGTGGCACAACGCCGATACCGGGCTGCTGAACCGTCCAGCGCAGTGCGACCTGGGCCGGGGTCTTGTTGTGTGCCGCCGCGATTTCAACGATGACCGGATCGTCGAGCATGGCGCCGCGTGCCAGCGGTGCGTGGCAGGTGATGAGCAGGCCGTGTTTGCGGCACGCCGCGATCAACCGGTCCTGGTTTATGTAGGTGTGATACTCGATCTGGTTGGTGACCAGGGGTTCGGGGCATTTGGCCGTGGCTTCGTCGAGCAGCGGGATCGTGAAGTTTGACACGCCGATGTTCCGGGCCAGACCGTCGCGCTTGGCCTTGGCAAGCGCGCCGAGGGTTTCGGCCAGCGGCACATTCGGCTGCGGCCAGTGGATCAGCAGCAGGTCGACATGGTCGAGGCCCATTGTCTCGAGGCTGGTGTCAACCGAGCGGGCAAAATCATCGGCCTGCGCGTTTTCTTCGGTGACCTTCGTGGTGACCCATATGTCCTCGCGCGGCACGCCCGATGCACGAATGCCTTCGCCGACCCATTGCTCGGTGCCGTATTTGCGCGCCGTGTCGATGTGGCGGTAGCCGCATTCGAGCGCATGCAGAATGAGCTCGACTGCGCGCTCGGGTTCGGGGAACAGCATGGTGCCGTAGCCGACCGCCGGGATGGCGGCGCCGTGAGCGTTTATCGTCGGGACGCTTGCGGGGGACATGGTTTTCCTCGTTCAGTGCAGTTTCGGATCCGCGCGGCTATTGCGGTGTATCCTGATAAACGGTGGATTTTCTTCGGGCAACGATATGTGCGAGCCGGGACATCGCGGCGGGTTCGAAGTCGTGTGCCGGCCGCTCTTCATGCTCGAAATTTCCCACCCGGTCTTCGCCGCGCACGAGGGTCGCGCTGTCTTTCTCGCTTAGGCGCTGTTTTACATTCGGCGACACGTAGCGGATGGCGATGCCGATCCGGTCGTCGGTTGAATTGTTGGGTGCCGATGCGTGCGCGACATTCACATGGTGGAGCGAAATCTCACCGGGTGCCAAGACCAGATCGACGGCATCCGAACTGTCGATCTCGCGTTTCATGACCTGTCCGCGCGACAGCAGGTTGTCCGCATCGAATGTCTCGTTGTGCTCGGTCGTGTCCCATTCATGGGATCCCGGAACCATCTGCATGCACCCGCTCTCGACCGTCGACGCGGACAGTGCAAGCCAGGCGGACACGATCTCGGGATTGCTCAGGCCCCAGTAGTTTCCATCCTGATGCCAGGATACGAACGATTTCCCGTCAGCCGGCTTAACGAACAGGGTCGAACTCCAGCACAGCAGGTCGGGGCCGATCAGGCTCTCCACCGCATCGAGAATAGTGGGTGTCCGGACGATATCGGCCATCCACGTCGTGACCAGGTGGAGTTTTTGCGCCTCCACGCCCTGCATGAGTTCGGGGTGGCTCGCGCGCGCCGCCTCGAGGCTGGTTCGATACTGCAGCGCCTCTTCTGCCGCCGTCCCCCGGAGCGGGAACAGGAATCCGTCACGCTGATAATGCGTGACTTGATCGGAAGACAGGTGGTTGGCCATCGGCAAACCATATTGCGGGACCGGGTCGAGCGCAAAGCCTGCTGCGGCGTGCACATTTGTGTCGGGGCGAATCGAATGCGTGGCCCAATTTTTGGGCTGTCTCGACAATGCGGCCCCCAACCCATCGAGATCGAGCCGTCACAGCCAAAACGGAAACAGAAATATGGGCTTCACGCCGATCCATTTTTCCGAGGAAGACCGGATCTTCCGGGATCAGATCCGTCGGTTCGCCGAGCGCGAGGTCGCGCCCATCGCCGACGAGATCGACCATGAGGACCGGTTTCCCGAGGAGGTGATTCCGAAATTTGGCGACATGGGCCTGCTGCAGTGGAGTGTGCCGGAGGAATATGGCGGGCCGGCCGGGTCGTTGACCATGCTGTGCATCGCGCGCGAGGAGCTGGCGAAGTATTCCCTGTCGCTGTCCGTGATGGTCGGGGAGAACGGGAACGGCATGGCCCTGCCGCTGCTGTTCGGGGGAACTGAAGCGCAAAAGCAGAAGTATTTTCCGCTCCTGGCGAAGGGGCGCACCCTCGTCGCCTTCGCCTTGTCCGAGCCCGAGGCTGGATCGGACGCGGCCGCGCTGCGCACGCGTGCGGTGCGCGATGGCGACGACTGGCTGATCACGGGGAACAAGATATTCGTGACCTGCGGTCCGGTGGCGGACTATGTGCTGGTGCTCGCCCGGACCAACGACGCGCCGCGCGCCAAGGGTGTCTCGGCGTTCATCGTCGACACGTCATTGGCCGGGGTCACGCGCGGCCCGAAGAACAGGAAGATGGGCTACAACGGCGCCACCCCGAACTGTGACTTCTTCTTCGAAGATGTCCGCGTGTCTGCCGACGCGATGATTGGCGGGGACGGCGAGGGATTTGCGATCGCCATGAAATGCATGGAGTTCAACCGGCCGGCCATGTCGGCGTCGGCGCTAGGGATCGCCCAGGGTGCGCTCGACCAGGCGGTGGCCTTCGCCAAGGAGCGCGAGCAGTTCGGCAAGCCGATCGCCGAATTCCAGGGCCTGCAATTCATGATGGCGGACATGGCCATGCAGATCGAGGCGGCGCGGTCGCTGCTCTACGAGGTGACCACGCGTTACGACCGGGGCGAGATGGACGGCTATGGCGGCCTGTCGGCGATGGTGAAGACGCTGGCGAGCGATGCCGCCATGAAGGTCACGACCGATGCCGTCCAGATTCTCGGCGGCTACGGGTACATGAAGGAATTTCCGGTCGAGCGCATGATGCGCGATGCCAAGGTGACCCAGATATTCGAGGGTACCAACCAGATCCAGCGCATGCTGATCGCGCGGGATCTACTCAAATAGAAAGCGCGCGGCGTTTTGGACGCGATCGGCGCCGTTTCTGTGAGTTTGGTGCTTGGGCGGATCGTCGTGCTGCTGGGCCGCGTACGGGAGAAACGCCACGGGTGATTGGTGGACTCGATTGTGAGCGGGGATTGAAGCGCCTATCGTGGGTGCCACGCGCCGCTGAAGGAATTTCACGATGGACCGAGTGATCGAAGAACTGGACGCCGTTTGGCAGAACACCCTGGTTCATCTCGGGTCGCCGGAATTCTATTCCCAGATCGGTTTCGTCGTGACGGCGGTTCTGGTGGCTTGGGTGCTGACCATGAGCATCAAGGCGCGGGTC
>JABJEK010000086.1 GCA_018702955.1 Rhodospirillaceae bacterium | reverse complement strand
CCCCCATTCCGGTCATGGCGTAAGCCATGAAATACCGAGGTAAATGGTGGAGGCGCCGGGTACTGCCCCCGGGTCCGAACGTTTATTGCGCAAAACGTTTATCGCCATAGTCGAGTAAACCCGACGCCCTATTATATAGGGCCGGAACGGCAAATACGAAGGACTAAGCAGGGTTATCCCCGTTGGCCCGGCTTTTCACAGGGTGTCGCGGATATCCGCGACTCGTGTTGCGGACTAGGTTTGACGCAATACGTAAGCCCGACCCGAGGCCTGAGACCCGATGCAGCAATATCTCGATCTGATGCGACATGTTCGCGACAATGGTGCCGAGCGGACCGACCGCACGGGGACCGGAACCTTGTCTGTATTTGGGCACCAGATGCGTTTCGATCTCAATGCCGGCTTCCCGCTCGTCACGACCAAGAAAATCCATATGAAGTCGGTAATCTATGAGTTGCTGTGGTTTCTCAAGGGCGACACGAACGTCAAATATCTGAACGACAACGGCGTTTCGATCTGGAACGAGTGGGCCGATTCCGATGGTGATCTCGGTCCGGTCTACGGTCATCAATGGCGATCATGGCCGGCACCCGACGGCAACCGGATCGACCAGATTCACAATCTGCTGGATCAAATCCAAAACCGACCGGATTCACGTCGGCTGATCGTGTCAGCCTGGAATGTCGCGGATGTGGACACGATGGCCCTGCCGCCATGTCATTGCCTGTTTCAGTTCTACATCGCCGACGGCAAGCTCTCTTGTCAGCTGTATCAGCGCAGCGCCGACATCTTCCTCGGCGTCCCGTTCAACATTGCATCCTATGCGCTGCTGACAATGATGGTGGCCCAGGTCGCCGGTCTGGAAGTGGGTGAATTCATCCATACCTTCGGCGATGCGCATCTTTACCTGAACCACCTCGAACAGGCTGATGCGCAGTTGGAGCGCGCGCCTTACGCGTTGCCGCAGTTAACCCTGAACCCGGACGTCGATGACCTGTTCGCGTTCGACTATGACGACTTCACACTCGACGGGTACCGGTTCCACCCGCATATCCCGGCGAAAGTCGCGGTCTGAGTTCGTGCGGATTTCGCTGATTGTCGCGGTAGCCGAGAATGGCGTGATTGGTCGAGACGGCGATCTACCCTGGCGCATCCCCGCCGATCTGAAGTTTTTCAAGGCAACAACAACCGGCCATCCGATCGTGATGGGGCGAAAGACCCACCAGTCGATCGGCCGCGCATTGCCGGGGCGAACGAACATCGTGATTACGCGCGATTCGGATTTTGTCGGTGTTGATATTGCGGTTGTCGGTGATTTTGATGCCGCGCTGTTGGCCGCCGGTGATGCGGCCGAGGTGATGGTGATCGGGGGCGCGCAAATTTATGAACTGGCGCTGCCACGCGCGGAACGAATTTACCTGACGGAAGTGCATGTCGCGGCAGATGGCGATACGCATTTTCCCGATCTCGATCGTAATATCTGGCGCGAGACGGCGCGGGTCGATCACCCGGCCGAGGGTGACACGCCCGCGTTCAGTTTTGTCACCCTCGAACGCTAGGGCCCGAATTCACGATCATTAGCTGCCGTCGCGCAGGCCCGGCCAGTTGCGGTCTGCGGAGACGATGTTGCCGGACTTGTCGATGGCCCAGCGCGCACGCACGAGTTTCGAATAATTCAGATAGAGCTTGCCGTCCCGGATCGACCATGCGTCGGGGTCGGTGGTGGCGGTGTAGTTGTTGGCGACGGCCCAGGCGCAGTAGCCGCCATATTGCGGAGCGAATTTCTCGGGCTCGGCGGTGAACATGTCGCGGTTTGCCGCCGATGCGAAATGCCAGGTTGTCCCCTGATAAGTGGCGCTGTGCGCGGGGTCGCCTTTGACCGGCTTTTCCTCGGTGAAGTAGGCCACCGGGTCATAGCCGTGGATGGCGGCCCCGTCGGCGCTATACACGGGCTCGACCGCCAGCGCCGGCGCGCTAAACAAAAGGCCGATGATCAGGAACGTTGCCGCTCGGGTGACATTGCGCATCTGGATTCTCCCGCATGTGAGTTGCGATACGCTACATGAACACCCTCCACGCAGAAATCATTCCGATTTCGGCACAATAAAATCATCTGATCTGCGGGGCTGGGCGGGAAATGAAATCCGTCGGGTCGGTGGCCATTTGGTGCCGGCCGTTTGGGGGGCAAGGTGGCCGGCGGCCTGCGGGGCAGGGCCTGTCTCCGACCCGACGGTTTCGCGATGCGGGCGTTAACTCAGGGACCCGCCTCTGGCCTGAAGTTGGGTCGGAATAGACATTTCGACAACGCACGAAGATGTGTCGTGCGATCAACTAAGCGCGACGGGCGTGCGCGCTTTCGTGAGGCGGTGGCGTGACGCGGTGTCGCTGGGGTGTCGCGGTTAGTCGATCGAGATGCTCGGCGCCGGTCGGGTGGTTGCCGTCGATATTTTTGCCAGCACGGCCGATGCGAGATCGCGGTAGGCCTCTGCGTGCGGGCCGTCGGGCTCGCTCGCCGTGATCGGTTGCCCGGAATCGGAGGTAACCCGGATTGCAACATCGAGCGGTATCTCTCCGAGGAAATCACAACCGAGCCGTTCGGCCTCGGACCGCGCGCCGCCATGCCCGAAGATGTCTGTTTGCTCACCGCATTTCGGGCAGATGAACATGCTCATATTCTCGACGATCCCGAGCACCGGTACGTTGACCTTGGCAAACATGTTCATGCCCTTGCGGGCATCGATGAGCGCGATGTCCTGCGGGGTCGAGACGATCACCACGCCGGCCAGCGGGACCCGCTGCGCCATGGTCAGCTGCGCATCGCCGGTTCCCGGCGGCATGTCGACGATCAGCACGTCGAGCGTGCCCCATTCGACCTCGCGCATCATCTGTTCCAGCGCCCCGATCACCATGGGACCACGCCAGACCATGGCCGTGTCTTCGGGAACCATGAAACCCATCGACATGACTTTCACGCCATGTGCCTCGAGCGGCTCGATTTTTTTATTGGCCAGGGGCTTGGGTTTTTCCGATATCCCCAGCATGCGCGGCAGCGACGGTCCGTAGACATCGGCGTCGAGGATGCCGACGCGCTGCCCCAGCGAAGCCAGCGCGACGGCGAGGTTCACGGCCGTTGTCGATTTACCGACTCCGCCCTTGCCGCTGGCCACGGCAACAATCGCGCCGACGCCCGGCAGCAATGATGTGGCGGGCGCCTGATTGGCGGGAGCTTCCGGGTTTGCGTCAGAAGCCGGGGTTTCAGCGGGCGCTGCAGGTGCCGCATTGTGGGCGGTGAGAACTGCCGAAACGGACGACACGCCATCGAGCGCGAGGACGGCTCGTTCCGCGGCTTTGCGCAGCGGTTCCATCCGGTCTGCGTCCGCCGGATCGATCTCGATGGCAAATCCGATGTTGCGATCCTTGATCACCAATCCCGAGACCATGTCATTGGCGATGATGTCTTTGCCACTAACGGGATCAACGATTGTGCATAAAGCTGCGCGAATATCGTCTTGTGAAAGGTCCGACATGCTTGAAAACTCCGGGTGTACAGACAATATCGTCTAGGACTGGTCGCCATGGCGTGATCACGCCTCACGGTATGTTGTGTGATATAAGCCTGAGTGATCGATTTATAAACCCGGCGTGGTGACCGTTTGCCCCAGAAAGGCAGACATCAGGTTTTGCGCCAGCTTACAGACGAGGGAATTTGCGATGCCTTGGAACAGTCAGGGAGGCGGTGGTGGCCCATGGGGCGGCGGCGGCAGTGGCGGCGGCGGCGGTCCTTGGGGTGGTCAACGCCCACCGGGCGGCGGCGGCATGGGCGGCGGACAGCAGCCCAATATCGAAGAGATGCTACGTCGCAGCCAGGACAAGGTTCGCCGGTTCATCCCGGGCGGGTTTGGCAGCGGTCGCGGAATAGCGATCGTCATTCTCATCGTGGCGGTTCTCTGGGGCCTCAGCGGCTTCTACCGGGTACAGGAGAATGAACGCGGCCTCGAACTGGTGTTTGGCAAGTGGAACGAGCAGATAACAGCACCGGGTCTGCGCTGGCGTTGGCCAACACCGATCGGTGCGGTGCTGACCCCGGCGGTGACGCAGATCAACCGGTTGAACATCGGCTTTCGTGACAGTGAGAATATTGGCGGCCGGTCTTCCTCGCCGCGCGATGTTCTCGGCGAATCCCTGATGCTGACGAGTGATCAGAACATCTCGGATGTCGATTTCACGGTGCAATGGCGCATCTCGAATCCGGCAAACTATCTGTTCAACATTCTCGCACCGGAAGAGACAGTGAAGGCTGCGGCGGAAAGCGCCATGCGCGAAGTCGTCGGCCAGACCAAGCTTGATGATTTGCTGACCACGGCCCGTGAAGGTGTCCAGGACGATACCCGCGACCTTCTGCAGTCAATCCTCGACGGCTATGGCGCGGGCATCAACATCGAGCGTGTCCAGCTTCAGAAGACCGAAGCGCCGCCGCCGGTCATTGACGCCTTTAATGATGTGCAGCGCGCACGTCAGGATCAGGAGCGGCTGCAAAACCAGGCCGAGGCCTACCGCAACCGGATCGTGCCGACCGCACGTGGTGAGGCGGCCGGCCTTCTGGAAGAAGCCGCTGCGTATCGCGAACGAGTGATCAAGGAAGCTCAGGGTGAAGCCGCGCGCTTTGACCAGATCTTCGAGACGTATCGGGTGGCACCCGATGTGACACGTCGGCGCCTCTATATCGAGACGTTGCGCGATGTCCTCCAGGGGGCCAACAAGGTCATCATTGATGAGGGTGCCGCCGGCGGACAGGGTGTCGTGCCTTACCTGCCGCTCAATGAGCTTAATCGCAACCGAACAGAGAACACGGGAGGCCAGCAATGAGCCGCGCAAAACTCGCGATTTTCGGCGGTGTCATTATCGTCATCGGCGTGTTGCTGAATTCGGGCCTGTTCACTGTTAGTGAGACCCAGCAGGTTCTTGTCCTCCAGCTGGGCGAGCACAAGCGTACGGTTCGTGAACCCGGTCTGCACTTCAAGGTGCCGCTGATCCAGAATGTGGTCGCATATGACAAGCGGGTCTTGAGCGTGGACCCGCCAGCTGAGGAAATGCTGCTGAGCGATCAGAAGCGTATTCTGGTTGACGCGTTCGCCCGATACCGGATCACCGACCCGCTCAAATTCTTCCAGACGGTGCGGGACGAGCAGATCTTCGGAAACCGGTTCGGCAACATCCTGACCTCGACGGTTAAGGAATTCGTTGCCCAGCGTGAACTCGCGGACCTGTTGTCGGACCAACGCAACGTCATTATGGAATCGATACGTGATGGCGTCGCAATAGAAACTTCGAGTTTCGGGATCGAAGTTGTCGACATCCGTATCGGTCGGTCGGAACTGCCGGAGGCTGTTTCGCAGACCGTGTATGAGCGGATGCGGACCGAACGTGAACGACAGTCGAACAAGCTGCGCGCCGAGGGTGAAGAGAATGCACGTCGCATTCGTGCCGAAGCGGATCGTCAGCAGGTGGAGATTGTCGCCGAGGCGCAGCGCGAGGCTGAAACCTTGCGCGGTGGCGGGGATGCGACCCGTAACGCAATCCTCGGCGAATCCTATGGCAAGGACCCCGAGTTCTTCGAGTTTTTCCGTTCGCTCGAAGCCTACAAGGAGACGTTCGCCGCGGAAGGAACCACGATGGTCCTGTCCCCGAACAGCGACTTCTTCAAGTATTTCGGTGATCTGCAGGGCGGCCGCGACCGGGTGTCGGGTCGCGAAGATAGGTAGGCAAAATGGGACAACTCCTGCTTTGGGGTAGCTTTCTGCTCATCGGCTTTGCGCTGGTCCTGTTGGTCGAAGGCCTGATCTACGCCGTGGCGCCCAACATGATGAAGCGTCTGTTGACGCAGATGAATGTTGTGCCGGAAGCGACGTTGCGGTCCGGCGGCGTCATTGCCGCGGTTGCCGGGTTCGGGCTGCTGGTGATCCTGAAGGTCGTGCAGCTCTGATCGGGTCGGGTTTATTGCGGTGGTTCACGCGAATGTCATGGCGTGAAGCCGCGATGCCCCAAATGTGCCGGAAGGGCGCCCAATTGCGAACATGATTGGGCGCCATATGGGTATTCGGCGGCTCGGGTGTCGCCGTGATTTCCAAAGTGCCCTTGAACGATCGGTCCGCATTTCACATATCGATGGGACTGATGGCCAAGGGCGCGGCGGAAGGCACAAAATGCCTGGAACGGGAGTAATGGAAAAAATGAATACCAAACAACCTCAACCATCTCGTGCGTTGGTCGGCTGGACAGCTGGCCGCGCCAGTGCGGTAAGCACATTCCTGATGGGAATTATACTTATCGTCGCGCTTGTCGTCTCTGCGCTACCGGCTTCGGCGAAGTCCGCCCCGGACTCGTTTGCCGATCTGGCCGAACGATTGCTGCCCACGGTCGTGAATATATCCAGTACGCAGTTGGTGAATCAGGCCCCCGGCCAGGAACGCGGACCGGATATTCCCCAGGCCCCGCCGGGATCGCCGTTTGGCGACATGTTCAAGGATTTCTTCAACCGCAATCAGCAGGGCGCGCCGCGTCGTGCAACGTCACTGGGCTCGGGGTTCATCATTGATCCCACCGGGTTGGTCGTGACCAATAACCATGTGATCGACGGTGCCGACGAAATTACGGTCACCCTGTCTGACGACACCCAGCTCAAAGCCGAGTTGGTGGGCCGGGATCCGAAGACGGATCTGGCGCTGCTTCGTGTCGAGACGGAACGCGATCTGCCGTTCGTGCCCTGGGGCAATTCCAGTGTGGCGCGCGTGGGCGACTGGGTTGTCGCCATCGGCAACCCGTTCGGTCTTGGTGGCACTGTGACGGCCGGTATTATTTCGGCCCGTCAGCGCGATATCCGCCAGGGACCGTATGACAGCTTCCTGCAGACCGATGCGTCCATCAACCGGGGCAACTCGGGCGGGCCGATGTTCAATATCAATGGCGAAGTCATTGGCGTGAACACGGCCATCTTCTCGCCGACGGGCGGCAGTGTCGGGGTTGGCTTCGCCATCCCGTCATCCATCGCCTCGCGGGTCATCGATCAGTTGCGTGATTTCGGCCAGACGCGCCGTGGTTGGCTGGGTGTTCGCATTCAGTCGGTCACCGACGAGATTGCCGAAAGCATCGCGCTTGAAGGCGAAGCGCGTGGTGCGCTGGTGTCATCCGTGACAGCAGCCGGGCCTGCCGAGAAAAGCGGTATCGAGGCCGGTGACGTGATCCTGACGTTCGACGGCAAGCCGGTCGCCAGCATGCGCGAGTTGCCGCGTATCGTTGCCGAGACCGACATCGGCAAGAGCGTGCCGGTCGAGGTGTGGCGCAACGAGCGTCTGGTGACCGTGGGCGTCCAGATCGGCGAACTTGAGGAAGAGGTGCCGATCCTCGCCTCTGCCGGTCCGCGTGGTCAGGCGATTGAGCCCGAGGAGGCCGCGATCGACGATATCGGCATCACCGTGACATCCATCACCGATCAGATGCGTGCGGAGTTCACGCTGCCGGACGACCTGCGCGGTGTGGTGATCACCGGTGTTGAGCCTGACAGTGCAGCAGCCGAGAAAAGCCTGCGTCCCGGCGACGTGATCGTCGAGGTCAGCCAGGAAGAGGTCAGCACGCCGGGTCAGATCGCGGAAAAAATCCGCGAGGCCCGTGACACCGACCGTAGTTCGGTGTTGCTCAAGATCAACCGCAACGGTGACCGTCGGTTCGTCGCGGTTCGGATCAACAAATCCTGACGCAAGTCCAGATTACGTTTCCTGGGTAAGTGACAGCGGCGGTGCCTTCGGGTGCCGCCGTTTTCCATTCTGTCCGTCTTTCCGTTGCTGGTGCTTTCGCTGGCTATTGCAATATGCGATGAGGACGCGCTGTACCGTTTCTTCCATTCACGCAAACAAACGAGTTGCCGATATGAGCGAACGCCTGCTCCACCCGTTTCCCGGATTGCGCCCCGCACCCGGCGCCGCCGAGGATGTCGCCGCACCGCCCTATGATGTTGTGTCGTTTGATGAGGCAGCCGCTATGGCGGATGGCCGGCCGTGGAGCTTCCTGCATGTGTCACGGCCCGAGATCGATTTGCCGCCCGGCACGGATTCCCATGCCGACGAAGTCTACGCAAAGGGGGCTACCAACCTCGCGGCGATGATCGAGGCCGGGGTGCTGATCCGCGACGAGGCGCCTTGCTATTACGTCTATCGCATCGTCATGGGGGACCATGTCCAGACGGGTCTGGTTGCCGCCACGCCGGTGGACGCCTATCTGAAAAATATCGTGCGCAAACACGAATTCACGCGTCCCGACAAGGAAGATGACCGGGTGCGCCAGATCGATGAGGTCGATGCCCAGACCGGCCCGGTGCTGGTGGTACATCAGCCGCGTCCCGCCATTGCCGATATCCTCAAGGACATCACGGCCCTGGATCCGACCTATGACGTCACGCAGCCCGATGGGGTACGTCATATCATCTGGGCCGTGACGGCGACGGTGGATGTGCAACGAGTGGCCGACGCTTACGCGCCGGTGGACGTACTCTATATCGCCGATGGGCATCATCGCTCCGCTGCCGCGGCGCGGGTTGCGGCGCTACGTGAAGGCCGGGGTGGAGGCTCGAATGCCCATGAACGCTTCCTGATTGTCGCGTTCCCCACCGATGAACTGCACATTCTCGACTACAACCGGGTGATCAAGGATTTGAACGGCCTGTCCGAGGACGCATTCCTCGCCCGCGTGGGCGAGGTGTTCGACCTGTCACCGGTAACCGCGCCGGCACGTCCCGCCAGTCAGCATGATTTCGGGATGTATCTTGGCGGCACGTGGTACGCGCTGGCCACCAAGCGCGCGCCGGGACCCGATGCGCCGCCGCTCGAACGGCTCGATGTAAAACTCCTGTCGGACAGGCTGCTTGATCCGGTGCTCGGTATTGCTGATCCGAGAACCGATCCGCGGATTGATTTTGTTGGTGGAATTCGCGGGCTGGAAGCGCTGGAAGCTCGCGTGGACAGCGGCGACTGGGCCGTGGCGTTCGCATTGTTTCCCACCAGCATCGAGGATTTGATGGCGGTCGCCGATGCGAATGAGGTGATGCCGCCGAAATCGACATGGTTCGAGCCCAAGCTGGCGGACGGCCTGGTCTCCTATCCGCTCGATGTGTGAGTTCGCCGCCGATGGCTGAACTGCCGGTCATCGTGGTTGCCGGGCCAACGGCGAGCGGCAAGTCCGGTCTTGCGATGGACCTTGCCGAGCAACTCGACGGCACCATCATCAATGCGGATTCGATGCAGGTCTATCGCGACTTGCGGATTTTGACCGCCCGCCCATCGCTGGCCGACGAGGACCGTGTGCCGCATCTCCTGTATGGGGACCGTGACGCAACCGAAGCCGGTTCCGCGGCCGACTGGGCCGATGCGGCCCATGTCGCGCTGCAATCCGTCATCGACACCGGCCGCCGTCCGATCCTTGTAGGCGGCACGGGTCTGTACTTGAAGGCTTTGATGGAGGGCCTGGCGCCCATCCCCGAGGTTCCTGGTGAAATCCGTGCACGTGCACAGGCGCGCCGGCGCGAGATCGGCGATGTCGCATTCCATAACGAGCTCGCCACACGTGACCCCGAGATTGCCGCTCGGCTGCACCCGGGTGACAGTCAGCGTGTTTTGCGGGCCTGGGAGGTCGCGGAGGCGACCGGCCGGCCGCTATCCGACTGGCAAAACGAACCGGCAATCGCGCCGGACAAATCATTCCGTGTGGTCATCATCGAGCCGCCGCGCGACGAGCTCTACCGCAATTGCGACAGTCGATTTCTCGACATGATCGATGCGGGCGCGATCGATGAAGTGAAAGCGCTCGCCGCGCGGGCCGACACGGAGGGCCTGAATCCGGCGCTGCCGATCTTCAAGGCCCTCGGATATCCCCCCCTGGCGGCGTATTTGCGCGGCGAAACGGAGCTGGATGCCGCCATTATTACCTCCCAGCAGCAAACCAGAAATTACGCGAAGCGGCAGACGACCTGGCTTCGACATCAACTGCCCGGAGAAGGTGGGGACCACCCTCGGATCAGCGTATTGAAATATAATTACTCAATTGATGGCGAACTGTTTTCATTTCTGAGTTGACGGCGTATAAATCTTTTCTTAAGTTACGTGTGTGCTTGTAGCGGGGGTCGTTGAGAATGCGACATTCGCGCAGCGATTTTTTTGTGCCTGGCGTCACTGAACAATCCCGGATCGACGTGGAGCCCGCGTAATTCGCGCCGGCTGTGCCGATCTGTCTGGTCAACGGGAAGCAATTCGTTTATCCCGCGAGTCTTTGATGCAGTGCAGCAATGGAAAATGGCGACCTGGGGTTGTAACGGGTCGTACCGAACGAAAATGAAAGGTGTAGGCGTTATGTCTGGCAATCGTATGTCTGGTGCGGAAATGGTGATCAAGGCCCTGGCGGATCAGGGTGTTGAGGTCGTCTTCGGTTATCCCGGCGGCGCCGTACTTCCTATGTATGACGCGTTGTTCAAGCAAAACTCCGTTCGCCATATCCTCGTTCGCCATGAGCAGGGTGCGGTTCACATGGCCGAGGGGTACGCCCGCTCGACCGGCAAGGTGGGCGTGGTCCTCGTCACATCCGGGCCCGGTGCGACCAACGCCGTGACCGGCCTGACCGACGCCTTGATGGACAGCATTCCCGTGGTTTGCCTGACGGGGCAGGTGCCGACGCATCTGATCGGCAACGATGCATTCCAGGAAGCCGATACGACCGGCATCACCCGGCCGTGCACGAAACACAATTATCTCGTGAAGGACGTCGATGATCTGAGTACGGTCATGCATGAGGCGTTTTATGTCGCCGCGGCGGGGCGTCCGGGGCCGGTTGTCATCGACCTGCCGAAGGACGTGCAGTTCGCCGAGGGCGAATATCACTCGCCGGAAAATGTCACGCATCGCCATTACAAGCCGCAGCGCGATGGCGCGGATACCGCGATTGAAGAAGCCGTCGAGCTTATCGCCAACGCCAAGAAGCCGATCTTCTATATCGGCGGTGGTTGCATCAATTCCGGCCCGCGCGCCTGCGAACTCGTCACCGAGCTGGTGACGGCGACGGGCTATCCGGCGACCACAACGATCATGGGGTTGGGCGCATTTCCCAGTTCGTCGTCGCAATGGCTCGGCATGTTGGGTATGCACGGAACATATGAATCCAATCTGGCGATGCATGGTTGCGATGTGATGGTCGCGATTGGCGCGCGGTTTGATGATCGGGTGACCGGCCGCACCGATGCCTTCTCGCCGGGCTCGAAGAAGATTCATATCGATATTGATCCGAGTTCGATCAACAAAAACATTATGGTTGATGTGCCGATCGTCGGCGATGTCGCAAACGTCGTTGAGGATATGCTGGAGAAGTGGAAGGCTCGGAAGGCGAAGCCGGACGGCAAGGCGCTCGAGGCCTGGTGGAAACAGATCGAAGAATGGCGTGCGGTCGATTGTCTCGGTTTCGAGCAAGGCACCGGCCCGAAGGACGAGATCAAGCCGCAATACGCGATCAAGCGTCTGTATGAGCTGACCAAGGACATGGATGCGCTCGTGACCACCGAGGTGGGCCAGCATCAAATGTGGGCGGCCCAGTATTATCACTTCGACAAGCCGAATCGGTGGATGACGTCCGGCGGCCTGGGCACCATGGGCTACGGCCTGCCGGCGGCGGTCGGCGTTCAGGTCGCACATCCGGAATCGCTCGTGATCGATATCGCGGGTGAAGCATCGACCATGATGAATATCCAGGAGCTCGGCACGATCGCCCAGTACAAGCTCCCGGTGAAAATCTTCATCCTGAATAATTACTGGCTCGGGATGGTCCGCCAGTGGCAGGAATTGATGCATGGCGCGCGTTATTCGGAATCCTATTCCGATGGCCTGCCGGACTTCATCAAGCTGGCCGAGAGCTATGGCATCACCGGTCTACGTGCAACTCATCCCGATGAAGTGGATGACGTGATCAAGCAGATGATCGAGACACCGGGGCCTGTCATCGTTGATATGGTCGTTTCGAAAGAAGAAAATTGTTTCCCGATGATCCCGGGTGGTGCGCCGCATAACGAGATATTGCTCAGCCTCGACGATCAGCAGGAACAAGAACAATCCGAAGACGGCATGGTCCTGGTCTAGGTCTGGCGAAGCAATGAGGTGGCGGCCAAGGCCGCTTCTGTATGACGATTATTCAGTGAAAGCGACGCGTTATGGCGAAAAGAGACGATGCCGTTGAACGGCATGTTCTGGCGGTCCTGGTGGACAACGAGCCCGGCGTTCTGGCCCGGGTTGTCGGCCTGTTTTCCGGCCGGGGATACAATATCGAAACCCTGACGGTGGCCGCCGTGAGCGAAGACGAAACGTCATCGCGTATCAACATCGTCACGACCGGTACGCCGATGATCATTGAACAGATCAAGGCTCAGCTTGAGCGCCTTGTGCCGGTTCGCGATGTCCATGATCTGACCACGGAAGGCCCGCATGTCGCGCATGAAGTGGCGCTGGTGAAGATCGAGAACGAGGGCCCCGAGCGGCGTGAGGCATTGCGAATTGCGGACATCTTCCGCGCGCGGGTGGTGGACACGGGTGTCGATTCCTTTGTCTTCTCCCTCACTGGCGCATCGGAGAAGGTCGATAGCTTCCTGCAGCTGATGCGCAACCTGGGCCGGACCGAAATTTCGCGTTCGGGGGTCGTTGCACTCCAGCGAAGCGATAAGGATGGGGTCCCCAATTTGTTCGGCGGCCTGGACGGCGATTAGGCGCGGGCGCGACGGGTCATTGCCCGGCGGCACTGAGCACTGTAAAACCGCGCCACACCGGGCGCGGAAACGCGAAACCAACGATACATCAAGACTGACGCAGAACAGGGAACAGAGATATGCGCGTTTATTATGACCGCGACGCGGACGTGAATCTGATCAAGGGCAAAAATGTTGCCATCATCGGCTACGGCAGCCAGGGCCATGCCCATGCCATGAACCTGCGCGACAGCGGCGCGACGAATGTCGTGATTGCGCTGCGCTCGGACTCATCCAGCGTCGCCAAGGCGGAGGCTGCCGGATTTGAGGTGAAAACTTCAGCCGACGCGGCTGCCTGGGCGGACGTGGTGATGCTGGCGGTCCCCGACGAGTTGCAGCGGGACCTCTACTACGATCATCTCCATGGCAATCTGAAGGAAAATGCCGCCATCGCCTTCGCGCATGGCCTGAATGTGCATTTCAACCTGATCGAGCCGCGGGCCGATCTGGACGTCTTCATGCTCGCGCCGAAAGGCCCGGGACATACCGTGCGCTCCGAGTATGAGCGCGGTGCCGGTGTGCCGAGCCTTCTCGCAGTGCATCAGGATTCCAGCGGCAATTGCCACGACATTGCGCTCAGCTATGGTTCTGCCATCGGCGGTGGCCGGGCGGGAATCATCGAGACCACGTTCAAGGAAGAGTGCGAGACCGATTTGTTCGGCGAGCAGACCGTGCTTTGCGGTGGGCTGTCGGCGCTCATCCAGGCGGGCTTCGAGACCCTGGTCGAGGCGGGCTATGCCCCCGAGATGGCCTACTTCGAGTGCGTGCACGAAGTGAAGCTGATCGTCGACCTGATCTATGAAGGCGGCCTCGCCAACATGCGTTACTCGATCTCAAACACGGCCGAGTATGGTGACTACACCCGTGGGCCGCGGCTCGTGACTGACGAGACCCGCGCAGAAATGCGCAAGATCCTCAAAGAGATCCAGAACGGCGACTTTGCGCGTGACTGGATGCTTGAGAATCAGGTTGGTCAGGCCTCGTTCAAGGCCGTTCGTCGTATTCAGGCCGACCAGCAGCTCGAAGAGACCGGCGCCAAGCTGCGCGGCATGATGCCGTGGATTGCTGAGAACGCCATGGTCGACAAGGCGAAGAACTAGTCTGGTTCGAAATTCGGTCGGTCCGCGCACCGAAATAACGGGCGCGGACCGAAACCGACTGGTTTGGTTAACAAAATCGTTGCGGTCGAACATAAAAACGCTCTAAAACAAGGGCGTTAAGGCACTTTCTTTGCATACTGGTGAACAGATTGTTCATCATTTGTTAACTGCCCTGCGTCGATTCTTCGGGTTCGAGGTTCCGCCAGGGCCGTTGGGGAGATTCAAGGCGTGGCATTTGTCCGCACAGCAGTTGATTTGTCTGCGCATTCCGTTCGCGGTTTGCCGACAGTCGATCTGTGCCTGACCACGCTAAATCTCGACGCGCTTCTTATCGGTGGCGCGGCCCTGCGACTTAGGTGCCCCTGAGCATAAACAGACCATACGGCCTGTGTTGTTCAGGGGAGAGTTCATCACCCTAAGTCAGCAAACCGAATTTGAGGCAGGACCAATGACCGCCACCGAGACAAACACACAAAGCAATGATTCGCCGGTCGACAAGAGCGACCCGAATTACGTTCGTATTTTTGACACCACGCTGCGCGACGGCGAGCAATCGCCGGGGTGCTCGATGAATCTCGAGGAGAAAGTGCGTGTTGCGCATATTCTCGAAGAGCTCGGTGTCGACATCATCGAGGCCGGATTTCCGATCGCGTCGAACGGCGATTTTGAGGCCGTGCGCGAAGTCGCATCCACCGTCAAGAACTCGACCGTGGCCGGCCTGGCGCGTGCCGCACATCAGGACATCGACCGCGCATGGGAGGCCGTGAAGGTCGCGGAGCTCCCGCGCATTCATACGTTCCTCTCGACCAGTCCCTTGCATATGAAGTTCAAGCTCCAGATGGAGCCGGACGAAGTCCATGACGCGGTCATCGACAGCGTCAGCTATGCGCGCAACCTGTGCCCGGATGTTGAATGGTCGCCGGAAGACGGTTCACGAACCGAGCATGATTTTCTCTGCCGGACCGTCGAAAGCGCCATTCGGGCAGGTGCCTCGACGATCAACATCCCCGATACGGTCGGGTATGCGGTGCCCGAGGAATTCGCGGCGTTGATCGAGATGCTGTTCAACCGGGTGCCGAATATCGACAAGGCCGTGATCTCCGTGCATTGCCACAATGATCTCGGGCTCGCGGTCGCCAACTCGCTGGCCGCCGTCGGTGTTGGGGCGCGTCAGGTCGAATGCACGATCAACGGCATTGGCGAACGGGCGGGCAATTGCGCGCTCGAGGAAATCATCATGGCACTGCGCACGCGCCAGGACGCGATGCCCTATCTGACCGGCGCGGATTCGACCGTGATCACCCGGGCGAGCCATCTGGTCTCGACGATCACCGGCTTCAACGTCCAGCCGAACAAGGCGATTGTCGGTGCAAATGCGTTCGCGCATGAATCCGGCATTCACCAGGACGGTGTGCTCAAGAACGCGCAGACCTATGAAATCATGACGCCGGAATCGGTTGGCTTGAGCGAGTCGAACCTGGTGATGGGTAAGCATTCGGGCAGCCATGCCTTCCGCGAAAAGCTCAAGGACCTCGGCTATGGCGACATGGGTGACAACGCCATCCGTGATGCTTTCCAGCGCTTCAAGGATCTCGCCGACAAAAAGAAAGAATTGTTCGACGAGGATCTGATCGCTCTCGTTGATGACACAATTCAGAACGACAATGTCGCCATCAAGTTCGTGTCACTGCAGGTGCGCGCCGGTTCCAAGGGGCCGCAGGAAGCTGATCTGGAACTCGAAATCGATGGTGAACTCGTGAAGACGACGGCGCGCGGCAACGGGCCTGTCGACGCGACATTCAATGCCATCGGCGAATTGTTCCCGCATGAGGCAAAGTTGCAACTCTACCAGGTGCACGCCGTAACCGGCGGCACCGACGCGCAGGCCGAAGTCACGGTCCGCCTTGATGAAAACGGAAAGACCGTGAACGGGCAGGGCGCGGATGCAGACACATTGGTCGCGTCTGCGCGGGCCTATCTTCACGGATTGAACAAACTGCTTGTGAAACGAGAGAAAACCGCGCCGGCGGCTTTGTCGGCGTAGACGGTAACTGGGCGGAGCTCTGGCGCTCCGCCCGGACCCCTCTTTTTTGGGGTCGAACAATTAACGGGCGAGGCGACGCATTATGTTTTCGCGAATCATGGGAGCGCTTTCCGCTGACATGGCAATTGATCTGGGAACGGCGAACACCCTGGTCTACGTCAAGGGTCGGGATATCGTCCTGAATGAACCGTCGGTGGTTGCGATCGCCGAATCCAAGGGCAAGAAGAAGGTCCTCGCCGTCGGTAACGAGGCGAAGCAAATGCTCGGGCGAACGCCGGGCAACATCCAGGCAATCCGACCGCTGCGCGATGGCGTCATCGCGGACTTCGAAGTTGCCGAAGAGATGATCAAGGAGTTCATCCGCAAGGTGCACAACCGGCGTGGCTTCCACAGCCCGCAGATTGTTGTTTGCGTACCTTCGGGGTCCACCGCGGTCGAGCGCCGGGCTATTCAGGAATCCGCCGAAAGCGCGGGCGCGCGTCGTGTCTGGCTGATCGAGGAACCGATGGCGGCCGCAATTGGCGCCGGCCTGCCGGTGACAGAGCCAACGGGTTCGATGGTCGTGGATATCGGCGGCGGCACCACGGAAGTGGCGGTTCTGTCACTGGGTGGCATCGTTTATTCGCGCAGCGTGCGCGTCGGTGGCGACAAGATGGATGAAGCCATCATCGGCTATATCCGCCGCAATCATAATTTGCTGGTCGGTGAATCGAGCGCCGAGCGGATCAAGAAGGAAATCGGTTCGGCCTGTCCGCCCGAGGACGGCGAAGGCCGGACGATGGAGATCAAGGGCCGCGACCTGATGAATGGCGTGCCGAAAGAGATCATCATCACCGAACGGCAGATTGCCGAAAGCCTGGCGGAGCCGATCAGCGCCATCATCGACGCGGTCAAGGTCGCGCTGGAGCATACGGCACCCGAACTGGCGGCCGATATCGTCGACAAGGGCATTGTCCTGACCGGCGGCGGTGCGCTGCTCAGTAATCTGGATTATGTGCTGCGGCACGCGACGGGACTTCCGGTCTCGATTGCGGATGATCCGCTCACATGTGTGGTGCGCGGCACGGGCCACGCGCTTGAGGAATTCAAGAAGCTCAAGGATGTCCTGGTCAGCATGTACTGACCGGACGCCGGAGTGACGGCGAGAACCTGGACGACAGGATAATTTGGTGGCGAAACGAAACGCGAGCATATCGGTTGCCGGTTTGGCTGTGCCGTTCCGCGTCTGGGGCCAGCGGTTTGCGTTTCTCGGATTGTTGGCGCTTGCGTTCGCACTGATGCTCCTCAGCAAGGCGGAAACCGGTGCGCTGGAGCGCGCCCGCACCGCGATTGTGGATGCCACGACACCGGTCCTTGATGTCATGTCGCGCCCGGTCGAGGCGGGCCAGTCGGCTGCCCAGTCTGTCGAAAGCTTTTTCGTTGTACGCGCCGAGAATGACCGTCTGCGCGAGGAGAATGCGCGGCTCTTGCGTTGGATGCTGATGGCACAACAACTCGAGGTCGAGAACGCGACCTTGCGCGCGCAGCTTGATTTTATTCCCGGGAGCGCACCACGTGCGATTACCGCGCGGGTGGTCGCCGACACCGGCGGTGCGTTCTTCCATAGTCTTCTGATCAACGCGGGTGCGCGTCACTTCGTGCAGCGCGGGCAGGCTGTCGTGTCCCATGGCGGTCTGGTGGGGCGCGTCGCGGAAGTGGGCGATCGCTCGGCGCGTGTGTTGCTGTTGACCGATTTGAACTCGCGCATTCCCGCGATCGTGGAATCGACGGGCGACCGGGTCATCGTCACGGGTGACAACACCCCCTGGCCGACCCTGACCTATCTGGCATCGAATTCTCCGGTCTCTGCCGGTGACCGGGTGCTCACGTCGGGCCATGGTGGCGTCTTTCCACCCGGGCTCGTGATCGGGGTTGTGGCTGAGGCCAGCGAGGCGCGGGTCACCATTCAGCCCACAGTGCCGCTGTCGCAAGTGAGCGAGGCGCGGGTCCTTGATTACGGCGTGAATGGTATCCTGCCGCCACCCGAACAGGTCCCGGCTCGGCTCGCCGCTCCGCCTGCGCCAACAGTGGCTCCTGTGGCGCCCCCAACAGTTGGCACGGAGCCGGCCCAGTGAACGCGGCCGTGTTTGGCCCGGTTCTCGATTTTTCCCGGCGGGTGGTGCCGGGCTTCAGCGTACTCCTGATGATATTGCTGGCGCAGTTGCCGATGCCGCTGCCCTTCTTTCCCAATGTCGCCCCGGCATTGCCGCTGATGGCGATCTATTATTGGGTCGTCTTTCGGCCTGACCTGATGCCCCGGATTTTGGTGTTTGCACTTGGCCTGTTCCATGACGCATTGATCGGTGCGCCGTTCGGGCTGACGGCGTTGATATACCTGCTCGCACACGGGTTCGTGCTCAACCAGCGCCGTTTTCTCGTGGGCAAACCGTTCTGGATTTTCTGGTCCGGCTTCGCGATCGTCACGCCGGTGGCGGCGTTCCTGACCTGGCTCCTGGCCTCGATCCTGCGCGGCGCGATTCTGCCCACCGATGTGGTGCTGATGGGCATGGTCCTCACGGTCATAACCTTTCCGGTCATCGCCTGGGCGCTGTTGCACAGCCAGCGCTGGTTGGTCGGCTCGGCGCAGCCGTCATGAACAGTCGTGACAACGATCGCCAGCGGCAGTTCTCCCGCCGTGCGGCACTGTTGGCGGGCGGGCAGTTCAGTCTTCTCACGGCCTTGGTGGGGCGGATGTACTACCTCCAGGTGGTTGAATCCGAGCGCTACCACATGCTGGCCGAGGAAAACCGGATCAATATGCGGCTTCTGCCGCCCTCGCGTGGCCGGGTCATCGACCGGTTCGGGGTGCCGATCGCCATCAACCAGCAGAATTATCGTGTGCTGTTGAAAGCGGAGAACGCGCCGGACGTCTCGGCGGTGCTGGATCGCCTGTCGATGATCATTCCGATCAGCGCCGATGAAAAGGCACGCGTGCTCAAGGAAATCCGCCGGCGCAAGAAATTCGTGCCGGTGACCGTACGGGAGTTTCTCGATTGGGAGGATGTTGCCCAACTCGAAGTAAACACGCCGGACCTGCCTGGCATTGATATCGACGTGGGGGAACGGCGTTTCTACCCCAATGGTGCTGCCGGGGCCCATATTCTCGGTTATGTCGGGTCGCCCCGACCCCAAGATCTTTCCGGAGATCCGCTGCTTGAGCTTCCAGGCTTTAAAGTGGGCCGCAGCGGTGTGGAGCGGGCATTTGATCTGCCATTGCGCGGACGCGCCGGCGCCAGCCAACTCGAGGTGAATTCCGTCGGCCGCGTCATTCGCGAGCTCGACCGGCAAGACGGTGATCCCGGCCAGGATGTGGTCCTGAACATCGATATGACCTTGCAGCAGGAAGCCATGAAGCGGTTGGGCGATGAGGCCGGGTCGGTGGTCGTCATGGATGTGGAGACGGGCGGGGTCATTGTTCAGGCATCAACACCGAGTTTCGACCCCAACGCCTTCACCGAGGGGCTGAGCACGGCCCAGTGGCGTGCCGTGGCGGACAATGAGCGCGCACCCCTGCGTAACAAGGCGCTCGCCGGCGAGTACGCTCCGGGCTCGACCTTCAAGATGATTGTCGCGCTCGCCGCGCTTGAGGCGGGTCTCGTCACGCCCGAGACGAACTATTTCTGCCCCGGCTACCTCGAAGTGGGTGACGGCAAGTTCCATTGCTGGCGCCGGCACGGCCATGGCCATGTGAATCTCGACCGCGGCATCGCGGAATCCTGCGATGTGTATTTCTACGAAGTCGCGCGGCGGGTCGGCATCGACAATATCGCCCGCATGGCAGGCAAGTTTGGACTGGGCACCGAGCTCGGCATGGACACGCCGGGTGAGCGGGCCGGGTTGATCCCGACCAAGGCATGGAAGCGCGCCGTGATTGGCCAGCCCTGGGTTCTCGGTGAGACCCTCGTGGCCGGCATCGGCCAGGGCTTCATCACCACCACACCGATGCAGCTTGCGACCATGACCGCGCGCATGGTCAACGGCGGCAAGATCGTCCAGCCGCATCTGGCACGTGATGTTGTATTGCGGGACAAGCTCGCCGCACGTGTGCCAGCCGAAACCGAGACGATTGATGTCGACCCCCGGCATCTCAAATCGGTGACGGATGCCATGGCCCTTGTGACGGCGGCCCCGGCGGGCACGGCCCATGCCGCGCGGATCATGACGCCGGGCATGTCGATGGGGGGCAAGACCGGGACCGCCCAGGTCCGGCGGATTACCCAGCGCGAACGTGATGGTGGCGTCATCAAGAACAAGGATTTGCCCTGGCGCTACCGCGATCACGCATTGTTCGTCGGTTATGGCCCCGTTGAGGCGCCGCGTTATGCGATTGCGGTCGTTGTCGAGCATGGTGGTGGCGGTTCGGCGGTTGCCGCGCCGATCGCCCGAGATGTGATGACGCAAACCCTGAAGCGCGATCCCGCACGCCTTGCGCCCGGTGCCAATGTGGCGGGTCTGCGTGCCCCCGGCAGTCAGGGCGGCTGACCATGGCGCGACTTAGTGGCACCGGCTCGGCCAAGCTCACCTTCCGCCAGAAGCTCCTGCATCTGAACTGGGAGTTTGTGCTTCTGATCGTACTGACGGCGTCGATCGGTTTCGCCATGCTGTATTCCGCAGCGAATGGTGACTTCGACCCCTGGGCATCACGTCAGCTCATGCGGTTCGCCGTGGGTATCCTGCTGATGCTTGCCGTCGCGATGACCGATATCCGGGTTTGGCTACGTGCCGCCTTTCCCATCTACGCGGTGTGCCTCGCGCTGCTGGCGGCGGTGGAGCTGATGGGCTCGATCGGGATGGGCGCGCAACGCTGGCTCGATCTGGGGTTTTTCCAGTTGCAGCCGTCCGAAGTCATGAAGGTCGCGGTGGTCCTGGCGCTGGCGCGCTATTTCCATGGTCTGGAATCCGAAGATGCGGGCCGGCTGACAAATCTCGCCATTCCCCTGCTTCTGGTGGCGGCGCCTATGGCGCTGGTGTTGCGCCAGCCCGATCTGGGCACGGCCGGTGTGGTGGCGATGGTCGGGGCCGCGATGTTCTGGCTCGGCGGGGCGCGTCTCTGGCAGTTTGCAACGGTTGCGGCGGCTGCTGCTGCGGCGATACCAGTGGGCTGGCAGTTCCTGCATACCTATCAGAAACAGCGGATTTTCACGTTCCTCAATCCCGAGACCGATCCGCTCGGGTCGGGCTATCACATCCTGCAGTCGAAGATCGCGCTCGGCTCCGGCGGCTTGTTCGGCAAGGGCTTCCTGGCGGGCACCCAGAGCCATTTGAACTTCCTGCCGGAGAAACAGACCGATTTCATTTTCACGATGCTGGCCGAGGAGTTCGGCCTCGTTGGCGGGACCGGGTTGATCGCGCTCTACGGGCTGCTCATCGCTTATGGGATATATATCGCGTTCCGCGCCCGCAGCCATTTCGCGCGCCTGCTGGCGATGGGCCTGACGGTGAACTTCTTCCTCTATGTGTTCATCAACATCGCCATGGTGATGGGGATTCTGCCCGTGGTCGGCGTGCCCCTGCCGCTGATTTCCTATGGCGGCACGGCGATGTTGACGGTGCTGATCGGGTTCGGCCTGATCATGAGTTGCTGGCTGCACCGCGATACCTACATCAACAAGCGCGGCGGCGCGGCCTG
>JABJEK010000085.1 GCA_018702955.1 Rhodospirillaceae bacterium | reverse complement strand
GGCAGGGCAAACCCCACCGGGAGCAAGACCGAATAGGGGCGGCATATGGCGCACTTCCGCGCCGCAGCCCGGGTAGGTCGCGCGAGGCGTCCGGCAACGGGCGTCCCAGATGAATGGCCATCTCCCGTGAAAACGGGGACAGAACCCGGCTTACAGACCGCCTGACGATAATTTCCCCAAGAAAAGAACATTCCGAGAACAAAGTTCTGCCGCTTTATGCGCCGATCCTTCTTTTGTGGGTTCGCGAATGTCCACTGATGTCCGAAGGACGATTACTTGTGGGTGCAAATCGGCAGCATGCAGCACTCTGATTTTTCGTCATTTTTACTAGTTTTGGCGTTGACGACCCAATTTATCCCATGATATCCCAAACAATCCCATATTGGCGCATGTGCCAGGGCAACGGGGAGAGCATGAGCTGCCGGACGTTTTTCGGCAGTGGGCGGAATCGATGGCGATGTTTTTGTCGACCACTACCAACAAGGTCGACCGCAAGGGACGGGTGTCCGTTCCTGCGGCGTTTCGTGCTGTCCTCACCGGGCAGGCGTTCCACGGCATTGTTGCGTTCCCGTCCTTTAAACATCCCGCGGTTCAATGCGGCGGCATGGACTGGATGGAAAAGCTCGGTGCCGGCGTGGACGCCTACGACATGTTCTCCGACGAACACGACACGCTGACGGCCGCACTCTTTGCCAATGCCCAGCAACTGGCCTTCGACGGCGAAGGACGGGTCATGTTGCCCGAACCCCTGATCGCCCATGCCGGTCTTTCCGAACAGGCGGCGTTCGTCGGCCGCGGTCCGCTGTTCGAAATCTGGAACCCGGACGCATTCGCCACCTATCAATCCGACGCGGTCCGTCAGGCCGCCGAAAAAGGCCTGACCCTGCGGCCAGGCAGCCCGCCCGGAACGCCATCCGGGTCCGATGGGGGACAAACGTGACGGCGGCGCGCACATCGCGTCACCCCAACACATCCGGAGTCCCCGTGACTCCCGGGCACAGCCCCGTACTCCTTGAAGAAGTCCTGACCGCGCTCGCACCCCGTGATGGCGGCATCTATGTCGACGGCACCCTGGGCGGCGGCGGTTACACACGTAAAATTCTGGAAGCTGCGGATTGCACGGTCTGGGGGATCGACAGGGACCCCGACGCGATTGCGCGCAATGCCGATCTTGCCGCGCAGTTCACCGGCCGCCTGCATCTTCTGCCCGGGCGGTTCGGCGATATGGATACGCTGCTTCGCGACAACGGCGTCGAGGCCGTCGACGGCGTCGCGCTCGATCTCGGCGTCTCATCACCCCAGATCGACACTCCCGAACGCGGTTTTTCCTTCGCCAGCGACGGCCCGCTCGACATGCGCATGGAACGCACCGGCGAATCCGCCGCCGATGTGGTCAACAACACAGACGAGGCCGACCTCGCACACATCGTGCGCAAACTCGGTGAAGAGCGTCACGCGCGCCGGGTCGCGCGCGCCATTGTTACGGCGCGCGGTACGGCTCCAATCGAAACGACCGCCCAGCTCGCGGACATTGTCCGCGCGGTCATCCCGAAATCGCGCACCTCCCACATCGACCCGGCAACGCGCACCTTCCAGGCGCTCCGCATTCATGTGAATGACGAACTGGGCGAACTCGATCGCGGCCTGATCGCTGCAGAGCGCATCCTCCGCCCAGGCGGGCGGCTGGCGGTCGTCTCCTTCCACTCGCTGGAAGACCGGCCGGTCAAAGCATTCTTGCGTACGCGCAGCGGCGGCGACGGACGCGGTTCACGCCACCTGCCCGAACAAACGAATCGGCGCGCGCCCGCCTGGCGCCTTGTTTCGCGTCGCGCCATCCGCCCCGGTGACGCCGAAACCTCGCGCAATCCCCGTGCGCGTTCCGCGCGCCTCCGGGTTGCAGAACGCACCGCAGAGCCCTCCTGGGGCTCGGCCGCAGAGGGGGGTGCCGGATGATCCGCCCAACATCCCTCATCCTTATGGTGCTCGCCGCTGCGGCCGGCGGTGCTTTGTTTCAGGTTGCCTTCGAAGTGTCCGAGCTGGACGACGAACTCGCCCGGCTGAACCGGGATATTCGTACCGACCGCGATGCTATCCACGTTCTGCGCGCCGAGTGGAGTTTCCTCAATCAGCCCGAACGGCTGGAGGAACTGACCCGTCGCCATCTCGATCTGCTGCCCGTCACCGGCAAACAGATTGCGGGCACGGGTGCCGTACCCGTGCTGCCGCAGGACGAACTCCCGACGACCGGGTCAAATATCGCCGGCGTCGTCACGCCCGCCGCAATCCCGACCGCCGCACCGCGCGCCAAACCTGCCGCCCCTGCCCCGCGCGCACCGGTGACGCGCGTCGCCAGCAAGGTCAATCGCGCAGATCTGGCCCGCTCACTCGACGACGTATTGCGTGAGGTGATGACAACACCGGCCGCAGCGTCCGGAGGTGTGCAGCGATGAACGACCGGATCGCGTTCGAGAGCACAAAGAAACAGGCGATCGAGACCGCCCGGACACGTCTTTTGGTGGGTGGTTCGCTGATGGCCGCAGCCTTCTTTGTCGTCGGCATACGCCTGTTCGATCTCGCCGTATTCAACGAAACCGAAGATCTGCGCCGCGCCGCATCGCGCGAAATTGCCCGTCCCTCAACCATGGCCCGCGCCGACATCGTGGACCGCAACGGTGTCCTGCTGGCCACCAGCCTGAAAACGGCATCACTCTTTGCCGATCCGCGCAAGATTTCCGACCCGACAAACGCGGCACACCGGCTGGTCGAAATTCTCCCCGACCTGAGCGAAGAAGTCGTCGCGGCCCGGCTCGGTTCGGGAAAAAGCTTTGTCTGGTTGCGGCGCAATCTCACGCCGCGCCAGCAATTTGAAGTCAACCGGCTCGGTATTCCCGGCCTCGATTTCGAAAAGGAAGAGCGCCGGGTCTATCCCCACGGGCGCCTCGCCGGACACATCGTCGGCTTCACCAACGTCGACAATGTCGGGCTCTCGGGCATCGAAAAGAGCATGGATGCCGCGATCGCCGGCGACAATCCGCCTCTGCGTCTGTCCATTGATATCCGGGTTCAGCAAATCCTCCGGCAGGAGTTGGCCAGCCAAATCGAGAAATTCAAGGCCATCGGCGGCGGCGGCATCGTCCTCGACGCCGAAAGCGGCGAGGTCGTGGCGATGGTTTCGCTGCCGGACTTCGACCCCAACGCCGCCGGGCAAGCCGCAGACGATACCCGCTTCAACCGCATGACGCTGGGCGTCTACGAGCTCGGCTCCGTCTTCAAGATATTCAACCATGCGATCGCGCTGGAGACGGGTGTCGCCTCGTTTGCCAGCAGCTACGACGCAACGAGGCCGATCCGTGTCGCCCGCTTCACGATCTCCGACTTTCATCCCGAAAAGCGCTGGCTGACGGTGCCGGAAATATTCCAGCACTCCTCGAACATCGGCTCGGCCAAGATCGCGCTGGATATCGGTTCCGACGACCAGCGCAAGTATCTCGGCCATCTCGGCCTGCTGCGCCGCACCAGCATCGAGTTGCCCGAGCAGGCAACACCGATGTATCCGTCACGCTGGCGCGAGATCAACACGATGACGATCTCCTTCGGTCACGGGATTGCGGTCAGCCCGCTGCATCTAGCCAGCGCCGTCGCGGCGACCGTGAACGGCGGCATTCTGCGGCCCGCGACCCTCATCAATCACGACGCAAAATCCACCGACGGTGTCCAGGTGTTCTCCGCCGAGACCTCCGACCAGATGCGCCGGCTTCTCCGCCTCGTGGTCGAGACCGGGACCGGCCGCAACGCCGACGCCAAGGGTTATCTGGTGGGCGGCAAGACCGGGACCGCCGAGAAACAGGTCAACGGCAGCTACAAGCGCAACGCACTGATTTCTTCGTTCGTCGGCGTCTACCCGGTGACCGCACCCCGGTTCGTCGTGTTCGCCATGCTGGATGAGCCGAAGGGCATCAAGGAAAGTTACGGCTATGCAACGGGTGGCTGGACGGCCGCACCGGTCGTGAAGGGCGTCGTCGCCCGCATGGCGCCGCTGTTCGGAATTGCCCCCCTCGACGAAACCGCGCCGGACATCCGGCATGCGATCAACATCAACGCACAGCCGGCAATCGGGAACCGTTCCGATGCGGTTAATTGAGCTGGCGGTCGATATGGTGATGGTTGATCCGCGGATGCATGACACCGAGATTTCGGGCCTCACAGCGGACAGCCGCCAGGTGCAACCGGGGTATCTCTTCGCGGCACTGCCCAGTGCGTCGGCAAATTCAGGCACCGACGGGCGGGACTTCATCGACGACGCGGTCGCGCGCGGCGCCGTCGCGATCCTCGCGCCCGACGGCACCCGGATCGACGGCCTGCCTGCCGATACGCCCGACGACACACCTTATCTGATCACCGATGAGAATCCGCGTTGGCGTCTGTCCCAGTTCGCCGCGCGGTTCTACGAGCATCAGCCGCGCCACATCGTCGGGGTCACCGGCACCAACGGTAAATCCTCCGTCGCCGGCTTCACCCGGCAGATCTGGGCCCTTATGGGTCATCGGTCTGGCGCCATCGGGACACTGGGCGTCGATGCCGATGGTTTTGATGCGGGACCGAGCCTCACCACGCCCGATCCGGTCAATCTGCACGCGACGCTCGCCAAGATGGCAACGTCCGGGATCAATCATCTGGCACTGGAAGCTTCCTCACACGGGCTCGATCAGTTCCGTCTGGACGGGGTGCAGTTCTCCGCCGCCGCCTTCACCAATCTCAGCCGCGATCATCTGGACTATCACGGCACGGAAGAAGCATATCTGGACGCGAAAATGCGCCTGTTCCGCCATCTGCTACCGGTCGACGGCGCGGCGGTACTGAACGCGGACTCGCACCATTTCGACACCGTCGCGGAAATTTGCCGCGCGACCGGACACCGAGTGCGCAGCTACGGCGTCCAGACCAGCGACATTCATATTGCCGATGTCTCGGCCCTGCCCGATGGGCTGCGCCTTTGCGTGACCGTTAAAGACCAAAGTCTCGAGACACGCCTGAACCTGATCGGTGGCTTCCAGGCCTACAACGTGCTCGCCGCACTCGGCCTCGTCGCCGAGACCGGCGGCGACTTGACCGAAGCCTTTGCCACTCTCGCCCATCTCACGGGCGTGCGCGGCCGCATGCAGCGGATCGGCGCGCTGGAGAACAGCGCGCAGGTATATGTCGACTACGCTCACACACCCGACGCACTGCAAACCGCGCTCGACGCGATCCGGCCCCATGTCGGCGGCCAGCTGCATCTGATTTTTGGTGCCGGCGGCGACCGCGATCCGGGCAAACGCCCGATGATGGGTGAAGTTGCCACCCGGCACGCCGACAGCGTGATCGTGACGGACGACAATCCGCGCCGCGAGGACCCGCAGACCATCCGCCGACAAATCATGACGGGCTGCACCGGTGCGAACGAGATCGGCGACCGGGCCGCCGCCATCAAGGCCGGTATTTCCAGTCTGCAGGACGGCGATATTCTTGTGATCGCCGGCAAGGGCCACGAACAGGGGCAGATTATTGGCACCGAAACCCTGCCGTTCGACGACGCCAGCATCGCCGCCGATATCCTGACCGCAATGGGTGGGGAGGTCGTCACATGATGTCCACCACCCCGATCTGGACCCGCGACGAAGTCCTGGCGGCCACCAAGGGCCAAGCTGGCAAATCCACCAGCGGTTGGGCCGCCACCGGCGTGTCGATCGACAGCCGCACCTGCCGGCCGGGCGATTTGTTCGTCGCCATCACCGGTGAAAATTTTGACGGCCATGATTTCCTCGCCGACGCGTTCAAGGCCGGCGCCGCCGCAGCGATCACCAGCCGGGATGCCGACACAGGATCGAACAGTTCTTCCGTCATACGTGTCGATGACGGGCTGCACGCGCTTACCAATCTCGGCCGCGCCGCGCGCGACCGGACGGATGCCTCGGTCGTCGCCATCACCGGTTCCGTCGGCAAGACCGGCACCAAAGAAGCCATGACCCTGGCTCTCGGGTCACTCGGCCCGACCCATGCGACGGTGGGCAACCTCAACAATCATATCGGTGTGCCGCTGACCCTCGCCCGCATGCCGCGTGACGTGGCGTTCGCGGTGATCGAGCTGGGCATGAACCATGCAGGTGAGATTTCTGATCTTTCCAAGCTCGCGCGCCCCAATGTCGGCGTGATTACGACGATCGCCGCCGTTCATCTGGAATTCTTCGAGCATGTTGCGGAAATCGCCGACGCCAAGGCGGAGATCTTCGACGGCATGTGCCAGGGCGGCATCGCCATCCTCAACCGCGATAATGTTTACTTCGCCATGCTGGCCGCCCGCGCCTGGGCGCGGGGCCTTGAAAACATCATGGGCTTCGGCGCGCACCCCGAGGCCGATATACATCTCTCGGCGTGCAAACTCGGTGATAAGGGCAGTGATATCACGGCCCGCCTGGGTGACCGGACCGTCCGCTACCGGCTCAACGTGCCCGGGCGACATTGGGTGCAAAACTCCCTGGCCGTTCTTGGAACCGTGGCCGCACTCGGCGGCGATTTGGACCGCGCAGCAGCCGCGCTTGCCGAGCTGACCCCACCCAAAGGCCGCGGTGCGCGGGTCAATGTGCAGATGCCCGACGGCCCGCTGACCGTAATCGACGATAGCTACAACGCCAGTCCTGCATCCATGCGCGCGGCCTTTGCCGTGCTGGGCAACACCCAGCCGCAATCGGGTGGGCGCCGGATCGCCGTACTCGGCGACATGCTCGAACTCGGCACCAAAAGCGCGCAGCTGCATACAGCACTGGCGGGCGACCTCGAAGCCAACCGGATCGATCAGGTGTTCTGTGCCGGCCCGGATATGGCCGCGCTCGACGACGCGCTGCCCACAGCCATGCGCGGCGGCAAAGCGGCTGATTCAAAATCCCTCGCGCCCCAGGTTTGCAACGCCGTCACCGCCGGCGACGTGGTCCTCGTGAAGGGCTCTCTCGGCAGTCGGATGGCCGTGATTGTCGATGCACTCAGCGCGCTGGAAGCGAATGCCGGGCTGGAGGCCAATCATGCTGTTTAATCTCCTCGCCCCCCTCGCCGACCAGTTCATTCTGTTCAACCTGTTCAACTCCCTGACCTTCCGGGCCGGCGGCGCCGTGGTCACGGCATTGGTCGTCGCCTTCCTGTTCGGGCCGAAAATCATCGGCTGGTTGCGCCAGCAGCAACCCGAAGGCCAGCCCATCCGCGAAGACGGGCCGCAGTCCCACTTCAAGAAGGCGGGCACCCCCACGATGGGCGGGTTCCTGATCCTGCTGGCCATCATCGTCAGCACGCTTCTGTGGGCAGACCTGACGAACGGTTACGTGTGGGCGCTGCTGCTGATCACCGTCGGGTTCGGCGCCATCGGCTTTGCCGACGACTATCAGAAGCTGACCCGGTCCAAATCCAAAGGTATTCCCGCCCGGGTCCGTCTGCTGGCCGAAATTATCGTCGCCGGCGTTGCGACCCTGTGGATCATGCATCTGACGCCGTCCCCCCTCGACACCACGCTCGCGCTTCCCTTCGTGAAGAACTTCCTGATCGAGTTGAGCTGGTTTTTCGTGCCGTTCGCGATCTTCGTGATCGTCGGCGCGTCGAACTCCGTGAACCTGACCGACGGCCTCGACGGCCTCGCCATCGTGCCGGTGATGATCGCCGCCACCTGCTTCGGCCTGATCTCCTACGTGACCGGCAACGTGGTTTTCTCGAATTACCTCCTGATCTTTGCCGTTCCCGGCGCCGGCGAACTCGCCGTCTTCTGCGGCGCACTGGTCGGCGCGGGACTGGGTTTTCTCTGGTTCAACGCGCCGCCGGCCATGGTCTTCATGGGCGACACAGGCTCCCTGTCCATGGGGGGCGCACTGGGCGGCATCGCTGTCGTCACCAAGCACGAACTGGTCCTCGCCATCATCGGCGGGTTGTTTGTCCTCGAAACGGTTTCGGTGATCGTCCAGGTGGGTTCCTACAAGCTGACCGGCAAACGTGTGTTTCGCATGGCGCCGCTGCACCATCACTTCGAGCAGAAGGGCTGGGCCGAACCGACCATCGTGATCCGGTTCTGGATCATCGCAACCGTCCTGGCCCTGATCGGCCTCGCAACCCTGAAGCTGCGGTGATGCGATGACGGCAACACGCAACATGCTCGACCTTGGCGCCTACGACGATCACGCGATCGCCGTGCTGGGGCTCGGTGTGTCCGGCATGAGTGCGGCAAGCGAATTGCGCCGCGCCGGTGCGCGCGTGCTGCCGTGGGACGACAACGAAAACCGGCGCAACGGTGCCGCCGCGCGCGGTTTAACGCCGTGCGACCTCGAGACCGCCGAATTCACCAACATCGACATGCTGGTGCTGAGCCCGGGCATTCCGCAGGGCCACCCGCACACCCACCCGGTCGTCGCACGCGCACGCGAAGCGGGCTGCGAAATTCTCTGCGACGTGGAGCTCCTCACCCGGGCAGCACCAGACGCGCGCTATATCGGGATCACGGGCACCAACGGCAAATCCACCACCACGGCGCTGATCGGGCACATCCTGTCCGAACTGGGCGTTGCGAGCGCCATCGGCGGCAATATCGGCGCGCCCGCCCTGTCGCTCGACGCGCTCGGCACCGACGGCGTCTATGTCCTCGAGCTTTCGTCCTACCAGCTCGATCTGCTGCCCCGCGCAGTCTTCGACGTGGCCGTCCTGCTCAATATCACGCCTGATCACCTCGACCGCCATGGCGGCATGGACGGCTATGTCGCCGCCAAGCGCCGGATCTTCCAGGGTCAGGGCAGCACGCAAACAGCCATCGTCGGCGTCGACGATACCCACGCAAAATCGATCTTCGACGACCTCCACACCTGTGATCTCGCAGCATTGACGCCGATTTCAACGCGCGGCGTGTGCGCCGGCGGCATCTACCTCAACGAGGGCTGGATCATCGACGACCGGGGCGGTAACGCCGAACCGATCATCGATATGCACAGCCTTGCCGCACTCCCCGGTGACCATAATGCCCAGAATGTAGCCACGGCCTATGGCGCGGTCACGGCGATCCTGGAAACCACGACGGCAGACGTCCGGACCGGGATCGTCGAAGCCATCGCCCGCTTCCCCGGGCTCGCCCACCGCCAGGAGCTATTGGGTGCGAAGGGCGCGTTGCGCTTCGTGAACGATTCGAAGGCGACAAATGCTGAAGCCGCGGCCCACGCCCTGTCGGCCTATGAGAATATCTACTGGATCGCCGGCGGCATCGCGAAGGACGGCGGCATCGCCGCATTGGAACCGCTGTTTGATCGGGTCCAACACGCGTTCCTCATCGGCGAAGCGGCCGACGATTTCGAAGCGACCCTTGAGGGCCGGGTATCGACGACCCTGTCTGGTGACCTCGCCAACGCGACGCAACAGGCAACCGACATGGCGGTTGGAGACGGCAACGCGGTCGTCTTGCTTTCGCCGGCCTGCGCGTCCTTTGACCAGTTCCCCAGTTTCGAAGCGCGCGGCGACGCCTTCCGCGAAGCGGTTGCCGCCATTCCAGGGTTTGTGCCTCACGCGACGGGAGACGCCGCATGACGCCATTCACGCGCGCCGACACCTCAATTCTCGGGCAATGGTGGTGGACCGTCGACCGCTGGAGCCTTGCGGCGATCGCCGCCCTGATGGCGTTCGGTGCATTGCTCGCGGCCGCCTCCAGCCCCGCCGTGGCCGAACGGATCGGCCTGGACGAATTCTATTTCATCAAGCGCCACTTCATGCTGCTGCCCGTCGCCATCGCGATGATCCTGGCAGTTTCTGCGATGACGCCCACCCAGGTGCGCCGTATGGCGGTCATTGCCTTCCTCGGCTGCCTCGTCCTGCTCGCCGCCACCTTGCTGTTCGGCACCGAGATCAAGGGCGCGCGCCGTTGGCTTTCGATCGCCGGTTTCTCTCTCCAGGCGACCGAATTCGTGAAGCCGATGTTCGCCGTTGTCGCGGCATGGCTGTTCAGCGAAGCCGCGCACGACCCGCGTTTCCCGGGCCGCCTGATTTGCACCGGCCTGTTCGCAGCCGTCATCGCACTGGTCATCGCCCAGCCGGACCTCGGCCAGGCCGTGGTCATTACCAGCGTGTGGATGGCCCAGTTCTTCCTGGCCGGCCTGCCCATGTGGTTGGTCGCCGGGCTGGTAGTTCTTGGTGTGTCGGGCCTGATCGGCTCCTACTTCACGCTGTCCCATGTCGCCAGCCGCATCGACCGCTTCATCGATCCGAAATCCGGTGACACCTATCAGATCGAGCGCAGTATCGAAGCGTTCTCAAGCGGCGGGTTATTCGGCCGCGGGCCGGGTGAAGGCCAGGTCAAGCAGGTCCTCCCCGACGCCCATGCCGACTTCGTGTTCGCGGTAGCCGGCGAAGAACTCGGCCTGTTCGTCGCCCTGTTCATCGTCACCCTGTTCGCCTTCATCGTGCTACGCGGCATGACCCGCGCCATGTCGGAACAGAATCTCTTCATTCTGCTCGCCGTCGCCGGACTGTTGGTCCAGTTCGGCGTTCAGGCGTTGATCAATATGGGGTCGAGCCTGCAGCTCATCCCCACCAAGGGTATGACCCTGCCCTTCATCAGCTACGGCGGCTCCTCGCTGCTCGGCGTCGCACTCGGCCTGGGCATGACCCTCGCCCTGACACGACGGCGACTGGGATCGGGGGCGTCCAAATGAACATACGCCAGCATCCCGTTCTGATTGCCGCCGGCGGCACCGGTGGCCATATGTTCCCGGCGGTCTCGCTCGCCAGTGCGCTCGCCGCACGCGGGCATTCAATTCTCTTCGTCACCGACCCGCGCGGCGGCCTGGTGACATCCGACGTCCTCGGACTGCCCAAGACGGTGATGCGTCACACGATTTCGGCCCGCAGCCTGGGCGGCGGCCCCAAGGGCATGGCGGCCGGCGTCAAGGCGCTGGCAAAAGGGTTCTTCGAATCCCGCCGCCTGATCCGGGAGTACAAGCCCACGATCGCGGTCGGGTTCGGCGGCTATCCGAGCGTTCCGCCCATTCTCGCGGCCGGCTTCGCCGGGCTGCCGACCGTAATCCACGAACAGAACGCGGTGCTCGGCCGCGCCAACCGACGGCTGGCCCGCGGCGCCAAGGCCTTCGCGTTGAGCTTTGCCCAGACCCAGCGCCTGAAATCCGCAGGTCACTCGAAAGCGACGGTCGTCGGCAATCCGGTCCGCCCGGAAATCGCCGCCCTCGCCGCCCGGCCCTATACGCCCCCCAGCGGCGTGATCGACCTGCTGGTCGTGGGCGGCAGCCAGGGTGCGCAGGTGTTCTCCAAGATCGCGCCCACCGCATTCAAATCTCTATCCGCACCCCAGCGCGCCCGGTTCCGCCTCGCACAGCAATGCCGGGCCGAGGACATCGATGAGGTGCGCGCCACCTATGCGGCGTTGAACATGCCGGTCGAGCTGGAAACCTTCTTCGACGACATGCCTGCACGCCTTGCCGCCGCCCATCTGGTGGTGGGCCGGGCCGGCGCCTCCACCGTCGCCGAACTCACGACCGCCGGGCGTCCGGCGCTCTATGTGCCCTACCCCCATGCCATCGACGATCATCAGATGGCCAACGCGCGCGCCGTCGAAGCAGCGGGCGCCGGGTGGGTCATGGCGCAAAGCGAATTCACGCCTGCCGCCATGGCGGGATGGCTGGAAGCGGCACTCGAATCCGCCGACGCGCTGGCACGGGTTGCCTCCGCGGCACGCGCGCTGGGTCACCCGGACGCCGCCGATCGGCTGGCGGACCTCGTGGAGCATCTGATCCCGGCCAACGGCAACGGCATGGGTCTCGACCCGTCGGGCCTGCGGGAGGCAGCCGAATGAGGGCGCTCCCCATCGATATCGGCCTGATTCACTTTGTCGGCATTGGCGGCATCGGCATGAGCGGCATCGCCGAGACGCTCCATGCGCTCGGCTATCAGGTGCAGGGCAGCGATCTCTCGGAGAACGCGAACGTTCTCCGTCTGCGTGACCTCGGCATTCATGTCGATATCGGGCAGCGCGCCGAGAATATCGAACGCGCCTCGGTTCTCGTCGTCTCGACGGCGGTGAAAAGCGACAACCCGGAAGTCGTCGCCGCGCGCGCACGTCTCGTCCCGGTCGTGCGCCGTGCCGAAATGCTGGCCGAGTTGATGCGCCTCAAATGGTCGATCGCCGTCGGCGGGACCCACGGCAAGACAACGACGACGTCGCTGATCGCGGCCATGCTCGATTCAGCAGATCGCGATCCCACCGTCATCAATGGCGGCATCATCAACGCCTACGGCACCAATGCACGGCTGGGCGAAGGCGAGTGGATGGTTGTCGAGGCCGACGAGTCTGACGGCACCTTCGTCAAACTCCCGGCGGCTATCGCGGTGGTCACAAACATCGATCCCGAGCATCTGGATTTCTACGGCACCTTCGACGCCGTACGCGAAGCCTTCGCGACCTTCGTCTCGAACATCCCCTTCTATGGCTTCGCGGCGATGTGCATCGACCATCCGGAAGTCCAGGCCCTGATTCCGCAACTGAAGGATCGGCGGATCGTGACCTACGGCTTTTCGCGGCAAGCCGATGTGCGTGGCGTCAATCTCGAGACCAGTTCAACCGGCATGCGCTTCGACGTAAACGTCGCCCAGCGGAACAACAGCGCCGCGCGCACCATCGAAGGCATTCATTTGCCGATGTTCGGCGCCCACAACGCCCAGAACGCGCTCGCCGCGGTCACCATCGCGCTCGAAATGGAAATTCCCGATGCGGTTATTCAAACCGCGTTCACCGGCTTCGAGGGCGTGAAGCGGCGTTTCACCAAGACCGGCGAGGCCGGCGGAATCACGGTGATCGACGATTACGGCCACCATCCGGTGGAAATCTCGGCCGTCCTGGATGCGGCGCGCAGCGCGACACCGGGCCAGGTGATAGCGATCTTCCAGCCACACCGATACTCACGCGTCGAAAGCCTGTTCGACGAATTCTGCACCTGCTTCAACGACGCGGACATCGTGTTCGTGTCGGACATATACCCGGCCGGCGAGGCCCCGATCGAGGGAGTGGACCGCAACGCACTGGTGGACGGGCTTCGTGCCCGCGGCCACCGGGACGTGCGGCCCCTCCCCGATTCGGATCGGCTCGCCGAGCTGATTACGGCCAGCGGCAAGGACGGCGACATGGTCGTCTTCCTCGGCGCCGGCACGGTGACCAACTGGGCCCAGGCCCTGCCCGACGAGATGAACCAGCTGATGTCACGTGACACGGGGACGGAGGGATGACCATGGCGGCCATTTCACGCACCCCCTCACTGCTCGACAGGCTCCCCGCCGTGCGCGGGCGATACGAACCCGACGGTGCAATCGCGCGCTACACCTGGTTTCGTGTCGGCGGTCCGGCGGAGGTCCTGTTCCGGCCTGCCGATGTCACCGATCTGGCCAATTTCCTGGCCGGCAAGCCCGATGACGTTCCCGTGACGGTGTTGGGCGCCGGGTCAAACCTGATGATCCGCGACGGCGGCGTACCCGGCGTCGTGATCCGGCTCGGCCGGCCGTTCTCCACTATCCGCACCGACGGTGTTTCGGTTCAGGCCGGCGCGATGGCCCTCGATTACAACGTTGCCAAGGCCACTCGCGACGCCGGCGTGGCGGGATTTGAATTCATGGCCGGTATCCCCGGCACGGTCGGCGGCGGCCTGCGGATGAACGCGGGCGCCTATGGCCGCGAGTTCAAGGATGTGGTTCGCGAGGCGACGGCGCTTACGCCCCATGGCGATATCCGCGTACTCACCCCCGAGGATTGGGGGCCGCGCTATCGCGGTTCCGCCGTCCCTTGTGACTGGATCTTCGTCGGCTGCGTCATGGAAGGCGTCTGGGGCAACAAGGACGAGATCGAACGGGCGATGACCCTGGTGCAGGAATCGCGCGAGGAAACCCAGCCGATCCGGACCCGCACCGGCGGCAGCACCTTCAAAAACCCGAACGGGCACAAGGCCTGGGAACTCATTGATCGCGCCGGGTGTCGCGGGCTTCAGCTCGGCGGCGCCCAGGTGTCGGACAAGCATTGTAATTTCCTGGTCAACACCGGCGGCGCGACAGCTGCCGACATCGAGGGTCTCGGTGAGGAAGTACGTCGGCGGGTCCGCGAGACAACCGGGGTCGAATTGACCTGGGAACTCGAACGGATCGGCGAGCCGGCAGGGGGTGAGCAGTGAACGCCCCGGCACGCAAACGCGTGGCAGTCCTGATGGGCGGCACATCCGCCGAGCGCGAGGTGTCGCTGGAGTCCGGCCGGCAATGCGCCGAGGCGCTCCGGGAGGCCGGCTATGACACCTTCGAGATCGACGTCACCGCCGACATCCGCGCATTGCTCGACGCCCTCGACCCGCGTCCCGACGTGGTCTTCAACGCCTTGCATGGCAACTTCGGCGAGGATGGCAACATCCAGGGCCTGCTGAACCTCCTCGATTTGCCCTACACCCATTCCGGCGTGCTCTCCTCGGCTTTGGCCATGGACAAGGCCGCCGCGCGCGCGGTCTTCGCGACCGAAGGTCTCGGCATCGCCCGCGGCATGCTGGCCAGCCGCGAGGAAATACTCGCAGGCGACGTGATGCCACGCCCCTACGTGATCAAACCCAACAGCGAAGGTTCCTCGGTCGGCGTCCAGATCATCGAGGCCGGCGCAAACGGACCCGACCCCGACGCGCTCGAGACCGACAGTATGCTGGTTGAAGAGTTCATCCCCGGTCGCGAATTGACCGTCGCTGTCATGGGTGCCCCGGGCGAAGACCCACGCCCTCTGGCCGTCACCGAGCTGCGTCCGACCAAGGGCTTCTATGACTACGAAGCCAAGTATACCGACGGCGTCACCGAGCATCTCGTGCCGGCCCCCGTCAGCGAAGGCGTCTACGACCAGGCGATGGCCTGGGCAGCCAAGGCGCACAAAGCCCTTTATTGCCGCGGCATTACCCGCGCCGATTTCCGATACGACGACGACCGCGATGCGCTGGTGATCCTCGAGGTCAACACCCAGCCGGGCATGACACGCCTGTCACTGGTGCCCGAGCAGGCAACCCATTGCGGCATCACATTCCCTGAACTTGTGAGTTGGATGGTGGAGACCGCGCAATGCGATTGATCCCGAAGATCGGCGCTTCGAAAAACAAAAGCACCCGACGGCCACCTGTTAACCGCCGGCGACGCAGGGTGGTTGCCGCCGGCGTCTATGTCGCCGTCATTGCCGCTGTTGGCGGTGGCGCATGGCAATTGTCTGCAAACGGCTGGATCGACGCACAAACGAACGCGTTGGGCACCTCCATTCTCGAGGTTTCGGCGAATGTCGGCCTGCGCGTGGAAGATGTCGTTCTCAGTGGCCGCCAAAATGCGGATGCGGTCGAAATTCTCGCCGCATTGGATATCGAGCGCGGGTCGCCGATTTTCGCGATGGACATGAATGCCGCGCGCGACCGTATCGAATCCCTGGGCTGGGTCCGTTCGGCGGAAATCGCACGGCGCCTGCCGGATATCGTGTTTGTTCGTGTGGTCGAGCGCCAACCGTTGGCCATCTGGCAGCATGACGGGCAGGCCGCGCTCGTGGATCGGTTTGGCAAAACCATTCAGCGCTCCGGGCTCGACGCCTTTGCACACCTGCCCCTGATTGTTGGTGACGGCGCACCTGATCACGCTGCGCAATTGATCGATCTGTTGCAAACCTATCCGGCCGTCGCCAAGGCCATCGAAGCCGCCGTCCGCGTCTCCGAGCGCCGGTGGAACCTCCGCCTGCGCAACGGGATCGACGTGCGACTGCCCGAGCAGAATATTTCCGCCGCGCTGACCCGGCTCGACGACTTCCAGCGCGAGCATGCCCTGCTCGATCGCGATGTCGTCGCCGTCGATTTGCGGGTCCCCGATCGTTTGATCGTCCGTGTCGGCCGCGACAGCGCGCCCCGGCCGAAAGCCGAGGGTAAAGACACATGAGCATGGATTGGGGGACCGGCGGATTGCCGAAGAAGCTGACCAGACCTCGGACCGGCACATTTGCCGTCCTCGATATTGGCACCAGCAAGGTGTGTTGCCTGATCGCACGGGCCGGACGCCACTCCGCGGAAGGCAGCGCCGCACCGAGCGCCCAACCGCGCGTGATCGGCGCTGGCCACCAGCTTAGCCGCGGCCTCAAGAACGGCACGATTATCGATGTCGACGCCGCCGAGGATGCCATCCGCAAGGCCGTGCATATGGCCGAGCAGATGGCCCAGGAGACCATCAGTTCGGTCACGGTCAACCTCAGCACCGGCGCGCCGCAATCAGAAATTCTGGGTGTCGATCTGGATATCGGCGGCCAACAGGTCGACGAGATGGATCTGCATCGCGTCTTCCAGCAGACCCATACGGTCCGGCAGGCCAACAATGGCACCAACGGCAATGGGACCGGAAACGGCAAGGAACGGGAGCTGATCCACTCGATTCCCGTCGGGTTCGCAATCGATGGTCAAAAGGGCATCGACGATCCGCGCGGCATGTTCGGGCAAAAATTGTCCGTAAATATGCATCTGGTATCCGCATCCGCGAACACCGTTCGCACGATCCGTGCGGCGGTCGAACGCTGTCACCTGAGCATCGAGGGGTTTGTCCTTTCGCCCTACGCCTCGGGCCTCGCAACGCTGGTCGAGGATGAAGCCGATCTCGGCGTAACAGTCATCGACATGGGCGGCGGCACCACCGGCCTGGCGATCTTCTATGACGGACAGATGATGTTCGCCGACACGATTCCCGTCGGCGGCAATCATGTGACCTCCGACGTCGCGCGCGGTCTTTCCACGACGCTCGCCAACGCCGAACGCCTCAAAACATTCTACGGCAATGCCCTCGCCACCGAGTCCGACGAGCACGACCTGCTCGACGTGCCCCAGGTGGGCGAAGAGGAACACAACGCTGCGGTACAGCTGCCGCGCTCGCTGCTGAACGGAATTATTCAGCCGCGCATCGAAGAGACCTTCGAACTGGTGCGCGCGCGGCTCGACGACAGCGGTTTCGGCCCCCTGGCGGGCCGACGCGTCGTCCTGACGGGCGGTGCCAGCCAACTACAGGGTGTCCGCGATCTCGCAGGACGCATTCTCGACAAACAGGTTCGTATGGGTCGGCCCTTGCGTGTCCGCGGTCTCGCGGAAGCAATTGCCGGCCCCGCATTCGCTACCGGCGCGGGTCTCATCGCCCATGCGGTCGACAATTCGTCGTCGCTGACGATGCCGTCGCCGGTACGACAGGGGGAATCAGGCCGCTTCACAGGGCGGTTTGGTCAGTGGTTTCGTGAACATTTCTAAACATCACTCCCCCACTCCCCCGACCCAGAGTTTCGGCATGTGCCGGGACGGTGGGTCACCGTTCCGGCCATGTCTGGTCGATCTTCCCATGAGCTCAATGCTGTAAAACTGGAGGCAAAAATGACGCTCAATCTCACTGCTCCCCCCCCCGATTCCCAACTCAAGCCACGAATCGTCGTTGTCGGCGTTGGTGGTGCCGGTTCGAATGCGGTCAACAACATGATCGCGTCCAATCTGGAAGGCGTCGAATTCGTCGTCGCCAACACCGATGCCCAGTCATTGGCAATGAACGCATCCGAGCGACGTATCCAGCTCGGCGCGAACATCACCAACGGTCTTGGCGCCGGTGCACGCCCCGACATCGGTCGTGCAGCCGCCGAAGAGGCGCTCGATGAGATCATCGACCACCTGCAAGGCAGTCACATGGCGTTTATCGCCGCCGGTATGGGCGGTGGCACAGGCACTGGCGCTGCACCGGTCATCGCACGCGCCGCGCGCGAACAGGGCATCCTGACGGTCGGCGTTGTGACCAAGCCGTTCCAGTTCGAGGGCCGCCATCGCGCCACATTGGCCGATGAAGGCATCGAAGAACTGCAGCACTTCGTTGATACCCTGATCGTGATCCCCAACCAGAACCTGTTCCGGATCTGCAACGAGAACACCACGTTCGCCGATGCGTTCTGCATGGCCGACAACGTGCTCCACTCGGGTGTGCGCGGTGTGACCGACCTGATGATCATGCCGGGCCTGATCAACCTCGACTTTGCCGACATCCGTACGGTGATGAGCGAGATGGGCAAGGCGATGATGGGCACGGGCGAGGCAACCGGCGACAGCCGTGCGATCGAATCAGCCGAATCCGCTATCGCCAACCCGCTTCTCGACGATGTGTCGATGCGTGGCGCACGCGGTGTGTTGATCAACATCACCGGCGGTCCTGACATGACCCTGTTCGAGGTTGATGAAGCGGCGAACCGGATCCGCGAGGAAGTGGACACCGACGCCAACATCATCTTCGGCTCGACCTTCGACGAGAATCTCGAAGGCATGATGCGGGTCTCGATCGTCGCCACGGGGATCGACGCAAATGCAGACGCCCTGCCGCGTTCACCGATGATCTCGTTGGTCCATGATGCCGAGCAGTCAAAGGCCAAGCAGGTCGAAGCCGCTCCCGAGGCTGCACCGGTGACGGACGCAACCCCACCGGCTGCCAAATCCACCGAGGCGGCATCAGCCACGACGATGCCGGCCGCTACCACTCCGGCACCGCAACCCCAACCGGCGGCGACCGTCGCGGAAGCGCCGTCTGCGGCGTCTCCCTTCATCCCGCCAAAGCCTGTCGTCGAGGAACGTCGCCCGGCACCACGCGCCGAGGCCAAGCGCCCCGACGCGTTTGCCGAAGCGGCGATCACCAACGCTGGGGTCCAGGCCGAGCGCCGTCGCGGTCGCAGCCTGTTCCAGAAGGTGACGGGTGCCGTGAACCGCGCAATGACCGAAGATCAGGCCGAAGCCAAGCCTACGATCGAGGAACGGCGTGAGCCGGTCGCAGCCAAGCCGGCGGCGGTCGAACCGGCCAAACCTGTCGACGCCGCACCTGCCGTCGCGCCAGCTATCGAACCGGTAGCGGAAACGGTGACGGAAACGGTGGCAGAGACCGTCGTTAAAGCACCACCCGCGGCAGTCACGCAGACTGTCGTGGAAACGGTCGCCGAGACGGTGGCCGAAGTTCCGGCCCAACCAGTCGTCGAGGCGACCGTCGAAGCCCCGGTTGAAACGGTTGTCAAAACAGTCGCGGAACCCGCTCCCACCCCGGTGGCGGCACCCGTGGCTCCCCCCGTCGCGACACCGGCTCCGACCCCGGAGCCTGTGGCCGAGACGGTGGTGCAACCGACCCTGGCCAATATCGAGCCTGCAGCACCCCGCGAGACCGCTCGCGAGGATGAGGACATGCTCGAAATACCGGCGTTTTTACGCCGTCAGGCCAACTGATCGCCTAAATGGACGAAGCCGCGGATTTCTCCAGTAATCCGCGGCTTCCGTCCGCAACATTCTGTAACAAAGAGTGATTTGTGACAGCCCAGTGTGAGTTGTTACACTCGGTGACAGAAATTGGTTACTCGCGGACACGACGCGACCGAAATGAAAGATAGTGAACGAATGACTTCTACTTCGGATATCGATCTGGGCCTGCAGCACACGCTGAAAAGTGAAATCGGCTGCAGCGGCACTGGCTTGCACACGGGAGAGACGGTTTCGATCCTTCTCAAGCCAGCCCCGGCGAATACCGGAGTTGTTTTCCGCCGGACTGATGAAATCGGTAACGGAGCCGAAATTCCGGCCCTGGTAGAGAATGTCGTCGAGGCGACGCTCTGCACCACCTTGGGAAATGAAGACGGCGTGACCGTTGCGACAGTCGAGCATCTGCTCGCCGCACTCGCCGGTTGCTCAATCGACAATGTCTGTGTCGAGGTTAGCGGTTCCGAGCTCCCGATTATGGACGGCAGCGCTGCACCCTTCGTGTTCCTGATCGAGTGCGCCGGCGTGGTATCGCAAGACGCGCCGCGCCGGTTCATTGAAGTTCTCAAGCGGGTCGATGTTGAAATCGACGGCCGCGAAGTATCTCTCTCCCCCGGTTCGGGGTTCTCGGTTGGTTTCGGGATCGACTTCGATTCCGATGCAATTGGCAAACAGGACATGAACGTGCGGCTGGTGAATGGCACCTTCAAGGGTGAAATCTCGCGCGCACGTACGTTTGGCTTTGCCGAGGAAGTCGACCAGCTCCGTCGCATGGGGCTCGCCCTGGGTGGCAGCCTCGACAATGCTGTGGTTGTCAGCGGCGACGAAATCCTCAATGACGAAGGCCTGCGCTACAAGGACGAGTTCGTGCGTCACAAGATCCTCGACTGTGTCGGCGATCTTTATCTCGCCGGGGCTCAGATTGCGGGCCATTTCCAGGGCTATCGTTCGGGCCACGCCATGAACCACGAGATCGTGCGCGCCCTGTTCGCCGACCCCAGTGCATGGCGTTATGCCGAATTGCCGGAAACGGTGAGCGCGCCGGAACCTCTCGCCGCGACGGCATAAACATCTCGCCAATCAGGTTGAGTTTGAACGGGTCGGCATTGTCGGCCCGTTTTGCTGTGAATCCGTGAATGGCATGATATAAATGGCCAGCGATGATCACGCTTGAATCCGCTGCCAAACGCCTGTGTATGGCGGCCCAGACTCGCGAGATTTGAAAGTTATGCCGAACAGATATTCCTGGATGAAACACCGCAGTATCGGAGCCGCCTTGCTGGCCGTCTCGATTCTGGCCGGTTGCTCGTCCAACGATGAGCCCGAATATGTCGAGCGCCCGGTCGAAGAGCTCTACAACGAGGCGGTCGATCAGGCCGAAGGAAAGGAATTCGCCGATGCAGCGGATACCTTCCTGGAAGTCGAGCGTCAGCATCCATATTCGATCTGGGCCACCAAGGCGCAGCTGATGTCGGCGTTTAGCTATTACTCCGACGGCCAGTATGACGACGCGATCCTTTCGGCCGACCGGTTCATCCAGCTCCACCCGGGCAACCGCGATATCTCCTACGCCTACTACCTGAAGGCCCTGAGCTACTACGAACAGATTACCGACGTCGGACGAGACCAGCGCACCACCGAGCTGGCACTACAGTCCCTCGATGATGTGGTCCGCAGGTTTCCCGATTCCCGCTATGCCAAGGACGCCGTGCTGAAGATCGATCTCACCCGCGACCATCTGGCGGGCAAGGAAATGGAGATCGGGCGCTACTACCATGAGCGCGATAACTATCTGGCCGCGATCAATCGCTACCGAACGGTGATTGAGAACTACCAGACCACCACTCACGTGCCGGAGGCCCTGCACCGGCTCTCGGAAGCCTATTCGGCCTTGGGAATCGAGCCCGAAGCGCAGTCCAACGCGGCCGTCCTCGGCCATAACTTCCCGGGCAGCGAGTGGTACATCGACAGTTACGAGCTCGTCGAAGGCGAACTCGTCCGCGACCTGGATGGTGACGGCGTTCCCGACCCGGTCGAGGGTGACGGGTTCTTCAGCCGCATCTGGCCGTTCTAGCCCCGTATGTTACGGCAACTGTCGATCCGGGACGTCGTCCTGATCGATCGGGTTGAACTCTCGTTCGGCCCGGGTCTGAGCGCACTGACAGGCGAAACAGGCGCCGGCAAGTCCATCCTGCTGGACGCATTCGGCCTGACCCTCGGCGCGCGGTCCGATGCCGGCCTGGTGCGCCAGGGTGCGGAACAGGCCTCGGTCACAGCTATATTCGACGAGAACAGCGCGGCGGGCCTCGAAGACCTGTTCGACACCCACGGAATCGAGATCGATCCCGGCGAAGAACTGATCCTTCGCCGCACGGTTGGTGCCGAAGGGCGCAGTCGCGCCTTTCTTAATGATCAACCGATCAGCATCGGGCTGTTGCGCCAGATCGGTGATTCACTGGTCGAGATACATGGACAGTTCGAGCGTTTCTCGCTCGCCGAGCCCGTCAACCAGCGTCGCGCCCTGGATGCGTTCGCGGAAACCGACAAGGCGCGCAAACAAGTGGCCGAGCGTTTCCACGCATGGCGCGACACCGTCACCCGGCATAACGAGGCACAACAGGCGCTCTCCGCATCAGCAGAAAAGGCCGACGAACTGCGCGCGGCACTCGAAGAGCTCGACCAACTGGAGGCACAGGCTGGGGAAGAGGCCGAGCTGTCCTCCCGGCGGCAACTGCTTCAGAACGCCGGGCGTCTGGTCGAGACCCTGAACGAGGCATCGGATGCCCTGACCGGGGAGAATGGTGCCGAGACAATGCTGCAGCGGGCCGCAGGGCGCCTCGAACGTGACGATGACATATCCGGCGGCCGCCTCACCCCGGTCATCGCCGCAATCGACAAGAGCAGCAACGAACTCGCCGAGGCCATTCAGGAACTCAACTCCGTCGCCCATGCTCTCGACACGGATACCGGAGAGGTCGAAGCCGTAGAAGAACGGCTCTTCGCCATTCTGGCTGCCGCACGCCGACATCAGGTCCCCGCCGATGAACTTCCTGTGTTGCGCGAAAGCCTCGCATCGCAACTCGCGGCCATCGACGGGCGCGACGATCATCTCGACACGCTGGCGAAGAACGTCGAGGCGGCGCGGCGGGGATATTGCGAGGCCGCCGAGAGCCTGTCCCAGACCCGCCAGAAAGCGGCCCGTAAGCTCGACACTCGAATCGCCAAGGAATTCCCACCCCTGAAACTCGACAATGCGACCCTGACCACCAGCGTCACCCCGCTTGATGAGTCCGACTGGGCCGAGCACGGCATCGATGCCGTCGCGTTCAACGTCTCGACCAACCCGGGCGCAACCCCCGGTCCGTTGGGTCGAATTGCATCGGGCGGCGAATTGAGCCGCTTCATGCTCGCTCTCAAGGTCGTGCTCGCGGGCACGTCGGGTGCGGGCACCATCGTATTCGACGAGGTGGACACGGGCATCGGTGGCGCCACGGCGGCGGCGGTGGGTGAACGCCTGGCCGAGCTGGCCGGATCGGGTGCGGAACAACAGATTCTGGTTGTTACCCACAGCCCGCAGGTGGCGGCGGCGGCCGGAGAACATCTGCGGGTCGAGAAACAGACCGGCGGCAAACCTTCCGCCAAAACGGTCACGACGAATGTCGCACGACTGGATGCCGAGGAACGGCGTGAGGAAATCGCCCGGATGCTGGCAGGCGCCGACATCACGGACGAGGCGCGCGCTGCCGCCGACAAGCTCATGGACCGCGAAGGTACGCCCTCCGAAGTGACCGCCTGAGCAATACGGTCGGATGAACCCGCAACATCGCGAACGCATGATCGGGATCCTCTGGGTCAGCGCGATCATCGTCATCTGGTCGGCGTTCCACCTGTCGGGACGACTGTCCGTCCAGTTCACACTTACGCCTTTCGATCTGACGACGCTGCGGGTCTGCGTGGCCGGCACGATCTTCTTTCCGTGGTTGCTGAAGTATGGACTGGGCGGCATCAGCTTCTGGCAGGCGCTGCTGCTCGCACTCACGGCCGGGCCCGGCTTCTCGGTCTTCGCCTTCGGCGGCTATATGTTCGCACCCGCCGCCCATGGCGCCACCATCCTCGCCGGCACCCTCCCTTTGTTCACCGCACCGCTCGCCTGGTGGCTGATCAGTGAGCGGATGGGGACCTGGCGAGTGATCTCGGTGACGATGATCTTCGCCGGCGCGATGTTCCTGGTCCTCGATGCTTCCGAAAGCGGGGCATCGAACGAATGGCTCGGCGACCTGCTCTTCTTTGTCGGTGCAGCATCCTGGTCGCTGTTTGGCGTTCTCGCGCGCAAATGGAATGTCATGCCGCTTCGCAGCGCGGCGATCGTTGCCACGTTTACGTTCGCGATCTATACGCCGATCCACCTTCTCTTCCTGCCCTCGGGCCTTCTGGAGGCCTCCTGGGAAGAAATCACGGCTCAATGGGTCTTCCAGGGCCTGATCGTGTTCATGGGCTCCACAGTGGGCTATCCCCGGGCTGTGGCCGCTCTTGGCGCCACGCCGACGGCGACCGCGGTGGCCGTTGTCCCGGCCGCTGTCGCAGTGATTGCCTGGTACGT
>JABJEK010000084.1 GCA_018702955.1 Rhodospirillaceae bacterium | reverse complement strand
GTTCGACAAGCATCCGGGCATGCGCGCGCGACACGGCAATATCCTGGGCGAAAAAGCGCTGGTCAAAGCCGATGGACGCATTGATGCGTTCCATGACCTCCGACGGTCCGGAGGTGAATCGGCCACCCCATTGCGCATTGGCTGGCTTGCGTGTGTCGTTTGGGCTCATGGCTTTCGGGCTCGCATTACTGGGAGCGACGTTTAACGATATGATACGCCGGATGAAAGTTTTTCTGTTCACGACATTTGCCGCACTCGCGCTTGTGATGTGGGCGCCTTTGGGCCTGCAGACCAGTGCGAACGCCGATTCCGGCCCCCCAATCGAGGGTCAGGTCCAGAATTATGAGCCGTTGGCGGCACCCCTGCCGGTCCCCGATGTGCCTATTCTGGCCCGGAAAGACGGACCAATTACGCTCGACCAGTTCAAGGGCAAGTTCGTGGTCCTGAACTTCTGGGCGACATGGTGCGGGCCGTGTATTCGCGAGTTGCCATCGCTGGAGAGGCTCAATACCGAGCTCGGCGGGGAGAAAGCTCAAGTGGTTCTGATCAGCCAGGATCGCGGCGGGTTCAAGCAGACCGACCGTTTTCTAAAGAAGCTCAAGGTCGAATTCCCGGACGATTTCATCGATGAGCGACTGAAATTCTCCCGCGCGATCGGCGTGGTCTCCCTGCCAACGACGATTCTGATCGGCCCCGACGGCATGGAAGTGGGCCGGCTGGTCGGCTCTGCCGAGTGGGATTCACCCGAGGCACTTGCGCTGATCAACTGGTACATCGACAAGGCCGGCGACGGCTAGGCGGGGAAGCGGGCGGGTCATAGACCCGCCCCTATACTCGTCGATGTTATCCATGAGCGGGACGCACCGTAGGGGCGGGTTTCAAACCCGCCCGCGCATGACGTCGTTAGTTGCTACCGCGTCGGGACCGGCTCGTCGCCCGAATAGTCGTAGAAGCCGCGGCCGGTCTTGCGACCCAGCCAACCGGCCTCGACATATTTCACCAGCAGCGGGCAGGGACGATACTTTGTGTCCGCCAGACCCTCGTAGAGCACCTGCATGACCGCCAGGCAGGTGTCGAGGCCGATGAAATCGGCCAGCTCGAACGGGCCCATCGGGTGGTTCGCACCGAGCTTCATGGACTTGTCGATCGAGTCCACGTTCCCGACACCCTCATACAGGGTGTAGACCGCCTCGTTGATCATCGGCAGCAGGATGCGGTTGACGATGAAGGCTGGGAAATCTTCCGACACGGTGCCCGTCTTGCCGAGCTTCTTCGTCAGTTCCTGGACTTGCGTGAAAGTCTGGTCATCCGTCGCGAGGCCTCGGATCAGCTCGACCAGCTTCATCATCGGCACCGGGTTCATGAAGTGCATGCCCATGAACTTTTCCGGCCGGTCGGTCGACGTGGCCAGGCGCGTGATCGAGATCGAAGACGTGTTCGAAGCGATGAGCGCTGTGTCTTTCAGATGGGGGCAAAGCGCCTCGTAGATCTTGACCTTCGTGGCCTCATCCTCGGTCGCGGCCTCGATCACCAGATCGCAATCCGACAGGGCGTCGAGCCCGGTGGCGGTGGCAATCCGTGCGAGGGCCTCCACCTTGTCCTCTTCCGCAATTAACGTGCGCTTGACCTGACGGTCCATGTTGCCGTCGATCCGGCTGAGGGATTTCTCGAGCGCGCCAGCGTCGATGTCGACGATGACCACGTCATGTTCGGCAAGCGCGCAGACATGGGCGATACCGCTGCCCATCTGGCCGGCGCCGATGACGCCTATCTTATTCAGCATTTTGGTTTGTCCTGGATGGTTCGTGTTGCCGGTCGTCCGTGTCAGCCCTGCTTCTCAAGCTCGGCGTCGAGCTCGGGCAGTGCCTTGAACAGGTCGGCGACCAGACCGTAGTCGGCGACCTGGAAGATCGGCGCTTCCTCGTCCTTGTTGATCGCAACGATCACTTTTGAATCCTTCATGCCGGCGAGATGCTGGATCGCGCCGGAAATCCCGATCGCGATATACAGCTCGGGCGCCACGACCTTGCCGGTCTGTCCGACCTGCCAGTCATTCGGCACGAAACCCGCATCGACGGCGGCCCGCGACGCGCCCATGGCGGCCCCGAGTTTGTCGGCGATCGGTTCGATCAGGGCGTAATTCTCGCCCGACGCCATGCCGCGGCCACCTGAGATAACCACGCGTGCCTCTGTCAGCTCGGGTCGGTCGCCCGCGGCCTCCGTGCGCTCGATGAAGCGCGCGGCACCGGTATCGGCACCCACCGTTACGGCCTCGACACTCGCGCTGCCGCCTTCGGCTGGCGCCGCTTCAAACGTCGTGGAGCGCACGGTCATGACCTTGGTCGCGTCGTTGGATTTGACGGTTGCCATCGCGTTGCCGGCGTAGATCGGGCGCACGAATGTATCGGCGTCCACAACAGCGCTGATCTCGGAGACCTGCTGTACGTCGAGAAGTGCTGCTGCGCGTGGCATGAAATTTTTGCCGGCGGTCGACGCCGGGGCGAGCAGATGGCTGTAGTCGCCTGCCAGTTTGACGATCAGGGCGGCCATGTTTTCGGCCAGGCCGTGTTCGAGCGACGCGTCGTCGGCGACAAGCACTTTGGCGACACCCTCGATCGAGGCGGCGGCATCTCCGACAGCTGCGCAGCCGGCTCCGGCCACCAGTACCGTGATATCTCCCGCGCCGGCGGCGGACAGCTCTCGTGCCGCCTGAGCCGTGTTCAGCGTGGCGGGCTTGAGGGTTGCGTTGTCATGTTCGGCAATGACGAGAATAGCCATCAAATAACCCTCGCTTCGTTCTTCAGTTTGTCGACAAGTTCGGCGACGGTCTCGACCATTACACCGGCTTCGCGCGAGGCCGGTTCTTCGACCGTCAACGTCTCGATGCGCGGCGTAATGTCGACGCCGAGGTCGTCCGGAGTCAGCTCGTCGATCGGCTTTTTCTTCGCCTTCATGATGTTCGGCAGCGAGGCGTAACGCGGCTCGTTCAAGCGCAGATCCACCGTCACGATTGCCGGCAGGTTCACCTCGATCGTCTCGAGACCGCCATCGATCTCGCGAACCGCCTTCACGGTGCCGTCGTTCAGTTCGAGTTCGGATACGAACGTTGCCTGGGGCCATCCCAGAAGCGCGGCCAGCATCTGCCCGGTCTGGTTGGCGTCGTCGTCGATAGCCTGCTTGCCGAGGATTACGAGATCAGGCGATTCCTTGTCGACCAGAGCCTTCAGCATTTTTGCCACCGCCAATGGTTCCAGTTCCTCGTCGCTGGCGACGTGGATGCCGCGGTCGGCACCCATGGCCAGTGCCGTTCGGATGGTTTCCTGGCACTGGGCCACCCCGAGTGAAACCGCGATGACCTCCTCGGCCGTCCCGGCTTCTTTCATGCGGACGGCTTCTTCGACGGAGATTTCATCGAATGGGTTCATCGACATTTTGACGTTGGACGTCTCGACGCCGGTGCCGTCGGATTTGACGCGCACTTTGACGTTGTAGTCGATCACCCGCTTGACTGGGATCAGCAATTTCATGGGTTTATCCGCTCGCTGTCGTGGTCGTGGCGGCGCGGGGAAAACGTGTCAAAGCCCCGTCCGCCATGGTGTTTCGTTGTTCTTTCGCACTGCAACATGCCGAACCACCGGAATGGAGTCAATTCACCGGTCCGGGTTGCTCATTCCGTGAGCATTGGTGATCCAGCCGCATCAGTAGACCGGTCTAGTTGCCTGCATTCTCGGATTGTTCTGTTAACCATTTGGTAAGATTTCGATATCTCGGGCTGCAGCGAATTGCTACTAGTTAGTTAGTACACTGATACCGGTTCGAAACGCGTCGATACCGTTCGACAGTTTGTCTGTCCGAATAGGTGGTTGGGGGCAGCCACCTCGTACTTAGAATTATTGGGGGTGGCCTATGGCTAGGAAGAGCAAGTCCAAGAAGATCCTCGATATCACCGGCCTGTCGGTTGCGGATGTGGATGCGGCCGAGGGTTCGGGTGCCGTTCAGGCGACCTTGTCTGTGGACCATGGCGTGATCACGCTGGCGCAGCTGACGGGACTGACCATCGATGCCGGCGCGGATGGC
>JABJEK010000083.1 GCA_018702955.1 Rhodospirillaceae bacterium | reverse complement strand
TGGCGTGCTGACGGCTGTGCAAATCTCATATGTAATATTATAACATTGCAAGAATTGATCTGATCGACATTAATTTGATGGATTAGACTGCACGGACGACATGGAACCGGTGCCCGACATCGACGCCAGCCCCGGCGAATACGATATATTCAGCGCCGACCTGGAACCGGGCGATACGCTCGTGTTCGATTTTCGCACCCTGCACGGCACCGGCGACGCCGAGGTCAAATCGATGCGACGCGCGTTCTCGACACGCTGGATCGGAGACGACGCGATCTACTGCGAACGACCGGGTGAAACCTCACCGCCTTACACCGATCACGGCATGCGGCATGGCGACCTGATGCGCCGGGACTGGTTTGCGTTGCTGTGGGAAAGGGGCGACTGAACAGAGCGGTGCTCAGGCCTCGTGGCGGTTCTTGTAGAGTTCCCAGGCCATGCGAGAGCGCACGCCGAGATCGAGGACCGGCCGCGGCGGCATCTTGTTCGGGTCGCCGAGGCTTTGCATGAATCCGATCAACTCGTTGTCGACCCCGCAGGCCATGTCCGCGGCAAGCATGCCGCCGACCGTTCCCTTGGTCACGCCGATCGCGTTCTGGCACACCGACGCGTAGACATTGTCGGCGATCTCGCCAAACCCGGGCGAGCCGTTGTGCGACAGGCACACGTAGCCGGTCCAGGTGTACTCCATATCGACGTCGGGCAGCATCGGGAAACGTTCCTCGAACAGGCGCTGGTGCTGCGCGCGTATCTTTTGCAGAAAGCGGTCGGTCTCGCGCATTTCCGGGTTGTAGTAGATATTGTTGCGCATCAGGATGCGGTGGTCTCTGGTGTAGCGCATGGTCACCGAGACGAACGCGTTCGACGGGGTAACGCCCCAGTTTTCCACGCTGCCCATTTGCTTTTGCTCTTCCGGCGTCAATTGCCGGCTCAGTGATGCGTTGGCGGCGCAGGGCAGCAGGCGCCGCTGGTAGTAGCCGAACTTTTCAGCGAACGCGTTAACGCCGAGAAACAGCCGCTTTGCCCGTACCTCGCCGCCCGGCGTGGTGACCCGAATGCCGCCGGTGTGATCGATCGAAATCACCGGGCTGTTTTCGCAGAGGGTGACGTTCTCCGGCAGGTTGTCGGCGAGACCGCGAACCAGCGCGGCCGGGTTCAGCAAGATACAGCCGGGCGTGTAAACCGCGGCCTTGAAGTGTCTGGTGCCGAGCTGTTTGTCGCACTCGGCCTTGTCGAGCCAGGTGTAGGTCTCGCCGAGGGCTTCCATCTCGCGGGCGAAAGGCTCGAGCAGTTCGCCGATGCCGCGGTCGGAACTCGCGGTCTGGTACTTGCCGCGTTTGGCCCAGTCGCAATCGATGCCGTATTTTTCAATCTGGGTTTCGTGGTACTCGATCGCCGCACGCGCCAGCGCCATGTAGCGATGCGAACCCTCGAGCTCGTCCTTGCCGCCGCCGATCACGTGCGGCAGATCGATGGCGAAACCCGAGTTACGCCCGGACGCGTTCTCGCCGGCCTCGTGCGCCTCGAGCAGAATCACGCGTTCGTTCGGACGATTCTCGGCAAACCGGCGCGCCGCGCCGAGACCGGCGTAGCCGGCACCGATGACCAGCCAGTCCACCTCGTGCTCGCCGACCAGCGCCGGTTTCGGCGAGCGCGGCTCCAGCATCAGGCTCCAGCCGTTGCCGTTGTCGTTTTTAGGGAAATGCGTGACCTGCTTCGTCATCAACCTGTTTCATGCCAGTTGGACGGATGTATGGCGAAATGTATCAGCGCATCGTCCGCCTCGTAAACCAGTTCCGTACCGTTGGGCAGCCAGATACTGTCGCGCGGGCCGAGTTCGTGCACCTCGCCGTTGGCGTGCAGGCGCAGCCGGCCCTCGAATACGGTCAGGACCTCGTCGTACTTGATCGTCCGGGGTATTCGCGCGTTCTTCGGATGACCCCGCCCGGGTCACGGGAAAACTTACCCGGTTCGTGATTGGCAAAATGTCAGACGACTCTGACTAGGTGCTCACAACATCAGTGGCATTACTCCACCTGATAGCGTGC
>JABJEK010000082.1 GCA_018702955.1 Rhodospirillaceae bacterium | reverse complement strand
TTGCCGGTTCAAGTCCGGCCGCCCGCACCATCATCCCACCGGGCTGAAAAGCGCCACCAGTATGGACAATGTCACGACGGCGAAAAGCATCGACACCAGGGTCGATGCGGAGGCCTGATTGACATAGGTGTCGTAGGTGGACGCCACGAGATAGACGCTCACGCCCAGCGGCGTGGCGGCGGCGATGATGGCGATGTTGCGCCATTCGACCGGGATGTCCGGAAACCCCGACATGAAGACGAAGACCAGAAACGGATAGAGCAGCAGCTTGCCCGCCGCCATGAATCCGGTCTCCCCCATGCGTTCGCTGAAGGAAAGCCCGGCCAGGGATGCGCCGATCGCAAAAAGCGCACAAGGCACGGTCGCACCCTGAACCAGGTTGACGAGACCGTTCAGGATTGTGGGAATCTTCACCTCCAGCATCGCCGCGGCAAGGCCGAGCAGGATGGAGGGCACGATCGGATTGAAAAAGACCGCCCGGAACGCGGTGCCGGCGACGGCGAGGAGACTGCTGCGCTCCCCGCTCTGGATCTCCAGCAGCACGATGGCCAGGGGCACGATGAAGGCCATTTCTATGGTGACCAGGAGCGCGATCGGCAGAACCGAGGCCTCACCGTAGAGCGCGAACCCGATGGGGATGGTCATGAACACGGTGTGGCCGAACGAAACCGCCAAACCCTGGACCGCCTGCTCGGCGGCGCTGCATTTGAAGATCCATCTGGCGACCGCATAGCCGACGGCGAACGACACGAGCCCCGCCAGGAGATACGCCAGGACGTAGTCCCCGCGTAGTTGTTCGGCGACAGGTGCGTTGGCCAGATTGCGGAACAGCAGCAGCGGGAGGCAGAAGTAAAAGACGAAGGACGTGAAGGCCTTGATGCTTTCCTTGCCCATGATCCCGCGCTTGGCGGAGATATACCCGGCCAGAATGACGACGAAGATCGGGATCGTCACCGTAAGCACCAGGATCATGATCGCTCCCTTTCTCTGGTGGCGAGCCAAATTTACGCATGGTCACCAAAGTCGTTCCGACCCTAAGTTTCAAGCGGGGCGAATTCCATGTGGCCAAGCACCGCATGGCAGGCAAGGTCGTTCTCGGGGCTGTCCCCGCCGGGAATCGGCGTGGGTGGTTACGGTAGGGCAAACATTCGACAAGCTACCGGCCTCACGGCTTTCCCGGTCCAAGTCCGGTCGCCCGCGTCACGCGCGTTCCGAAATCCGGCTGACTTTGCAGAAGAGGTTGGTGAAGTTTAGGGTGGGCGACGCTGCAGGCTCGCTGAATTGAGGAACTGTTCATGGAACAGATTGTTCGCATAAATCACGTCGGATTACGGGTTCGCGATCTGGACGTCACTCGGGCCTTTTACGACAAGCTGGGGTTCGAGTTCATCGTGGGGCCGGTGGGCCCAGAGCCAGTCGCCGTCATGGAGCATCCCTGCGGGGTGAACATCAATTTCATACTGAATGCGTCTCCCGACGCCGCTCAGAGCAACCTGCTTATGGATGTGCCGGAGAAACACACCGGGTATACGCATATCGCGTTGGAGATCACGGACGTGGACGCCGTTAAGCGGCAACTGACGGAACGCGATATTGAGATCACAGAGACCGTCAATCTACCCGACGGGACTGTGTTTTTCTTCGTCCGAGATCCCGACGGTAACGTCATCGAGTTGCACAAACCGGCCTGAGGTCACGCGTCGTCGATCCATCGTCCAGTATCAACCATGTCCAAGTTTGACGTCATAGTCATCGGTGCCGGGGCGGCGGGCCTCATGTGCGCAGCCGAAGCTCACAAGCGCGGGCGGCGGGTGCTGGTGCTGGAACGCGCGGCGAAGGTCGCACAGAAAATTCGTATCTCCGGCGGGGGGCGCGCCAACTTCACCAATTTGCACGCCACGCCCGACGACTATCTGTCGGACAACCCGCGTTTTTGCGTGTCGGCGCTTTCGCGTTACACCCAGCATGATTTCATCCAGCTGGTGGAAGGCCATGGTGTCGCCTATCACGAGCGCGACCACGGCCAGCTGTTCTGCGACGGCTCGGCGCAACAGATCATCGACCTGCTGCTCGCGGAAGCTGACGGCGTGACGATCCAGACAGCGGTCAATATTTCGGGGGTTGCGCAGGCCGACGGACATTTCACGGTTGAAACCGATCATGGCGCATTTGCCGCCGATGCCCTGGCCATCGCGACCGGCGGCCCGTCGATACCGAAAATGGGGGCGAGCCATTTCGGCTATGATATCGCCCGGCAGTTCGGCCTGAACGTGATCGAACCCCGGCCCGGTCTGGTACCCCTGACCTTCGATGCGGTGACCCTGGCGAAGATCGAGGGGCTGGCCGGAGTGTCGCTGGATGCCACGGTCACGCTGGGCAAAGTCAACTTCACGGAAGCCCTGCTGTTCACCCATCGGGGTCTGAGCGGCCCTTCTATTCTGCAAATATCGTCCTACTGGCGCGCCGGCGATGCGATCATGGTCGATTTGCTGCCGGGGACCGATGTGTTTGGGCACCTCAAAAAGGCCAAGGATACGCAGCCGAAATTGGAGACGCAGACGGCGCTGGCGCGGCTGATTCCCAAACGCCTGGCGCAGCGACTGGTTGTTTGGGCCGATTGTGGCGGCCGGTTGGCCGAAGCGTCCGACAATTCCCTGCGCCGCCTCGGCGACCAGGTCAACGCCTGGCAGGTCAAGCCCAACGGCTCGGAAGGCAACCGCACGGCGGAGGTCACCGTTGGCGGCGTCGACACCAAGGCGCTGTCATCGAAGACCATGGAGGCGACCGCGGTTCCCGGTCTCTATTTCATCGGTGAGGCCGTCGATGTCACGGGCCATCTGGGTGGCTTCAACTTTCAATGGGCCTGGGCGTCGGGCCACGCCTGCGGACAGGCGGTGTAGGCGCCATCCTGTCCGTCGCGGCGCGTTCGCGGGGGGAGGATCAGTCCGCTTAAGCCGCTTCGGTCTCCGCCGCCGCACCGGCGCGTTCGTTGAGGTCGTCGAAATCATCGGGCCAGTTGTCGGCGAGCCAGCGCAGATAGGTCTTGATGTTACCCGGGTCGATCTTGACCGAGCCTCTGATCTTGTCGACCTCCGACTGTTCCTCGATGGTCAGCTTCAACGAGTCATTGAAGCGGTTGATCATGTTGAACATGGAGCAGATGAGCGTGAGTTCGATGATCTCGGCTTCGCTGAACTGGGCCGCCACGCGCTCGTAGACATCATCGCGGGATGCCGCCGTGTTCTTGGTCATGTGTTCGGCCCACTCGATCGCGGCGCGTTCGCGCGCGTCGAAGATATCCGCTGTCAGATAATCGTCGGACGACATGGCGATCACCTGGTCGTGCGAGATGCCGGCCGCCTCGCCGAGTGCGGTGTTGTGGGCGTAGCAATACTCGCAGCCATTGATGTGGCTGGTCTTGATGATGACCATTTCCTTGATCTTGGCCGACAGGTGCACGCCCGGCCACTCGCGCTGGTTAGCGGCCTGGAACGGCAGGAACAGCATCGCCAGATAGGGCGTATGGGCCATCGTCCGGTAGGCGTTGGGCACACGGCCGACCATACCGGTCACGGCGTCATAGAAATGCTTCAGCTCGTCGGGGGCGTTCTCGGGGTTGATTACCGGTATTCTCGCCATTGTGCATTCTCCTGGTACTTCAGTGTGTCCAACGCGCGATCCTATCCCAAATTTTCGCTGAGAAGTGGCGATGTCTCCCGTTTGTGCCCGGCCAGCGCCTCGGCGATGCGGTAGCGGGTCGGGAAGGGGAACGAAATGTGCTTCTGGACCAGCGCGTCGCGGACATATTTCTCAATAGGCATACCCTGGATGACGCCCATGCCACCGAAAAGTTCCATGGCCTGTTCGGTAATACGCTGCACCGCGGTGCCGGTGAACGCCGTCGCCATCATCTCGTAGGGCTGCCAGTCGGCGCTCCCGTCGGCGAACGCCTCCGGGTGGTCCTTGGCCCATGCTGCGGTCCAGATCAGCCGCCGCGCGGCCTCGAGGTTTGTGGCCATGTCGGCGAGGAACAACCCGACCGCCTGGTGCTGGATGATCGGCTTGCCGCCGGCGCGTCGTTCCTGGGTGTATTTAACGGTTTCTTCGAGCGCCGCACGGCCGAGGCCGAGGGTGATCGCGGCGATGGTCACATGTGTGCCCATATCTGAGCGCGGCGGGATTGCTGCGAGAATCCGGCCGGGTGGCACCCGGACGTCATCGTAGAAGATCTCCGCGTTGTCGCCGATTTTCCGGCCGATCTTCGACATTGGATGACGCACCAGGCCTTCGGAATCGCCCTCGACCAGGAAGGCGCGCGGCCCGTCTTTGGTCTGGGCCATGGTTACGATCAGCTTGGCGAGATAGCCGACGGTCTGGAAATTCTTTGCACCGTTGATGAGCCATGATCCGTCGGGTTGTTCGACCGCACGGGTTCGGAATTCTGCGTCGGCCGGCGTCTCGGTGAAGTAGTCGAAGCCGAGGTCGGTGTCGGGCTCATGGATGGCGACGGTGGTGAAATATGTGTCGTCCTCGAGGAAGCGCGGGATGAAATATTCGCGTTGTTCGTCGGTCATGCGTAGTTCGAACCAGTCGCGCGCCCGCCGCGCCGTCAGCATGTAGTAGTAGGCCGTGCCGATATCGCCGGCGGCCAGTTCCTCCGCCACCACGCAGGCGGTGAGATGGTCGGATGCCCCGGCACCACCATTCTCTTCCTGCAGTACGAAGGAGCGGAAGCCCAGCTGCGAGCCCTTCTTCAGAACGTCCCACGGGATGCGGTCTTCCCAGTTCGGCTTGGCGTCGAGTTCGAGCGCGATCGGCTTGATTTCGTTTTCGGCGAAATCGCGCGCCATCTGCTGGAACGCGCGTTGTTCCTCATTCAGTCGGATATCAAACATGGTCGCTCCTTTTCGTTGGTCGTCTGCCGGTATCACTTTGAGTTTCCCGAGTGGGGAAAGCCTATCAATCGCCAGAACTGCCCAACGATGGATGTTTCGTGCGTCTCATTGCTTGAGCGTAATCCGTGTGCCCTGCTGTCCTGACAACGCGCGCGCAAGGGATTACCTTCACTAGCAACGTAATTGCCTGTCCATAAACCGGAGCCATCGCGCCATGCCTACGATCGATATTCACACCCACATGTTCGGCGACGGCTGGCTCGACATGATCAAGCAGCATGGCGCGCCCGCCTATGAGATCGCGGACATGGAAGACCGCCGCAACTATTTGGTCGAGTACGGCACCCCGGCCTGTGCGCTGGAGGTCGAGGCGTTCGACTATGACAAACGCGTGGAGATGATGGACCGGTTGGGTATCGATATCTCGATTGTCTCGCTGACATCCCCCAACGTGCATTTCGGCGACGAGGCGATCAGCGTGGCCACCGCGCGGATAGCGAATGACGAGATGGCAGCCGGTCAGACGGCCTATCCCGACCGCATCCGCTGGTTTGCCTCCCTGCCGTGGGAGTATCCCGAAGCGGCGCTCGCCGAACTCGAACGCTGCATTGCGCTGGGCGCAGTGGGGGTCATGTGCGTCGCTCATATCGGCCAGCGGCATCTGATCGATCCGCTGTTTGCGCCGGTCTGGGAGGCCCTGCACAAGCGCGGGTTCCCGGTCCTCCTCCATCCGACCGCGCCGCTGGGGGCCAAGGAAGTCAATTATGGCTTCGAGCGTATCCTGATGCCGGCGGCCGGGTTCATGTACGACACGACCATCGCGCTGGCGCGGATGGCGATCGACGGCTTCTTCGAGCGCTATTCGGATATCAAGATGATCGCCAGCCATGGCGGCGGCTACATCCCGTTCGTGAATGGCCGCGTGGACATGTTCTTCGGCGTCGAGACGCTGGCCAAGTTCGATATCCCGAAACTGCCGAGCGACTATTTCAGCCAAATCTACTATGACGCCATCGTTTATGATCCGGCAGCGCTGCAGCTGGTGATCGACATCGCCGGCCCCGAAAAGGTGATGTTCGGCACCGATCTGCCGATGCCGGCGGACGTCCCCAAACTCTATGATCTGGTGGATGGTCGCCCGGCGAGTGAGATCGCGGCGATCCGGGGTGACAACGCTGTCCGGGTGTTCGGCCTATAGGGTGGGCCGGACGGCGTCGATCAACGGATTGTTCACCCCTGTGCGCGATGATCTGACCCGGCCCAAAAACACGGGCCGGGAACGGATATGCCATGAACATCCAGCGATCGAAGACGGATTGGAAGTATGGGACGCGGGTCATTGAGGCCGGCGCCAGTGTGTTCCGGGAAGGGGACCTGGGCGGCGAGGCGTATATCGTCGAATCCGGAGCCGTCGAGATTCGTAAATCCGTCGCCGGCAAGCCGGATGGCCTGATCCTCGGCACGCTGACCGAAGGCGCGGTCTTCGGCGAAATGGCGCTCGTGGATGACCTCCCGCGCATGGGCAGCGCCGTATGCACCGAGAACACGGTCCTGCGGGTGATCCCCGTCGATGTGTTCGAGGCAAAAATACAGCAGACCGACCCTTTCATCCGCGCCCTGGTGCGCGTGCTTGTGCGCAACGCCCGAACGAATGCGAGCGTTCGCTCCGACGTGGGCTAGGCCGCCTTCGGGCTTCACTCAATGCAGGCCCCCACCGTAGAATGGCCTCGTCGACCTACCAACGAGCGGGGCCATCTTCGTGAGTGAGAAAAAATCCAACCTGCGCTATCTCTCGCCCGAAGGTGCCATCGAACCGACGGGCACCTGGTCGCTGGCGACGCGCGCCGGTGATCATGTGTTTGTCGCCGGCATGCGCGGCATCGACCCGGCGACCAATGAACTCGTCGCGGGCGACGAAAACCGCATCCGCCAGGCCTTCGTGAACATGGCGCATATCGCGGCATCGGAAGGAGCCGGTTTGGGCGCTGCCGTCCGGCTGACTGTCTACGTTACCGATATGGACCGCTATCGGCCGATCGTGAACAAGGTTCAGGAAGAGATGTGGTCCGGCGGGCCCTATCCACCGCGCACGATCTTGGAAGTATCGGCCCTGAACCAGGACGATATCTTCGAAGTCGAGGGTACCTTCTACGCGCCCGTGTGAGTGCGACGCTTGAACACGAAAACAAGGATCAGCGCCGCTGTCAGGCTGAGCCCGGTCGTCGTCATTTGGGCGATGCCGAACGGTAATGTCGATTCATGGGCAACACTGGCCACCGTGAAAGTGATCGCGAACGCCCAACCCATATGAATAAAGCCGCTGAGCGCCGAGGCGGCGCCGGCGTAGGAGGGTGAGACGGTGTTGAGTGCCTGTGAATAGCAGCAGGCGAGCACGAGGCCGGTGCCCAGATTGGAAATGGCGAACGCAACAAGCACATGCGCGGGTGTGATATCGCCAAGACCAAGACCGAACCCCAATTGCAGCAACCCCCCTCCCGCGCTCGCGAACGCACCGATCAGGACGATCCGGTCGATCGGAATCCACAAGGTCAGTCGGCCGGCGAGGAAACTGCCGATCATGTAAATGATCGGCATCAGCATGACGCAGAAGCCGTAAATGGCCGGCGGCATACCCATCTGTACGATCAGTATGATCGGCGAGGCCACCAGGAAGGCCTGCATCGCGCCGCTCGCGAATGCGACGGTCAGGCTGTAGCCGACGAAGACCGGATTTCCGAACAGCCTGAGATACGTCACGACCTGTTCACCCAATCGCGCGGCGCGGCGCTGGTCGGTGGGCAGTGTTTCCTCGAGATAGTGAAGCACGGCGAAGGTCGTAATCGTGCTGATCAGGGCGGTGAAATAGAATGTGGCGCGCCAGTCGAACCATGTGACGAGTTGGCCGCCGATGAGCGGTGCGGCGGATGGGCCGACGGCCATCGCGATGGCCAGGGCGCTCATCGCCCGCGCGGCGGCTGCACCCTGGGCTGTGTCGCGGATAATGGCGCGAGCCACGACCATGGTTGCGCAGGCGCCGCTGGCTTGTATGGCACGCGCCGCCAGGAGCATTTCGATGTCGGGCGCCAGTGCGGCGGCGAGACTGGCCAGGCTGAACAAACCGAGCCCGCCTATGATGACGTGCCGGCGCCCGAAGGCATCGGACAAGGCCCCCGCGACAAGTTGGGCGATTGCGAAGCTGCCGAGATAGGCGGGCAGCAGCATTTGCGCGGCCGAAAGGGTCGTTTGCAGATCGCTTGCGATACCGGGTAGGCCGGGCAGAAAGATGGTCGTGGCAAGCTGGCTCGCAAACATCATCGCGAAGAGCAGGGGCATGGATGGCGCCTGGGGTGCGGCTCGGGTCATGATGCCATCAATAATACTGTCACGTTGATCCAACCTCTGCGATCAGGAAAGAAAAAGGGCGCCGGCAAATGCCGACGCCCTTTTCACATTCGATATCTAAGGTCGCTTACGGAGCGACGGAAACCTCAACGCGACGGTTCTTGGCTTCGGCTACACCGTCTGCGGTGCGCTTGGCGAGGAACTCTTCGCCATAGCCGTTCATCTTCATGTTATCGCGCGAGATGCCGCGGATACGAAGTGCGGCGGCGACCACTGCGGCGCGGCGCTTCGACAGGGTGTCGTTGCTGGCAGCGCTGCCAACCGTGTCGGTGTAGCCGCTGATGACCACCTGAACCGGGCTGAAGTTGCCGGAATACTTGACGGCGTCAGTCAGAACCGCGTTTGCGGCGGCATCGAGCTTGGCACCACCGTTCGGGAAAGATACGACGAAGGTCTTGCCCTTCGGCGGCTTCGCCTTCTTCGGCGGCTTCGCCTTCTTCGCCGGAGCGGCGTCGGCAACGGCATTACGCAGCGCCGGGATCAGCCCGTCGAGCTGGTCGCGACATGCCTCGATGTGCGGCGGCTGGTCGTTCTCTTCGAGTTCCTGGGTCCAGCACTCATATGCCACCTGCGCGGCGGCGGCGAGCTGCGGAGCGCGAACGCGCGCGCCGGCTTCGAGAACGTCAGCGAGTTCCTGGCGGGCGGTGGCGACATAGATCGCGTCGGCCTTCGGAAGGTTACGCACGTTGGCTTCCGGGAGGTCTACGACCTTCTGGGGATTTGCCGCTGCCATGGACTGGAGTGCGAAGTAATCCGCGTCGACGTAGTCGCCTTCGGAATATTCGGCCTGCGACAGCCGCAGATAGCCTGCCGCAAGTGCGTTATCGAATTCGGTGCTGTCCGCCGTGGTGTTCCGGGCGTTGCCCAGTTCCTGCCCTGCGCACGCTGTCAGTGCGACCATTGCCGCAGCAGCGAGTAGTGCTTTTTTGGTCATCCTCAGGATCCCCTTGTGAATTAATTCTTCCGGTCGATTTTGATTTCCGCACTGGGCAGTTCCCGTTCAAATACTACCCCGACCGGTTCTGCCCGATCGTCACGATATTACCAAAGTAAAAACTTAATCCAACCCGTTAGGTATCAAGATATGCAGATTAAGATTCTTGCAGACATAGCATGAACAAAGCCAGTGCTTCCGCGGAAAACCGCCACATATTGGCACTTCGGTCG
>JABJEK010000081.1 GCA_018702955.1 Rhodospirillaceae bacterium | reverse complement strand
GCCGCGTTCAAGCTTCTGATTTGTTAGGCCGTCAATAATCCGCCATTCCCGCTCTTCATAGTAGGAGTGCCAGTCGTCTCCACCGAAATCTTCGGTTGGTTTGAAAAGGCTCGCTAGAACATGAATTGAATTTAGGAGAAGTCTGATTTCCCGGTTTTGTAATTCTAGGAAATCTACGATGTCCTGCAGACCACCCACATTGCATCGTGTTGCTCTAACCTTTTCGTCAACGACAAAGCTTATCTGTTCGAGAGGATTCGATTGGGTTAACGGTAGGGTCCTAAATCCGTCAAGGCGGTCTAGAAGTATTCGCAGTTCGTTAATTCGATGGAGCAAAGACAAACCGAAACCACTGAAATCGTCTCCGGTTGTTGCGCCTCCTGTAACGTAGATCGCTGGCATCGCGCCGCACTGTCGGAGTGTTTCGAGGTCGAACTCCAAAGCGAATGGGCCATAGAATGCTGCGTGCGTAGCTAGTTCAGGAGGCGATAGAACAGTGAAACAGAGGCGTTTTTGGTAGACTGGTATCGGTGCTGATGGCGGACCCTCTTCAACATGCTCTGGGGGAATCTCAAACCGTTCCGGCGTTAGCAGCAAGCCAATCTTTTCTATCGAATGAAGAGTTTTCAGCCCTCCCTGAATGCAGGATGGGTCATGCTTCCATTGAGCGTCAGGTTCTGGTGCGCACGGCGGGCGCGGAAAGCTGTGATAGAAAAAACGATCAGGTGCGTGCTGCGGTTCTTTTGTCATTGAGCACACCAGAATTGTTTCGGCGAAAAACTGAACGAGTTTACCAGTTCGTGGGGGGTGGGTTGACGCGTAATAAAGAAGTCCCAGGGGCCTTGCCGGTCTTGACTATGCACGCGGGTCAAAGCTCTTTCTTTGCCAGTTCTCCGACGTCACCGATTAATTTTTGTAGCGCTGCCTGTTGAGACGAGACCGCGTCTTCGCTCAACTTTTCAAACCTTGTTTGATCAAAGGCCAATCCGAGTTCTTTTCGCATCTGAGCGACGATCGGAATTGCAAGTTGAGAGACAACTGACAGGTAACTAGAGCTATGCTCTGTCACCTCCATCCGTCTCTTAAAAAGCCGTTCGTTTGCATCCGAGAATTTTTCTAATGCCTCGTTGGCATTCTCCGCTTCGCGCTCATAGTTGGAACTCAGAACATCAAATTGCGTTGGATTATTGCGGCCCTCGATATTGTACTGCTTCATATATTCCAACATGCGCCCGCGTTCCTCTCCGTGCTCGGCGAGTTGCTTTGAGAACATTTGTACCTCGAGTTGAATCGATTCCAGTTCGAGGCGAAGCGCGCTCAGTTCCAACATTGACGACGTTACAGTCGTTGTAAATTCCGAAACTTTCTCGACGAGCTCAATGTCGGCAATTAGATTTAGTTTTCCGAATGCCGGCGCTCGCTCGATGAAGGGGCGCATGATTTCGTCATGAGCGACTTCGAGATTTGGTATTGAGCCCAAAGTTTGGACTGCAATAGTCACTGCTTCGGAAGTTTGTAGAAAAAGCTCTGACCTCAGATCGGCTCGCCTATCGTCAGTTCGGATTGTTCGTTCATAGTCGAATTGTTTCTTGAGCCGGTAAAGATTCCAAACATTGGTGAGAAAAACTCCGGCGAGAGCAATGATTGCTCCGCCCAACACGGAAATGCCGGGCGGGATATCGCTAATAAACTGACTGAATTCGCTCATGGCAGCAGATTCGCTGTGTAGCTGGGAATCTTTTCGATTTGAAAGCGTATTACCTTTGCGTACTCAATACGAGTTTGCGGGACAGAGTTTCAATTTCCCTCAGTTCGCCGAGGCCGCGCTCCCATAAGGGTTGAGCAAATCGGCCTTGCTGGCTCATGATCGTCCGTAAGAACATGTCATTCCGAACAGAGGAGAGCATATATGCCCGTATACAAAGGCGACGAGATGGTGCCGACGCCGGACAGTGCGCGCCCGCACATCATGATGAAGCAGTATGGTGGCGAGCTGATCAAGGCCGGGATCGTGACCTACGCGCAAGGCGATGCGCCGCCGCCCCATGTGCATCCGACCGACGAGCAATGGATCTACCTGCTCGAGGGCCGGCTCGCGACAATCCTCGGCGACGATATGGAAATCATCGGCCCTGGCGACATGGTCTATATCCCGCGCGGCGTGCCGCACGGCATACGCCTGCTCGGCGACGAGTGCAGCTTCTTCACCTGCAAGAGTCCGGCCGGTTCCGGCGCACTCAGCGAGGACTACACGGAGATTCCGAATCTGGATGAGATGGTGCAGCGGCTCGACGAAGCGGCAGCCAACGCCTGAACCGCGACGGCAGCTCGCCTATCGATACTAAATCAACGGTACCTTGCAGCCGCGATTTCTTCCCTGTTGCAATTCCAAACCACCGGTAGTGACTGCACGGCTGTCGTCGCCGTGCCGCGATGCTGTTTGGCTGGCGCGTTTAGCGGCATAATGCGCGTGCCAAGCTGAGGAGCCCGCATGCCGTCCACCGACCTCAATCAGTTCCCGGTGCGTGAGATCGCCCGCCGGATCGCTGCGGATGAAACGACTGCGGTTGCCGTCACCGAGGCGTGCCTGGCGCGCATCGAGGCGCGCGAGGATAACGTTCATGCTTGGGCCTTCGTCGATCCGGAGCTGGCGCTGAAACAGGCGCGTGCATGCGACAAACAAGAACCCCGGGGCCCGCTTCACGGCGTCCCGCTCGGCGTGAAGGACATTATCGACACCCGGGATATGCCGACTCAAATGGGTTCACCGGTTTATGCTGGCCACAGACCGACGGCCGACGCCGCATGCGTCGCCCTGGTGCGCGCCGCCGGCGCGATCGTTCTGGGTAAGACCGTGACCACCGAGTTTGCCGGCAGTCATCCCGGCCCGACGGCCAACCCGCATAATTCAAGCCACACCCCCGGCGGGTCGTCGAGCGGTTCAGCGGCCGCTGTGGCGGATTTCATGGTGCCTGCGGCCTTCGGCACCCAGACCGGCAGTTCGATCCTGCGCCCGTCGGCCTATTGCGGCGTGATTGGCTACAAGCCGACTTTCGGTACCTACAACATCTCCGGAATCAAGGCTGCGGCCCAGAGCCTCGATACCCTGGGGCTTCACGTGCGCGATCTCGACGATATCCAGCTACTGACCTCGGTACTGGTCCACAGGCCGCTGACACCGCTGAAGGCACCGGCAAGTAGCCCGCGCGTTGGCATTTGCCGTACGCCCCTGTGGGATTTTGCGCAGCCCGAAACGAAAGCGGCCATCGAGGATGCAGCAACCCGCCTCGCACAGGCCGGGGCGGCGGTGCGCGATGTTGTAATGCCGGAATCCTTCGCGTGCCTCGAAGCTGTTCGCATTCGCATCAACTGCTATGAGCGTAGCCGCCATATGACTAACGAATGGCATGATTATCGGGAAGCACTCAGCGACAGGTTCCGGGCGGTCATGCAGACCGGTCTCGACATGCCATACGACGAATATGTTGCGGCGATTCGCCTGACGGAGGACTGCCGGCAACAGAGTGACACGCTGTTCGACGGGCTCGATGTCCTGCTAGCACCCTGCGTCGATGGCGAGGCGCCGCGAGGCCTCGCGGAAGGTGGAAACCCTCGCTTCGCGGGACTGTGGACAGCCATTCGACTGCCTGCCATTTCACTGCCGACACATGCCGGTCCGAACGGGCTTCCGGTGGGGATTCAGTTGGTCGGGCGTTATCGTGACGACGACCGCCTTTTGAGCGTCGCGAAATGGGCGATGGAGAAACTCCGCGCGCCCACGTTTTGCTGAGCCTAAGGGAGCGCCCTTCAAGGTAGAGACACGGGTTCGGACCCCATTAGGGATACCAACTCCATTTCTGCGAAACCAAAACAGGTTTACTCCGCATAGGGCGCAACCAGCGCGCCCGCTCACGGATCCCTAGCGATACAAAATCACCGGTATCTTGCAGCTGCGGACCATCTCGGTCGTGGTCGATCCGATGATCAGGTTGCGGATCCGCGAGTGGCCGTAAGCGCCCATCACCAGGAGGTCGATGCCCTCGCGCTCGACGGCCTCGGAGATCGCGGTCTCGGGCTGGCCGGGCAGGATGTCGGCCTCGACGGTGTGGCCGCCGGCTTCGAGCCTGGCGTGGGCGTCGTCCAGCGCCTTGCGGTGCTCGGCGTTGTCCGCGCCCACCATCAACAACCGGCAGCTCAGTCCGGCAAAAAGAGGACTGCTCGCCACATGGTCGACCGCCTTCATGCAGCTCGCACCACCGTCGAACGCGATCATGAACCGCGCGATGGGGTTGAAGGCGCGTGCGGCGACCAGCACCGGCTTGCGGCTGGTTCGCGCCACGCGTTCCAGGTTCGAGCCCAGATGCAGTTTGGCGAAATCGGCGGCTTCGCCGCGCTTGCCGATGACGATCAGGCCGGCGTCGGCCTCGGCTTCGGTGATGGTGTCGATGATGTCGCCGGAGCGCAGGCGTACCGAGACATCCTTCACGCCGTCTTCTTCGAGACGCGCCTGGGCGTCGTCGAGGATGGCGCGGCCGAGCTTCTGTGACAGCTTGGCGCGTTGCGCGTCGAGATCGGTGAGCTCTTCGAGCAACGCCGTGCGCGCGCCCAGTGTGATGTTGCCGCTCAGGTTGGCTTGCTCGGGTCCGCCCTCGCGGCGTCCCAACACATGGTGGAGTTCGACAGCTGCACCGGTGCGGCCTGAAACCCAGGCCGCGTGGTCGCACACGCTCTGCGAATAGACCGAGCCGTCGACGAAGGCGATGAGCTTTTCCATATTCGTCATCCTAATGCCCCATCAACTGCTGCAGCGCGCCGGGCCGGTCATGAATGGCCAGCTTGTCGACGATGGTCTCGCTGGCCTGGTTGAGGCCGATGATCTCGACCTCGGCCCCCTCTCGGCGGAATTTGAGCACAACCATGTCCAGCGCGGCCACGCTCGAGATGTCCCAGATATGCGCCCCGCTGACGTCGATGACCACCTGCTCCAGGGCCTCGCGGAAATCGAACGCCGTATTGAACGCGCCAGCCGAGGCGAAGAAGACCTGCCCCTCGACCACATAGGTGCGGGTCTTGCCGTCGTCGGAGATGGTCGAGGAGACGCGGAAGATCTGCGCGATCTTCCAGGTGAAGAAGATGCCCGACAACAGCACGCCTACCAGCACGCCGATGGCGAGGTTATGGGTGAATACGACGCTTGCGACGGTGGCCAGCATGACGATCGACGAACTACGCGGATGAGTGCGCAGCGCCTTGATCGATGACCAGCTGAAGGTGCCGATCGAAACCATGATCATGATCGCGACAAGGGCCGCCATGGGGATCTGGCGCACCCAGTCACCGAGCACCACGATCAGGAATAGCAGCACCGCACCGGCGGTGAAGGTGGACAGGCGGCCGCGCCCGCCGGACTTCACGTTGATCATCGACTGGCCGATCATGGCGCAACCGGCCATGCCGCCGATGAAGCCCGTCGCGGTGTTGGCGAGGCCCTGGCCGATGCATTCCTGGTTCTTGTCGCTGGGCTGGTCGGTCAGGTCATCAACAATGGAAGCCGTCATCAGGGATTCGAGCAGGCCCACGGCGGCGACGGCCGCGGCGACCGGCAGGATGATGCGCAGGGTCTCCAGATTGAGCGGGATGTCCGGCAGCAGGAAGATCGGCAGGGTCGAGGGCAGTTCGCCCATATCACCCACGGTGCGCACGTCGAAACCGAACATCATGGTGAGGCCGGTCAGCGCGAAGATGCAGATCAGCGGCGAGGGGACGGCCTTCGTCACGTAAGGGAACAGGTAGATGATCGCCAGCCCGGCGGCGACCATGAGATATGTCAGCCAGGGCACGCCGATGAGTTCCGGCAACTGGGCCATGAAGATGAGGATCGCCAGCGCGTTGACGAAGCCGGTCATCACCGAGCGCGAGACGAAGCGCATGACGTAGCCGAGCTTGAGCATCCCCGCGGCGATCTGGATCAACCCGGCGAGCACCGTGGTCGCGAGCAGATACTGCAGGCCATATTCCTTGACCAGGGTCACCATCAGGACGGCGGTGGCCGCCGTCGCGGCGGAGATCATGCCCGGGCGCCCGCCCGTAAACGCGCAGATCACCGCGATGGAGAACGACGCGTAGAGCCCGACCTTGGGGTCGACCCCGGCGATGATCGAAAAGGCGATGGCCTCGGGAATGAGCGCCAGGGCGACGACCAGCCCGGCGAGGATGTCGGGGCGTATGTTGCCGAACCATTGTTCGCGATACGCGGAGAATGAAATCATGGAACGTCCGAATCACGCGTTGCCGACCGCCGGTCAAAATGGACCGGCGTGCGCGGCGCAAGGGTTGTGAGGTGCGAAGACCTGTTATGGGCGTGCCGATGACCGGGTTCGATACCGGTTCGTGCGGCGTAGTCCGTACATAAGCGCGATCATACTGCAATGCAACATAATCGCTGCAGACCCGGTATTTGTCGCTTTACCCCTCGGAGGAGGATGACCCCAGCCAGCGATACACCGCCCCGGCGATCAGCGCACCCACCAGCGGTGCGACCCAGAACATCCACAGCTGGGCCGTGGCCCAGTCACCGACGAACAATGCCTGACCCGTCGAACGTGCCGGATTGACCGACGTGTTGGTGATCGGGATCGAGATCAGGTGAATGAGGGTCAGGGACATGCCGATGGCCAGCGGCGCGAAGCCGGCGGGCGCGAGCTTGTCCGTGGCGCCGAGGATGACGATCAGAAAGAAGAAGGTCAGGACGATCTCGGCGAGCAGGGCCGCACCCATGGAGTATCCGCCCGGCGAGTGGTCGCCATAGCCGTTGGCCGCGAAGCCGTCCGCGACGGAGAAACCCGCCGCACCCGACGCGATGACGAACAGGACCGCCGCGGCGGCGATCGCACCCAGCACCTGCACGATCCAGTAGGGGATGATGTCCTTGGTATCAAACCGCCCCCCGGCCCACAGGCCCAGGGTCACGGCCGGGTTGAAGTGCCCGCCCGAGATATGACCGACGGCATAGACCATGGTGAGGACCGTCAGGCCGAACGCCAGCGACACGCCGACGAAGCCGATACCCAACTCAGGGAATGCGGCCGCGAAGACCGCCGACCCCGCACCTCCGAAGACAAGCCAGAAGGTTCCGAGGAACTCTGCGCCCAGGCGTTTGGACATTGGCATCGGTCGATCTCCCATCAATCTCGTGTCGCACGGTCTGCATTGACCGTAACGGTAACTTATCCGCGCTTGAGTCGACTCCTGCCGGTCACCACAACGGTACGCACGGACAATGATCCGATGATCTTCAGGGAGGACCTCAACCAATGCGCACACCACGACTTGGACGCGACGGCCAGCAATGGATTTTCGATTATCTCGTGCAGGAGACCGGCAAGGTCTTCCACTGGGACGAGGAAGGGCGACCTCTGCCCAAGAGCGTGAAGAGCCACGGCCAGATATCCAAGCATCTCGGGCGGATCGGCCAACGGCTCGAACGGGTCGCGGCGGAGGAAGAGGCCGTGGGGCACTACGCGACGGCCTTCGAACTTTACTATCGCGCGTCATCGACCTTTGCGCTGGCCCAGCATCCGGTGCTCGAGACCAATGACGAGAAGCGCTACCTGCACGGCCGCTGCATCGCCAACTATGAGAAGGTGATCGAGCATGCGCCGTATCCGATCGAGCGCCTGGAGGTGCCGTTCGAGGGGGGAGAACTGCAGTGCAACTTCCACATGCTGCCGGGCAAACCCAATGCGCCGCTGGTGATCTTCATTCCCGGCTGCGACATGACCAAGGAGAATTATCCCGATCCGCGCATCATGCAGTCGCACCTGCGCGGCATGCACATGCTGGTGATCGACGGGCCGGGTCAGGGCATGTCGAACCTGCGAGGCCTCAAGCTGACGCCGGACAATTACGAACGCGCGGTGCTGGCGATCGCCGAGCACATGGCCGAACGAGCGGAAGTCGATGCGGAGAAGATCGTCGTCTATGCGCTGTCGATGGGCGCCCATTGGGGCCTCGAGGTCGCGGCCTCGGGACACCCGCTGATCAAGGCGGTGGCCGCCCCGTGGACGTCCTCTCTCGACAAGTACTTCATCCTCGACACCTTCTCGCCGCGCTACAAGCAGCTCTTCGGTTATCTGATGGGCGCGTCGAGTGAAGAAGAACTCGACGGCTGGGTCAGCCAGATGACCGTCGAGGGGCGCGAAGCCGATATCAAGTGCCCGGTCCTGATGACGGTCGGCGAGTATGATTCCCGCAGCCCGGTGGAGCTGGTCTACGAATCCTACGACAAGATCAAGGCACCCAAGGAGCTTTGGGTCTACGAGGATACCTACCACCAGGCCCGCATGTTCGGAGAGGCGCAGCCGCGCCACGATCACCACATGATGTGTCACGACTGGTTGGTGGATGCCCTCGATGGCAAATACGGCGCCGGTCACGACAAAAAGATGTATCTGCGCACCGGCGGCGGTGGCCCGAACGGCACCCAGGGTGTGGGCCAGGACGCGCTGCACTGGTGGGAGAAGTAGGCACGGCGCAATGAAGGCCATTTCCTATACCCGTCACGGCCCCGCGGCCGAGGTGCTGGAGTTCGGGGAGTTGCCCGATCCGGTGCCGGCCGACGGGGAGGTCCTGATCGAGGTCGCCACGTCCGGCGTGAACCCGTCCGACGTGAAGGCGCGGGCGGGGTATCTCTGGCCGATGACCGCGCCGCGAACCATTCCCCATTCCGACGGTGCTGGCGTCATCAAGGCTGTCGGCGGCGGTGTCGACCCGGCGCGGATCGGCCAGCGAGTCTGGACCTACAACGTCAACCGGACCGCAGACGGGCTCGGCCAGGGTGCCATCGGTACGGCGGCCGAGTTGGTGGCTGTGCGCGCAGCTCAGGCTGTCCCGTTGCCGGAGGGCACTGGCTTCGTTGAAGCCGCCGCACTCGGGGTGCCGGCCATGACCGCCCAAGCCGCCTTGCTGACGGATGGCCCGATCAATGGGATGTCTGTTCTGGTGACGGGTGGTGCGGGCGCAGTTGGTTCGCTTGCTATTCAGATGGCGAAGTGGGCGGGTGCCACGCGTATCGTCACTACCGTCAGTTCGGACGCCAAGGCGCAGGTGGCGATGGCCGACGGTGCGGATGCCGCGGTGAATTATCGCGAGTTGGGGATTGGCGACGAATTACGTGATGCGCTGCTGGACGCCAACGGCGGCCGGAAGTTCGATCGCATGGTCGATGTGGATTTCGGCAGCTACATCAATCTCTCCGCGCAGGTGCTGCACCATGGCGCGGTCATCGGTACCTATGCGTCCATGTCCGAGCCGAAACCGACGGTCGATTTCTATCCGCTGATGATGAACAACATCACCATCCGGCTGGTCGAGGTCTATGCCCAGTCGCCCGCACGCTTCGCGGAGATATGCGCCGGCGTGAACCGGGCCCTGGAAGACGGTGCGCTCACTCCACGCATGGATAGCACCTATGCGCTGGCCGAAACGTTCTCCGCACATGAGCGCGTGGAATCGGGTGGCCAGCTCGGCAATGTGATCGTGGAAATCTAGCCGGCTCGTGTGAGGGCCCTTTCGCAGATGTCCCGCGCGCGGTCATAGGCCTTTGCGATGTCGATCGACAGCCCCTCGCGGAACGCGAGCAGGGCGGGGTTCTGGCGTGCTTCGTGGGTGATGTAACCGAAGGGACGATAAGGCCCGGGCAGGCGAAACGGCAGGACGGCGTAGCCGCCCATCTCCACCATGTCCCCGGCGATCAGGTCGGGCAGCACCGTCAGCATGTCGGAGTTTTCCATCACCGCGTTCATCGCGCCGGCGGAATTGCTCTCGAATGCCGGCAGGTCGATGTAGTCGACGCCGACGGCGGTGAGGGCCAACCGGGTGTCGCGATTGAGCAGGCTGTCACGCGCATGGGTGATCCAGCGCGCCTGAGAGAGCATCTCCGGCGTGATCTTTGGTTCGGCCAGCAGTGGATGTTCCGCCCGACAGACGATGACATTCTCGCCCCGGGTCAGGCGTTCGACAATCAGGTTGGGAATACCCTCGATCACGTCCACCGGCGCCATGATGAGATCGAGGTGACCTTCGACCAACTGACTGAGGAGCGTCGGCGCGTATCCGTTTTGGAGGACGATCCTGATTTCGGGGTGGCGCTGGAGCCATGAAGCGATGAACCCGGACGCGACGCGCTGGCTGTGAAAGGGCGGTGCGCCGATCCGAAGTTCGCCTTGCTGACCCGCCGCCACACGCTCCGCGAGCTTGGATGTTTGTTCGGTTGCGGCGCGGATCGAGCGGCCGTAGCTGGCGAGTTCTGTCCCCAGGGTGGTGGGAGTCACGGGATTGCGGCGCGATGTGAAGATCGGCGCGCCGAGTTGCGCTTCAAGCGCGCTTGCCATGCGGCTCAACGCGGGCTGGCTGGTGTTCAGCCGTTCTGCGGCCACCGTAAACGACTGGCAGTCGAGAATTTCGGTCAGTTGGATAAGGTGTTTGGGGTCAATAGCCATATCAAGATGATATCTTGATATGAGTTATCATGATTTATCAATCTTTTGTGTCTGGGATATTCTGTTCGCAACAGAGGCCGGAGTAACCGGTCCCACGAACACCATTGGGAGAAGAAAATGCGCTACCTGCTAAGTCTGGCATTCGCATCGGCCGTGCTGGCCGCGGTGCTGTCGATGCCATCCACGGCCCACGCGAAAACCCGCGTTCTGACCAACTGTTTCTGGCCGCCGCAACACTACATGTGCACCCAGGTCCTGCCGACATGGGGAAAATGGGTCAAGGAGGCGACGGACGGTCGCGTGACGATCCAGATTCCGCCGAAGTCGCTGGCCTCACCGCCGGAGCAGTGGGGTTCGGTTGAAAAGGGCATCGCCGATGCGGCGGTCCAGTTCAACGGCTTCGTCGCCAACCGCGTGACCGGTCCGCTGGTCGCCATGAACCCGTTCGTGGCGAGCGCCGATGCGCCGGCCATGTCCGAGGCGCTGTGGGATACCTATCAGAAGTTTTTCGCCGACGAGTATAAGGGTGTCCACGCCCTGTCGATGTGGGTGATCACACCGGCCGAGGTCTACAGCCAGAACGACACGCCGATCAATTCGATCGACGATCTCAAGTCCCGCAAGATCTGGGCGCTGCCCGGGACGGTCGCGAACCTGATGAAAAAGGTTGGCGTCGGCGTCGTTGCCGGTCCGGCCGTTCAGGCCAACGAGGTGATCTCGCGCGGCGTGGTGGATGGACATATCGGGCTTAGCCCGGTGTCGATCGCTGCGTTCCAGCTCGGACCGTACACCAAGTCGATGACCCAGTTTAAAACCCGGATCTATTCGACCAGCTTCTCCTTCGTGATGAACGAGAAGAAGTGGGCCGAGATCTCGCCGGAAGACCAGGCGGCCATCACCGCCGTTAGCGGCGCAAAGTTTGCACGCATGGCAGCCCAGTTCTGGGTCAACGGCGACAAGGCGGCTCTGGAGCGGTTCAAGTCCGAGTGGAACATCCCGGTGATTCAGGCGGACGAGGCTTTCGAGAACGCCTTGAAAGCAGAATCGAAATTCCTGACCGCGGGTTGGATCAAGCGCGCCAACGACAAGGGGATCGACGGCCAGGGGGCCTATGATTTCTACGTCAACCGCGTTGCTGAACTGTCGAAATTCTAGGGTAACTTTCGGCACGAAATCCTGAATCGGGGAGGGTACGCCATGCAGTCCGTCGCGCGCGCCGTGCTGCCGCGTATCCTCTCGGTTCTGGAGGCCATTTCGGCCATCCTTTTGTTCACGATGATGGCGTTGACGTTTGTCGACGTCATCGGACGTTACGTCTTCACAGCACCGGTCTTCGGCGCGGCGGAGATGATCCAGTTTCTGCTCGCCATGACGATCTTCGGCGGGCTGAGCCTGATCAACGCCCATGACAGCCACATCACGGTCGAGTTGTTCGAGCCCTGGCTGCAGAAGCGTTTCCCCCGTTTGCAGCCGATCCTCGTCCAGACATTCTCCGTTGGCGTGATGACGATTATCGCCTGGCAGCTGACGGTCTTCGCGATCGAGGCTCATGAAATCGGCAGTTTCACCGTGGTCCTCGAATGGCCGTTGGTGGTGGTCGCGGGAACGGTGGCCGGCCTTTCCGTTGTGAGCCTGATCGTCCAGATCCTCGGATTGTTCCTGCTGGACGACCCCGAATGGCGCGGTGATCACGGAGACCCCCTGTGAGCACCGCGTTAATCGGCTTCGGCATACTTCTGCTTCTGTGTTTCTTCGGGTTCCGCGTCGGGTTCGCGACCCTGCTGGTCGGTCTGGTCGGTTTCGCGCTCGAGCGCGGCTGGTCACCGGCCCTGGCCATGACGGGTCAGCAGATCATGGACGACGCGATGTCGTACAATCTGAGCGTCATCCCGTTATTCATCCTGATGGGCGTCTTTATCTATCGCGCGGATCTTTCGAAGGATCTGTACACGGCGGCCTATTCCGGCCTCGGGCGTTTCCGCGGCGGCCTCGCATTGTCGACGGTCGTTGCGTGTGCGGGATTCTCTGCGGTGTCGGGATCCTCGGTTGCGACGGCGGCCACCATGACCCGCGTCGCCATGGGGCCGATGCGCAAATACAAATATCACGACAGCCTGTCGTCCGGGACGATCGCGGCGGGTGGCACGCTGGGCATCATGATTCCGCCGTCGGTACCCCTGGTGATCTTCGGCATCGTCGCCGAGCAGGATATCGGCAAGCTTTTCATCGCCGGTGTGTTGCCGGGCATTCTGCTGGTGGCGCTTTTCATGGGTGCCGTGGCCGTCGTGGTGCGTATCAACCCGGAGGCGGGGCCGGCGGGTGAGCCGCTTGATCCGGAAGAGGCGCGGCGCGCACAACGCGCCGTCTGGCCGGTCCTGGCGCTGTTTGTGCTTGTACTCGGCGGCATCTACGGCAAGGTCTTCACACCGACCGAAGCCTCGGGCATCGGTGCGGTGGGTGCGGCGGCGATCGCCTTCATGCGCGGTCATCTGCGTAGCCTGACGGAGTGGCGTGACGCGCTGGTCGAGGCGACGAAGACCACGGCGACGCTGTTTATCGTGATCTTCGGCGCACTGGTGTTTGCCCAGTTCATCAACCTGTCCGGTCTGCCTTACGACCTCGTCGACATCGTCGACAATTTTGAACTATCGGGTACCCAAATCGTGATCTTCGTCATGTTCATCGCGATCCTGATGGGGATGGTCTTCGAATCCATCGGCATCCTGTTGCTGCTGGTGCCGGTTTTCCTGCCGTCGCTGTTCGCGGCGGGCGTGGACATGATCTGGTTCGGGATACTCGTGGTGCTGGTGACCGAGCTGGGGCTGATCACGCCGCCGATCGGGATGAATGTTTTCGTGGTGCGCTCGGTGATGCCGGATATCAAGCTGGGACACATCTTCAAGGGCGTGGTGGCGTTTATCGTCGCGGATGTGATCGCGCTGGTGCTGGTGTTCTGGTTGCCCGAAATTGCGACCTTCCTGCCGAAACTCATGGAGTAACGGACGCCCGTCCGTAGGAGATTGATATGGGCAAGTTAAAGAATGTTCTGTGGATCATGGCCGACCAGCTGCGCTGGGATTACCTGTCTTGCTATGGCCATCCCCATCTGGAGACGCCGCACATTGATCGCCTCGCATCGCGCGGCGTTCGGTTCAACAAGGCCTATGTGCAGTCTCCGATCTGCGGCCCGTCGCGGATGAGTTTCTACACCGGTCGTTACGTCCGCAGCCACGGCGCGACATGGAACGGGTTTCCCCTGCGTGTTGGCGAGCCGACGTTGGGCGATCATCTGCGCGAGCTTGGCGCGGAATGCGCGCTGGTCGGCAAGACCCACATGATCCCCGACATGGAGGGCATGAAGCGTCTCGGCATCGATCCGGAATCGATCATCGGCGTGCACACATCGGAATGCGGATTCACCCCGTTCGAACGCGATGACGGCATGCACCCCGACGGCTACTACGATATCAACCCGCGCTATGACGAATATCTGAAGGAACAGGGCCTCGGCGGCGAGAATCCGTGGGAGGAATGGGCCAACTCCGCCGAAGACGAAGACGGCTCTCTCCTCTCGGGATGGCTGCTCAAGAATTCCGACAAACCTGCGCGGGTGCCGGAGGAACATTCCGAGACGCCCTATATGACGACCCGCGGGATCGAGTTCATGGAGCAGGCGGGCGACACGCCCTGGCTTTGCCATCTCTCCTACATCAAGCCCCACTGGCCCTATATCGTGCCGCCGCCCTATCACGACATGTACGGACCCGAGGACATCATCCCGCCGGTGCGATCCAACGCCGAACGGATGACGGACCACCCGGTCTACAAGGCCTGGCAGGATCATCGCGTGTGCAAGGCGTTCGCCCGCGACGAAGTTCGCGAGCGCGTGATCCCGGCCTATATGGGCTTGATCAAGCAGCTCGACGACCAGATGGGGCGCCTGTTCGCCTATCTGGAAGAGAGCGGCCGCATGGACGACACCATGATCGTGATGTCGTCGGATCATGGTGATTATCTCGGCGATCACTGGCTTGGCGAGAAGGATCTGTTTCACGATGCCTCGGCCCGCATTCCGCTGATCATCTATGATCCGCGCGAGGAGGCCGACGCCACGCGTGGCACGACCTCGGATGCGCTGGTGGAAGGCATCGATCTCGCCCCGACCTTCGTCGAGCTGATGGGCGGTGAGGCCAAACCGCACATCATGGAAGGCCGCTCGCTGGTGCCGATCCTTGAGGGACGCCAGACGGAGTGGCGCAAATACGCGATCTCTGAATATGACTACGCCACGCGCAAATCACGTCTCGACCTTGAGCTTGATCAGGCCGACGCGCGTCTCGTAATGATCTTCGACGGGCGATGGAAATACATCCATGCCGAGGGCTTCCGCCCATTGTTATTCGATCTGGAAAGCGATCCCGACGAACTCGTCGATCTCGGGGCGGAGCCGGAGCATGAAGCCATCCGGGCGGAGTTGCACGAAGCGCTGTTCACCTGGGCGCGCCGGCACCATACGCGTATCACCCGAACCCCGGCGCAGGTCGATCGGATGGCGGCGGGCGGTGAGCCGCCGGGAATCCTGATCGGGTTCTGGGATGAAGAGGAAATCCGCGAATCCGGGCGCAAGAGCGTCCACCCGCCGGTCAATCTGGATCAATACTCCGTCTAGTAGGGAACCTTGATCTCGGATTTCGCCCATGCGTCGAACGCCGCGATGGACTCATCGCGTAGCAGTTGTTCGGTGGGGATGTTGCGTTCGCTGATCGGCTTGGGAATTTCGCGGTACAGGAAGTCGTCGTCGAAATCGATTTTGGCGGCGTCGACCTTGGTGTTCCCGTAGAATATCCGGTCGAGGCGCGCCCAGTAGATGGCGCTCAGGCACATCGGGCAGGGCTCGCAGCTCGTGTAAACGACGCAGCCTTCGAGGTTGAATGTCTCCAGCCGCTCACAGGCCTGCCGGATGGCGACGACTTCCGCGTGCGCGGTCGGGTCGTTTGCACTCGTGACCTGGTTGGTGCCTTCGCCGATGATCTCGCCGTCGCGCACGACCACGGCGCCGAACGGCCCGCCTGTCCCGTCATCGACATTCTTTTGCGACAGGGCGATCGCGGCCCGCATGAAGGTTTCGTGGTCCATTTAGGTTCGGTCCTCCGAAGACGCCTCGCGCGATTTTTGCGCGCGGGGATCATTGATCCAATGATGCGTATCGTACCATGGGTCAAGGCGTCAGGTCAGCGTTGGTCGCCGGGCTCGCCAAGGAGTTGCGCGCGCGATAATCTATCTTGTTTGTTCCGTGCCTGACCGCAGGTCATCGACGGGACCTGAACAAGTTTGAGGTCGGCAGTGACGATCAATTTTGTACTGAATGGCGAACCCCGCTCGGAGACATCGATCTCTCCGACGCGCACGGTGCTTGAGTATCTGCGCGAGGATGAGGGCCTGACCGGCACCAAGGAAGGCTGTGCGGAAGGCGATTGCGGGGCCTGCTCGATCGTCATGGTCCGCAATGGCTCCGGCAAGGTCGAGGCGGTGAATTCCTGTCTCCTGACCATGGGCCAACTGGACGGCACGCGCCTCGCGACGGTCGAGGGCCTGTCGGACAAGGGCGGAGAGCTTGAGGCGGTGCAAGGAGCGATCGTCGATGAGGACGGCACCCAGTGCGGCTTCTGCACACCCGGCTTCGTGATGGCCCTGCATGCATTCCGTCACTCGGGCGAGAGCGTCTCGGACGAGGCCATTCACGATGCATTGGCCGGCAACCTTTGTCGTTGTACGGGGTATCGATCGATTGTTGCGGCGGCGCATGCGGCAATGTCCGGGAACGTCGAGGAGGCTGCGCTCACCACATTCGCCGAACCGTCGGCAACGGAACTCTACGAAGCGCAGGGCCAGTCGTTCCTGTCGCCCCAAAGTCTGGACGCGCTGATTGCGGCACGGGTTGAACATCCGGGCGCGCCGCTGCTCTCGGGCGGGACGGATTTGGGGTTGAGCTTCAGTAAAGACCGCGCGGCGTTCCCGGTCACGATCTTCACCCAGAATGTCGTCGAGCTGAAACGCATCGAGGAAGACGATGCCGCCATCATTCTGGGTGCGGCCGTGACCTATTCCGAAGCGCTGGCACGGATCGAGGAATTGTTCCCGTCCTTCGCAGTGCTGATCCACCGGATCGGCTCGCGGCAAATTCGAAACGTCGGAACCTTCGGCGGTAATATCGGCAACGCCTCGCCCATCGGCGACACGCCGCCCTGTCTGATCGCGCTCGACACGGCGCTCACGTTGCATGGCCCGAAGGGCGCACGTGATATCCAGCTCGAAGATTTCTTCCTCGACTACCGTAAGACCGATCTGGCCGGGGACGAGGTCATCGCGTCGCTGACCATCCCGAAGCTGGGGCCGGATCAGAACTTCCGCAGTTACAAGGTCTCGAAGCGCTACGATCAGGATATTTCCGCCGTCGTCGGCGCGTTCCGCCTGACCATTTCGGACGGCCTCGTCACCGAGGCGCGCATCGCGTTCGGCGGCATGGCGGCCACGCCGAAACGTGCCCCCCGTTGCGAGGCGGCACTGGTCGGGCAGCCATGGTCCGAGGAAAGTGCGGCGCGCGCCGGTGCGGCAGTGGCCGACGACTTCCAGCCGATCGACGATCACCGGGCGACCGCAGATTACCGGGTCCGCGTCGCCGCAAACCTGTTCGTGCGCCTGCATCGTGATCTCGAAGGCGCCGACGACATAGAGGTCACCTCGCTATGAACGCAGACGGCGATATTCGCGGCGCGGTCCACAGCAACGTCCGCCACGACAGTGCGCGCGGGCATGTCACGGGCGTCGCACGCTACATCGACGATATGCCGCTCCTGCCGGGCACCCAGGAGATCGTGCTGGTCACGTCTCCCCACGCCCATGCGCGGATTGTGTCGATCGACGTGTCCGAAGCACGCGCGATGGACGGCGTCCGCGGAATCGCGACCGCCGCCGACATTCCCGGGCACAACGACATCGGCCCGATCTTCGAAGGTGAACCGGTCCTCGCCGACGGGATCGCCGACTATGCCGGCGCGCCCGTGGTCGCCGTGACCGCCGATACCTACGACCAGGCACGCGCCGCTGCGGCCAAGGTGGTCGTCGAGTATGAAGAGCTGACGCCGGTCCTCGATATCGAAGATGCGCTGGAGCGCGAGCAATACACCTATCCGCCCCAGATCATGACCTATGGTGATCCCGACGCGTCGATTGCGGCTGCACCCCGGCGGATCAAGGGCGAGCTGCGCTGCGGCGGCCAGGATCATTTCTATCTCGAGAGCAACATTGCGCTGGCGGTGCCCCGCGACGATGGCGACCTCGATATCTACAGCTCGACCCAGCATCCCAGCGAGGTGCAGCACGGGGTGGCGCACACGCTCGGTGTCCCGTCCAACGCGGTGACAGTCGAGGTGCGCCGCATGGGGGGCGGGTTCGGCGGCAAGGAAAGCCAGCCCACAATCATCGCCGCCATCGCCGCGCTCATGGCCGACATCACCGGCCGCCCGGCCAAGCTCCGCCTGCGGCGCGATGACGACATGATCGTCACCGGCAAGCGCCATGATTTCCTGTTCCGATACGAGGCCGGCTTCGACGAGACGGGCCGGATCGCCGGCGTGGATATCCTGATGGGCATGCGCTCGGGCAACGTGGCTGACCTCAGCCCGGGCGTGCTCGCCCGCGCGCTATGTCACGCCGACAATTGCTACTACCTGCCCAATGCACGTTTGAGCGGCTATCCGTGCAAGACCAACACCGTGTCGAATACGGCGTTCCGCGGTTTCGGCGGCCCGCAGGGGATGATCGTGATCGAGGCGATGCTCGAGCATATCGCGCGCGAGCTCGGCATGACCCTCGATGGCGTCCGCGCGGTCAACTACTACGGCACCGAAGACCGCAACGTGACGCCCTACCAGCAGACGGTGAAGGACAACATCATCGTGCCGCTGGTCGAGCGACTGCAGGCGGAGGTTGATTTCGACGGCATGTCGAAGGCGGTGGATGATTTCAACGCGAGCCACACGACCCTGAAGAAGGGCCTCGCCCTGATGCCGGTGAAGTTCGGCATCTCCTTCAACACGCCCAAGCTGAATCAGGCCGGCGCGCTGGTGCATGTCTATGCCGACGGCAGTGTCCACCTGAACCATGGCGGCACCGAGATGGGGCAGGGCCTGTTCACCAAGGTGGCCCAGGTCGTGGCCTCGGTGTTCCAGATTGACCACGACAATATCAAGATTTCGGCTACGCGGACCGACAAGGTGCCCAACACCTCGGCGACGGCGGCCTCTTCCGGGTCGGACCTCAACGGCATGGCGGCGTTCAATGCCGCGAACACGATCAAGGACCGCATGACCGGCGTTGCGGCGGAAATTTTTGATACCAACGCCGATCAGATCGAATTCCGCCAGAATCGTGTGTATGCGGGCAACGAGAGCCTGTCCTTCGCCGAATTGGCGGAACAGACCTATAACCGTCGCGTGCAGCTCTCGGCGGCGGGCTTCTATTCAACGCCGGGCCTGCATTGGGACGCCAAGTCCCTGATCGGCAATCCGTTCTACTACTTCACCTATGGTGCGGCGATCGCCGAGGTGGTGATCGATACGCTGACTGGCGAGAGCCGGGTTCTGCGCGCCGATATCCTGCAGGATTGTGGCAATTCCCTGAACCCGGCCATTGATATCGGCCAAATCGAAGGCGCCTTCGTGCAGGGCCAGGGGTGGCTGACGTCCGAGGAACTGGTCTGGAACGACAAGGGCCAGCTCCTCACCCATGGCCCGTCCACTTACAAGATTCCCGGCAGCCGCGACGTGCCGCCGGTCTTCAACGTCCATATTCTCGATGATGCACCCAACCGGTTCCCGACGGTGTTCCATTCCAAGGCCGTCGGCGAACCACCGCTCATGCTGGCGATCTCCGTCTGGCTCGCGATCCGTGACGCGGTCTCGCGCATCAGTGATCATCGCCTGCTGCCGAAGCTGGATGCGCCGGCGACGCCGGAAGCGATCCTGATGGCGGTCGAGGATATCCGCGCCCGCGATTGAGGGTTCGTCTGGCGGGGTCGCCGTGACCGAGACTCCAATAATTGCAGAATTCACACTAGTGTTGATGTTGCGGCGACTTTGTCTCCGCAGAAAACTTGTGCTTGCGGATTGTTGGAGGTCTATCAACTCAAGAACGGGAGAATGCTATGGGTTCGCTTACATTTGGGGGATTGTTTACTTTTGTTTTCGCGTTCGCGCTCGTTGCCCAGTCGGTCAATTCGGAGCTTTCGGCTCAGTATGTGCAAATCGAGGATGATCGGGGTGAGATGCGCAGTTATGTGGGGCTGACGCAGCGAGAAACCGGGTTGATCCAGGTGATCGGAAACAATGGCCGTACAGCGACGGTTGAATTGGCAGACGACGAGTCTGGCGGCGAAGTATTTATCCGCTCGCAGGGTGGGCCGATCTCGGCCAACCTTGGTGCCGATAGCACCGGCGGCGATCTCTTCCTCTACAACACGTCGGGTGACAAACGCGCCTCGATCGGGGTTTCCGACAACGGGGCAGGAATTGTCGAACTGTTTAACGATAACGGCGTGGATTCGATTGAAATAAATGCCACCGGAGATGGCGGCGCGATATTCGTGCGCGGCCCGGCGGGTAACGCGGCGGTGGCTGCGTCCGTCGATGAGGACGGCGGCATATTTACCGTTCGCGACAGCGAGGGCGATGCCAAGATCGGCTTGTACATCGATGGATCGGGAAATGGCGTAATCGAGCTCAACGGCAAAAACGTCGGCGATGTCGCGGAAGTGTTTCCTTTGCACACACGCGCTAATCTGATTCCCGGCACTGTTGTCTCCATGCACGGAACCGGAACGGGTCTACAGCCCGCCGAAGGTGCTTACGATCCTGCCGTGGTGGGGGTCATCAGTGGTGCCAGCGGACTGGATGCAGCCATGACCATCGGATCGCGGGTCGATGGGTCCAACGATCTTCCGGTGGCGATGACCGGAAGGGCCTATGTCAGGGTCAGCGCGGCCGGTGGTCCCGTTCATGTCGGAGATCTTCTTGTGGCTTCTGACCGGCCGGGACTTGCAATGCGGGCGGACGATCGCTCACGTGCGCTTGGTGCGGTGGTTGGCAAGGCGCTCGAGAACTATGCGCCGGGAGTGGAAGAAGAAGCTTTGGTCCTTATGTTGGTGATGCGCCTGTAAAGACATCGAAGAACTGCGCCGAAGGCACGCGGTATGCCTTCGGCGCAGTATTTGTGGTGCAAGCCCCGGTCGACACGGATTGAGCAACTGCGGCTGTCCGGGACGTCCCGACCGTTTCTTCGCAGTTGCAGCAAAGTTGCTCGCCACGACTGCGTGTTTCGTGCTAACGCGTGCCCATATTGTCCGGCCGCCCTCGATGGCGGCGCTTTTTTTGGGTAAATCCAGATGTCCGCTTCCGCAGAGAAAATTCGCAATATTGCGATCGTCGCCCATGTCGATCATGGCAAAACGACGCTCGTCGACAAGTTGCTCCGCCAGTCCGGCACCATCGTCACCCATGGTGACGCGGAAGAACGCGAGCGGGTCATGGATTCCAACGATCTCGAGCGCGAGCGCGGCATCACCATCCTGGCCAAGAACACGGCCATCGATTGGAACGGCTGGCGCATCAACATCGTCGACACCCCGGGCCATGCCGATTTCGGCGGCGAGGTCGAGCGTGTGCTGTCGATGGTGGATTCGGTGCTGCTGCTGGTCGATGCGGTCGAGGGACCGATGCCGCAGACGGCTTTCGTCACGCGCAAGGCGCTTGAGGCGGGCCTGAAGCCGGTGGTTGTGGTCAACAAGGTTGATCGTAACGGCGCGCGCCCCGACTGGGCGGTGGACCAGACCTTTGACCTGTTCGACCGGCTTGGCGCCACCGACGAACAGCTCGATTTTACCACCGTATTCGCGTCTGCGATCGAGGGCTGGGCGTCGGAGACGTCGGATGTCCGCGGCGACGACATGAATATCCTGTTCCAGACCATCGTCGACCAGGTGGATCCGCCGGAGGTAGACCGGGATGGTCCGCTCCAGCTGCAGGTTTCGGCCCTCGACTATTCGTCTTATGTCGGTGTGATCGGGATCGGGCGCATCGCGCGCGGTCATGCCCGCCGCAACGCCGCGGTCACGGTCGTCGGCACCGATGGCGCGACGCGCCAGGGCCGCCTCCTGCAGGTCATGGGCTTCCATGGGCTCGACCGGGTCGAGGCTGAAGAGGCTTCGGCCGGCGATATCATCGCCTTTTCCGGTCTCGACAAACTGAATATCTCCGACACGCTCTGCGATCCAGAGACAGTGGAGGCGTTGCCGCCGTTGAGCGTCGATCAGCCGACGATCTCGATGACCTTCCAGGTCAATGATTCTCCCTTTGCCGGCCAGGAGGGTAAATACGTCACGAGCCGAAACATCCGCGACCGCTTGCAGGAAGAGCTACTTCACAACGTCGCGCTGCGTGTCGATGACACTGACAGCGCGGATCGCTTCAAGGTGTCGGGGCGCGGTGAACTGCATCTGTCGATCCTGATCGAGAATATGCGCCGCGAGGGCTACGAGCTCGCAATTTCGCGGCCCGAGGTCATTACCCACATGGTCGATGGCGTCGTCCACGAGCCGTGGGAGACCCTGACGGTCGACATCGAGGAAGCGCATCAGGGCTCGGTGATGGAACTGCTCGGCACGCGCAAGGCCGAGCTCAAGAATATGGCGCCCGACGGCAACGGCCGGGTGCGGCTCGACTATCTGGTGCCGACGCGTGGCCTGATTGGCATCCGCTCGACCTTCCTCACCCAGACATCGGGCAGCGGGCTGATGTATCACGCGTTTGATCACTACGGTCCACGGGTGGCGGGCGAACTCGCCCAGCGTCAGCGCGGTGTGCTTGTCGCCACCGACACCGGGATGGCGCGCGCCTATGCGCTCTTTAACCTGCAGGAACGCGGTCAGCTCATGCTCGGCCATGGCGCGCAGGTCTATGAGGGGATGGTGATCGGCATCCACGCGCGGGCCAACGATCTGATGGTCAATCCACTGAAGGCCAAGCAGCTGACCAATATCCGCGCCGCCGGGACAGATGAAAATCTCGTCCTCACGACCCCGATCAAGGTGACGCTCGAATACGCGCTCGAGTTCATCGACGATGACGAGCTGGTCGAAGTGACACCGGAATCGATCCGGATCCGCAAGCGGTTCCTCAAGGAACATGAGCGCAAAAAGGCAAGCCGCGCCGCCTAAACACGTGGTGGCCGAATAGATCAGAAAGCCCAAATTCGGTGACGTAAGCGCTCTTTTCGGGTTCGGAAGAGGCGCGATTTTCCCATACAAACGTACCGAAACGGCGCGAAAACCGGGCTTTAATCAATAATTCCACTAAGAGAAACAAGAGATTACTTGCCAACGGATACGATCGGGCCCATCTTCCGCTCAATGAAATCTGCTCTCTGACTTCGAGCGAGCCGAATTCCGCAATTCCGTTGCGGTGATACGACCTCCGGATAAGCAGGCGAAGCTGGTCTCAACTCGCAGACATGGTGTTTGCGTGATTTACGACGATTGGAAAAGTACAAATGCCTACAGGTACCGTAAAGTTCTTCAACACCACCCGTGGTTTTGGTTTCATTGCACCCGACGATGGCGGCAAGGACGTGTTCGTTCATGTGACCGCTGTTGAGCAGGCCGGAATGGGAACCCTGACCGAGGGTCAGAAGGTTAACTTCCAGGTTCAGGACGACCAGCGCGGCCCGAAGGCCGTCGATCTGTCGGCCGCCTAAGTATCTGATGTTCCGGAGGGACCGGGCTTAGGCCCGGTCCGTTCTCCGGATCATTTTCCAGTTCGGGCCGCTTCGGCGGTACGATATTGGAACGACAGCACGCCCCGTCGATGCATTCACCTTTGGTGAATGTGGGCAACGGGTTTAGCGTGCTGTTTTCGTTTGCAGCATGGAAATTCTCTCACTGCGCGCACCGACGCGGAACAGGCGGACTTGCCTGTGGTTTGCGCGCGCGCCTAGTCTGGTGACACGCAGCAGCGACGAAGGCATGCCATGAGCGATATATCCGAAAACATCGAAGCGCCGATTGGCTATCTGGTGAACACCGGTGAACTGCCGGTCTTCTATCAATCCAATGTCGCGGGTGAGCGTACCAACTTCGAAGGCGAGCGCGAGTTTCGTGCGATGTCGGTGCGCAACGCACGCCTGCTGCCCAACGATTTCACCCTCGATCGTGAGGGTTTCGCATTCGTCGATCACAAGACGGCTGTCACGGATTTCCAGGATGATGACCAACTGGCGTCGATCTACAACGCCGAGGCCGAGGCATTGGTCCGCGCCCATACCGGTGCCACACGAGCGTTGGTCTTCGATCACACGCGGCGTTCATCGTCCCAGATTTTGCGCGAGGCCCATAATGCGCGCGACCCGGCCAACGCCGCCCATACCGACTATACCGACTGGTCCGCCCGTAAACGGGTCGAGGCGGTGATGGAGGACGAAGCGGTCGCGCTGCTCAAGAAGCGCTTCGCTATCGTCAACGTTTGGCGCTCGACGGCGGGCACCATCGAGGAATGGCCGCTGGCGTTGTGCACATGGGACAGCGTCGATGACGGCCATCTGCATACGGTGGAGCGCCGTGCCTATAACCGGGTCGGGCAGACCCGGCATGCCTCCTATGATCAGAAAAATGACTGGTTCTATTTCCCGCAGATGACGCCCGATGAGGCGATCCTGATCAAGAATTATGACACCGCAGATGACGGGCGTGCGCGCTACGCGTTGCACACGTCTTTCGATGATCCCACGGCAGCGGAAAACGCAGCGCCACGCGAAAGCCTGGAGACCCGGGTGCTTGCATTTTTTGACGAAGCCTAGAAACTTCAGGGTAATTTAACCGTCGTTAAGGCTGTTTGTGATTCAAAAAGGTTTCCCGATCCGGGCTCACGAGATTCTGTTCTATGTATTATTTGATCTACATGAGTTCGGCGCCGAGGCAGTTTTCGGCGAATGAGTTGGGTGTATTGCTGGATCTTGCGCGCAAGAATAATGCGACCCGAAATATTACTGGTATGCTGCTGCATGCGGATGGCAACTTCATCCAGTACATCGAGGGTGATCGCGACACGGTTGTGGGCTTGTTCGATATGATCTCGAAGGATAGTCGGCATCGAAACATCCTGATGCTGTCCGAGGGGGAGATCGACGAGAGGCTGTTTCCTGGGTGGTCGATGGGCTGCCACGAGCTCGCCGCAGGTGAACTCATGGATCACGGCGCGTTTGACCTGACGGAAGCCAGCCTCGAGGCCCATCTCGATCCCGACATGCCCAAGGCGGCCATCGAGATGATGCGCCAGTTCTATCGCACATCCGACCGCTTCACGGCGAGCTGACGGTTTTACCGACGCGATTTTGATTTTCCGTCCTCGTACGCACGTGGTCGCGTTCTCAAACGGAGTGTCTGATGATGGAAAATGCGTCTCAAACGCTGAGAGTGCTCAGCCCGGAACAACGAAAATGCTATCTCACGGACGGCTACCTTCTGGTCGACCGGTTAATCGACGGTGACATCATCGCGGGCCTCAACACGGTGACCGATGAATTCGTCGCACGCAGCCGCCAGCAAACAAAATCCGACAAGAACTTCGACCTCGCGCCGGAGCACAGCGCCGACGCGCCCATGGTTCGCCGGATTAAACGGCCCGACGAACAGCATCCGCTATATTGGGATGTCGCGGTCGGGGTCATCGCCGACGTGGTCGCGGATCTGCTCGGGCCGGATGTCGTCTATCACCACTCGAAGCTGAATTTTAAGTGGCACGGCACGGGCGATGGCAGCGAAGATACGGTGGCCTGGCATCAGGACATTCAGTTCTATCCGCACACCAATTACTCGCCGTTGACCGTGGGAATTTACCTGCGCGACACCGGTCCGGAGGACGGGCCGCTAACGGTACTTCCCGGCAGCCATGACGGCGCGATGTACGACCAGTATGACGGCGAGGGCAATTGGACCGGTTGCCTGTCACCCACCGACAGCGAGGCTCTCGACATATCGAAAGCCGTCGAACTCTGTGGTCTCGCCGGGTCGATCACCATTCACAATTGCCGCACGGTTCACTCATCGCCGCCCAGTAAGCGCGCGAACGGACGGCCGTTGCTGTTGCACGCCTATGCGGCCGGGGATGCGTTCGCCTACACCGCACATCCCGACCCGTCCTGCCACGCCTACGAGATGGTGCGGGGTACCCGCGCGCGGTGGGCGCGCCACGACCCGCGGCCCTGCCTGCTGCCGCCGGACTGGTCGGGCGGATACACGTCGATTTACGCGGCGCAAACAGGCGAGGGGGCGGTGCCCGTTGCAGACTAGGCCGATCGGAAAGATGGAAATGAAGCATGTAGATCGTTGAGATATCGCGTGAGGCCATGGAGGCGCGCGTATCCCGGTTCGATGTGCTGGTACCCATGCAGCAGCAAAAACCGGATGCGCAGCCACCCGAGGCGATTGAGGCGTAACCGCGCCTCGACGGCTCATCGACGTATATCGGCATTCGCTCGTCTGACTCTCATTCGCCAAAATCGGACAGTTTTGAAAAAGGGATGTATCCCGGTGTGGATTCGCGTCTTGAGGGTGCTGTTCATTCACGCGCCCGCGAGGAATAAGTTGTTAGAAATCAAATATTTATCCGCCGATTCCATGGTCTGCAACGAATTTGCATGATCCACATGGTTGTAGCCCACGGGTGTGATAATATTAGTCTTATAAAAACAACAGCGTAGCGTGGTGTATCGGTAGCCGAGTACGTACTTGGGTTTGACAGTTAGGAAACCGCCGAGAATCGAATCTCTTTCGCTTTGTTTGGCGGGTGAATTAGATGGCTGTAGAGGCGACCACTAGTTACACGTCCAGTGAGTACGTCAACGGTATCCTCTGGGGATACGGTGGCGGCGTGTCGAGCACGCTTGCCTCCAAGTGGAGTACCGCCAGCCTTACCTACTCATTCTCTGGGAGTTGGAGTGCTGCCGAGCAGGCCGCGGCCACGAACGCACTCGGGTATTTTTCTTCCGTCTCGAACCTGACCTTCAGTGCCGGCGGCGGGGCGAGCGACCTAACCTTCAACAAGTACCACGTGAACGACGGGTCGCTCGGCTACGCCTACCCGCCCGATTCCTACTGGGGCACGTCGAACACCGGCCAGATCAACTACAACACCTACTATTCCCAGTACTGGAACACGTCCGACCTGCAGGTTGGCGGCGTCATGTTCACGACGGTTGTGCATGAGCTCGGCCATGCGCTCGGTCTCGGACATCCCCACGACAACGCGTATCTTTTCCCTGGTGTCAGTTCCTGGAGCGACACAGGCGACAATGGACTGAACCGAAACCTCCACACCGTGATGTCCTACAACGACGTCGGTTCCTTCTACAGCCCGGATGGCCTCGAATCCTATGGGTTCCAGACCCTCGGTGCGTTCGACATCGCGGCCATCCAGCACCTTTATGGCGCGTCGAGCCGAAACAACGGCGACGACGTCTACGAAATCCCGACGAGCAACGCGGCAGGAACCTTCTACGAAGCGATCTGGGATACGGGCGGCACCGACACGATCAGCTACGCAGGAAGCGACACCGTCACGATCGACCTGCACGCCGCGACCCTCGACGCCGCGGATGGCAGGCTCGCGGGTGGTGGAATCTCAAAGCCGACAGGCATCTATGGTGGTTTCACCATTGCGAATGGCGTTGTCATTGAAAACGCGATAGCCGGGTCGGGTGATGACATTGTTCGCGGCAATGCGG
>JABJEK010000080.1 GCA_018702955.1 Rhodospirillaceae bacterium | reverse complement strand
GGACGACGTATTGCACACCGCGGCGGCGCAGGCCGAGCAGCGGCAACAAAACGAAGGGGGCCGCGATATAGAATTTTTCCTCGACGCCCAAAGACCAGAACGCGATGACGATGCCGGATGGCAGGTAATCCTGCAGGAACAAGGCGTGATAGAACACGCGGAGGCCCAGCATGTCCGGTGCCACGGCATAGAGCGGGATGAGTCCTGAAGCGGCGATCCCCAGCATGGCGTAGTAGGCGGGCACGATCCGCAAGGCGCGGCGCGCGATATACTGGCCGAGGCGGAAATCATGCTGCCGCCGGATCATGCCGGTGCTGATCAGAAATCCCGACAGCACGAAAAACAGATCGACGCCTATCCAGCCATTCACCAGCGGTGTCGCAACCTGCCACCCGAATATCTCAAACGCCATTCCGCCGTCCTGGCGGAACGGCATCACCGCATGACGCCCGAGAACCAGCAGGATCGCCATGGCGCGGAGGCCGTCGAGTGCGGCGATCGTATCCGCGCGCCGTCCGAACGTCAGATAGCGCGGCCAGGCGGCACCGGCCGGGAAAGCGGTAGCACCGTGCAGGCGTGCCATGTCAGCCGGCCGCCGGTTTCGTCTTTGGGCGCGGTCGGCGCCAGATCAACGCATCGACGATGTAGTGGTGAAAATTGATCGTCTGGTAGACCACCATCAACACGGCCATGCCGAGCCCCGCCGTCGCTGCCGACCATTGCAGGCCGGCATAGAACATGGTCGAGATCCCGAGGCAGATGCCGAGATAGGCCCACAGGTTGCGGCGCTGGCTAAGCCAGGACAGGAAACGTGCCCCGGTATGCCGGGTCCCGGCCGCGCCTTCGAAGCGGCGGTTATTCTGCAGCCAGACAAACGCGATGTACTGCGCGTTGTGCCAGATGTTCAGCGCAATCCACCCGGCATCGATGCTGTCGATGGCGATATAGCCGGTATAAAAAACCGCGAAATGACTGATCACATAAAGTGTGTGGCCAATAGCGAGCCGGCCACGCCGCCACAGCACCGTGCGGCTAGCCACCCACCAGACGAGCCCGGCAATTGCCAGCGCCGCGACCACGTCGACCGCAGCACCCGGCACGGGCGGGTGCCATACCGGCTGGCCGAGGAAGGTGTCTGGCCCCTGATGCGCGCGGTGCAGAATGCCCCATAGCGGCACCACATAGAAAACCATATGCTCGAGCCTCGAATTGTCGGCAACATCGCCGCGGTGATCGGGGCCATTCTTGACGGTGCCTCCGGCACGCCGATAGGCCTGCGCGATGCCATAGCTCTGGCGTGTGTAGTGAAACCACTGCCAGTACAGATAGATCGTCGCCAGCAGCCAGATACCGGCGGTCGCCCCGATCACGGCGACGGCGGCGAACACCGCCGGCAGCAGGCCGAAGATCATCCAGCGCTGTCGGCGGAAGCTTTCCGCATCGAAGCACAACCGCGTATAGGTCGACACGACGTGGTGATACCCGAGCAGCCACAGATCGAGCATCAGGATGGGCAGGAACAGACCCGGCCGCTGCGCCACGGCAACGCCCGACAGAATAGCGATCACCGCCGTGGTTGCGATGAAGTGACGGTCGAACCGGGCGCTGAGAAGCCAGCCCGGCCCGACCGCCGCCCCGCCGGACCCGGAGTTGCCTACCCGGGACCGAACAGCCTCAGGCGCGTTCGTTGTGACAAGTGTGCCCACCCCATGCCTCTTCATTTTGTAGGCCCCTAACCTGCCCGCCGCGCTTTAAGCCGCTGTTAAGTTTGCCGTCGATTAGAGGCGCATTCGAAACGGGTTTGAGCAAAATGCGGCGCACCTGGCCCGCATTGTTTGGCCCCGCGTTGTTTGTCCCCGCATCGATCCCCCATTGATCGAACACCGCGCAGCGTGCAAAAAGGGCGTCGTCACACACCGGAGATTCGACCATGAGCCTCGCCGTCGCCATCCAGATGGATCACGTCGCCAGCATCAACATTGATGCCGATTCCACCTTCATGCTGGCGATGGAAGCGCAGATGCGCGGCCACGGGCTGTTCCACTACGAACCCGACGATCTGGTGTTTCGTGAAGGGCGTCTCTACGCCAAGGCGCAGCCGATGGAGGTCCGCCGCGAAAAGGGCAATCACCACACCCTGGGGGCGACGGAACTGCTCGACCTGGCGACCGTCGACGTGGTGCTGATGCGCCAGGATCCGCCCTTCGACATGGCTTACATCACTGCGACCCATTTGCTTGAACACATTCACCCCGACACCCTTGTCGTGAATGATCCCAAGGAAGTGCGCAACGCGCCCGAAAAACTGTTCGTCACCCATTTCGAAGGGTTGTTGCCCGACACGCTGATCACCTGCAACCGCGAGGAGATCGACGCATTTCGCGATGAGCACGGCCACATCATCGTCAAGCCGCTCTTCGGCAATGGCGGCGCGGACGTGTTTCACATCACGCCGGATGACGAAAACCTCGGCGCGCTGATCGAAATGTTCACCTCGAAATATCGTGAACCGATCATCATCCAGCGCTACCTGCCCGAAGTCCGCCAGGGCGACAAGCGCATCATCCTGGTCGACGGCGAACCTGCGGGCGCGGTTGCGCGCATCCCGGTCAAAGGCGATGCGCGCGCGAATTTCCACGCCGGCGGCGGCGCCCAGAAAACCGAGCTGACATCCCGCGAGCGCGATATCTGCGCCCAGATCGCGCCGGCGCTGGTCGAACGCGGGCTGACCTTTGTCGGCATCGACGTCATCGGCGACTACCTGACCGAAATCAACGTCACCTCGCCGACCGGCATCCAGGAAATCAACCGTCTCGACGGCGTCCACGTCGAAAAAATGCTGTGGGACGCGATCGAGCGCCGCCACAGTGAAGGCCATGACCGCCGGGCGATGTAGTTCGCGGCCGCGGGCTGATGTAAGAACCGTTATCATTCAGGGGAGAACTCGATGACCGCCCACCCGATCCACTTCGTCGGCTCGATTCCCCTGACGGACGCCGAATCCGTTTTCCGCACGCTGGCAGTCTCCGTCGGTGATCGGGCGAAGCGGTGGCCCGACGGTGAGACCGGCGACCGCGGTTATTGGATCCGCTGGCAGAAACAGACCTTCGACAATCATCCGGATTTTATCCTCAAGGCCATGTACGAAGGCGGGCCGGGCTACAAGGACACGCTGGAGCGGCCGTTCTATGTCATCCGCGACGGCGTCGATCCGGCGGATGTTGCCATCGAGACCATGGGCTATGCCGCCGAGGCGATTGCGTCCTACGCGGCGTTCGCGAAGCTGAAGACCGACGGCGTGATCCCGGCGGCCGTCCGGTTCCAGGTGTCGATCCCGTCGACCGTCGCACTCGTCACCGGGTTTTTCGAAATGCCGGAACGCAGCATGGTCGAGCCGATCATCGAAGCAGCACTTGCGTGCGAGGTTGCCGCCATCGCCGCCGCGATCCCGGCGGATCAGCTCGCCATCCAGTGGGATGTCTGTCACGAGGTCGTCGGTGCCGATAGCGGCATGCCACTGCATTATGACGATATCGTCGCCGGGTCGATTGACCGGGTGGCACGCCATCTCGGGCTCATCCCCGACGGCGCCGATGCGGGAATCCACCTGTGTTACGGCGACCCCGGCCACAAGCACATCATCGAGCCCGCCGATCTTGGTACCTGTGTCGCGCTCGCCAACGGTATCGCGGCGGCATCGCCCCGGGCGGTGAACTTCATCCATATGCCGGTGCCGCGCGAGCGCAGCGACGACGCCTATTTCGCGCCGCTCGATGCATTGGCCCTGTCGGCGGAGACCGAACTGTATCTCGGCCTCGTTCATTTCACCGACGGGGCCGGCGGCGCGGCCGCGCGGATGACTGCGGCTTCCGCCCATGCCTCGGCGTTCGGGATTGCAACCGAATGCGGCTTCGGACGGCGCGATCCGGAAACCATTCCGGAATTGCTCGGCATTCATGCCGAAATAGTGGTCTAAACCGGCACCGGATAGCGGCGGCGATTGCATCGCGCCGGGCACCGGTGTACGAGACGGCTTGCGCCAACCGTAACCAGTGATGAGAGCTATGGCCGAACCGAAAAAAACCACCAAGACAGAAACTAAATCCGCCTCCAAGCCGGCGGAGTCAAAGTCGACAGAATCCTCCGGGACATCGTCTGAATCCTCGTCGGGGTCCGAATCCTCTTCGGGCGGCGATACCGGAAAATCCGCGCGCGAATCCGTCGGCGGCGCGGCGGTCGGCCATTACGGGTTTTTTAGCAACATCAAGACCCCCGAATATAAGTCCGGCTGGGACGATATCTGGGGCAAGCCCGAAAAATCCGGCGGCAAAAAGAAAACGACCGCGCGGAAAAAAGCCGCGCCCAAAAAGAAAGAACCCCGCGTGGTGGCGTTCGATTTCGAAGACCTGCCGGCCGATCTGCAGGCCGGGCTTGCCGATGCGGCGCGTGCCCAGCTCAAGAAATCGCGCATCAACTACGCCGCCCGTGACAAGGCCGGTGCGGTGACGTGGCGGATCGAGTGCACGGTCGAGCGTTGACCGGAAGTTGCGCTCCTTCCCCGACCGGATACGCCACACGCTGATATTCGAAGTGATTGCCCTGTTTCTGGTGGCGGTGCCCGGCGGCTATCTCCTCGACCGGCCGATGGAAATCATGGGCGCGCTCAGCCTGATGTTCAGCGTTCTCGCGATGGCCTGGAACCTCGCCTATAACTGGATGTTCGATCTGTGGGACCGCAAATACCGCGGCATGGCGAAGCGCGGGGTCGGTATCCGCATCGTGCACGCGGTGCTGTTTGAGGCCGGGCTGGTGACCGCCGGGTTGTTCCTGATCGCGTGGTGGCTCGATATGACCTATATCGACGCCTTCCTGCTCGATATCAGCCTGTCGGCGTTCTTTCTGGTCTATGCATTCTGCTACAACTGGGCCTACGACATCGTGTTTCCGGTGCCGCGTGGTGCTTGATTTTCGGCGCCAGCCCTCTCCCCCTCCCGGTCACCCATAAGGATAATCCCGTGGGTGGCCGGGAGGGGGAGAGGGCCGGAGCGACTAAATCCAAATTAATCGTCGTCGAGAATTTCCTTCACCCGCATCGCCGTGTCCGGCTCCATCGCGCTATAGGCGGTCCGGTCGGCATCGGTCATGTAATCGGTGATCGCCGGCACGAAATTTGCGCGTTCGCGGATCGCGCCGAACCAGTCGAACACGCGCGGTGCGTCCATCGCCCACAGGCCCAGCAGGCCGAGATCGAACAGGCGGTTGGCATAAGGCGTGACCGCCGCATCGGCGAGGCTGTAGGCCGGCCCGGCGAGATAGTCGGCCGCATCGAGCGCGGCCTGCATATCGAGTATCAGGCGGTTCAGCGCCTTCACCGCATTGATCACGATCGGGGCGCCCAGCCCGTCCTTGTAAACGGCGGTGAAACGTTCGCGCCGGTTGGCGTCGGGGATTTTTGCGAGGCGCGCGGCGCGTGCGTCCTCGTCGAGGGCGAGGAAGCCGGGCCGGTAGACGGTCGCGTGGGTCAGCGTGCCGATGGACGGATGGACCACGTCGTCGACGCGCTTCATCCACAACCGCATCCGCGCCCGGTCGAACGGCGCGCCGGGCAGCAAGGCCGGCGCATCGGGAAACCGATCTTCGAGATAGGCCATGATGACCGACGATTCGGTGACGATCGACCCGTCATCATCCAGCGTCGGCACCACGGCATTGGGGTTCAGCGCCAGATAGGCGGGATCGAACTGGCCGCCCGCGCGGAGATCGATATTGTGGCTCTCGAACGGGATCGCTTTTTCGAACAGCGCGAGGCGCACCTTGATGGCGCAGACCGACGTTGTGCCGTCATAGAGTTTGAGCATCGTTCTCTCCCTGCGATAATTGCGGGGAGTTTAGCGCGGCTTACGCCGCGATAGAACGCCGCCGCCGCAGACAGGCCAGACCGGCAATGCCGAGGCCGAGGATGGCCAGCGGTGCGGGCGCCGAAACAGCGGCGCTCTGCGCCAAACCACTCTCCAGCAGCGCCTGCGCGATAGGCTCGTTGACCGCGCCGAGTCCGCCGACATCGCCGACCTGGGCGGTGAAATCGTCCGTCGGGTTACTTGCGTAGTTGGAGACGGCGTCCAGAACGCTCTGTCCGCCGATGGCGACGCCGTAGATCAGGATTCCGTGGTTTGACTGGGCAAGGAGCGACTGGATTATGGCGTCGGTCACAGGGTCGGACGGCCCGTTGGTCTCGTTCGGCACCCCGTCGGTCAGCAGGATGATCGCCCGCTGGGCGCCGATCCGGCCATTGGTGGCAAGCTCCGTCGCTGCCAGCTCCAGGGCCGCGGCATGATTGGTCTGGCCGCCCAACTGGGCCATGTTGGTCAGCGCCGTGTCGACAGCCGCAAGATCGCCGGTCAGTCCGAGATCCAGTTGCGCCGTCGTTGAGAACTGGACAAGGCCGACATTCAGATCCGCTGCCAGCAGGTCTGCGGGCAAAAAGCTGCCGGGATTGCCCGGGTCCGGCACTTCGCCTGCGCCCGGAATGCCCGTGGCGAGGGTGTTGGCAATGCTCAGCGTGCCGTTTTTCAGCGTAATGAATTCGGAATTGGTGAGGGACCCCGACCCATCGACCAGAAACATCACGTCCAGCATCTGGGCCGCGCGCGCCGCCGGGGCGGTCAGCACGGGGATGGTGAACAGGATTACGAAAAGCGCCGCGAAAAGTCTGCGATTCATTGGATGCCTACCCGTTGTTGTTCCGGCACGCCTATGCCGGAGATGTTGAAGTGCCGGTCGTCAAAGTTCCTGAGGTTAAGAAAGTACCAGCCGAAAGAAAACCGCTCAGATGCGGCGGTTATGCGCCCAGCGGCCGAAGCCGAGACCGGCAAGACCCAGTGCGAAGATCGCGATCAGGCCGGGTTCCGGCACTTCGGTTACGCTTTCATCCGCTGTACCGCTGATTGACGATACGAGAAACCCGGAAATGCCACCGACATCCTGAACCTGGAATTCAAGCGTGTTGATCCCGGCGATGAAACCCGAGGCGATGTTGAAGTTACACAGGGTGGAAAATCCGCCACAGGTATTCCCGGTGGAGGCGCCATTGATCAGAATATCGAGGCCCGTATTGTCCGCCGCCCACTGGCCGGCGAGGGACGCGGTCGTCTCATCCAGACCGGTCAGATCGAATGTCGTCTGAAAGCTGCGGGTAACATG
>JABJEK010000079.1 GCA_018702955.1 Rhodospirillaceae bacterium | reverse complement strand
CTCGATATCACCGGCCTGTCGGTTGCGGATGTGGATGCGGCCGAGGGTTCGGGTGCCGTTCAGGCGACCTTGTCTGTGGACCATGGCGTGATCACGCTGGCGCAGCTGACGGGACTGACCATCGATGCCGGCGCGGATGGCACCTCTTCGGTGACGGTGACGGGGCAGTTGGGCGACGTGAATGCGGCAATCGCCTCGATCGCCTACGATCCCGATGCTGAATACAACGGTGCGGATGCTGTGACGTTGACGGTCGACGATCTTGGTAACACCGGCTCCGGTGGTGCACAGACGGATAGTCAAGCCATTGATATTACGGTTAATTCTGTAAACGATGCGCCGGTGGTTGATGCCAGCAAGTTCATCCTTGTTCCCGCATACGTGAGTCCGGTCTATGGGACCGAGATCAACCTGGGGCTCAGCACGCCGACCGACGTGGACAATGATCCGTTGTCCATCACGGTGTTGCTATCGGATGAAGCCGTCACCCTGAACGGTGTACTTTTGAACGCTGGCGATACGCTGACCGCTTCCGACATCCCGAATCTGATGCTCGATATCCAGAATTCTTCCGGCGCAGGACGGTTCGACTACGAGGTTAGCGACGGAACCGAGTCCGTTGTTGGTACCGTCCGTCTCAATGTTTACGCCAACAACACCAACTTCGGCATTGCACAGGACGGCGACGACGTGATGGCCATCGAATCCAACGATGGGAAGACGTTGGATGGTAAGGGTGGTGACGACCTGCTAATTGCCGACAGTTCCGATAATGCGACTCTCATCGGTGGAATTGGAGACGACGAAATTCACACGCTGAACTCCGACAATGTGTCCGTTCAGGGTGGCGGAGGTGAAGATTCAATCTTCGTTTCCGGGGGCAGCGGCCTTCTTATTGACGGCGGCGATGATGATGATCTGTTCGACTTCGCGAATACGGGCGGTAGCGATAGCTCGATAACCGGTTTCGAGGCCGGCGCCGGTACTGACGACAGGATTGACGTCAGTGACTTCGGGTTTACCGACCTGGCCGACTTACTCACGGCGACGAACGACGTTGGCGCGGATACGGTGATCACCCTCGACGGCAACGACAGCCTGACTCTGATCGGCGTGCAGATGGCCGAGTTGCACGAGGATGACTTCATCCTCTGATCCGCGTTTGGTAAATTTGTCGAAATCCGCGATTAACTGCGGTTTTCGCCGGGCTCCCAGAGGATGTCGGCCTTGCCGCCGTCGTTTAGCGCGCGCGCCAGCACGAACAGATGATCCGACAGGCGGTTGGCGTATTTCAGCGCGTGGGCATTGACGGCCTCGCTCGTCGCGAGCTCGGTCATCAGGCGCTCGGCGCGGCGCACGACGGTGCGGGCCACATGCAAATGTGCGGCGGCGGGGGTGCCGCCGGGCAGAATGAATGAGGTCAGCGGTGCGAGGTTTTCGTTAATCGCGTCGATCTCCCGCTCCAGGCGGTCCACCTGTTCGGCGACGATGCGCAGCGCGCCTTCGGACTTGCCGGCCGCGCGGGCGTCGCCCTCGGGTGTGCAAAGGTCGGCGCCGAGATCGAACAGATCATTCTGGATGCGCCGGAGCATGGCGTCGGTCTCCGGATCGTCGCCGGTATGCAGCCGGACGAGGCCGATGACCGCGTTGGCTTCGTCCACGGTGCCATAGGCGGCCACGCGCAAATCATGCTTGGCGACCCGGTCGCCTGAACCCAGCGACGTGTCTCCACCGTCGCCGCCGCGCGTATAGATTTTCGTCAGTTGGACCATGACCCGCCTTACTCGCCGGTGCTCGCCACGAAGACGAAGAGCAGGAACAGCACGATCGCGACGCCCTGCACGGCGACGCGCGCGCGCATCAGCTTGTTGCCGTATTTGCGGTTGAATTCGCCGCCGCGCGCCATGGCGATCAGGCCGGCAAACAGCACCAGCAGGACGCATCCCAGTGCTATGGCGAGAAGAATGGACAAGGTTTTCATAGTCGCGATCATATCGACACTGATCACGCGTGACGAGCGCCATGGGTGTGAGGGTCGCGCAATTCTTGACCGATCCGGTGAGGATTTGTAGGTTCCGGCCCATGAACGGAATGCGGACCATTCTTATTGACGGCCCGGCGTACGCCCGACTTACGGGGCGGCGGCCGGGATCGCATGTCTACGCTACGTCAATTCAAATGGAGTCCGTTCACGATGTCCTTACACAATCACTCGCATACTCAATCTGAACAACAATCCAACGCGGTTCACTGTTTCTCGGTCCGGGCCGTCGCCGATCCGGGTATGATGCCGCGTCTGATGGAACTCTGGGCCAAGCGCGGCCTGCTGCCCGACCGGTGGCATGGCGTGCGCGATGAGGTAGGCGGGACCTATGTCGATATCGACATCGAATCGGGCGAGATCGATCACGCCCTCGCCACGCAGATGGCTGCGGCCATGCGCGCTATGTTCGGTGTCTCTCAGGTGCTGGTCTCCGAGAAACGCCGCGCGGCCTGCACCTGAACCTCGTCGTTCATTCGGTCGGTGCGGGTAGCGGGCGATGGGCTTCTACGACCATATCGTGGCGTGCAACAACCACAGCTTCGACGGCAAGCTGCCCTTCAACGTGGGCGGCGTTCAGGTCGGCTGGGTGCGCCGTGAGCTCGCCGAGCTGATGACCCGCTGGGGCCATTATTTCAAGATCACCGATAGCGAAGTGTCGATCCTCGAAAACCTCAAGGATGTAGAGGAGCGTTCGCGGGCGTTGGCCGAGGCCGGCGCGGCGCTGGTCGTCAAACAGGCGCTGCCGCGCAACCGCAAGGAGCTCTGTCCGGTGATGGCGCGTTTTGGCGGTGAGGTTTTGATGCGCATCGACCGTGCATGGCTCGAATCCTATGGAATCGTCTCCTACGGAATTCATGTGAATGGTTATGTCGAGACCCCGAACGGACCCGAACTTTGGATTGGTGTTCGATCCAAGAACCGCGAGGTCGCGCCCGGCAAGCTCGACAATATGGTCGCGGGCGGCTTGCCAGTCAGCACGAGTCTGGCGGAGAACGTCGTCAAGGAAGCGGCCGAGGAAGCCTCGGTGCCGGAAGACCTGGCGCTGACGGCCCGGCCCGCCGGGGTGATCTCCTACACGCTCGATACCAAGAGAGGCATGCGGCGCGACTTGCTGTTCGTCTACGACCTGAAGTTGCCGGCGGATTTCGAGCCCGTGAACACCGATGGCGAGGTCAGCGGTTTCGTGAAGTGGCCCGCGCAGCAGGCGCTGCGGGTGATCGACGAGACCGACGAGTTCAAGTTCAACGTCAATCTGGTGATCATCGATTTCGCGATCCGTCACGGCCTGATTGCGCCCGAGCATCCCGACTATGCGCGGCTGATCCGCGGCCTGCGCGCCTGGGCCTAGAAGGGCGCCGACTTAAAGCTCGTTGGCACTCGCCGCGCCGCGCGCGATCTGCCGGATGGCCATTGCCCAGATTTCATCGGGGTCCGTACCGGCTTCCCGCATGGCGCGCAGGGTGAATGCGCGGTCCCGCTTGGCCAGCCGCTCACCGTCGCTGTTCGTCAGCAGCGGCGTGTGGTGCCACTCGGGCACATCGAGATCGAGCAAGGCCTGGAGCAGGCGGTGAATGTGCGTTGCCGCAAAGAGATCCGTACCCCGGGTCACCAGCGTGATCCCCTGGGCCGCGTCGTCCACTGTGACCGCCAGATGGTAGCTGGTCGCCACGTCCTTGCGGGCAAGCACGACGTCGCCGAAGATTTCCGGTTCCGCGGTTTGTTCGCCGCGTGAGCGATCGTGCCAGGTGAGCGTGCCGGCCCGGGCGATTGCCGCATCCATGTCGAGGCGCAGCGCGTGGGGCTCGCCGTCGGCGATCCGTGACACACGTGTCGCTGCATCGAGTGATTTGCAGATTCCCGGATAAACCGGCCCGTCGGGGCCGTCATGGGCGAGGTGCGGTGCGGCACCGGCCTGGCTGATCTCGGCGGCGATATCCTTGCGCGTGCAAAAACACGGATAGAGCAGGTCCATCGCCTTCAGCGTTTCGAGCGCGGCGGCATACTCGTCCATGCGCTCCGACTGACGCCACACCGGCTGGGTCCATTCCAGGCCCAGCCATGCCATGTCCTCGATGATCGCATCCTCGAATTCCGGGCGGCAGCGGCCCGGGTCGATATCTTCGATGCGCAGAATGAACCGGCCCTCGGCGGCGTGCGCGAGGCGCCCGGCGAACAATGCGGAATAGGCGTGGCCCAGATGTAACAACCCGGTCGGCGACGGGGCGAATCGGGTGACGAGTTTCTGAGTGGGCGCGGGGTCGCTCATCTGACGGCGTTCATCTTGGGTCCGGGTTGATCTTGGTCGCACAATCGGGGTCAATGCGCGAAGGTTATACGGTGATGATGCGATGAAAACACGCAAACGGCTAGAGGCCGGACTGGAAGAGTTGGCGGCACTCGATCCGCGCATGGGTGAGCTGTGGGCGCGCGCCGGCACGCCGGGGCCGCGCACCCGGCCACCGGGTTTCACGACCCTGTTGCGGGTGATCGTCGGGCAGCAATTATCGACCCACGCGGCCGCGGCCATCTGGAAGCGCATGGAAGTCGCCGGCATTACGAAAGACCCGGCCGCGTTTATCGTCCAGGACGACGATGATCTGCGCGCCCACGGCCTCAGCCGCCAGAAGGTGGTCTACGGTCGCGGCCTGGCCGAGGCGGTGGTCTCCGGCGGGCTTAAACTGGACGCGCTGCGCAAAAAGGATGATGAGACGGCAATCGCCGCACTGGTCGAGCTCAAGGGCATCGGCCGGTGGAGTGCGGAATGCTATCTCCTGTTTGCACTCGGGCGCACCGACATCATGCCGGCGGACGATCTGGCGCTGGTGGCGTCGGCGGGTACGCATCTGGGCGACGGCACGCGCTGGACGCCGGGACAGCTGCGCGACGAGGCCGAGATCTGGCGCCCCTGGCGCAGTGCGGCGGCGCGACTTCTTTGGCACGCCTATCACATCGAGGCGATATAACGGGCGATATGATGGACCAGACGATAACCGGGAAAAGCAGACCATGAGCGAACCGCAACTGACCGGGCCGAGCTTTGGCCCCGCCACGGGCAACCCACCCAAACAGCTTGTCGTGTTGCTGCATGGGCGTGGTGCCAACGGCAATGATCTGATCGGCCTGGCGCCGATGTTGGCCGAGCATCTGCCCGACGCATTGTTCCTGGCGCCCGATGCACCCGACCCGTGCGAAGGCGCGCCGTTCGGCTTGCAATGGTTCAGCCTGACCGACCGCTCGCCGGAGAATATCGCGGCGGGGGTGCGTGGCGTGGCGCCGGCCATCGACGCGTTTCTGGATCATCATCTGGCCCAGCACGGTCTGAGCGACGGTGACCTCGCACTATTTGGCTTCAGCCAGGGCAGCATGATGGCGCTGCATATCGGCATGCGCCGCACGACGGCCCCGGCGGCGGTGCTCGGCTATTCGGGTTTGCTCGCGGCGGCGGACAGCCTCGCCGACGAGATCACCGTGCGCCCGCCGGTCCTGCTGGTGCATGGCGAGGCCGACGAAATCGTGCCCCACGCGGCATTGGCCGCAGCGGAGACGACACTCCGAGATGCGGGTGTGACCGTCGAGGCGATATCCCGGCCGGGTCTCGGGCACGGCATCGACGATGACGGGGTGCGGCGCGCGATCACACTCCTGGACCGGGTCTTTACGAGCGCATGAGTTGGTGTGACAGTTGGGTCGTGTGTTTTTGAGGTGAATCGGAGTTTGTTGCTTAGCTGGTGATTGCGTACTTGTCTTTGAATTGACCCGCTGAGGATTTATCCGGAGGGGAAAATGGACGTCGCGCTGGAAAATTGTCCGGCCCTCGTACTCAACGCGGATTTCCGCCCGCTGAGCTATTTCCCGCTGTCGGTCTGGCCCTGGCAGGACGCCGTGAAGGCCACGCTGATGGGCCGTGTCAACACGGTCGCGGAATACGACCGGGTGGTCCGCTCCCCCAATCTCGAGATGCCTCTGCCCAGCGTCGTCTCGCTCAAGGAATATATCCGCCCGGCCGAGCGCCCGGCCTTCACCCGTTTCAACGTGTTCCTGCGTGATCGCTTCACCTGCCAGTATTCCGGCCAGCGTCTGCCGGCTCATGAGCTGACCTTCGATCATGTGATCCCGCGTTCACGCGGCGGGCGCACATCCTGGGAGAATGTCGTGACCGCCTCGGGCGCCTATAATCTGGCGAAGGCCAACCGGACGCCGGAAGAGGCGGGGATGCACCTGCTGACCAAACCGCGCCAGCCCGACACCTGGGAATTGATCGAGAACGGCCGCGCCTTTCCGCCGAATTTCCTGCACGAAAGCTGGGGGGATTATCTCTACTGGGATAGCGAACTGGACGAGTAGCGGTTCGGGGTCCGCCCTTTAGATCCGCGTCGACAGCCAGATGGCGGCGCGCGTGCCGGTCTTGATGAATTCCGACATCACCCGATAGCCCGGCGTAGCTTCGGCGTTATGGGCGAGCCCGGTTTCCTTGTGCTCGATTTCCTCGGCGCGAAACTCGTCGATCAGCTCGCGCAGCTCCACCTCGTCGTCTCCGAGTTGCTCGGACTGGTGGGCGTAATGCTCCTGGATGACGTCCTCGACCGCGACGGTGCAGGCCATGGCGGCGCGCTCGCCCATGGCCGCCGTGGCGGCGCCCAGCGCGAATCCCGCCGCATGCCAGACCGGCGACAGGAGCGTCGGGCGAACGTGGCGCTCGACGATCAATTCGTCGAAGGCGGCGAGATGTTTCTTTTCCTGTTCGGCCATGTGCCGGATGGTGTCACCGACGGGATGTCGGCCCAGCACCGCGAGCTGGCCTTCGTAAATACGCGCCGCGCCGAACTCACCGGCATGGTCGACCCGGATCATCCGTTCGACAAGGGTCTCGCGGTCGGGATCGCCCGGCAGGCGGTCGTCACCCGTGGTCTTGGGGCCGGTCTGTTTCGGCTGTTTGGGGTCTGTACTGCTCATGCCGTCTTTCGCCAGAAACCCTGTGCCGCCCATGCGGATGCCGCCGCGAGTATCACGGAGATGATGAGATTATACCCTGCCATCGAAATTCCGAAGAGGGACCATGCCACGTCGTCGCAGCGCACCAGCGGTGTGGCGAAGAGCTTTGCCTTCAGCTCGGCGATCGACATGTTGGGGTCGTCGAGCCCGCCGCTGCCGCAAGTGGAAAGCCCCTCCCACCAATGCTGTTCCACCCCGACATGGAACGTGGCGACGCCCGCACCCGCCAGGAACACCAGTCCGCTGATCGCGGCAAAGAAAGCCAGTGCGCCCGGCGCCAGCCGCCGTCCGGCGAGAACCGCCAGGCCCGCGAAGATAATTGCGAACCAGTAGGGCCAACGCTGATACAGGCACAGCGTGCAGGGTTGCAGGCCGCCGAAAATCTGGAAGCTCCAGGCACCGCCGAGCATGGCGACACTCGCCGCCAGGGTAAGCGCCGGCCAGATGTGGGGGCGTCGGGCGAGGGTTGTATGAATGTCGGATGCGGCCATGAGCGGAATATGGGGTGCCGTTGCTAGAAGACGAACTTGATCAGTACAAACCCACCGATCAGCAGAACCACGAAGGCGAGTGCGACCCACCCCAGATAGCGTTCGACGAAGGCGCGGATCGGTGGCCCGAAATACCAGATGAGCGCGGCGACCAGGAAGAAACGCAGTCCCCGTGCGGCCGCCGAGGTGATGCCGAAAACGACCGGGTCAAGCTGGGTCACGCCGCTGGCGATCGTCACGACCTTGTAGGGGAAGGGGGTGACGCCGAAGGTGAAGACGATCCAGGCGCCGAACTCGTTGTACTTTTCGGTGAAGGCCGTGAACGCATGCTCCATGCCATAGAAGGCGATGACCGGCTCGCCGATTGTCTCGAACAGAGCGAAGCCGATGAAGTATCCGAAATAGCCGCCGACCACCGAGGCGACAGTGCAGACCGCCGCCAGTCGCCACGCCATGTTGCGGGCTGCGAGGATCATCGGGATCAACAGAATGTCCGGCGGGACCGGAAAGAACGAGCTCTCGACGAATGCGACCACTGCCAGCGCCCAGACGGCGTGGCGCGATGCGCCCAGGCGCATGGTCCAGTCATAGAGGCCTTGCAGCATGCCGTCTCCCAACCGCCGGTGCGCGTATGCCCCGGTCACGTTCGGCCTCGTAACAGGCGGACGCGCGTGTGTCCATATTGCGTGGATCGTGCCATCAAAAAATTGATTACCGGCGCTTGATTTGGCGCAGATAGACGACCGTGCCGTCGGTTTGCACGTCGGCGACCCACAGCCCGGTGTGGGTATAGTTCGCAGCCTGAACCGAAGGAGACGAAGCACCAGCTTCGACAAACTCATAGGCTGGACTTGTTGCCCGTGCGTCCGGCGCATTCGGCCAGATCATCAGAATTCCCAGAAACACAGCCCAGACAGCGATTAGCCCGGATGCTTTGCGGCAGTAATTCAGCATCGTCTGTCTCACGTTGTTTGCGTCAGACCCATAGGTAGGGGGTTGTCTGGGTCATGGAAGTGACGCAGGTCACAGGTTCGCGATATCCGTTTTCGGGCGCAGGTGGTTGACCCGCCGTGGTCGGTGGACTTATGGAGAGGGCACACGTCGTGGGGGCCCCTGTGGCGGAATTGGTAGACGCGCTGGATTCAAAATCCAGTTCTCGCAAGGGAGTGGGAGTTCAAGTCTCCCCGGGGGCACCATTCGACGCTAATCGCCTGGGGAGGACGATATGCCTGTCATCGTACGAGAAGATGAAATCGCCGCCGTCGAGCAAGACAGAAGTCAAATTACCCATCTGCTGACTGCCGATGTCATCGGTAGTGATCAGATCGAGCTGGATCATGTCGCGGTCCCGGCTGGCGAGACTCTTTCCGTTGCGCTCGACAAAAAGATGGTTGGTTGGCTGCAGATCCTCGAGGGCGCGGGTTCGCTCGGCGACACCGCACTCGACACCAAGCACATTGCCTATCTGCCGTTCGGTTTTTCGGGCGCGTTTGTGGCCGGGAGCGCGGACACCCGCATCCTGTTCGCCCGGGTGCCGGATGCCGCCCGTTTCGACGAGAACATCGCCGACATGCCGACTGAGCTACGCCATGTGGACTGGACCCGCGAGCCGGTACTCCAGTCCGAGCATGATGCGCGCAACCGGATCTACATGGCCACGCCGGGGCTGGCGGGCACCAAGGCCTTCAAGGGCGAGATGATTTCCTACCCGCCGGGCACGGCGGCACCCGAGCACCACCATGTGGGTGCCGAGCATTTCCAGTATGTAGTGGCGGGCCAGGGCACGGCCATGCTCGACGGCGTGGCGCATCGGTTGAACGCCGGTGACGTCCTCTACAACTACCAGCACGAGCCCCACGCCTTCATCAACGAGAGCGACGGCGACTTTGTGTTCGTCGAGTTCTTCGTGCCGGGCCCGTGCGAGACCGTTTGGTCGCCGGGCGCGAACCTGTGCGCGTGGCTGCCGACCGGGGTCGACAGCGACGGCCGCAAGCCGGCCCGCGACATCGGCTATCACGTTCACGGGCAGGACGGTGGCATCTAGCGATACCGCTGACTGCCGGTTGCGATTCCACAATAAGAAAATTATTGTGCGGGCCTAGGATAAGGGCGCGCCAAGAACGCCTGTGCTTTGACGATGTGGGACGGGGAGTCCGATGCAGCTTAAGAATAGTTTTACGGTGCCCGCGCCGCCGGACGTCGCATGGGCGATCCTGCTGGATGTGCCGCGGATCGCGCCGTGCATGCCGGGTGCGGAACTGACGGAGACCGTCGGCGAGCGCACGTATAAGGGCAACGCCAAACTGCGGGTCGGGCCGGTGTCGCTGACGTTCTCGGGCGAAGCCGAAATCACCGAGATCGATGAGGCGGCGCGGACAGCGACCGTGAAGGCCAAGGGTAACGACACCAAGGGACGCGGTGCGGCTGAGGCGAGCGTGGTGTTCACGCTGGTCGCCGACGGCGACGCAAGCCGGGTCGATATCTCCAGCGAGATCGACCTGACCGGCTCGATCGCCCAGTACGGGCGTGCGTCCGGCTTGATCGATGCGATCGCCGGGCAGATTATCTCCGACTTCGCGAAAAACCTTGAGGCCGAGATCGGTGCCGCGGGCGATGCGGCAACCGACAGCGCCGGGACCTCTGCAGAATCAACCGAGGCGGCATCCGCTCCGGCTTCCGACAATGCCATTTCTGGCATCAGCCTGTTCTTCCGCGCCCTCGGATCGATGATCCGCGGCGTGTTTGGCGGAAAGTCCTGAAGAGTATGAGAATAGCCATGAACATCTATACGGAGACGGCCCGATGAAACCGGCGCCATTTACCTATCACGACCCGACCACAGCCGATGAGGCCGTGGCCCTGCTCGCCACCCATGAGGACGCGAAGATTCTCGCCGGCGGCCAGTCGCTGATGCCGATGCTGAACATGCGTTTCGTCGTGCCCGATGACGTGATCGACCTGAACCGGATCGATGGCATCGCCGGCATCCGTGACGCGGGCGAAAGCATCGAAATCGGCGCGATGACCCGCCAGCGCGACCTGATGCGCGACGATGTGATTGCCACAAAGGCGCCGATCATCCCCGCGGCACTGCACTGGGTCGGTCATTTCCAGACCCGCAACCGGGGCACCATCGGCGGCAGCCTGTGTCACCTCGATCCCGCCGCCGAGCTACCCTGCCTCATGGCCTTGTATGACGCGGAGCTGACGGTCCAGGGCCCGGATGGCGCGCGCAAGATCCCCTTCGCCGAATGGCCGCTCGCCTACATGATTCCGTCGATCGGGCCGGACGAACTCCTGACCGGCGTGTCGGTGCCCCATTGGGGCGGCAACACTGGCCACGGTTTCGTCGAGTTTTCCCGCCGACACGGTGACTTCGCGATTGTCGCCGCGGCCGCCCTGCTGACGGTCGATGCCGGCAAGATCACCCGCGCCGCGATCTCCATCGGTGGCGCGGACGTGCGCCCGATCCGCCTGACCGAGGCCGAGACGGCGCTGGTGGGTGCGACCCCCGACGCCGGCACTTTCAAGGCTGCGGCGGAAATCGCCCGCGGCATCGAGGCCATGTCGGACGCCTATGTGTCGTCCGCCTATCGCCAGCGCCTTGCCGCGACCCTCGTCGAGCGGGCTCTTGCAGCCGCGGCGTCCAACCTTAACGGGAGCGCCTGATCATGGCCGATACCCGCGATATCGAAATGACAGTGAACGGCGAAAGCCACGCTGCGAATGTTGAAACCCGCACCAGCCTGGGTGATTTCCTGCGCCATGGCCTGGGTCTGACCGGCACGCATATGGGCTGTGAACACGGCGTGTGTGGTGCGTGCACGGTGATGGTCGATGGTGAGGCGGTGCGGTCGTGCCTGATGCTGGCCGTTCAGGCCAACGGGCATGAGGTCACCACCGTTGAAGGGTTGGCCGAAGATGACGGGACCATGAGCGCATTGCAGGAGGCCTTCTGGAAACATCATGGCCTGCAGTGCGGCTTTTGCACCCCTGGAATGCTGACCTCGTTGACGGCCTTCCTGCGCGACAATCCCGATCCGAGCGAACGGGATGTCCGTGAAGCCATCTCGGGAAATATCTGCCGGTGCACCGGCTATCAGGGCATCGTCGATGCGGCACTGGATGTCGCCAAGACCATGCAGAAGGGGAGCTAGAACCATGGCTGTTCGTTACTTGGGCGCAGAAGTCCAGCGTATGGAAGACCCCCGGCTGCTGACGGGTCACGGTCGCTATGTCGATGACATCACGATGGAAGGCATGCTGCATGCGGCCTTCCTGCGTGCGCCGATGGCCCATGCGAAGATCCGCTCGATCGACCCCTCCCGCGCGTTGGCGCTGCCGGGTGTGCATCGGGTGATTACCCATGCCGACCTGGGCGCGAAATACAGCCACAGGATGAACCAGCTCTATCCCGCACCGGTGATCGAGCAGAACAAGACCCAGTATCCGCTGGCCAAGGATGAAGTCTGCTATGTGGGCGAGGCCGTGGCCGTTGTCGTGGCGGATAGCCGCGCCATCGCCGAGGATGCGCTTGCGCTCATTGACGTGGATTACGAGGCGCTTCCGGCGGTCGTGAACATCATGACCGCGCTGGAGGACGACGCACCGCTGGCCCATGCCGATACGACATCGAACCTGATGGGCAAGATGCGTTCGAGCTTCGGTGACATCGAGGATTCATTCGCGAAGGCCGACCACGTGTTCTCGGCGGCATTCATGCAACATCGTGGTGGTTGCCATTCGATGGAGACGCGCGGCGTCATCGCCCGGGACGACCCCTGGGGTGATGGGTTGACCCTCTGGACATCGGCCCAATCGCCCTATCTCATCCGCCGCGCCCTGGCGACCTGGCTGGATGAATCCGAAGAGCGGGTTCGCGTTATCGCCCCGGATGTCGGCGGCGGTTTCGGCCCGAAGGCCGGATTCTACCCCGAAGAGGTCGCCATATCGCTGGCGGCGCGCATCATGAAGCGCCCGGTCAAGTGGATCGAGGATCGCCGGGAGCATTTCATCTCCACGACCACCCAGCGTGATCAGCATTGGGACCTGGAAGTCGCCTGCACGGCCGAGGGGAAAATCCTCGGACTGCGCGGGACGGTGACCCATGAAAATGGTGCCTACATTCCCTACGGCATTCTGTTGCCGAACAGTTCCCTCACGCCGCTGCCGGGTGCCTATTCCATCCCGGCCATCGATGTGGGTGTGGATATCATCTTCACCAACACGGTGCCGAATTCACCGGTGCGCGGTGCGGGACGTCCGTGCGGGATTTATGCCGTCGAACGCATGGTCCAGGTGGTCTCGCGCGAGTTGGGGATCGATCCGGCCGAAGTGCGCCGTCGCAATTATGTGCGCGCGGACCAGATGCCCTATGAAACCGGCGCCAAGCTTCGCGGCGGCGCCCCGTGCATCTACGACAGCGGTGACTACGAGGCCCTGCTCGAAAAGGTCCTGGATCTTTCCGACTACCACAGTTTCAAGGAACGGCAGGCCGCCGCCCGTGCGGAAGGCCGCTATCTGGGCATTGGTGTTTCCTCATGTATCGAGGATACCGGCATGGGCCCGTATGAGGGCACGACCGTTCGGGTCGAGTCTTCGGGCAAGGTTGCCGTTCGCACCGGGGCCGCGAGCCAGGGCCAGGGGCATCAAACGATGATCTCAATGCTTGTTGCGGAAAATCTCGGTGTGAAGCCGGAAGATATTCTGTTCGAGTCCGCCGACACGGCGAAGTTTTCCCATGGCATCGGCACCATCGGCAGCCGCGTGGCAGCAAATGTCGGCCCGTCGGCCCACGATGCGGCGTCTCAGGTTCGCGAAAAGGCATTGAAGCTGGCCGCCGAAGTTCTGGAAGCCTCGGAAGCCGATCTGGATATCGAAGACGGTGTGGTCCGCGTGAACGGGGCGCCCGATCTGTCCATCACGTTGGGCGAATTGGCCGTTCAACTGACGCCGATGTCCGCGATGCGTGTTCCGACGGGCTTCGATCCGGTGCTTGAAGCCACCTCTTTCGATGGCTCCAGCGGATCCCCGATTGCCTGTGGCTCGAATGTGGCCGAGGTCGAGGTCGACCCGGGCACCGGCGAAGTGAAGGTGCTGCGTTATTCGGTCGCCCATGACTGCGGCGTGATGATCAACCCGATGGTCGTGCACGGCCAGATCGTCGGCGGCGTGGTTCACGGGATCGGCAACGCGTTGTTCGAACGCATGATCTATGACGATCAGGGTCAGCCGCTGACGATGAACTACGGCGAATACCTGCTGCCGTTGGCCAGTGAGATGCCGCGCGTCGATGTCACCCATATGGAAACGCCTTCACCCCTCAACTCCCTTGGTGTGAAGGGCGCGGGCGAGGGCGGCACGATCCCGGCGGCCGCGGCCGTCGTGGCGGCAATTGAGAATGCGCTGACGGAGTTCGGTGTCGAGATCGACTACTACCCGGTCGACCCGCAGTATCTGACCGAGCTGATCGACGCCGGTTCGGCGCAAGCCGCAGAATAGACAGGCGGCGCAGGCAGCAGAGTAAACGGGGCGGAATCCTAGTTCCGCCCTCAATCTTCGTGATCGTCGAGATTCTCGACCAGGGCACGAACGGCGTCGCCAATCGGGCTGCCCGTATGGTCGTCATCCTTGTCCCGGACGATCGCCGCGTGCTCGAAATATCCCGAGATCGCGTCATAAACATGCCGGTGGTGCCGCATGGTGCGGGCCAGGGCCGCGTCGGCACGGAACTGGTCGGCGATGGCACGCACCGTGGCCGTATCGAGGCCCTGAGCCTTGTCGAGGAATTGCTGCAGCTCGCGCACCGCGCGGTCAACCGCATCCTCATCGCCCTGTTTCGACATTCCGGCCTCCGCGCTATGGCTGACTAGGTTAGCGAGTCTCGATCTTACCGTTGCCCGACAGCATGATCGCGATCGGGCGGGTCGGCTTGAAGTAAGAGCACACGATCAACACGATCATCGTCAGGGGCACCGACAGGAACATGCCGGCGAGCCCCCAGATGCTGCCCCAAGCAGCAAGTGAGATCAGCACAACCAGGGGCGAGATATTGAGGGATGTGCCCATCAGGCGCGGCTCGACGAGATTGCCGATGACAAATTGCGTCGCACCGCCGGCGATCAGTACCGTCAGTACGGGACCGATCGTCGCGAACTGCACCACCGCCAGCAGCGTCGGCAGCAGGATGCCCAGCAGCGAACCGATGGTCGGGATGTAGTTCAGCAGGAAGATGATGAAGCCCCAGAATCCGGCGAAATCGACTCCCACGAACAGCAAGATTGCATAGCTGATGCCGCCTGTGAGAACGCTCATCAATGTCTTGATCGCTACATAGGTCTGGATCTGAACCTGCATGCGGTGCAGGAGGTCCCGGACATCCTGGCGGCGTTCGGAATCGGGAAACAGGGCGGAAAATTTGCTCTCGAAGCAACCCTGCTCGATCAGTAGGAATACGACATAGACCATGACAATACCGAAGGACCCGGCGATGCCCGCGGCGGTCGAGGCGAACGAGGTGATCAGGGTCTTTATGTCGATCTCGTCGATCACATGGGCGATGTCCGGCGGTTGCTCGAAGCCGGCCAGGCGCGAGGCCTGGGCGACGAGGTGCTCGAAGTTGGCCTGGTAGGCGGGCGCGGCGGCGGCCACGTCACCCAGATTGTCGCTGATCAATTCCGCGACCAGTGCGATGGCCAGTGCCATGATGATGACCGCGCCGGTCAGTGCCAGCCAGTTCGGCAGGCGCCAGCTGCCCAGCGGGATGCGGTGCAAGAAGCGCGCGAGAGCGTTGAGCAGGTACCAGATGACGATGGCGACCGCGATCGGGATCAGCAGCTCTCGCCCCTCGATCAGGAAAAAGATCGTCACCGCCGCGATCAACACCGCGCCTGCGAAGGCGCCGATGCGCGCTGGAGCCGTTTCGGTCATGTGCGTTTGTCCCGCGTTTGTCCCGGTTTTCTCGTGCGCATTTAGCACATTTGGGGGTGATTTGGCCCCCCGGTCGGCCCATTGGTTGATGGGTGGCGTTGACGCCGGTGATCCGATGGTGGTTTGCTTCGGACGAACCAAATGGCCCGGTTGCTGACCTGCGCCGCGCCGATAATAATTCACCTGATCATTTACCGACTTGTTTACGGGGGAGAGAGCACGTGTCCGATGGATTGGAAAATGCCCGCTTGTCGCGCGTTGAGCGCGAGGACTGTCCGGCAGAGTTTCTGGAGGCCTATGATGAGGTGATCCGCTCGCGCGGCCGCACCAGCATGCCGAACGTGTTTGCACTGCTGGCCAACAGCCCCGGCGCGCTGGCGGCGGTCACCCCCGTCGGAGCGCATGTGCGTTATGGCACCAAGTTCGACGACGCGCTGCGCGAATACGTCATCCTGACGGTCGCCCAGGAGCTGCGCTGCTCCTACGAATGGGGCCACCATTGGGAATTCGCACTCAAGGTCAACGCGCCTGAAGAGATGCTCAAGAAGGTCGGCACGCCCGATATCGAGGCCGAGCCCGGCATGGTCGGCATGGCCACCAAATATGCCCGCCTGGTGACCCGCAACGAAGAGGTCGCCGACGACATGATCGATGCGTTGAAGGCGGAGCTCGGCAATGACGGCTTCGTCGATCTCACGATCATGATTGGCTACTACGGCATGCTGGCGCGGTTCATCAACACGATGCGCCTGCAGCTCGAGGAGGGCAGCACGGCACCGCCGTTCAACGTCTAAACCGGATCCGCGCCACTGCGGACACCGGAATGCGAGGGAGGAATCGCCATGGTGAAGGTTGTCGTTCAGATGTACCCGATGCTCCGTGCGGACAGTCCGCAGGAGCGTAAGGAAATGCGCCCGATCGGTCGCAATCGCGAGCGTTACCAGGAGGCCATGGACGGCATGCCGGATTTGATCCGGGCCATGGACGATCTCGGGGTCTGGGGCGTGTCCTCGATCGAGCATCACTTTCATTCGGAAGGCTATGAGGTCGGGCCGAGCATCGGAATCAACACCGGCTACTGGGCGGGCCTGTCGAAGCGTCTCAACATCGGCAGCCTCGGCTACGTGATGAGCGTGGATGATCCGATCCGGGTCGCCGAGGAAACCGCCACCCTCGATCATATGACCAAGGGCCGCTGTTTCGTTGGCTTCGCGCGCGGCTATCAGTCCCGCTGGGCGAACGTGCTGGGTCAGAAGCTCGGATCTGTCGCGACCCTGTCGGACAAGAGCGCGTCGGATGAGCACAACCGCAAGATTTTCGAGGAGCAGGTCGACATCGTCATGAAGGCCTGGACCGAGGACGCTTTCGACTACAAGAGCGACCTGTGGGAATACCCCTATCCCCATGACGAGGGGCTCGAAGGCTGGTTCATGGGCGACGTGACCCGCCAGATGGGTGCGCCGGGTGAGATGGACGAAGACGGCAAACTGCGGAAGATTTCCGTCGTGCCCGCTCCTTACACACGGCCCCATCCCAAGGTGTTTATCGCGTCCAACGCCTCGATCGAGACTGTCGAATACGCCGGCGCGCGGGGATTCATCCCGTCATATTTTTCGAGCATCGGACGCTGCGCAGACTTCGGTCCGCGCTACACCGAGGTCGCGAACCAGCACGGCTTCAACATCGCTCACGGCCAGAACCAGGCGATCGTGCGCTGGCCCCATGTGGGCGAGAGCCATGACGATGGGGCGCAGAAGATGCTCGATTGGTCGGGCGACATCTTCCAGAATTTCTACGGCCCGCTGTTTCCCGATTGGACCAGCAAGGCCGAAGGTGCCGATGATGCAAGATTGATTGAGTTGATGGATGAGACCGGGCTGTTCCAGTACGGCACGGTATCGGAGGTGCGTGATTCCTATATCGAACAGTGGAAACAGTTGCCGGCGGAATACATCACGCTCATTTACCATTACGCCCAGTGCCCGAAGGACGACATGATCGACCAACTGCGAATCTTCATGCAGGAGATCAAGCCGGCCCTCGACGAAATTGCCGATTTCCCGGACGCTGAAGCTGCCGAATAGACGCAGAAATGTTTTAAGTTACGCGGGCGGCACCAGCTGGTGCCGCCCGTGTTTTTACAGGGACGATTGTTACCCATGCTGAACTCGAAATTTGCCCCCCACGGAATGGTCGTGGCGCCCCATCATCTTGCGGCAGAGGCCGGACTGTCTGTGCTCCGCGAGGGCGGCAACGCGCTTGAGGCGATGATTGCTGCGGCGGCCGCCATCGCCGTCGTCTATCCGCACATGAACTCCATCGGTGGCGATGGCTTCTGGGTGATTTCTCCCGCGAATGGTGATCCGATTGCCATCGATGCGTGCGGCGCTGCGGGTGCCGGTGCCACGATCGAGCGATATACCGAGGAAGGCCTGGACGCCGTACCGTCGCGCGGGCCCCTTGCGGCGGTGACCGTGGCGGGGACCGTCTCGGGCTGGGGGGCCGCACAGGACCTTTCCAGGAATATGGGCGGCAAACTGCCGCTGTCTCGTCTTTTGAGTGATGCGATCGGTTATGCGCGCGACGGTGTGGCCGTGACCGAAGGCCAGGTGCGCAACACCACCGAGAAGCTGCCCGAGATGGGTCCGGCGACAGGCTTTACCGACGTCTACACCCCCGGTGGCGCGGTGCCGTCGCGCGGCGATATCTTTCGCCAGTCGCGTCTGGCCGCGACGCTGCAGCAGATCGCCGACGCGGGCACGGAAGATTTCTATCGCGGCGACCTGGCCCAAGCGATTGCCGCCGACCTCGCCGCCGTGGGCAGCCCGGTCGAGGCGCAGGATCTGGCGGCGCACCAGGCCATGACCAAGTCGCCGCTGTCGCTCCGGCTCGGCGACACGACGCTCTACAACATGCCGCCGCCGACGCAAGGCTTGGCGTCGTTACTGATCCTCGGCGCCTTCGACCGGCTCGACTGCGTGGATGCCGACGGCTTCGAGTTCGTCCATCTACTGGTCGAGGCAAGCAAGCAGGCGTTTGCCATTCGCGACCGGCACATTACCGACCCGGCCCATATGGATCCCGCGCCCGAGACCTTCCTGAAACCTGACGTGATTGCCGGGCTCGCAGGCGCGGTTGATCCCACACGTGCCGGCGACTGGGCTCGCGGCGGTACTGATAGTGACACGGTCTGGCTGGGTGCGATCGATCGGCACGGCAATGCCGTGAGTTTCATCCAGAGTATCTACTGGGAGTTTGGTTCCGGCGTGGTTTTGCCCGAGACCGGGATCACCTGGCAGAATCGCGGGGCCAGCTTTGCACTCGATCCCGCGGCTCTGAACCCGCTGCAGCCGGGTCGCAAGCCGTTCCACACGCTCAATCCGGCGATGGCGCGTTTCGACGATGGGCGGGTCATGTCCTACGGCACCATGGGCGGCGAGGGGCAGCCCCAGACCCAGGCGGCGGTCTTCTCACGCCATGTGCGTTTCGGCATGCCGGTGCAGGCCGCGATCACTGCGCCGCGCTGGTTGCTCGGCCGCACCTGGGGCAGCGACAGCACCAACCTCAAGATCGAATCACGTTTCCCCGAGCAGGTGATCGAGGCGCTGCGTGCAGCAGGCCATGATGTCGAGGTGGTCGGCCCGTTCAGTGACCTGATGGGCCATGCGGGTGCGCTGGTGCGCCGACCCGACGGCATCATCGAAGCCGGATCCGATCCGCGCAGCGATGGTGCGGCCGTCGGATATTGATGTGACGGCACAGGAATCACCGTTCAAGCCCGAGCATTTCGAGCGACAGGACACTGCCGATGACGCGGCTTTCTATGTGCCCGAGCGGATGGTCCAGCATCTCGACGAGGTCGGTCGCGCGGCGTTGACGGTCTTCTATCGAGAGAACTTGCCCGCCGGTGGCCGTATCCTTGACCTGATGTCGAGCTGGGTGTCGCATCTCCCCGCAGAGATCGACTACGCGAACGTGGTCGGACTGGGTATGAACCGGGCCGAGCTGGACGCCAATCCTCGTCTCACAGACCACCATGTGCAGAACCTCAACGCCGAACCGGGATTGCCCTTCGATGATGGCGCGTTCGACGCCTGCGTGATCGCACTCTCGGTCCAGTATCTGACCCGCCCGCTCGATGTGTTTGCGGAGATCGCGCGGGTGCTCACGCCCAGCGGGCTGTGTGTGGTGTCGTTCTCCAACCGTTGCTTTCCGACCAAGGCCGTAGCGATCTGGCAGGCCCTGGGCGACAGCGACCATGCCGGCCTTGTGGGCGTCTATTTCCGAGAGGCAGGCGGGTTCGAAGAACCAGTTGGGCTCGATCTGTCGTCGTCCGGTGTATCGGGGGATCCGCTGTTCGTCGTGACGGCAAAACGAAACTGACCATGAGCATGGGGAAACTATCGAGATGACTGAAGAATTGGCCGATGACGGCATGGACGGTCGGCTCAAACGGCTGACAGACGACGATATGGATGATGCGCAGCGCGCGATGGCCGAGCGTATGGTCGCCAGCAAGACGGGACGCATTATTGGGCCAATGAACGCCTGGCTGCGCAGTCCACCCCTGGCGGAGCGTGCCTTCGCGCTCGGCGACTATGCGCGCCACGGATCGAGCCACGAGAAGCGCATCTCCGAGCTTGTTATCGTGATGACGGCGCGCCATTGGGTGGCGCAGCTCGAATGGTGTGTCCACAAGGTGGAAGCACTGAAAGCAGGCCTCGACCCCGCGGTCGTCGATGCCATCGAGGCCCGCACGCGCCCCACCTTTGACCGGGCTGACGAGGAACTGGTCTACGACCTGTTTACCGAACTGCTCGACACGAAACAGGTCAGCGATGGGGTCTATGACCGGGCGATCGAGATGTACGGTGAGGCCAAACTGGTCGAACTGATTGCCATCTTCGGTCACTACAATCATGTGGCGGCCGTGCTCAACACGTTTCGGGTGAAGGTGCCGTCAGGCTGGGCGGAGCCGCTGAAGGATTGAGTTAGCTGTCGCCGTTGAAAGCGCGCATCAGGAAAGCCCCCACATCGTGGTTGGAGCGGTCGCGGATCGTGTCGTCGCGGCCGATCAGGTAGCCGTCGCTATCGGAACACACGCCCAGGATCACCTTGCGCAGGAATGGCCCGGACATAGGCAACAGGGTGAGGGTATCGCGCACGACACCGTTCGCGTTCACGTTGAGATCACAATCGGCGAGGTTCCGGCCGATGGTGCGCGGTCCGGGGAAGCTGCCGTCCCACTGGTGATACGCGCCTTCGTAAAGCACGAACTCGGCCTCCGCGCCGCCGTCGCGCAGATCCTCGACGATCTCGCCGCAGCGTTGGGGGTCGACGATGCCGTCCTCCGATCCGGCGAGCAGCAGCACGGGCGCCCCGGTTGCGCGGGTGTCGTCGAAACGGGCGATACAAGGGCCGTAGAAGGACACATGCGCGGCGAACCGCTTGCCGTCCGGATTCAACGCCTCGGCTGTTTGGGCGAATGCGCCGAGCATGGTGGATATCCCGCCATAGGAGAATCCCATCAGCGCGACCCGGTCCCCGTCTACTTCCGGCATCCTGTCCAGGAAGCGAAGCCCTGCATAGGCATCGGCCAGCACCATGGTCTCGGTAACATTGAGCAGCCGGTTGATGAAGCCCGATGCCCTGTCACGACGCGCGCCGAAGGCATCGATGACCAGTGCCGCCACCCCCATCTCGGCGAACTGCGCGCCGTAGGTCAGCTCGCGCGCACCCAGAATGCCGGCCGCGCCATGCAGCAGCACGACGGCCGGGACGGGGTTCTCGGCGCTGGCATCGTCGGGCAGGAACAGGGCCGCGCGCGCGTCGGTCGGCGGGTCGAGCGCGTCGCTCTTGCCGACCTCCCACAAGGTGAAGGGGCTGTGGCTCGGATAGGTTACGACCTCACCGCTGCGCCCGTTCAGCGTCTCCCGGTCGGGCCAGACCGTCAGGTCGACAACGTCCGCACTGGCGGGCCTGACCAGCGCAACAAAGGTCAGGACCAGTATGCCCGGAATGCTATGTGGAATGTGCATGACGGTTGCTGCTTGCGGCCCGAGAAGTTTATCTAAGCTCTTGGTATAAAGGCTCAAGTGGGCGCGTCCAGACGCCGACGCTTCAAGATTTCGGGAGATGCTGGCCATGGCGCTAGAGCTTTATCATTCAGACCATTCCACATGCAGTCAGAAGGTGCGGATTTGCCTGGCCGAGAAAGGCCTCGATTGGGAGAGCCATGTGATGCATTTCGCGTCGGGCGATCACCTGACGGCTGAGTATATGAAGCTCAACCCCAACGGCGTGGTGCCGACCCTCATTCATGATGGCGAACCGGTGATCGAATCCTCCGTGATCGTCGAATACCTCGATGAAATTCATCCCGAGCCGTCCCTGGTTCCGGCCGATGTACTGGACCGCGCGCGTTTACGTATCTGGATGCGTTACATGGAGGAAGTGCCGACCCCGGCCGTGCGGGTGCCGTCGTTCAACAAGGTGTTCCGGCCGCTGCGCTACGAGAACGCGTCCGAAGAGGACTTCCAGGCCCGGATCGAGAAGATGCCGCTCCGCAAGGCCTTCTACCGGCGTATGGGCCAGGTGGAAGGGTTCTCCGAAGACGAGGTCGACAACGCGATCGCGCAGATCCGCCAGACCTGCGAGCGGATCGATGCGGGCATTGTGGCGCATGGCGGGCCCTGGGTCCTGGGCAAGCAATACACGCTGATCGATGTCACCCTGACGCCGCTGATTCAGCGTATGGCTGACATGGGCTATGGCCCGATCTGGGAGCCGGACCTGCCGGAGATGACGGCATGGTTTGAAAGGATCAAGGCACGGCCTTCCTTCGCCACGGCGTTCTATGCCAATACGAATGTGAGCGAGAAGTACGCGCAGTTTTTTACCGACGGAGAGTCAGAATGAAGATCGAGATGTATCAGGCGCCCCAGTCAACCTGCAGCCAGAAAGTGCGGATTACCCTGGCCGAGAAGGGGCTGCCGGAGATGAACAAGGACTGGATTGAGCATGACGTCGATCTGGGAAAGTTCGAGCAGCTCGAGCCGGATTATCTGAAGATCAACCCGAACGGCGTGGTCCCGACCTTCGTGCATGACGGGACGATCCTGATCGAATCCTCCGCCATTCTCGAATATCTAGAGGAGATCATCCCCGATCCCGCGTTGGCGCCGGGTGATGCGGTCGGTCGCGCGCGGATGCGGGCCTGGATGCGCTACATCGATGAGGTGCCCACGGTGGCCGTGCGGGTCCCGACTTTCGCTAACATGCTCGCACCCATGCGGTTCGCCAAGGCGAGCAATGACGAGTTCGCCGCCCATGCCGATCGGTTGCCGCTGCGCAAGCAATTCTACCAGCGCATGTCCCAGACGGGCTTCGGCAAGGACGAGCTCGAATATGCCGAGTTCCAGATCAGGCAGACCTGCGAGCGGATCGATGCGGCCATGCTCGAACATGGCGGCCCGTGGATCATGGGAACCCAATACACGATGGTGGACGCGCAGGTCACACCTCTGATCGACCGGATGGACGACCTCGGCTACGCCTTCCTGTGGGAAGACGATCTGCCGGAGATGACGGCGTGGCTCGCGCGCATCCAGGCGCGCCCATCCTACGCGGCAGCCTTCTACCCCGGCGCACGCATTTCGGCGCGTTATCCGGAGTATTACCGGCCCGTTCTGGAGTTGAAAGCCGAGCGCGGCTACTAGGCGTGCCGATACACTTACCCATCGGCGTCATGCCCGCACTTGATGCGGGCATCTCGTCTCGGTGTTTTTGAGATACGCGGATCAAGTCCGCGTATGACGTTTTGGGTTTGGCTGTCGCCAGCTTGATATCACCCCACCGTCATACCCGGGCTTGACCCGGATATCTTGTCTCGGTCGTTGTAAAGCGCGGTGAATGCCGCTCAGATCGTCGGAAACGGCCCGACTCGGTCTTCATAGGCCTGAGTGGCCGGGTGCTCGATCATCGGCGTGACGTCGACACTCATCCAGGGATGAAGCGGCAGTGATGAGATGTCGGCGTGGAAGTCTTCCAGACTGTCGGCCTCCCAGATCGAGAAGTTCGCCCGTTCGCCGACGATCCGCCAGACCTTGCGCATGCGGCCAGCCTGAATCAGTTCGATGGCACGGTCTGCCTCGGCATCACCCAGCGCCTTGACCTTCGCCGGGTCCATTTCGCCCGGCAGTTCAACTTTGATTCGCACCATGAACAGCATTGGATTCTCCCCATTCGGTAAATGTTTTTGATCCAGGACCTTACAGATAGATCCCGAGCATGCTGCCCCACAGATATTGCAGCGGCAGGATGATCAGTATGCCGATCACGAAATAGACCGACGTCAGCCGAAAGGCCTCACGCATGGGCACGCCGCCGACCGCCATGGCCATCGCGACGGGTGGGGCCTCATGCGGGAACGGGTAGATCATCCAGCTCGGCACCTGAACCAGCAGGACGGATTCCAGCGGCCAGCCGGTGGCCTGGGCGATGGCATCAGAAAATGACGTCACGATGGGTGGGGCTGCCGGGAATGTCGTAACCACCCCGACGGCCGCGCTGATCGCAAAAATCTCATAGAAGGTGACGATCCCGCCATCCTTGGTCAGAGGAATGTTGGCCAGCAGCAACTCGCCCATTGCGCCGCCGAGCCCGGAATGATTGGCAATCGCGCCGACGCCGATAACCCCGGCGACGAACAGCCAGGCACCGTAATTGACTTCGTTCGTGATCACGGATGCCGGCAGCATCCCGATCCCCGGAGTCACACAGACCAGTGCTGCTGCGAGCGCGATCCAGGCGGGTGAAATCCCGTGCAGCGAATCCGTCATCCAGAGGGCCAGCGCGACGAGCATGATTCCCATCAGGCGGCGCTCGGCGCTGCTCCAGCCGGTCTGCATCGAGGTTTTGCCCTGAGGCTGCGGTTTCGCGCCAAACAGAATGGTAATCAAGACGATCACGATCAGCGCGCCCAGGAAACCGACGATGGGGAAGTTCAGGAAGGTGTAGCCGAAATAGGTGAAGCTGATGTTGAAGATGCCCTCGGAGGCGCCGACGAAGGCCATATTCACGACGTTTGACGGGAGAATTCCGAACGCCGGGATCGTCGTACCCCAACCGGCGGCCAACACGAGGCCGTGGCGCGCACGGGTGTTTTCCGCAAACCCAAGCTCCGTGGCCAGCGCGACGGCCAGCGGCGCCATCATGACGGCGCGACCGGAAGCGGATGGCATGATGAAACTGAGCGCCATGCCGGCGATGGCCAACCCTCCCGCCATGGTCAGGTAACGGGCGGGCAGATGGATCATCAAAGCCTGCACCATGCGCGCGGCCAGGCCGGATTTGTGGACCGCGATCGAAATCACGAACCCGCCGAAGACCAGCCATGTCGCGCTCGCGTGGAATCCCGAAAACGCGACTTCCGGTGGCGCGATCGAGAACACCACCGTGAACAGGAACAGCAGCAATGCCGTGATGTGCGGCGGAATGGCTCCCGTGGCCCAGAAGCTGATGGCGAACAGAACCACGCCCGCAGCCGGCAGCACGCCGGGCGTCTCGGTCCACAGCGGCGCGGCAAGCAGGATCGCTGCGACGATCGTCGTCAGCAGTCCGAATAACTGGGCGGTGCTAAGCCGCGCTTTGACAGATTCGCTCATGGTGGTCCGTTTGTCTGGCCGGTGCGGCCAAACGAATAGGGGCGGGAGGGCATTTTAGCAATCGGCAGACTGATGTGCGAGGCAACCGGTATCGTCGTATAGCGCGGCTGCCATTCGCTGAGTGCAATCTCGATCTTTGTAGGATTGTGAACAATTCTCCTAAAGTGTAGCCCTTGAATCCACACCGACCGTGTCAGAGAGCGCATGAACAGCAAGAATACGAACGAACCCGTCCAGTATCGCAAAGCAGGCGCGGTCGCGGTGATTACCATTAACAATCCGCCGGTAAACGCGCTGGCGAAGCATGTCCGTATGGCAATCGCCGATTATCTCGAAACGGCGGCGAATGATCACATGACAAGCGCGGTGGTGATTTGCGGTAATGGCCGAAATCTCTGCGGCGGCGCCGACATCCGGGAGTTCAACACGCCGAATCGCCAGGTTCGCCCCATGACGCGTGATTTGATGAACCTGATCGAGGCGATGGACAAGCCGGTGGTCGCGGCCATTCATGGCCCCACGCTTGGCGGGGGTCTGGAGCTCGCGCTTGGCTGCCACTACCGGGTGGCGCACCGTGATGCCCGGCTCGGCCTGCCGGAGGTTCTGCGCGGCGTCATCCCGGGCGCGGGCGGGACGCAGCGTTTGCCGCGTCTTGTCGGCTTCCGGGAGGCGCTTGAAATGATCACCAGCGGGACGCCGGTGGATGGGGCCACGGCGCAGGAGATCGGCCTTGTGGATCGGGTGGCCGAGGACGACGATGTTTGCGCTGATGCGATTCGGTTTGCCGAAGACTTGGTCGCCGACAATGCCGGTCCGCGTCGGGTCAGTGATATGCCGATCGACCTGGATGCCGAAGCGGGGGCGGCGCTTGTCGCTGAAACTCGCGCGAAGCTCGAGAAAACAGCGCGGGGCATGCAGGCGCCGTTCCGATGCCTCGAAAGTGTTGCAAATACATTGGCTATGTCGTTCGCTGATGGGTGGGCGCGCGAGGCGGAGATCAGCACGGAGGCCGTCGCGTCGGATGAGTCCCGCTCCCTCGTGCATGGCTTTTTCGCCGAACGTCAGGTCTCCAAAATTCCAGACATCCCGGCCGATACGCCGCGGCGATTGATTAAGCGCACCGCGATCGTCGGCGCCGGCACCATGGGCGGCGGCATCGCGATGTCTTTTGCCAATGCCGGCATGCCGGTCACGCTGATCGATTCCGGGCAATCTTCCCTCGACCGGGGGATTGCACGGATCAGGGAAAATTATGCCGCGACCCGCGACCGGGGCCGCCTGAGCGCAGAGGATATGGATGCGCGAATGGGGTTGATCACCGGCGCGGTCGGGATCGCCGCAGCGGCCGATGCGGATCTGGTCATCGAAGCCGTCTTCGAAGAGATGGATATCAAGCAGAAGATATTCCGTGAACTGGATGCGCTCGCGCGCGACGGCGCCATTCTGGCGACCAACACATCGACCCTCGATGTGGACGCGATCGCCGCCGTGACCAAGCGGCCGGGTGACGTGCTGGGCCTGCATTTCTTCAGTCCCGCGAATGTCATGACCCTGTTGGAAATCGTCCGCGCGGAGAAGACAGAGAAGGACGTTATTGCGACCGTGCTCGACCTGTCGGCCCGCATCGGCAAGACGGGTGTCGTTGTCGGTGTGTGTGATGGATTCGTGGGAAATCGGATGTTGGCACCGTTCTGGCGCCAGGGAGACTTCCTCGTCGAAGAAGGCGCGCTGCCCCAGGATGTCGACCGGGTGATGGAGGAATTCGGGTTCCGTATGGGCCCGTTCCGGGTCTCTGATCTGGCCGGGCTCGATATCAGCTGGGCGATCGACAAGCGTCGGGCCGAGACGCGGCCGGCCGACGAGCGGTTCTCGCCCTTGCTGGACCGTATTTGTGAATTGGGGCGATTCGGGCAGAAAACCGGTGCCGGCTGGTATCGCTATGAGGGACGCAATGCGGTTCCTGATGCCGAAATCGAATCTCTGATCTCCATGCGTTCCGAAGAGATGGGGATCACGCGGCGAAATATCTCGGAGGAAGAGATAAGACAGCGCTGTATTTATCAGTTGATAAATGAGGGCGCGAAAATCCTCGAAGAGGGCATGGCGATCCGCGCCTCGGACGTCGATGTTGTCTGGCTCCACGGCTACGGTTTTCCGCGCTGGCGCGGCGGCCCGATGTTCTATGCCGACATGGTCGGCCTGCCGGAGATTGTTGCGACCATGGACCGCTTCCATGGCGAATGGGGCGACAAATGGGAGCCGGCCGCGCTTCTTCGCGAACTGGCTGACGCGGGCTCCAGCTTCAAGGAATGGGACGCGGGCCGAACGGCCTAGCGCCTGCTAGACCCGCACTGTCGCCTGTAAATTATATCCGTCATGCGCGGACTTGATCCGCGCATCTCACTTGGACTGAGACGAGATGCCCGCATCAAGTGCGGGCATGACGTGGTTTTCTAGACCGGCACCGTTGCCCCGCCGTCGACCACCAGGGTCTGGCCGGTCATCCAGGTCGCCGCGTCCGATGCCAGATACACAGCCGCACCCGCGATGTCCTCGGGCTCGCCGAGGCGGCGCAGCGGGGTCGCCGCAACCCGGGGATCGGCGAATTCGGGGTCTTCCCACAACGCACGCGCGAAATCGGTCTTCACCAGACCGGGCGCGATCGCGTTGACCCGGATGTTGTCGGGCCCAAGCTCGACCGCGAGATTGCGCGCGAGTTGCATGTCGGCGGCCTTGGAGATGTTGTAGGCGCCGATCACGTCAGAGCCACGCAGGCCCCCGATCGACGAGACCAGGACGATCGCACCGCCGTTTTTGTTGCGCATGTCCGGCACCGCCATTTGGGTCAGCCAGAGTTGGGACTGGATGTTGGTTTGCATAATCTTGGCGAAAACGTCGTCGGGGATGTCCATCGCCGGGCCGTAATAGGGGTTGATGGCCGCATTGCAGACCAGGATATCCGCCGGCCCCCAATGCGCCCGGGAGCTGTCCACGAGTGTCTGGAGCTCTTCCTTACGCCCGACATTGCAGGGTACGCCCAAAGCCTGATGGCCGGCGTCCGTCAGCGCTTTTGCCGTCTCGGCGACCCGGTCCGTGTCCCGGCTCGACACGGTGACATGCGCCCCGGCCTCGGCCAGGGCTGTGGCGATGGCGCGGCCGATACCCTTTGTCGATCCGGTGATGATGGCGATTTTGCCCGAAAGATCGAACGGCGTGGTCATGGCGACTCCCCCAACAGACGTGTTGGCGGTATCCTAGGGCAAGTCATGGCGTTCGGCATCCATCCGGGCGTTGGCCAATAAGAACCGGGGAAGCAGAAAATGGACTTCGAACTCTCACAGCGTTGCCTGGACCTGAAGTCCCAGCTCGAATCGTTCATGGACGAATTTATCTATCCGAACGAGGAAACTTTCGAGACGCAACTCGACACGCAGGACACGCGCTGGCAGACGCCGCAGATCGTCGATGATCTGAAGGCCGAGGCGAAGAAGCGCGGCCTGTGGAACCTGTTTTTGCCCGACGACCATCACGGGGCGGGGCTGACCAATGTCGAATACGCGCCGCTGTGCGAGATCATGGGCCGGGTCGATTGGGCACCGGAGGTGTTCAACTGCAGCGCACCGGACACGGGCAATATGGAGGTGCTGCACATGTACGGCACCCCGGCGCAGCAGGAAGAGTGGCTGACGCCGTTGCTGAATGGTGAGATTCGCTCCGCCTTCGCGATGACCGAACCCGACGTGGCGTCGTCTGACGCGACGAATATCGAATGTTCGATCACCCGCGACGGCGATGAATATGTGATCAACGGCACCAAGTGGTGGACGTCGAATGCCCCCAACCCGCGCTGCCAGATCATGATCGTGATGGGCAAGACCGACCCGACGGCGGATCGCCATCAACAGCAATCGCAGATATTGGTGCCGCGCGACACGCCCGGCGTGACCATCGAACGGTCCCTGAATGTGATGGGCTATGACGATGCCCCCCATGGTCATGCCGAGGTGTCGTTCGACAATGTGCGGGTGCCTTTGGCGAACCTGTTGCTGGGTGAGGGGCGCGGCTTCGAGATCGCCCAGGGACGGCTGGGACCGGGGCGCATCCATCATTGCATGCGGGTTATCGGCGTGGCCGAGCGGGCGCTGGAGGCGATGTGTAAACGCGCTACCGAGCGCGAAACATGGGGCAAGTTACTGGCCGAACGCGGCATCACCGAGGAGCGGATCGCCCAGTCGCGGATCGAGATCGAGATGTGCCGGCTGCTGGTGATGAAGGCGGCCTGGATGATGGATACGGTGGGTAACAAGGAGGCGCGCCAGGAGATCGCCATGATCAAGGTCGCCGCGCCCAACATGGCGCTCGGCGTGATCGACCGCGCGCTGCAGCTGCATAGCGGCGGCGGCATGGCCGATGATTTCCCGTTGGCGTCCATGTATGCCCGGACCCGGGCGATGCGCCTGTTCGACGGGCCCGACGAGGTCCACCGGCGCCAGATCGCGCGGATGGAGCTGCGCCGTCAGGTCGACGGCTGGCCGCGCAATCGTGGCGTGGCATGATCGCCGTTATCTTCGAGGTCTGGCCGGCCGAGGGACGCCTCGACGACTATCTCGGGGTTGCCCACGACCTGGCGAGCGAGCTTGAAAAGATCGACGGGTTCCTCTCGGTCGAGCGGTTCGAGAGCCTCTACAACCCGGGCAAGTATCTGGCCCTGTCGTTCTTTCGCGACGAGGAGGCGGTCAAGGCCTGGCGCACCCACGCCGAACACCGGATCGCACAAGCGAAGGGGCGCGGCGGTATCTTCGAGAATTACCGCCTGCGGGTGGCCGAGGTGCTGCGCGACTATGGACCCGACGAACGCGCCGAGGCGCCGGCGAAGGAATAGCGATACATGGCGCGGGTTGGGTCTCCGGGCCGCGCTGAAGTCCGGAACATACGGGGGAGTGAGATATGACTTTGGATCTGGTACTGCGCAATGCGCGGGTTGTCGGTGGTGACGCAGGTGCGCCGCTGCAGGATATCGGGATTGCCGACGGCCGCATCGTGGCTGTCGAGGCGGGGCTCCCCGAAGGGGGCGAGAGCCTCGATGTCGCAGGCGGGCTCGTCTCCGGCGGGCTGATCGAGACCCATATCCATCTCGACAAGTCGCGCCTTCTCGACCGCTCCGAACCCGCACCGGATCGCGGCGTGGACCATATGCGCCGCGTCTCGGCGGTAAAGCCGGGCTTCACGGTGGAAGACGTCTACAAGCGCGCCGGCGCGTCGCTCGAGACCGCGATCGCCCATGGCTGCACCCATATGCGCACCCATGTGGAGGTCGATCCCAATGTGGGCCTGAAGAGCGTCGATGCGCTGGAACAGCTGGCCAAGGACTATGCCTGGGCGATCGATCTGCAGCTCTGTGTCTTCCTTCAGGAAGGCTGGACCGGGGTGCCCGAAGGCGACGCCAATCTGGTCGCCACGCTGGAACGCGGTGCGACCGCCATCGGCGGTGCGCCGAGCTATGACGATGACGGCCCGGGGCAGATCGCCCGCATCTTCGAGCTCGCCAAGGAATATGATGTGGACGTGGACATCCATCTGGATGTCGGCCCCAACCATGATCATCTCGACATCTATCAGGTCTGCGAACTCGCCGACAAACTCGGCTGGGGCGGCCGGGTCGCCGTCGGCCATGGCTCGAAATATTCATCCATGCCGCCGGAAAAACTGGCCGATCTGGGCAAGCTGATGTCCGACAGCGGTGTGACCCTGACCGTGCTGCCGGCGACCGACCTGTTCACCGTCGGGCGGCACCAGGACCATTCCGTGATGCGCGGCGTGGCCGACGGCAATGCGCTTGCGGCCCACGGCGTGAATTGCTGCCTGTCGACCAACAACATCCTCAACCCGTTCACGCCCTTCGGCGACGGCTCGCTGATGCGGATCGCCAACATGTACGCCAATGTCGCCCAGCGCGGCACGCGCGACGAGCTGACCGAATGCTTCGCCATGATGACCGATCGGCCAGCGAAGTTCCTCGGGCGTGAGGATTATGGCGTCGCCGTCGGCAACGCTGCGGACCTCGTGGTTTGGGATGCGGAGACGGCGGCCGACGCGGTGGCGATCAACGCCGAGGCGCGCTTCGGCTTCAAGGCTGGCCGGCGGACCTTCACCCGTTCGGCGGTCGAACTGCACCGGCCGTAACAATTCTGTGTCTCGAATAAAGCCTTCATCCTGAGCTTGTCGAAGGAGAGGGCGGCAACCTCAGACTTCGACAGGCTCAGCATGAGGTTGTGGGAGATATCCGCATCAAGTGCGGGTATGACGTGAAGGTGTCGTAGTAGACGCTATACCAATACCGTCATACGCGGACTTGATCCGCGTATCTTGTCTCGGTCCAAGTGAGATGCCCGGATCAAGTCCGGGCATGACGATGAGGGTTTTCCGCTAATACCCAACCGCCGCGCCGTCGGAGCGTGGGTCGGACCCGCCCGTGTAGAGGCCCGACCCGGGCTCGATGACGATGCCGTGGGCGTGGCCCGCGCGGTTGTTCCAGTCGGCCCAGCGATTCATCTTGTGGCCACGGGCCGCCAGTCCGTCGAAGGTCGCCTCCGGCATGCGCCCCTCCAGGTGCAGCATGTCGCGCGCCTCGCCGAGCGAGATGCGCCCGGACAGGAAGCGCGGCAGTTCCAGCGCCTCTTGAATATTCAAACCGAAATCGATCATGTCCGTCAGCAGTTGCAACTGGATCTGCGGTTGCCCATCGGCCCCCTGGGTGCCGAGCACGGACCAGAGATCGCCGCCGCGCTTGGACATCGACGCCATCAACGTGTGCAGCGGGATCTTGCCCGGTTCGAGCCGGTTCGGATGTGCAGGGTCGAGCGAGAAGTAACTCGCCCGGTTCTGCAGCATGACCCCGGTGTTTCCCGCGACCACGCCCGATCCGAAGGCCGCGAACAGGCTCTGGATCAGGGATACCGCGTTGCCCTCGCTATCGATGGCGGCCATGTAGACCGTGTCGCCCGCGAGGCTGCCATGGGACGGCACCTTGTTCCAGGGCAGGGCCTTCTGCATGTCGATCAGCGCGCGTCGCTCGTCGGCATAGGCCTTGGAGATCAGCTGGTCGATCGGGACATCCACGAAATCGGGGTCGGCCAACAAAAGGTCGCGGTCATGAAACGCGATCTGCTTGGCCTGCACCAGCAGGTGGATGTGATCGGCGCTCAGGAATTCCATCTTGTGCAGATCGAACGGCTCGATCAGGTTGAGCATCTCCAGCACCGTGAAGCCCTGGGTCGGTGGCGGGGTGTTGTAGACGGTGACGCCGCGATACTCGCCGACCAGCGGCTCGCCCCATCGGGCTTTCTGATTGGCGAAATCCTCTGCCGTGAAAACACCACCTCGTTCGGCCGCGAAGCGCGCCATCTCGGTGGCGGTCTCACCCTCATAGAAGCCCGCCCAGCCATCTGCGGCAAAGCGTTCGAGGCTGCGGGCGAGATCGGGATTGACCAGTTTCGTGCCGGCCGCTGGTGGCGTCCCGTCGGGGAGAAAAATACGTGCGGAATGCTCATGATCCACGAGGTCGTCATGGCGCTCAACGATGTGCCCTGCCAGCCGCTCGGTGACCGGGAATCCGTCGCGGGCATAGCCGATGGCTGATTCGAGGATGCGGACCAGGGGCAGGCGGCCATAGGCCTTGTGGGCTTCGTCCCAGCTCGCCAGCGCGCCGGGCACCGTCAGGGTCGCGGGGACCACGCCACGGAAGGGAATGTCGGTCAGGCCGCGATCTGCCATGGCCTCCAGCGTGCCGCCCGCCGCCGCGCGGCCGCCGCCGTTCAGATATTTGACCGCGCCGGTCTTGGCGTCATGGATCAGCCAGAAGGCGTCGCCGCCGAGGCTCGTCATGTGCGGGTACAGCACCGCCAGCGCCGCGCTTGTGGCCATCGCCGCATCCACGGCGGAACCGCCGGCGCGCAGCACGTCGACCCCCGCAGCCGAGGCGAGCGAATGGGGGGAGGTGACGAGCCCGTTGGGCGCCAGTGTGACCGGCCGTCCGGTTTGCGTGTCCATGTTTTGCAACCCAGTCAGTGCGAAGGTGATCTGTGAGGATGGGGCCGGACAAGCTATCATGGGCGAAACCGCTTCTCCCACCCCATCCCGGAATGCCCGCCATGAACGAACCGCGTAATCTCTCGATAGACGGCGACCGCCTGTGGCAGTCGATCATGGACATCGCTGAAATCGGTCCGACGGAGAAAGGCGGCAGCCGCCGCCTCGCGCTGACCGATCTCGACCGTGAGGCGCGCGACCTGTTCGTCGCCTGGTGCGAGGCCGCCGGCTGTACCGTCACCGTCGATCAGATGGGCAACATCTTCGCCCGCCGCGCCGGGCGGGACGATTCCCTGCCGCCGGTGGTCACCGGCAGCCATCTCGACACCCAGCCGACCGGCGGGCGCTTCGACGGAATTTACGGTGTCCTCGCAGGCCTTGAGGTCATCCGCAGCCTCAACGATCTCGACTATGAGACCGAACACCCGATCGAGGTGGTGGTCTGGACCAACGAAGAAGGCAGCCGTTTCGCCCCGGCGATGATCTCGTCGGGTGTCTTCGGCGGCCAGTTCTCGCTCGAACATGGCCTGTCCCGGGCCGACACGGACGGGCTGACCATCGGCCAGGAACTGGAACGGATCGGTTATGCGGGCGATCTGCCCGTCGGCGGGCGTGATCTGCACGCCTATGTGGAAGCCCATATCGAGCAGGGCCCTATTCTGGAAGACGAGGAGATCACCATCGGCGTGGTCACCGGCGCCCAGGGCCAGCGCTGGTACGAGATCACGCTGACGGGTCAGGAATCCCACGCCGGCACCACGCCCATGGAGCGCCGCAAGGACGCGCTGGTCGGCGCGGCGCGGATCGTCGAGCTGGTCCACCGGGTCGGCATGGACAACGCGCCCGACGGCCGTTCGACCGTCGGGATGATCGAATCCTATCCCAACTCGCGCAACGTGATCCCGGGCCAGGTCTTCATGACCGCGGAGTTCCGCCACCCCGACGACGACATCCTGCGCGACATGGATGCCAAGCTGCGCGAAGGCATGGATAAGATCGTCTCGGAGATCGGGCTCGAGAGCAGCTTCGAGGAAATTTTCTATATCGCACCGATCGTGTTCGATGCGCGTTGTGTCGCCGCCGTGCGCAACGCCGCTGAGAGCCGCGAATTGTCCGCCCGCGAGATTATCTCGGGTGCGGGCCATGATGCGTGCAACGTGGCGGCGGTCGCGCCGACGTCGATGATTTTCATCCCGTGCGTCGACGGAATCAGCCACAACGAGGTCGAGGACGCCAAGCCCGAATGGGTGAGCGCCGGTGGCCAGGTTCTGCTGGGCGCGATGCTCGAGTTGGCAGGCGGCGGTTCCTGACCTCAGATTTTCTAACATTCGTCATACCCGCACTTGATGCGGGTATCTCGTCTCGGTCTTTGTGAGATACGTGGATCAAGTCCGCGTATGACGTTTTTCTGGATTCAGTCGCCGCCCTCGACCAAACCCCATGCCCGGATCGACAATTGCCGCGTCAGGTCGCGCCGCAACAGAGCTTCGGGCGACGAGGCGTTGCCCTGGAGCCCGCGGTAGTAGACGCCCTGGATAATCGCCGCGAGGCGAAACAGGGACAGCACCAGATAGAAGTTCCAGTCCTCGATCGTGTCGCGGCCGGTGTGTTTGCAATAGGCGGCCACGTAATCCGCCTCGCTTGGAATGCCCGGCGTCGACGCGTCGAGCCCGCGCATATCACCGAAGGATTCCTCCGGCCAGTGGTACGGCAGGCAGTTGTAGGCGAGGTCCGAAAGGGGATGTCCCAAAGTCGAGAGCTCCCAGTCCAGCACCGCGATCACCCTGGGTTCGTCATGGGCGATGATCAGGTTCTCCAGCCTGAAATCCCCATGCACGATGGTGGTCTCACTGTCGTCGGGCATGTTGTCCGGCAGCCAGGCCATGAGATTGTCCATCTCGGGCAGGTCATCGGTCTTGGACGCCTCATACTGCTTCGACCAGCGCGCGACCTGGCGGCCCATATAGCCGCCGACCCGGCCGTAGTCACCGAGGCCCACCGCGTCGAAGTCCACCTGATGCAGGGCCGCAAGCGTCTCGATCATCGATGCCGAGACTGCGGCGCGTTCGTCGGGCAACAGATCCGGCAGCGATGGATCGTGGAACACCCGCCCGTCGGCATGGTCCATCAGGAAGAACTCGGTGCCGACAATCGAGGTGTCTTCACACAGGGCCAACGTCCGCACGACGGGTACCGGTGTGTCGGCCAAAGCCGACGTGATGCGATGTTCCCGGTCCACGGCGTGGGCAGACGGCAGCAGCTCGCCCGGCGGTTTCTTGCGCAAGACGTAGCGCCGCTTGTTCGCGTCGGTCAGCAGGAAGGTCGGGTTAGACATGCCGCCCTGGAACTGGGCGAGTTCGATTGGGCCTTCGAAGCCGTCGATGTTGGCGGTCATCCAGGCGATGAGCGCCGTATCGTCGAACCGATGCTGGTCCAGCACCGGCACCACCTGGTCGGTGCGCGAAAATGTGCGGTCGGCGGGGCTCATGATGTTCTCAGGACCCGATCGCTTCGGGAAACAGCAGCCGGACGGTCTGGGTGACCACGGCGGGCCGTTCGCTGCCTTCCAGCTCAATGATGCCGTCGAGTACCAGATGCACGCTGCCGTCAGGGCGTTTCTCCGCGCTCGCCAGTGACTGGCGCAACCGGACCCGCGAATTCACCGGCACCATGGCCGTGAACCGCACTTTGTTCAGCCCGTAGTTGATCGTGTGGGCGAGGTTGTCGACCTGGAAAAACGGATAGCTCAGCCCCGGGATCAGTGAGAGCACGAGGAAGCCGTGGGCGATGGTCGTGCCGGTCGGCATCTCCTCGGCAGCACGAACCGGGTCCACATGCAGCCATTGGTGATCGTTGGTGACCTCGGCGAAGGCGTCGATCTGCGCCTGGTCGATCGTGACCCAGTCGCTGAGGCCGAGCTCCTGGCCGACCTTGTCGAGGAATTCATCGGGGTGCGCGTAATGAGACAATTTTCCTGCTCCGTTTGACCAGCCATGTGGGCTTGCGCATCATGCCGCGCGTGGCGCGTATTCTAGAGCCACGCGATGAATTTTGCACAGACATGCGTGGGAACCGGGAGTTGAACATGAGTGACGTCGTTGGCTATGAAATCGCGGGGCGGATCGCCGTCCTGACCATCGACAACCCGCCGGTCAACGCGCTGGGGCTCGCGGTACGCGAGGGCATCGTCACCGGGATGGACCGCGCCGTAGCCGACGACAATGCCGATGCGATCGTGCTGATCGGCGCAGGGCGTACATTTCCGGCGGGTGCCGACATCCGCGAGTTCGACCAGCCCGCCCGCGCCCCCCATCTGATGGCCGTGATCGACCGGCTCGACGATATCGAGAAGCCCATCGTGGCCGCCATCCACGGCACCGCGCTGGGTGGCGGGTTGGAGCTCACGCTGGGCTGCCATTTCCGTGTCGCGTCACTTAGCGCGCGCGTGGGCACGCCGGAGGTCAATCTCGGTATCTTCCCCGGTGCGGCCGGTACCCAGCGATTGCCGCGTGTGGCCGGTCTCGACCATGCACTGGAGCTGATTGTCCTGGGCAAGCCTATCGATGCCGCCACCGCGCTTGAATACGGGATCGTGGACGAAATCTTCGAGGGTGACTTGCGCGACGGTGCTATCGCCTTCGCCGAGAAGATTCTCGCCGACGGCACCCCGCGCCGGATCTCCAGCGAGCCGCGTGACGGGATCGGCACGCCCAATGAACACGCCGCGACAATTGAGAAGTATCGCGATCTGGCAAACAGCCGCTTTCGCGGCCAGGACTCGCCCCATCAGGCGATCGAGAGCGTCATCGACGGTCTGCGCCTGCCCTACGAAGAGGCTGTGATGGCGGACCGGGTGCGCTTCGAGGCCTGCAAGAACAGCGGGCAGTCTGCCGCGCTGCGCTACGCGTTCTTCGCCGAGCGCGAGGCGGGGAAGATTCCCGACATCGGCAAGGACGTCGCACCCCGGGAGATAAACAGTGCCGGCGTGATCGGCGCGGGCACCATGGGGCGCGGCATCGCCATCAGCCTGGCGGATTCAGGCCTGCCCGTGACCATCGTCGAGACCGGCCAGGAGGCCCTCGATACGGCCCTGGCCGAGATCGAGAAGCTCTACGCGGCCATGGTCACGCGCGGGCGCATCGATGAGGCGGCGAAAGCTGAGCGGATGGGGCGGATCACCGGGGCGGTCGACTACGCCGCTCTGTCGGACGCGGATCTGGTGATCGAGGTCGCGTTCGAGGATATGGACGTCAAAAAGCAGATCTTCGGTGCGCTGGAGGCCGTCGCCAAGCCGGGCGCGATCCTCGCCACCAACACGTCCTACATGGACATCGACGCCATCGCGGCGGCCACGTCGCGGCCGCAAGACATCATCGGCCTGCATTATTTCGCCCCCGCCAACGTGATGCGGATGCTCGAAGTGGTGCGGCCCGCGAAATGCGCGCCCGACGCCATCGCCACGGGCATGGCGCTCGCCAAGCGCACGGGCAAGGTCGGCGTGCTGGCGGGCGTGTGTCACGGCTTCGTCGCCAACCGATCGCGCCTGCCGCTGGTGCGGGAAGCCACTTTCGTGGTCGAGGAAGGGGCCTCACCGGCGCAGGTGGACAAGGTGCTGACCGATCTGGGCATGCCCATGGGGCCGCTCGCGGTGAGCGATCTGTCGGGCCTCGATGTGAGCTGGCGTATGCGCCAGTCGCTCGCCCATGAACGCGACCCGGATGCGCGCTACATGCATCTGGCCGACCGGATGTGCGAACTCGGCCGCTTCGGTATCAAGGCCGGGCAGGGCTGGTACGCATACGAAGACGGCGGCCGGCGGCCGCAGCTCGACCCCGAAGTCGAGGGGATCGCGGCGGCCGTGGCGAAGGAACAAGGCATCACCCGGCGCGATATCTCCGACGACGAGATCCGCGCGCGTTGCCTTTACGCAGCCATCAACGAAGGGGCCAAGATTCTCGACGAAGGCATCGCCAGCCGCGCGTCGGACATCGACGTTATGTGGCTCTATGGCTTCGCGTTTCCGCGTTGGCGCGGCGGCATCATGTTCATGGCCGACGAGATCGGGTTGGGCGAGATCCTCGATCAGATCAAGGCCTTCGAGGGTATCCACGGCAAGCTCTGGGCACCGTCGCCCTTGCTGGAGCGGCTGGTCGCCGAAGGCGGCAGCTTCACGCGCTAGCTTTTATCCGGTTCCCATTCCGGCGCGGTCAGGCGTCGTTTGCCGTCTTGGGTCTTGGCGATACCGGGTTCATCCAGACCCTTCCGGTCCCACAGCTGGCAGGTCACGGGCACATGCTTCTGGTCCAGCGCCTCGCAGTAATTCGTGTATTCGCAGACCCGCACTGCGTCGCCATGGCCACCGCGCACCTTCCGGAACCAGTCCGGGTCCGCGAGGCTCTGGCGGGCGAAGCCGATGATGTCGGCCTGGTCGGCCTGCAATATGTCCTCGGCCTGGCGGAACCCGTGAATGCCGCCGGTCAGGACTACCGGCGTCTCGCACCCGGCCTTGCGCACCGCGTCACGGATCGCCGCGACCGGCTCCACATTCCGGCCAAACGGCCCGCGCGCGTCTGAAATGAACTGCGGCATGCACTCGTAGCCGCTCGGTCCGGTATAGGGGTAGGCCGCCTGGCCGACCGCCGGGCGCTTGGCATCCTCGAACTTGCCGCCGCGTGACAGGGACAGCACGTCGAAGCCCGCCTTGGCGAACGCCGCCCCGAAATAGGCCGCATCCTCGACCGTGTTGCCGCCGTCGATGCAGTCCTCCGACAGGAACCGCGTACCGACCACATAATCGTCGCCCACGGCAGCGCGGACCGCGTCATAGACCTCCAGCGGCAGCCGCGCGCGGTTTTCCCGGCTCCCGCCATAGCCATCCCCACGCGTGTTCAGGGCCGAGAGGAACGAGGCCATCGTGTAGGCATGGGCATAGTGAAGCTCGACCCCGTCGAACCCGGCGTCACGCGCGCGTCGTGCGGCATCGGCGAACAGGCCCGGCAGCGCGGCGGGCAGTTCCGCGATCTGGGGCAGGTCCGTGTCAGTGACGCGCTCGCGGTAGCCCTGATGCAATGATTCCAATTCGCGCGGTGTCAGCACGTCCGCGAGTTCGTCTTCGGGCAGGCCCGCCATCTGCGAACGAACCTTGTCTTCGGTCCACTCCTGCGCGTCGAGAGCGTCGCGATGACGCTCGGTGATCTTCAGGAACCGTTCGAAATATTTCGCCGGGTCGGGCCGCCGCCGGACGGCGAGGAAATCGATTAGCTGGATGAACAGCTTGGTGTGGCCGTCGCTCTCCCGGCGCACGGTCTCGGTGAGCTTTTTCAGGCCGGGGATGAAGCGGTCATCGCCGATCCGCAGCAGCGGACCCGACGGAACATCGCGGATGCCGGTCGCTTCGACGACGATGGCCCCGGGCCGCCCGCGTGCGAAGCGTCCATACCAGTCCAGCACATTGTCGGTAACTTCACCGTCGCCGGTGGCCCGCCAGGGCACCATGGCGGGCACCCAGGTGCAGGCCTCGAGTTGAGTCGGGCCGATATCGATCGGCTGGAACAGCTTCGCGCCGGCGGCCTCGTCCGCGCCCGGCCAGATGCCGGGGTCGGGCTGCCATCGAATGCGTTCGCGCGGTCGCCACATCTCAACTGGCTCCGCTGTCGGTGGACAGGGACGTCTTCAGTCGGGCGAGGTTTCCGTAAAGCGCCGCGAGGTTCTTGCGGTCGATGCCGTCGAAAAGTTCGCCGATCCAATTTGCGTGGGCAGCAGACATCTTCTCAAAGGCACGCCTGCCGCCGGGCGTGAGCTCGATGATCTGGGCGCGTCGGTCGTCGGGGGCGGGGCGTCTGCTGACCATATCCTCATCGACCAGCCGGTCGATCAATGACGTGACGTTGCCGTTGGTGACCATCAGGCGCCGCGATAGCTCACCCATGGTGAGAGCCTCACTCGCCCGGTCGAGCTGGGCCAGCAGGTCGAAGCGCGCGATGGTGATGTCGAACTCCGTACGTAATCTCTCGCGGACCTCACCCTCGATCATGTTCGTGCAGGTCAGGAGCCGCAGCCACGTTCGCAGGTCGAGTTGGTCGTCCGGTGACAGACCGGTTTCGAAATCACCGCGAGGTGTGGTTGTTCCCTCGGGCATCAGCCGTCCTCCGCGCCGGTGATCTCGATCACCTCGCCGGTCATGCTATTCGCGGCGGGGCCGCACAGCGCGGCGACCATCTCCGCGACCTCTTCTGGCTTAACCAAACGACCCCCGGCGTTGGCGGCCGCCAGATCATCGCGCGCCTCGGCCTCCGACCGATCTGTCTTCGCGGCGATATTGCGGATGGCTTCCTGCAGCATCTCCGTGTCGGTGTAGCCGGGGCAGACCGCGTTGACGTTGATGCCTTTCGTGGCGACCTCAAGCGCAAGCGACCGGGTCAGGCCGACCACGCCGTGCTTGGCCGCGCAGTAGGCGGCCACATAGGGAAACCCTTCCAGCCCCGCGGTCGACGCGATGTTGACGATCCGCCCGTGGCCGGCCTCGATCATCGCGGGCAGGACCGCGTGGGTGCAGGCGTAGACGCTTGTCAGGTTCAGGGCGATCGTGGTGTCCCAGTTGTCGCGGTCCAGGATGGTGAAGGGCACGCTCTCCGCGCCGCCGGCATTGTTGATCAGGATCGACGGCGGCCCGATTTCGGCAATCAGATCGGAAAACACGGCGTCCACAGCATCCCCGTCCGTGACATCGAGGGTGCGGACGCGAACCGTCGCATCGGATTGGTTGCGGATATCTACAGCGGTCGTCTTGAGGCTGCGTTCCGTGCGTCCCAGCAGAATGAGATCGGCGCCGCGCGCCGCCAGCGCCATCGCAACGGCGCGACCGATCCCGCGCCCGCCGCCGGTGACGATTGCCAGTTTCTCGCTCAAGGGGGCAGGTTTGCTCATCTCGTTCTTGTATTGGCAGCCTTTATTATTTTAAGGTTAAAATATATAGAGGTAAAATATCAAGCGATGATCGAGATTCTGCAACCTGAAGGCTGGGCGCGTCCCCGGGGATATTCCAACGGCATGGCGGCGTCGGGGCGCCTCGTGTTTGTCGGCGGCCAGATCGGCTGGAACCCGGAGACCGGCGTGTTCGAGACCGATGATTTTGCCCCCCAGGTCGGCCAGGCGCTGGAGAACGTCCGTGCGGTACTGGCGGAGGCGGGTGGTCTGCCCGAGCACATCACCCGGCTGACGTGGTTCGTTACAGACAAGAAGGCCTACCTGGAAAACCCGAAGGGGGTTGGTGGTTTCTACCGGTCCGTCATGGGATCTCATTTCCCCGCGATGTCGGTGGTCGAGGTCTCGGCGCTGGTCGAGGATCGGGCGCGGGTCGAGATCGAGGCGACGGCGGTTCTACCGTAAAAACGCGGCTCCCCCGAAAGGTTGACGCGTTCGGCGCTTTCCATCGGTCGGGCGATATGGTCCCATAGGGAAAATCTCTAGGGAGGAGTTGAAAATGCTCAAGAAATTACTGGGAACGGCTGCGGCCCTGACGCTTCTGGCGTCGCCGGCTGCCGCCGACATCAAGATCGGTTTCGTGACCACCCTGACGACCCCCGTGGCCGTCATCGGCAAGGACATGCGCGACGCTGTCGAACTGGCGATGGAGCACATCGGCGGCAAGATGAGCGGCGAGGATGTCGAGATCGTCTACGCCGACGACGAGTTCAACTCGCAGAAGGGCAAGCAGGCGACCGAACGCCTGGTGCTGCGCGACGATGTGGACATCGTGGCCGGTTACATCTGGTCGAATGTGCTGCTGGCCTCCGCGCCGGTCGTGCTCAACGCCAACAAGATCCTGGTCAGCGCCAACGCCGGCCCGTCGCCGCTCGCCGGTGCGCAGTGCAACGCGAACTTCTTCAACATCGCCTGGCAGAATGACCAGACCCCGATGGCCCTGGGCGAACTGCTCAACCAGCAGGGTGTCAAATCTCTCTATCTGGTCGCACCGAACTATGCCGCCGGCCAGAACATGGTCGCGGGCGTGGAACGTACCTTCAAGGGTAAGGTCGTTGGCAAGGACATGACCGTCTGGCCGTCCCAGCGGGACTGGTCGGCCGAGCTGTCCAAGGTCAAGGCGGCCAAGCCGGACGGGGTCTTCACCTTCTACCCGGGACCGGCCGGACCGGCCTTCATCAAGCAGTATCAGCAGGCTGGCCTCGAAGGCGTCGTGCCGCTCTATTCGGTCTACACGCTGGATTCGATCAGCCTGCCGCTGTTCCAGAAGGCGGGCATGGAGACCGTGCTCGGCACCAAGATGACCCAGTTCTGGGCACCTGATCTGGACAACGCGGCGAACAAGAAGTTCGTTGGCGACTTCCGCAAGAAGTACGGCCGTTACCCGTCCTTCTATGCCGCACAGAGCTATGACTCGATCATGTTCATCAAGTCGGCGGTCGAGGCCGTGAGCGGTGACGTGGACAATATCGACGGCATGCGCGCGGCCATGGAGAAGGCGGACTTCGATTCCATCCGCGGTGACTTCACGATGGGCAACAACCATTTCCCCATCCAGAACTTCTACGAGCGCACCGTGGTCAAGGATGCCGACGGCAACTGGACGACGGCGGTGGGCAAGACGGTCCTGACCAACCATCAGGACCCGTATGCCAGCCAGTGCAAGATGTAAGTCATCTTGAATTCGATTTTGTGAGCGGGGATGCGCAGGCATCCCCGCTTGCATATCTACCCTTCGACTTGACGCCGGATGGCCGTTAGCGCGCGATGGACTACGTCCTCCTCACCGAACAATTTCTGAACGGGTTCCAGCTCGGGATCATCCTGTTCCTGATGGCGGCGGGCCTGACCCTGGTCTTCGGCATCATGGATCTGGTGAACCTGGCCCACGGGTCGATGTTCATGATCGGCGCGTTCGTCGGCGGCACCATCGCGGTCGTGACCGGGTCTTTCGTGATCGGCGTGATCCTGATGATCCCGGCCATGCTGATCATCGGCATTGTCGTGGAGATGACGACCCTGCGGACCTTGTATCCGCGCGACCATCTCGACCATGTGCTGGCCACCTTCGGCCTGATTCTGTTTTTCAACGAGGCAACGCGCCTGATCTGGGGTCCCGAGGGGCTCGTCGTGCCGCTGCCGGACTTCCTCGAGGGTTCCGTGGCACTGGGCGCCATCACCTACCCGGTGTACCGGATCGTGATCATCGTGGTCGGGCTGCTGGTGGCGCTGGGCCTCTATGTGCTGGTCGCCAAGACCCGCATCGGCATGCTGATCCGTGCCGGGGCCTCGAACCGCACCATGGCCGGGGCGCTGGGCGTCAACATCCCGCTGCTGTTCTCGGTCGTCTTCGGGATTGGCGCCGTGCTGGCCGGGCTCGCGGGCCTTATAATCACGCCCATCACCGCAGCGCAGATCGGTATGGGTGAAGACGTGCTCATCCTGGCCTTCGTGGTGATCGTGATCGGCGGCATCGGCTCGATCAGGGGCGCCTTCATCGCCTCCATCGTGACCGGCGTGATCGACACGATGGGGCGTTCGTTCCTCGATGTGTTCCTGCTGCTGTTCCTGCCGGAAAACGCGGCCGAGTCCGCCGGGCCCGCTTTGTCGTCGATGATGATCTACATCCTTATGGCCGCGATCCTGTTCTTCCGGCCCCAGGGCCTGTTCCCGCCCAAGGGAGCCCGATAGCCATGGCCGACCTGAAGAGCCCGGCGAACATCCTGACCGTGATCGTGATCGGCCTGTTCGCGGTTGTACCGTTCCTCGCACCCGCGCTGGGCGAGCCCTTCTATGTGCTCGTTTTCGCGCGGATCATGATCTGGGCGATTGCGGCCGTGAGCCTCAACCTGATCATGGGCTATGGCGGCATGATCAGCTTCGGCCATGCGGTCTATCTGGGTATCGGCGGCTACGCGATCGGTATTCTTTCGTTCCACGGCATCAACAGCGCGTGGATACAGTGGCCGGCGGCGATCGGCGCGTGCGCGGTCATCTCACTGATCTTCGGCGCGATCAGCCTGCGTACCCGCGGTGTGTACTTCATCATGATCACGCTGGCGCTGGCCCAGATGCTGTTCTTCCTCAGCGTCAGTGCGGAACGCTACGGCAGCGATGACGGGCTGAACATCCTCTCGCGCAGCGACTTCGGGGTGAGCTTCTTCTCACTCGAAGACAACACGACCATGTACTACACGATTTTCGCCTTCCTGCTGGCGAGCGTGTTTATCAGCTGGAAGCTCGTCCATTCCCGCTTCGGCGTGGTGATGCGGGCGACGAAATCCAACGAGACGCGCGTCGAGGCGGTAGGTGTCTCGACGTATCGCTACCGGCTGACCGCCTTCGTCATAGCGGGTGTGATGTGCGGCATCGCCGGGCTGCTGCAGGCCAATTTCGAGCGGTTCGTCTCGCCCGACATGATGAACTGGCCGCGTTCGGGCGAGCTGATCTTCATGGTCGTGCTCGGCGGCATGTCCACCCTGTTCGGCCCGGTCACGGGCGCCTTCGTCTTCCTGATGCTGTCGGAGATCCTGTCCACCTGGACGATCCACTGGCACATCATCTTCGGGCCGTTCCTGGTGCTGGTCGTGATCTTCGCGCGCGGCGGCATCCACGGGCTCCTGACACGGGGGTCGGACCGTGAATAGCCCGGCCCCAAATAACGCGCCGGAAATCTCATTGGAGGCCCGCGGGCTCCAGAAGAGCTTCGGCGGCCTGACGGCGACGGATAATCTGTCCCTCGAAGCCACACGCGGCGAGATTCACGCGGTCATCGGCCCCAACGGTGCCGGCAAGACCACGTTCGTCCATCTCCTGTCGGGACTGCTCAAGCCCGACGGCGGCGAAATCCTCTTCGAGGGCCGCGATATCACCCGCCTGTCGGCGCCCGCCCGGGTTAATCAGGGCCTGGCGCGCTCGTTCCAGATCACCAGCATCTTCCGGGATTTCACGGTGCTGGAAAACGTCATGCTCTCGGTCCAGGCCGGGCAGGGGCACAGCTTCCGTTTCTGGAAGCCTGCGGCGAAAGACGAGAGCCTGCGGACCCCTGCGCGTGAACTGCTCGAGAAAGTCGGGCTCGGCGAACGCACCGACGTCGTGGCTGGCAATCTGGCCCATGGCGAGCAGCGCCAGCTCGAGATCGCGATCTCGCTGGCGACGAACCCGTCGTTTTTGCTCCTCGACGAGCCCATGGCCGGTATGGGGCCCGAGGAAAGCCAGGGGATGATCGACTTCCTCAAGGCGCTCAAGGGCGATTACACAATGCTGCTGATCGAGCACGACATGGACGCGGTCTTCGCGCTCGCCGATCGGATCACCGTGCTGGTCTACGGCAAGGCGATCGCCACCGGCACACCTGAAGAGATACGCAACGACGCGACCGTGCGTGCAGCTTATCTTGGCGAGGAGACGGCCTGATGCTCGAGGTGCGCGGCATCGAGGCGTCGTACGGCGCCAGCCAGGTGCTTTTCGGCATGGACCTCACGGTCGGTGCCGGCGAAGTCGCAACCCTGCTGGGGCGAAACGGCATGGGCAAGACCACGACCGTGCGCGCGATCATGGGCATCATTCAGCCCCATGGTGGCAGGATCATGTTCGATGGCGCGGGTATCCAGGGCCAGCCATCCCACAAGGTCGCCCAGGCGGGTATTGGACTGGTGCCCGAGGGGCGGCAGATATTCCCGAACCTGTCCGTCCGCGAGAACCTCATCGCCACGGCCCGCAAACGAAATGGCGACGGCGAGAACTGGAATTTTGACAAGGTCATCGACCTGTTCCCGGGGCTCGCGCCGCGGCTGGAGTCCGCCGGCAACCAGCTTTCGGGCGGCGAGCAGCAGATGCTGGCCGTCGGCCGGGCGCTGATGACCAACCCTCAATTGTTGATATTGGACGAGGCTACCGAGGGCCTGGCACCGCTGGTCCGCACCGAAATCTGGAACTGCCTCGCCGACCTCAAGACCGCCCGCCAGTCGATCCTGGTGATCGACAAGAATGTCGCCGCACTCACAAAAATCGCCGACCGCCACCACATCGTCGAAAAGGGCCGCGTCGTCTGGACCGGCACATCCGACGAGCTCCGCGCGGATGCGGAGCTACAGGCGCGGTATCTGGGGGTTTAGCCCCGCAACTTGAACCGCTGAATCTTCCCCGTCGCGGTCTTGGGGAGTTCGTCCACGAAATGTACCCAGCGGGGGTATTTGTAGCGGGCGAGCTCGGCCTGGCAGAAGGTTTTGAGGTCCTCGGCCAGCGTGTCGGATGCGTCGCCGCTGTCTTTCAGGATGACAAACGCCTCGGGCTTGATCAGTTCTTCGTCGTCGGGCCGGCCGATGACTGCCGCCTCGAGTACGGCGTCATGTGCCACCAGCCGCGCCTCGATCTCCACCGGTGAGACCCAGATGCCGCCGACCTTGAGCATGTCGTCGCTGCGACCCTGGCAGGTGAAGTAGCCCTCGGCGTCGATCGCGTAGGAATCGCCGGTGCGGATCCAGCCGTCGGTGATGGCCGCGGCCGTGCGTTCGGGCTGGTTCCAGTAGCGCGAGGTGACGGAATCGCCCTTGATCAGGAGATTGCCGATCTCGCCCGTCGCGACCGGCTGGTCATTGTCGTCGACGATCCGTGCCTCGTAGCCCGGCACCAGCTTGCCGCTGGCGCCCGGCTTGGCGTCATCCGGGCGGTTGCCGATGAAGATGTGCAGGATCTCAGTCGTGCCGATTCCGTCGAGAATGGTCAGCCCCGTGCGCGCGCGCCAGCGCTCAAAAAGGGTGGCGGGCAGGGGTTCGCCCGCCGAGACACAGGCCCGCAGGCTGGAGAGGTCTGCATCGCCGCCCTCCAGCGCGTGGAGTTGGGCCGCGAACAAGGTCGGCACGGCGTAATACAGGCTCGGGCGGTAGCGCTCGATATGGTCGGCCATGATGTCCGGCGTCGGCCGCCCGGCGAACAGCACCGCCTGGCCGCCGGTCCATAACGGCATGGTCATCGCGTTGCCCAGCCCGTAGGCGAAGAACAACTTGGCGGCGGAGAAGTGGATGTCGTCGGGCGTCACGCCGAGGGTCTCGACCCCGTAATACTGGCTGGTGACCACCATGTCGCGGTGGGCGTGCACAGCACCCTTCGGGGTGCCGGTAGAACCCGACGTGTAGAGCCAGAAGCAGTCGTCGTCGGCGGTGGCGGGGGTTGCTTCGAGTTCGGGTGAGGCAGCCGCCATCCGTGCCGCCAGACTGTCGTCACCCTCTGTAGGAAAATTATGCGTCGGGCCCGCCCCGGCGATCGCTGGTTCCATGGTCTCGGCGAATTCCGGCGACCAGATCACGCAGACCGCGCCCGAATCCTCGATGATGAATTGATGGTCGCCCGCACGCAGCAGGGTGTTCACGGGCACCGGCACGAAGCCCGCCTTGATCGCACCCCAGAAGACGAAGAAGAAAGCCGGGCTGTCCTTGATGGCGAGGATCACCCGGTCGCCTTGTGTGAGGCCCAGTGCGGCCAGCGCGTTGCCGGCGCGGTTTACGCTCTCGGCGAGTTGCGCGTAGCTCGTGTCGCCATCGTCATCGCGGATCGCGATCTTGTCGCCGCGGCCTTCGTCGAGATGCCGGTCGATGAAGGGAACGGCCACGTTGAACCGGTCCGCGAACGCAAGAGTAGCGGGGCTGGTGCTGCTATCAACGGTGACGGTATTCGGGTTCATCAGATCACCGCCATTCGCTCAGTGGAACAGCACATACTCATAGTCGACGGGCCGACCGTGGATGCCGCGCTTGGGGGGTGCGATCCAGCTCGCCATCTTGCCGGGCTCGGTGACCGGCACCATCAGCGAATTCACATAGGTCTTGTCTTCGTCGGTGGGCAGCCACTGCGCCTTGCGTTTGGCCCATTCCTCGCCCGAGATGATCTCGCCCTCGGGGGTGGTCTCGATGCCCGAATAGATCCCGATCGAGCGGTTGAACTTCTCGTCGGGCAGGGTGAGCTCAACGTCGATATCGTGGGCTGCGATCATCTTGTTGAAGCGGTTCAGGCCGCGCTGGCTGTCGGCGGTGTAGTCCTGGCGTAGCTTCAAATTCATTGCCGTCAGCGCCGAGATGGTCTCGGTGTCGATGCCGCCGTCTTCCGTGACCCTGGCGATCTCCATCTGCTCGCCATCGAGCTTGTGGTCGTCGTCGAGCTTTGTCTCCTGATAACGACCCTTGAGCCCCATGGAAAAATAGTTGGCCGCGTTGGTCGAGCGCTCGGACCCAAACAGATCGAGGCAGATCGAGTAGTGGAAGTTGATCCACTTCTGCACCGTCTCGAGGTTGATCCCGCCGAAGGGCCGCACATCGGTGCTGTCATGCTGGCGCATCAGCTCGCAGGTCCGCTGCAGCACGCGCATCACGCCGGTCTCGCCCACGAACATATGATGGGCCTCCTCCGTCAGCATGAAGCGGCAGGTGCGCGACAGCGGGTCGAAGCCGGATTCGGCCAGGGCGGCGAGCTGGAACTTGCCGTCCCGGTCCTGAAAATACGTGAACATGAAGAACGACAGCCAGTCGTTGGTCTGTTCGTTGAAGGCTTTCAGGATACGCGGCCGGTCCGGGTCGCCGGCATGGCGTTCAAGCATCTCGTCGGCCTCCTCGCGCCCGTCGCGCCCGAAATAGGCGTGCAGCAGATAGACCATCGCCCACAGGTGCCGGCCTTCCTCGACATTCACCTGATACAGGTTCCGCAGGTCATACAGCGATGGCGCGGTACGGCCGAGCTCGCGCTGCTGCTCGACCGAGGCGGGCTCGGTGTCGCCCTGGGTGACGATCAGGCGGCGCAGCTCGGACCGGTATTCGCCCGGCACGTCCGCCCAGACCGGCTCGCCCTTGTGGGCGCCGAAGGCGATTGTCCGGTCGGGGTCCGGCTCGGCCAGAAAAATGCCCCAACGATAATCGGGCATCTTCACATGGTCGAAATGGGCCCAGCCGTCCGTGTCGACGCTGATCGCCGTGCGCAGATAGACCTCGGTCTCGTTCGCGTTGACCGGCCCCATATCCTTCCACCACTGGATATAGGCCGGGTGCCAGCGTTCGAGCGCGCGAAGCAAACGCCGGTCGTCGCCCAGATTGACGTTGTTGGGGATGGTCTCGTTGTAGTCAGCTTTCATGATCTCAGACCCGCCTGCGGTCGAATTCGGGTTGTTTGCCGGTGCCGAAAAGCTCCAGCGCGCCGCCGTCACCCACGGCGTTGGGGCGTTGGAATATCCAGTTCTGCCACGCGCTCAGCCGCGCGAAAATCTTGCTCTCGATGGTCTCGGGGCCGGGGAAGCGAAGGCTCGCCTCCATGCCCGTCAGCGCGTCGGGGGAAAACGCTGCGCGCGCCTCGATGGCCAGCCGCACCTCGTCCTCCCAGTCGATATCGTCCGGCGCGAAGGTCACGAGGCCGAGCTCTTCGGCGTCGACCGCCTCCAGATCGTTGCCGAGTTTCGCCCCGACTGCCGCCAGCGCGTCGTCGTCACCATAGAAGCGCGTCTGCAGCCGGGTCAGCCCGGTACACATCTCCAGGGGACCTGAATTCATGCCGGTCAGACGGATCATCGCGGGCGCCACGTTGCTGCCCTCGAAACCACCGTCGAGCATGTAGGAACGGTCGGCGGCCAGCGCCAGTTCCAGCAGGGTGCCGGTGAAGCACGATCCGGGCTCGATCAGCGCCAGCAGGGACCGCGCGGATACGTCGATGCGTTTGAGCGTGCGTCGCAGATACAGCGTGATCTCGCGCACCAGCCAGTCGTTTGAATGCGCCAGAAGTAACGCGTCATATGCGGCGACCATCTCGCCGTCGCCCTCGGTGCGGAACACCCAGGTGCCGATCTCGGTTTCGTTGAACCGCAGGTGCAGGATCGCGTCGTCGAGTTCCCGGGCGATCGCCAGCGGCCAGAAGTCCACGCCGGCCGCTTGAATGCCCGCGGCATCCGCGGGCGGGGCGGTGTCGGGCGCACGCACGGTGAACGTCGCGGTCCGCGCGTCGCGGTCGAGCGCGATTGTGACGTTGGGATAGGTGATTTCCGAGTCGGTGATCTCGCGCGCCACTGGCGTCAGTGTGATGCCTTGTCCGTTAGCTGGTCGCTCGCTGTCTGCGACCCGTGCCGCCGTGCGCTCACTTACGGTCTCCTCCAGCTTCGAGCGCGGCACCAACGTGTCCACCAGCTTCCATTCGAGTGCGCGTTTGCCCCGCAGGCCCTCACCGGTGGTGCAGAAAAAATCCGCCCGGTCGCGGCGCACATGGCGCTTGTCCACCACCCGGGTCAGCCCGCCCGTGCCGGGCAGTACCGCGAGCAGGGGCACCTCGGGCAGGGACACAGCACTCGACCCGTCGTCGATTAGCAATATCTCGTCGCAGGCGAGTGCGAGTTCGTAGCCGCCGCCGGCCGCCGTGCCGTTTACCATGCAGATATAGGCCTGGCCCGAATTTGCGCTCGCATCCTCGATGGCGTTGCGGGTCTCGTTGGTGAATTTGCAGAAGTTCACCTTGTGGTCGTGGCTCGAGCCCTTGAGCATCGGGATGTTCGCCCCGGCGCAGAACACCCGGTCCATCGCCGAGGTCATGACCACCGCCGCGACCTCCGGGTGCTCGAATCTAAGGCGCTGGATCGCGTCATAAAGCTCGATATCGACACCGAGATCATAGGAGTTGAGCTTGAGCTCATAGCCCGGCGCGAGACCGCCGGCCTCGTCCACATCCAGCGTAAGCGTGGCGACCCGTCCGTCGATCGAAAGCTGCCAGTGCCGGTAGCGCTCCGGGTGTGTTTCAAAGGCGATCATGGGATCGCTTTCCCCTCCTGTTTACCGCTAGAACAGTAGTCCAAGCCCAACACATTGTGGACCCAATAGTCGGTGTCTCCAACCAAATGGCGAGACCCGAAAGGAAATTGGCTATGTCATCTGCCAACGCGCCGGACATGCAGCATCTGACCGCTGCGGGACGCCGCCTCGAATATTACTGGACGGCCGAACATGACGGCGAAAGTCCGGCGCTGATCTTCCTTCACGAGGGCCTCGGGTCGGCCGGGTTGTGGCGGGATTTCCCGGCGTTGCTGACGGACGCGACGGGTCTGCCTGCTCTGGTCTATTCCCGTTACGGCTATGGCGGGTCGGATGTGCTGGAGGGGCCGCGCGACGTCGAATACATGCATACAGAGGCGTTGGAGACGCTGCCGGTGATCCGCGACGCCCTCGATCTCGATGATGTGATCCTGGTGGGACACAGCGATGGCGGTTCTATCGCCGCCATACATGCCGGCGCGGGACATATGTCCGTGCGTGGCCTGATCCTCGAAGCGCCGCACTTCTTCGTCGAGGATGCGAGCATCGCCGGGATCGAGGACGCGAAGACCGCGTATGAGACCACCGATCTTCCGGCGCGTATCGCGCGCCGCCACACCGATGGCGACAAGACATTCCGGGGCTGGAACGACATCTGGCTCAGCCCGGAATTTCGCGACTGGAACATCGAGGAATATTTGCCGGCGATCACCTGCCCGACCCTGGTGATCCAGGGCGTCGACGATGAATACGGCACCGAAGCACAACCCGCGGCCATCGGTCGCCAGTCGTCCGGTCCGGTGGATGCGGTGATGGTGCCTGATTGCGGACACACGCCGCACCGCGACGCGACCGAGGGTGTGCTGGAGGTGATGGCCGATTTCGCCGTGGCGCTCACGGCAGAAGCGGATGATTGAAGTTGCCTGTGGATGACCTCATCTGTTCAGTGAAGACCACAAAATGATACGAGTAACCCATGGCTGAAACATTTGATCTGATCATCAGGGGTGGCGACGTCTGGACCACCGGCGGGCTGGCCCAAACCGATGTCGCAGTGCGCGACGGGAAGATCGCCCATATCGGCGACACCGGCAGTGCTGACGCGGGGACCGTTGTCGATGCGACCGGGCTGACCGTCCTGCCCGGCATGATCGACAGCCAGGTGCATTTCCGCGAGCCCGGCAACGAGCAGAAGGAAGACCTCGAATCCGGCACGCGGTCGGCCGCACTCGGCGGCATCACCGCCGTCTTCGAGATGCCCAACACCAATCCGCTGACCACCAGCGCCGACGCCCTGGCCGACAAGATTTCCCGTGCCGCGGGGCGTTCGTGGACCGATCATGCGTTCTTCATGGGGGCGGCGGCGGACAACGCCGATGATCTGGCCGAGCTCGAACGCGTACCCGGCTGCTGCGGCGTGAAGATGTTCATGGGCAGCTCGACCGGTGATTTGCTGGTGCCCGACGACGAGACCGTGCGCCGGGTGCTCTCGAACGGCACGCGGCGGATGTCGGTCCATTCGGAAGACGAGTACCGGCTGAATGAAAGAAAAGGGGAGAGGGTCGAAGGCGATCCGTCTTCCCATCCCGTGTGGCGCGACGAGGAAACCGCGATCCGCTCCACCAAGCGCCTGCTGGCGATCGCCCGAGAGACAGGTCGTCGCGTGCATGTGCTCCACATCACGACCGCGGAAGAGGTGGAGATTCTCGCCCAGTACAAGGATGTCGCCACCTGCGAGGTCACGCCCCAGCATCTGACCCTGGCCGCACCCGATTGCTACGATCGTCTCGGCACCTATGCCCAGATGAACCCGCCGATCCGCGGCGAGGCGCACCGCGCCGGCCTCTGGCGCGGCATCGAGCAGGGCATCTTTGACGTGATCGGGTCGGATCACGCGCCCCACACCAAAGAGGAAAAGGCGCAACCCTATCCCGCCAGCCCGTCCGGTATGCCTGGTGCGCAGACGACGGTGGCCGTGATGCTCGATCATGTCGCCAACGGCCGCCTGAGCCTCGCGCGCCTCGTCGATCTTCTATGTTCGGGGCCGCAGCGGATCTTCAATATCGCCGGCAAGGGCCGCATCGCCCAGGGCTATGACGCGGACTTCACGCTCGTCGATCTGAAAGCCAAGCGCGAAATCACGTCCGACTGGCTGGCGTATAAATGCGGCTGGTCGCCCTATGAGGGCATGAACATCACCGGCTGGCCGATGGGCACGATCATCCGCGGCAATGTTGTGATGCGTGACGGCGAACTGGCGGATGCCCCGGTGGGCGTGCCGGTGCGTTTCCTGGAGACGCTGTAGGCGTTATCCAAAACGGAGAGGGCGGGTCGTAGACCCGCCCCTACGTCTGATTGGTGGTTGTGTAGGGGCGGGTTTCAAACCCGCCCGGTTCCCCGGTCTTTCCTAAAGCTTCGTCGGGTTCGGCGCGTCGCCATAGACCTCGACCGGGTCGAAGACCTTTTCGGTTTCCTCGAAGGCCAGCGCTACCGGTGCGTCCTTGTCGGCACCCACGGGCACCGAGCGGAAGAAGCAGGAGCGGTATCCCACATGGCAGCTCGCACCGCCCTGGACGTCGACACGCAGCCAGACCGCGTCCTGATCGTCGTCGATGCGGATCTCTTGCACCTTCTGGACCAGCCCGGACGTCGCGCCCTTGTGCCACAGAACTTTGCGCGAACGGGACCAGTAATGGGCCTCGCCGGTCTCGATGGTTTTGGTCAGGGCTTCCGCGTTCATATAGCCGTGCATCAGCACCTCGCCGCTGTCGGCGTCGGTGGTGACGACAGGCATCAGGCCGTCGGCATCGAACTTCGGGGCCAGCTCATGGCCTTCCTCGACCTGCTCGATGGTCTGGCGTTCGGCAAACATGGGGTTCTCTGACATCGCACGACTTTCATTTGGGGGCACGCGTTGCTGTACCCGGTTTCGCGCGTGTTATAACGGTTTCTGCCCGGCGAATGTCAAGCCGGTGGCGAGGGACGAGAGACGAGAATGAGCGAAAAAGAGCCGGAAATGGCGGCAGAACTGATCCCTGTGTCCCTGCTGACGGGCTTCCTCGGCAGCGGCAAGACCACGGTCCTCAACCATGTGCTGCACGACCCGCGCATGGACAAGGCCGCCGTCATCGTCAACGAGTTCGGCGAGGTCGGGCTCGATCACGAGCTCATGGTCGCGGGTGCCGAAGACATGGTGCTGCTCAACAGCGGTTGCCTGTGCTGCACCGTGCGCGGCGATCTGGTGAACACGTTGCGCGACATGATGATGCTGCGCCTGCGCGAGGATGTACCGTCGTTTGATCGGGTGCTGATCGAGACCACCGGCCTGGCCGATCCCGCACCCATCCTGCACACCCTGATGTCCGATCAGCTGGTGACCAATTATTTCCGCCTGGACGGGGTGATCACCACCGTCGATGCCGCCAACGGCGCTGACACGCTGGATAAGCAGTTCGAATCCGTGAAGCAGGTCGCGGTCGCCGACCGGTTGTTGCTGACCAAGACGGATATCGCCGACGCCGCGACCCTCGAAGCGCTGGAAGAACGCCTCGCGGCGGCCAATCCCGCGGCCCCGCGCATCACCGTGCTCGACGGCGATGTGGACCCGGCCATGCTCTTCAACGCCGGGCTGTACGATCCGAAGACCAAGACCCCGGACGTCGAGGGCTGGTTGCGCGACGAGGCTTATGCGGATGGCGCCGGGAATGGTGATGATCACGAACATGGCCATGGCGACCACGACCACGGCCATGATGTGAACCGCCATGACGACCACATCAGCTCCTTCTGCGTGACCTATGACAAACCGCTCCGCCTGGATGCGCTGGAGCAATGGTTCGATACCATCATGATGCTCAAGGGCCCCGACCTGCTGCGTATCAAGGGCATCGTCAACGTGGCGGAGATGGACCGGCCGGTGGTCATCCACGGGGTCCAGCATGTGTTCCACCCGCCCGCCGTGCTCGACGCCTGGCCGTCGGACGACCGACGCACCCGGATCGTGTTCATCACCCGTGACGTGGAGCGCAAGACGATCGAGGACACCCTGACCTGGTTCTCTGACGAGAAACTCCGGGACCAGAAGAACCCGGGTGCGGGGCTGATGGGTGATTCAGCAAAATAGATCGTCATGCCCGCACTTGATGCGGGCATCTCGTCTCTCAACTCACACCCGTCATGCCCGGACTTGATCCGGGCATCTCGTCTCGGTCTATGTGAGATACGCGGATCAAGTCCGCGTATGACGATTGGGGTGCGTGGAGGCTTATCCCGTCTCGCCACCTGACCCGAATTGCGCGATACTGCCCGCCCAATCGTTAGGCATCCCAAAAAGCGAGAATCCCATGTCCGACACCGTTCAGGTCGAGCGCCGCGACGACATCGCCATCGTGTCCCTGCACCGCACCGAGAAGCGCAACGCGCTGCGCATGGAAGACTGGATCGCCGTCGGCGACACCATCGACGCGCTGGGCGAGGACGATGATCTGCGCTGCATCATCCTGCGGGGTGCGGGCGACGAGGCGTTCTGCGCGGGCGCAGACATCACAAATTTCGAGGCCGAGCGGTCCGACCGTAAAAAGGTGAAGGCCTATGAGCGCGCCACCGACCGGGCGTTTTTGGGCGTGCGCAATTCGCGCCATCCGGTGATCGCCATGATCCACGGTTTCTGCATCGGCGGCGGCTTCGAGCTGGCGCTGGCCGCGGATCTGCGCATTTCGGGCGAGTCCGGGCGCTTCGGCGTGCCGGCGAAGAATATCGGGCTCTTCCTCGGTTATCACCTGGTCCAGTATCTGGTCGATGCGGGTGGCCGGGCGGTCGCGGCGGAAATCCTGCTCGAGGGCCGGGCGATTTCCGCCGAGGAAGCTGTCGCCAAGAACCTGCTGACCCGGGTCGTGCCTGACGCCGAGCTCGAAGAAGACGTGATGAAGGCCGCGCGGTGGATCGCCGACGGCGCCCCTCTGTCGCACCGCTATCACCGCGCCGCGCTGGCGCGCCTGGCCGATCCGCGTCCGCTCAGCCGGGCCGAGCTCGAGGCCCAGTTCGATTATGCGGACAGCGAGGATTACATGGCTGGTTACAACGCGTTCAAGGCGCGTGAAAAACCAAAGTTCCGTGGCCGCTAGAAGATGATCCTCTAGATGGCAGATGTTCTCGATCGGTCGGAAGACCGGCCACCCGCCGCACGTCTGTTCGCGCTGATCTTCCTGCCGTTCGCGCTCGGCTATTTCTTCTCCTATCTGTATCGCACCGTGAACGCGGTGATCGGGCCGGATCTGGCGCTGGAGATGTCTCTGTCCCCGGGCCAGCTCGGCATGCTGACCAGCGCCTATTTCATCGCGTTTGCCTCTGCCCAGATTCCCGTCGGCATCTATCTTGACAGTCACGGGCCACGCCGCGTGGTGACCGGCCTGCTGCTGGTCGCCGCCATCGGCGCATTCCTGTTTTCCATCGGCGACGGGCTGTGGAGCCTCGTGCTGGGCAGGGCGTTGATCGGGCTCGGCGTGGCGGCCTGTCTGATGGGCGCCTTCAAGGCGATGAGCGAATGGTACCCGGGCGACAAGCTGCCCCTGATGAACGGCCTGGTCGTCGCCTTCGGCGGGCTCGGTGCGATGGTCGCCACCGCGCCAACCGAAGCGCTGGTGAGCGTGGTTGGCTGGCGCTACGGCTTCGTCGCGCTGGCAATCGCCACCTTCGCCGTCGCCGTGATGATCTGGTTCGTCGCACCCGAACGCACCCGCGCCGGTGCCGGCGAACCCATGGCGGCGCGCATTCGCGGCATGTTCTCGGTCTATCGCAGCGGCGTTTTCTGGAGCGTGGCGCCGCTTGCGGCGCTGTCACAAGGCAGCTTCCTCGCCATCCAGACCCTGTGGGCGGGGCCATGGTTGCGCGACATCGCGGGGCTGGATTCGCGCACTGTCAGCTTCACCTTGCTGGCCGGCGCGGGAGGATTCGTCATCGGCAATGTCGTGGTCGGGTTCGCCGCTGAAAGGCTGGCGCGGCGGAATATTCCGCCGCTGGTCACGGCGGCAACCGGCATGGGGCTCTTCATTCTGGTCCAGCTCCTGGTGTTGTTCGAATGGACGTCCGCGCCGGGCTTGCTGTGGTTCGTCTTCGGGGCCACGGGCACCACCGGCGTGGTGATTTTCTCGGTGCTCGCGCGGGCTTTTCCACCCGAGCTGGCCGGGCGCGCCAGCACGGCCCAGAACCTGCTGATTTTCGCCGCCGCGTTCGCCCTGCAATGGGGGATGGGCGAAGTCATCAACCTCTGGCCGGTTGCTGCGGATGGTGCGTATTCGGTGATGGGCTACCGCGCGGCGTTCGGCGTGGCACTGGCGCTGCAGGTCGTGGCCTTTATCTGGATGTTGCTGCGCCGCCCGCGCGCTCTATAGCGCAAGAAGCGGGTGGCAGCGGATGCTGCGGCCATACAGACTGAGCTCTGATGCCAAGAACCGGAGGCGTTCCGATGTCAGGAATGAAGACGCGTTTGTCGGCGCTCGACGCAGATGTGTTGCGCTCCCGGCTCGACGAATGGGGCTATGCCTGCATCCCGTCGCTCCTCGGCGCGAAGGACTGTGCGGCGCTGACGAGGTGTTATGACGGGAAATCGAGCTTCCGCAATCACGTGATCATGGCCCGGCATGGTTTCGGCCAGGGTGAATACAAGTATTTCGATGATCCCCTGCCCGATGTGGTGCAGGCGCTGCGCGAGGCTCTCTACCCACCGCTCGCGGCGATCGCCAACCGCTGGAATGGGGTACTTGGTGTGGACGAACGCTATCCCGCTGACCACGCTGGCTATCGCGCGATTTGTCATACAAACGGTCAGACAAAGCCCACGCCGCTGCTGCTGCGCTATGGGCCCGGTGACCACAACCGTCTGCATCAGGATCTCTATGGCGACGAGGTGTTCCCGCTGCAGGCGACCATTCTCCTGTCCGATCCGGACAAGGACTTCACCGGCGGGGAGTTCGTCGTGACCGAGCAGCGCCCGCGCCAGCAGTCGCGGGTCGAGGTGGTGCCCCTTAAACGGGGGGACGCGGTGATCTTCCCGGTGCGCCACCGGCCTGTTCAGGGATCACGCGGATACTACCGAGCGACCATGCGTCATGGCGTGAGCCGACTGCACAGCGGCGCGCGCACGACGCTGGGGATCATCTTTCATGATGCGAAGTAGAGCGTTCTACTGGTCGTCGTCATGGGTGACCGGCAGGGCCGCCTGAATACGCCGAAAAGGCTGGGCCACCTGGCCCGCGAAGCTGGCGGGCATCGGCCCGTCGATGCCGATGTCGGTCGGGGGGCGCCGGTTCGGGCAGTAGAACGTCCGAAGCAGGACATCGTAGAGCATCAGGTTTTCACCATAGTTGCTGTTGCCCTCCGCCGGCTTTCGCGAATGGTGCCAGCGATGCACGGCGGGGGTGTTGAACACATAGTTCAGCGGCCCGAAGCGCATCTCGATGTTGCAATGGGTCAGCATGCCGATGAAGGCGGTAGTCGAGTTCACCCAGATGAAGACCTCGGACGGCGCACCGGCCAGAAACAGCAGCGGCTGGCTGAGCAGGATGCTGGTCACCGTGTCGACCACGTGGAAGCGCCCGGTGTTGAAGAACCAGAGGCGCGGGGCGCTGTGATGCACGGCGTGGAAGCGCCAGAGCAGCGACCATTCATGGGCCACCCGATGAGCGGTGTACAGGCCGGCCTCGGCGATCAGCATGCCGAGGATAATCTGGAACGCGAGCGGCCAGTCGCCGGGCCAGAACCCGCCGCCCTTGCTGGCTGCCACCTCGGCGATACCGATGGTCACGCCGACCACGACGAGGACCTGAGCGAAGCCCTTGTTCAGGAGTGTGTGGGCGAGGTCCGGGCCGATCTGGCCGTCATTGTCGAGCCAGTTGCGCTCATGGGGCAACAGGCGTTCGAGCGTGAACAGGCTCAGCGCCAGCAACAGGTAGGTGATGTTGAAATAGATCGCGGAATGGCCGGCCTCGAAGCCGAGCCAGGTGCCGTAGAGGCAGGCCGCCAGGATTCCGGGCCAGAGTAGAAAAGTCAGCGCGTAGCCGACGATATTTCGCTGTTTGCCGTCGCCCGTGATGGCGTCGGCGCCCCCGTCTAAAACGATACTCAACGCACAACCTCCGCAAGGACTGCGGGTGTCTTCGGCACCCGTGTTTCCGGTGCCTCCCCACTTGCTTTCTTATGTCACAAAACCGTGACGATTTGGCAACCTATCAGACGCATTCTCCGGTTCGCCGGGCCCCCTATCTGGGTTTTGCTGGTGCCGGAGCGGCGATCGCCACAATCACCATGGCTGTAATGGCGCCGCCGGCGTTGAACACGAGGTCGAGTGCTGTGTTGACGTAGCCGCCCACATTGGTTTGCGGAAACATGACGACCGCTGCGAACTCGATCATCTCGTTCACGGCGCCGAGCCCCATGCTCCCAAGGACGGCGAATACATAGATGCTCATGCTGCCTTCCATCTCCGGGAAATGACGTCGCAGCAGATGCCACAGCAACCATGCGGTGATGCCGAAACCATAGAAATGGACCAGCTGGTCATAGCGCAGGAACACAATCTCGCCGGATTGAAAGACCGGCAGGATCACGTGGCCATAGAGCACGGTTTCGCCGACCGGCATGCCGCCGCCGACCATGTGCACGAATCCCCATAGGGAAAGTGACCAGAGGATCGCGGGCGGGAAGACCGCCTTGCGCTGGCCGACACCGACAAGAGCGACGAGGATCAGCAGCGTGATGATGTACCAGAGGAATTCGCGGTTTCCCGTCGACATGAATACCGCGCCGAACACCGCGATATAGGCCAGTGTCGCCGCGAGTACGGCCCATTCGGAACGCGTGATCTTCTTCGGCATGTCCTGTCCCCCGCTCAGATCTGGCGCTATTCGGTCGGCCTGACAATCACCGTGCCCAGCTTGGCGCCCGATTCCACGAATTCATGGGCTTCCACGCATTGGCTCAGCGGAAACGCCCCGGCGACGGTGTGCAGCCCGTTTCCTGCGGTCAGCCACGCTGTGATGTCGGCGCGCGCATGGTCGATCGCCGCGCGGGGCACGCTGTGCAGGACCATGAACCGCACGATCGCGTTCCGCAGCGCCATCCGCAGCATGAGGTTTTCCGGGTCGCCGGTGGTGGCGTAGACCGAGATCGTGCCGCCCGTGGCGAGAACCCTGGCCGTCAGGTCGAGATTGGCGGCCAGGTCGACTTCAACAACGCGATCAACACCTTCGCCGCCGGTCAGTTCCAGGATCTGGTCGGCGGCGTCGGTGTCCCGGTAGTTGACCGTGTGATGCGCGCCTGCGGCTTTCGCATGGGCGGCTTTCTCGTCGGAACTGACTGTTGCGATGACCGTGGCACCACCCCAGCGGGCCCACTGCACCGCGTAGTGGCCGACCGCACCCGCGCCGCCGGTCACCAGGATGGTCTTTCCGGTGACCGGGCCACTGGAGAACACGTTGTGGTGGCCGGTCATGCAGGGGATGCCCAGGCAGGCCCCTTCGTCGAAGCTGAGGGCGTCGGGCAGGGGTGCCACGAGCCATGAAGCGAGTGTGATGTATTCCGCCGCAGTGCCGAACGCGCGGCCTTGCCGCTGGCCGTTGAACAGCCAGACCCGCTGGCCTTCCTCGATGTCCGATACCCCGTCGCCGACCGCGTCGATGATCCCGGCGCCGTCGCTGTTGGGGATAATGCGCGGATATTCCATGCCGTAGGTACCGAGCCCCCGGCGTTTCACGTCGGCCGGGTTCACGCCGGACGCATGCAGCTTCACGCGGACGTCGCCGGGGCCGGGATCGGGTGAATCCATTTCACCAAACGTCAGGACCGCACGGGCGGGTCCGAGTTCTTCATACCAGACGGCTTTCATGGCGTTTCTTCCATTCGTATTGGTGGTTCGAGTTTGCACCAGGCGGCCCGTCTGCACTAGCCGGGTGAGCTCTCGGCCTCGTCGCGCTAGACTACCCGGCCTCAGGCCCAACGGATGCACACTCAGCCATGACCGATTACGAACTCCACCCCCAGCTCGCCGCCGACACGGTGTCCGTCTGCGCCTGGCCCCTGTGCGAGGTGCTCCTACTCACCGACGCAAACTATCCCTGGTTGGTGCTGGTGCCGGCGCGCCCGGATTTGCGGGACTTCCATGACCTCTCGCCCGACGACATGGTGACCGCCGGCCGCGAAATCAGTCGCGCGAGTGAGGCGCTGATGGAACTGTTTGAGCCGGACAAGATCAACGTCGCCGCACTCGGCAACATGGTGCCCCAGCTTCACATCCACATCGTCGCGCGCCACACCCATGATGCGGCCTGGCCGAACCCGATCTGGGGCGTGGCGCCGCCGTTGTCCTACGCGTCCGACGCATTGGGCACGCGGCTCACGGATCTGCGTCGGGCATTCGGCTGAGACAAATGCGACACGCAGAAAACCGGGTGTTCGATGCGTAATCGTTTGCCGGCCGCTCTGTCCGGCTGGTTTGCCGGCCGCAACTGGGCACCGCACCCCCACCAGCTGGAGATGCTGGACGCTGCGGCGGCCGGGCGCTCCGCACTCCTGATCGCACCGACGGGCGGCGGCAAGACGCTCGCCGGGTTCCTGCCGAGCCTGGTGGAACTGACGAAGACTGACGCGCCGCCCGAAGGTCTGCACACGCTCTACATTTCGCCGCTGAAGGCGCTGGCGGTGGATATCCACCGCAACCTCGAGATACCGATCGCCGAGATGGGCCTGCCGATCCGCGCCGAGACCCGGACCGGCGACACGCCGCAATCGAAGCGCCAGCGCCAGCGGCGCTCCCCGCCACAGATGCTGATGACCACGCCGGAGAGCCTGGCGCTGCTGCTGTCCTATGAGGATGCGCCCGCGATCTTCGGCCGGCTGCGCTGCGTGATCGTCGATGAGTTGCACGCGCTGGAGGACAACAAGCGCGGCGATCTGTTGTCGCTCGGCCTGTCCCGTCTGACGGCGCTCGCGCCCAGCGCGCGCCGGGTCGGCCTGAGCGCGACGGTGGCCGAGCCCGACCGGCTGCGGCGTTGGCTGTCGCCGACACGCGACGCCAATGACGTGTCTCTCGTCCTCGGCGAAAGCGGGGCAGAACCGCGCATCGACGTGCTGGAGACGGCCGTGGAGATGCCCTGGTCGGGCCATATGGGCACCCATGCGATCCCCGAGATCTACGACCAGCTGCGCGATGCGGGGACGACGATCGTGTTCGTGAACACCCGCGCCCAGGCCGAGATCATCTTCCAGGAACTCTGGCGGATGAACGAGGACGACCTGCGGATCGCACTGCACCATGGCAGCCTCGCGCCGGAGCAGCGCCGCAAGGTCGAGGCGGCGATGGCGCGGGGTGATCTGGACGCCGTGGTCGCGACGTCGTCGCTCGATCTGGGCGTGGACTGGGCCGCGGTCGATCTGGTGCTCCAGGTCGGCGCCCCGAAGGGCTCGACGCGGCTCCTGCAACGGGTCGGGCGTTCAAACCATCGGCTGGATAGCCCGAGCCGGGCAGTGCTGGTGCCGGCCAACCGGTTCGAGGTGCTCGAATGCCGCGCGGCGGTCGATGCGGTGCGCGCGCGCACACTCGACGGCCTGCCCGCACGCCCGGGCGGGCTCGACGTGCTGGCGCAGCACATCCTGGGCACGGCCTGTGCCGGGCCGGTGGATCGCGACACGCTGTTCGAGCAGGTGCGGACCGCCGGGCCGTATATGGATCTGTCGCGCGAGGATTTCGACGACGTGTTCGAGTTCGTGGCCACGGGCGGATACGCACTCGGCGGCTACAAGAAGTTTCAGCGACTATTCCGGACCTCCAACGGGACTTACGAGATCGCGACCAAGGCGGCGGTGCGCGACTACCGGATGAATGTGGGCACCATCGTCGAGGCGCCGACCCTCAAGGTCAGGATGGGCCGCGGCCGGGTGCTGGGCGAAGTAGAGGAGAGCTTCGTCAACCACCTGACCGGCGGCGACACGTTTGTTTTCGCGGGCCGCCTGCTTGAATTCGTCGAGGTTCGCGAGACCAGCGTGATCACGCGCCCGGGTAAGGGCGACGCCCCGGCGGTACCCGCCTATGTGGGCGGGCGGTTCCCGCTATCGACCCATCTCGCCGACCGGGTGCGCATGATCCTGTCGAATCCGAAGACCTGGGCGGACCTGCCCGAACAGGTCTCGAACTGGCTCGATGTCCAGCGCTGGCGCTCGGTATTGCCGTCGCGCGACGGGCTGCTGATCGAGACTTTTCCCCGCGCAAACAAACACTACCTCGTCGCCTACTGCTTCGAGGGGCGCAACGCCCACCAGACCCTGGGCATGCTGCTCACCCGGCGCATGGAGCGCGCGGGACTGGGGCCGCTGGGCTTTGTGGCGACGGATTATGTGATTGGCGTGTGGAGCACCAAATCCTGCGAAGGGGCCGACCTCGATGCGCTGTTCGATGAGGATATGCTGGGCGACGACCTCGAGGCGTGGATGGCCGAATCATCCATGCTCAAACGCACGTTCCGCAACGTCGCGGTGATCGCCGGGCTGATCCAGCGCCGCCATCCCGGCGAGGAAAAAACCCGCCGCCAGGTGACGTTCAACTCGGACCTGATCTACGACGTGCTGCGCTCCCACGAGCCCAATCACATCCTGCTGCGGGCCACGCGGGCCGACGCCGGCTCGGGCCTGACGGACGTGCGCCGCCTTTCGGATATGCTGGCCCGGGTGCGCGGCCGCATAACCCAACGTCATCTCGACCGGGTCTCGCCGCTGGCCGTGCCGATCCTGCTCGAGATTGGCCGCGAGAGCGTTTACGGCGCGGCGATCGACGAGTTGCTTGGAGAATCGGCCGAAGATCTTATCTCTGAGGCCATGGAAAATGTGGACACCAAGGAGCTCGGTTTCGATGCCGCCTGACGGAAATTCTCAACCGGCTGATCAACGCAAGGCTGTCGCGATTGATATCGCCGGGCAACAGATCATCCTCGACCATTCCGGTGCCGCCTGGCTGCCGGACACAGGCGATCTACTGGTGGCCGATCTGCATTTCGAGAAGGGTTCGGCCTTTGCCGCGCGTGGGCAGGGCCTGCTGCCGCCCTATGACACCGCCGAGACACTGCGACGGCTGGAGCGCGTTTGTGCGCAGTTGAAGCCCAGGCGCGTGATCTGCCTGGGCGACACACTGCATGATCTGGCCGGGGAGGCGCGGATGGCCGAGAGCGACCGCGCGCGGTTGGCGCGGCTCGTCGCGAAGCAGGACTGGGTCTGGATTGCAGGGAACCACGATCCCGAACCACCCGCTGACTTCGGCGGCCGGGCGGTCGGGGAAATGCGGGTGGGTGATCTGGTGCTGCGCCATGATGTGGCAGAAGCCCCTGCAGATGCGACAATCCCGGTGGGTGAGATTTGTGGCCACTACCACCCCAAGGCCGCAGTGCGAGTGCGCGGGCGGCGAATCTCCGGGCGCTGCTTCGCGGCAGACGGACGCCGCCTGATCATGCCGGCGTTTGGTGCCTATGCGGGCGGGCTGAATGCGCGGGAACCTGCGATCGCTGATCTCCTGTCGAGTAAATTTCAGGTGTATCTGATCGGCCGTGCGGGGTTGTTTGCATTCCGCCGCGATCAGTTATTGCCCGATCCAAAACGCGCAGCGTGACGTATCGAGTTCGTCATGTCGTGTGAATCCCCCGCTATTGTCTGGTTCCGCCAGGATCTGCGCCTCGCCGATAATCCGGCGCTGGCCGCGGCGATCGCGACCGGCCGGCCGATCCTGCCGCTTTATGTTCTGGATGAAGTTTCACCCGATATTCGCCCGCATGGTGGTGCGTCGCGCTGGTGGCTGCATCAGAGTCTGGAGTCTTTGGCCGCGAATTTACGAAATCATGGGTTGCGTTTGGTCCTACGCAAGGGTGCGGCGCTCGATGTGTTGCGAGAACTGGTCGAAGAGACCGGTGCCGCGCAGGTCATGTGGAACCGCTGCTACGAGCCCGCTGCGATCGCGCGAGACACGTCGGTCAAGGCGATGCTCCATGATGCAGGTGTCGACGCCGAGAGTTTCAACGGGTCGCTGCTGATCGAGCCATGGCAGATCGAGACGGGGCAGGGCGGGCCCTACAAGGTGTTCACGCCCTTCTGGAAGCGCCTGCGTGAACTGTACCAGTCACCGCAAACTGACGATCTGCCCGACACTTTATCTGCAGCAGACGAAGTCGCCGGTGATGAACTGGCGGCGTGGGCGTTGCTGCCGACTGCGCCCGACTGGGCCGGAGGCCTGCGCGAGAGTTGGCAGGTCGGCGAAGGTGCCGTGCGCACGCGGCTCGCGGCGTTCCTGGAAAACGCCGTGGCGGATTATCCGGGCGACCGGGACCGACCAGACCGGGCGGGCACGTCGCGGCTCTCACCCCATCTGCATTGGGGCGAAATCAGCCCGCATCAGGTCTGGCGGGCAGCCACTGCATGTATGGAGGCGGGCGGCGCGGCGGCCACGGGTGCCGAGGCGCTGCTGCGCGAGGTTGCCTGGCGGGATTTCAATCATCACTTGCTGTTTCATTTTCCCACGATCGCGACATCGAATTGGCGCGAACAGTTCGACAGGTTTCCCTGGCGCGACGATCCCGGAGGGCTGGCGGCATGGCAGCGCGGCCAGACCGGCTATCCGCTGGTCGATGCGGGGCTGCGGGAGCTCTGGCACACGGGCTTCATGCACAACCGGGTTCGCATGATCGTCGGGTCGTTCCTGATCAAGGATCTGATGATCGACTGGCGTGACGGCGAGGCGTGGTTCTGGGACACGCTGGTCGATGCCGATATGGCAAACAATGCCGGCAATTGGCAGTGGGTCGCGGGCTCCGGGGCGGACGCCTCGCCGTTTTTCCGGATATTCAATCCGGTGACCCAGGGCGAGAAGTTCGATCCAGCGGGCGACTATGTGCGCCGCTGGGTGCCGGAACTCACCGGCATGCCCCAAAAATGGGTACACAAGCCCTGGTCCGCGCCCGCCGAGATTTTGGCCGAATCGGGTGTAGTGCTGGACCAGACCTATCCGGCGCCGATAGTCGATCACGGAATGGCCCGGAATCGCGCACTTGATGCCTATAAGGCGCTGCGCAACGAAATCACCTGACGCAAAGGGTGGATTCATCATTTTGTCACGGTTCCGTCACGTGGCGTTTATGTGGTGCGCATAAATGGGGTTCGTAATTTTTTGCTATTCTATTGATCCCGGAGCGGACAGGATGAACCACCAACCAACTGAATTTGCGACACGCGCCGAAGCCTTCGAGGCATCCGAGGACAGCCCGACAAACCCTTCGGCTGCTCAGTCTTTCGGAGATGTTGTGCACTCGCGCTACATCGGACGGCGCGGCCTTCTGAAGGGCTTGACCGCCGTCGCCGCGATCACGGCCGTCGCGACGCCGATGAGCACGCTGGTATCACGGGCGGCGCACGCGGCAGCGAAACCATTCACCTTCGATGAGATTTCTCATGGGATCGATGAGACCCATCATGTCGCACCGGGTTACGGTGCCGACGTCCTGATCCGCTGGGGCGATCCGGTGCTGGCAGGCGCGCCCACATTCGATCCGACCAATCAGAGCGCGGCCGCGCAGGTCGGGCAGTTCGGCTACAACAACGACTTCGTCGGTTACGCCGCGCTGCCGTTCGGTTCGGACAACCCCGAACGCGCGCTGCTTTGCGTCAATCATGAATATACCAACGAAGAGGTGATGTTCCCCGGCATCACCCGCCAGGACGAGATCGGGTTTCCCGATATGACCCGGGCGCTGGTGGATATCGAGATCGCGGCCCATGGCGGCTCTATCGTTCAGGTCGAGAAGGTGGGTGGCACGTGGCGGCCGGCCGAAGACCGATCGCTAAACCGGCGAATCACGGCGGACACGCCGATGCGCCTGTCGGGTCCGGCGGCCGGGCATGACCGGCTGAAGACCCGCGCAGACCAGACCGGCACCAGCGTGCGGGGTACGATCAACAATTGCGCCGGCGGCATGACCCCCTGGGGCACGTATCTGATGGCCGAGGAAAACTTCAACGGTTACTTCTGGGGCAAGCTGGCCAAGGACCATCCCGAGGCCCGGAACTACAGGCGCTACGGTCTGCCTGGCAACTGGTTTGCCTGGGGCAAGTATTACGACCGCTTCGACGTGACCAAGGAGCCCAACGAGGCCAACCGCTTTGGCTGGGTGGTCGAAGTCGATCCCTATGATCCCAACTCCACACCGGTGAAGCGGACCGCGATGGGTCGCTTCAAGCACGAGGGTGCCGAGACGATCATCAACAAGGACGGTCGCCTTGTCGTCTATCAGGGTGACGATCAGCGCTTTGACTATCTCTATAAATTCGTCACCGACGGCCGGTATGAGCCGAAAAACCGTGCGGCGAACCGTGACCTTCTGGACAGCGGCACGTTGTTTGTCGCGCGGTTCGATGCCGACGGGAGCGTGACCTGGATGCCGCTGGTCTTCGGTACGGGACCGCTGACCCCGGCCAACGGCTTCGACAGCCAGGCGGACATCCTGATCGAGACACGCCGGGCGGCGGATCTTCTGGAGGCGACACCGATGGATCGGCCGGAAGACGTCAACCCGAACCCGGTGACGGACAAGGTCTATGTCATGCTGACCAACAATTCGAAGCGTAAGCCGGGTAACGAGAACGCTGCGAATCCGCGCGGTCTGAACAGGTTCGGGCATATCGTTGAGCTAAGCCCACCCGACGGAGACCATGGCGCGCTGATCTTCGACTGGGACATTCTGGTGCTGGCCGGTGATCCGGCGGCCCCGAAATCTGGTGCCAGATGGGGGACCGAGACGTCGTCGAATGGCTGGTTCGGATCGCCGGACAATTGCGCGATCGACGGCCAGGGGCGGCTCTGGATCTCGACCGACCAGGGTTCAAGCTGGCCGAAGACCGGCACGGCGGACGGCATCTGGGCGATGGAAACTGAGGGTCCTGCACGCGGCAGCGGGCGGATGTTCTTCCGAGTTCCCGTGGGTGCCGAGATGTGCGGGCCGCAATTCGCACCCGACGACAAGACGTTGTTTGTGGCCGTGCAGCATGTTGCCGTGGATGGCGCGAAGGCGTGGAAGCCGTTCGGGAAAGACTCGACCTATGAAGATCCGGCGACCCGCTGGCCGGATTTCGACACCAAGATGCCGCCGCGACCATCGGTCGTGGCGATCACCAAGGATGATGGCGGGCTGATCGGGGGGTAGCGCCCGGTTTAGGCGGCCGACGCGCTCAGGGATTTGACCAGTTGCTCGGCATCGTTGATGTAGCGCTCATAGTAGTAGAGCGCGACCGCCGCGTAATCGAACAGATACAGCCGATCATTCCGGGTGGTTGCGAGCACGAAGCCGCGTTTGTCCACGCCGTTCTTGTCCGTGTAATTATACTCGAACCGGAACCCGGCCTCGTCGGCCACGGCCTCGGGGCGAAGCTCGCCGGTCTCAAGGTTAAGCTGGCTCACTCGCGCAATGGTCGCCACAAACAAATCCCGAATTTCGATCGGGGTCATGCTGGCTTCGAACACCGGCGGTTTTTTGTCCTGATCGGCTGAAAGGGCCTCGACCAATGGTTTTCCATCTTCGATTCCGTTGAAGACCTGCATCCGTTGCAGGATCGGCCCTTCGATGGTCCATATCTGGACCTTTCCGTTCACTGCCAGATTCCAGTCCCGCGCCGGGGTCATGCTGAATGATTTTGCCAGCTCGATGGATTTTCCCGATTCGGCGAGGTTGTAGGCCTGGCAGGCAGACAGCACCAGCAGGGCGGTCACGGCAAGGCCGATCGAACGTATAGGTCTCATGATGTTGCCAATCTTTTGATCATATCTTCGACGATGAGGCGGTCCGATGCATTCGGACTGGCTTCGAGATAGGCCTCGAAGGATTCTTTTGCGGCAGTATGCGCGCCGCGCCGGTTGTGGACGAGGCCCTTCGACCGGTGCAGCTCTGCGGGTGGTGTGCCGGCTGCTTGCAGGGATTCAACGTAGAAATCGATGGCCATCTGCTCGTCGCCTTCCTCGCCGCGCAGGCGATGGAGCTCGCCCTTGAAGAACAAGATCTCGGCTGGATTCGGGTCGTCCTCGAGCAGGATATCAAATAGTTCGTTCGACGTTTCGAAGCTGCGCTGGTTCAGTTCATCGCGCAGCCACGCGGCACGGCGCGGGAGCATGATTTCGAGGAACCGGTCGCGGCCCTTTTCCGAGGTTGTCATTTTGGACGCGACGGCGGCGCCGAGTTCTCCGAGGATTTTAGAGCGTTCCTCCGGCGCCGGGTGGGTCGACAGGAAGGGGTCGCGTTCGTCCTTGTCCTCATTCGCGTCATGCTCGCGGATCAGATTGCTCCAGGTCAGCGCTGCCTCGCGTGGGTCGTAGCCGGAGCGGTTCATCAACAGCAGGCCATAGCCGTCGGCTTCGCGCTCATGGTCACGGTTGAACGCCAGGAGCTGGCCTTGTGCAAACAATCCGGCAATGCTGCCCCAGCCTCCCGTTGCGGCCGAGAAGAACGCCAGGAAATTGGTTGTCTCAATGACATTTTTCATACGCTGGGCTGAATGTCGCCGCAGGAAATGGCCGACTTCATGTCCGAGGACGCCCGCAAGCTGGGCCTCGTTGCGGGTGCGCAACAGCAACCCGGTCCAGACCTGCATCATACCGTTCGGCGCCATTGTGGCGTTGAACGCGGGGACGCGCATGACGTAGACGCGCACGTCGTTGCAATGCTCGCCCGCCACGCGGCAGGTTACTTCGGTCAGGTAGGCGTTCAGCTCTGTGTCGTCGACCCGGTTGCCGGAGGTGCGGGTTTGCTGTTCCACCCGGTCCATGGATTGCCACAGCCCTGCTTCCAGGGTTTCGGGGGATGGGCGTTCGCCGGGGCTTAGGTCGGTGATCCGAAAATACCGTCCGTCATGAGCGATCGTGTCGGCGTCGACGAGACCGAAATCGGATTGTGTAGTTGCCGCTGTTTGTTTCTGTTCCGTTGCGGCCGGCGGGTCGAGTAATTCACCCTGCCGCAAAGGTGCCTCATAGACCGTCCGGCCCGCAGTTTGGCAGGCGGCGAGGACGAGGGCCGATGCGATGAGCCCGACTGAAGCCCGCGATCGGATCATGTCGGAAATTCGGTCAGCAGCAATTTGATGGTCTCCGTGGCGGCGTCGCCGTTGCGCAGATCGCCGGAGGCGCGTGCCAGGCGATTGAACCAGACGACTTGCCCGGTATCCAGGTCGACCAAAGTGGCGGTTCCTGCCTGAATGCCCCCCTGTACGCCTACACCCAGAATGGCACCGATGATGATGACCGCGACCCGGCCCGAACTCGCATAGCTGTCGCGCAGGAAGACGAACAGCGCGTAATCCGCGTCGTATTTTTCCTTCAGCAGCTTGGCGTCGGGGCCGATGGTCCAGTCGAACTGGTCTTTCTTCGTGGGGAGCTTCAGCTGCGGCAGATATTCATGCAGCAGGATCGAGCTGCCGACGGCGTTCGCCAGTTTCACGATCTGAAGTTGTTCCTTGTCGAGGTCATCAAGGATATCGCTGTTGTCGGGTACGACGATCTCGGCCTCGAACGCTGCGGTGTGTGCTGCCAGAGCCGTGCGTACGTGCTCGCGGCCCGCATTTGTCCAGTCCGCGCGCGGTTCGTTGACCCCGCCGGCGTTGAGCACGCTGAGTTCGATATCGACAGGCATCAGCACGATGCGCCGATTCTCGGAGCCGGACTTCAATTCTCCTGTCGTTTTGTGTGCGGTCTGGACACACGCCGTCAGCGCGAAGACCGCAAGCGTGGCCATGACTATTGACCGGAACGCGCGACGATGACTGTTGATTGTGCTGAACATGATTCCCCCAAAACACGACACCCACGCCCGAAGGCGGGTCTAAATCATAGTCGGCAGAAACTTCGGCTGTCCAGAATGAACACGAACAATCCGTCGCCGAAACCCGCTTGAATTGCAAAATTGGAGCGAATTGCGCTGGCCCGAGGCGTTGCAGCGCAGCTCTTGTTTTAAGGTCTGCCGCGCAACTCGTGGGTGAACCACAAGATCAACGTGAACAGCAACACGGCGCCGGCCTGGTGTGTGGCGGCGGCGTGCACGGGGACCACCAGCACAAGCGTGGTGATGCCAAGCGCTACCTGCAACGCGGCCATGGCCATGAGCCCGTTCGTCACCATTCGTGCTCTGGGAGCGAGGGCCAGCCACCGGCTGCGCCACCAGAGCGCCGCCACGGCGGCAAGGCTGACGAGCGCCAGCATCCGGTGGTGAAACTGGATTGTCCCGTGATCCTCGAACGGAGCGGCTGCATGGTCGAAGTAGCCCGGCGGCAGGACCGCGCCGTCCATCAGTGGAAAGCTGTTGAAAATCAGACCTGCGTCGGTGCCGGCGACGAACGCGCCCGACAAAATTGTGACCGCGATCAGAACAAGCGCGAACAGGGCGAGGCGTCGCACTTGCGCGCCCAGCCGGTCGGCGATTGTGGCTGGGTCGGGGAAGAAGAGCGAGAGGCCCGTCCAGACGAGGGCGGCGTAGATCAGGAAGGCAAGGGACAGATGTGCGGCAAGCCGGTACTGGCTGACCTCGGGCACATCGACGAGCCCGCTGCGTACCATGTACCAGCCGAGTACCCCCTGCGCACCGCCGAGCAGGAACAGCCCGATCAGGCGCGGCACCAGTGATTTCCGGACGCGGCCCCGGATCAGGAACCAGACGAATGGCAGGAAGAAAACGAGGCCGATCAGTCGACCCCATGCCCGATGGATATACTCCCACCAGAAGATCGTACGGAATTCGGCCAGGGTCATACCAGCGTTGATTTCCAGATACTGCGGCGACGTGCGGTAGAGTTCGAATACCCGGTTCCATGCCGCCTCCGTCAGGGGGGGCAGGAAACCGGTGACGGGCCGCCAATCCACGATCGAAAGACCGGACTCGGTCAGCCGCGTGATCCCGCCGATCACAATCATGGCCAGCACCATGCCCGCGCACAGCAGCAGCCATTGGCCGATGGCGCGGTCATTTGCGCGTTGCCGGTTGAATTCGATGTTGCTGGTTGTGGTCATGATCCCGCGTCAGATGTGCACGGTGGGTGAACGAGCAATCTGATGGGTCATGGGGATCGGGGCAAGCCGCCGCGCCCATCGGTCGCAGGATCGCAACCGATGGCTTTGGTGATGTTAGAGCTTCGGGAGACCAGGTCGAAGGCTACTCGACAGTCCAGGTCTGGCCGCGCTGCAGCAGCTTGTTGAGGTCTGCCTTGTCGGCATCCTTGGTCGCCTGAGCGATCTGCGCGTGCACGGAGGTCTCGTAGGACGCTCCGGGCGCTGCGTAGAGAACGCCGAGTGCGACCGGATAGTCCGGCGGGTCCATCTGGGCCAGCATCGTCGCCAGGCCGCGGTTGGTCTCGTCGTGGATGGCAATATCCTCGAGGGTGACGCCGTTCTCGCCGAGGGTCACCACTTCGAGGCGCATCTCATCCTTGTTCAGGATCAGGCCCTTCGACTTTTCCTTACCGAACAGAAGCGGCTCGCCGTGTTCGACGTGGATCTGCATTTCGTCCTGCACGGTCTTCTCGGTGAAGTGCTTGAAGACGCCGTCGTTGTAGACGATGCAATTCTGGAAGATCTCGACGAAGGACGCGCCCTTGTGCTTGTAGGCGCGCTTGAGGACTTCCGGCAGATGCTTCTGCAGGATGTCGGACGAGCGGGCGATGAACGTGCCGCCGACGCCGAGTGCGAATTGTGCGGCCGAGACCGGATTGTCGATCGATCCGAGCGGGGTCGAGGGTGACTTCGTGCCGATCTTGGACGTGGGCGAATACTGACCCTTGGTGAGGCCGTAGATCTGGTTGTTGAAGAGCAAGATCTGCAGGTCAACGTTGCGGCGGATGGCGTGCATCGTGTGGTTGCCGCCGATCGACAGCATGTCACCGTCGCCGCCGACGACCCAAACGTCGAGTTCGGGGTTGGCGAGCTTGACGCCAGTCGCGACCGCCGGCGAGCGGCCGTGGATCGTGTGGAAACCGTAGGTCTCCATGTAATAGGGGAAACGCGCGGCACAACCGATGCCGGACACGAAGACCGTGTTCTTGGGGTCGGCTTCCAGCTGGGCCAGCGTGTTCTGGACACCCTTGAGGATGGCATAATCGCCACAGCCAGGGCACCAGCGAACTTCCTGGTCGGTCGCGAAGTCGCGGGCCGTCAGTTTTTCCGGGGGGCTTTGGACGTTCATTCTACTTCTCCAGCCGGGCGCGGATCGCGTCTTCAAGCTCTCCGATGAGGAACGGCTTGCCGTTGACTTTGTTGAACCCTTCAGCGGGCAGCAGGTACTGGTCACGCAGAAGAGTGCGCAACTGACCGGTGTTCATCTCGGGTACCAGAATCTGGTCGAAGGTGCCGAGAAGTTCACCCAGGTTGCGCGGCAGCGGCCAGATGTAGCGCAGATGAATCTGAGCCACGTCCAATCCATCGTCGCGCATGTTGTTGACCGCGCGATTGATCGGCCCGTAGGTCGATCCCCAGCCCACGACGCCAAGTTTGGCGCCGGCCTCGCCGACTTCGACAGTTTGCTCCGGGATGTCGTTGGCGATGCCCAGAACCTTGGCCGCACGCACGTCGGTCATCTTCTGATGGTTTTCCGGATCATAGGAAATATGGCCGCTGTCATAGGACCGTTCGATTCCGCCGATCCGATGCATCAGATCCGGCGTGCCCGGCTTCACCCAGGGGCGTGCGAGGGTCTCGTCGTCGCGCATGAAGGGCTGGAAGTTTTCCGGATCAGTACGGAACTCGACATCGAACCGTTCGGAATCGCCCGCGTCCGGAATGAGCCAGGGTTCCGACGCGTTGGTGATGTAGCCATCAGTCAGGACCATGACCGGGGTCATGTATTTGGTCGCGATGCGGACAGCCTCGATGGCGACCTCGTATCCGTCGGACGGCGTCGAGACCGAAATCACCGGCATCGGCGCATCGCCGTTGCGGCCATACACGGCCTGATACAGATCCGACTGCTCGGTCTTGGTCGGCAGGCCGGTGGATGGGCCCGCGCGTTGCGAGTTGATCACGACCAGGGGCAGTTCGGTGGCGATGGCCAGGCCGATCGCCTCCATCTTCAGGGCGATACCCGGGCCGGAGCTGGACGTGATACCCAGCGACCCGGCGTAGGATGCGCCGATCGCGGCCGCGGCCGCCGCGATCTCGTCTTCCGCCTGGAAGGTGACGACGCCGAATTCCTTCATCCGCGCCAACTGATGCAACAGGGCGGAGGCCGGCGTGATCGGGTAGGAGCAGAAGGCGATCTTCAGGTCGGCGAGCAGGGAGCCTGCCAGCAGCCCGAGCGAAACGGATTCGGCGCCGGTGATGGTCCGGTAAAGACCCGGTTCTATCGTGGCGGATTCGACCTCGTACGTGCCGAGCTCGGCTGGCATTTCGGCCGTCTCGCCGAACGCGTGGCCCGCGTTCAGCGCCGCGATGTTGGCTTTGGCGATGTCCGGGTTCTTGGCGAACTTTGTTTCCAGCCAGTCGATCGAGGCCTGACGTTTGCGGCCGTACATCCAGTAGACGACGCCGAGTGCCCACATGTTCTTCGAGCGCAGGGCTTCCTTGTTCGAAAGCCCGAATTCCTTGACCGCCTCGACCGTAAGCCGGGACATGTCGATCTTGACCAGCCGGTAGCCGTCGAGGCTGCTATCCTCGAGCGGGTTTTCCTCGTAACCGGCCTTGGTCAGGTTACGCGCCGTGAACGCGCCGGAATCGGCAATCACGATGCCGTTGGGCTTCACGTCGGCGAGGTTGGTGACCAGCGCTGCGGGGTTCATCACCACCAGCACGTCGAGCAGGTCGCCCGATGTCATAATCTTGCGGGCACCAAAATTAATCTGGAACGCAGAGACGCCGAAGGTCGTGCCGGCAGGTGCGCGAATCTCGGCGGGGAAATCGGGGAAGGTGGCAAGGTCGTTGCCGGCAATCGCCGCCGTCATGGTGAAGTGGCTGCCGGTAAGCTGCATGCCATCGCCGGAGTCGCCTGCAAAACGGACAACTGCGGATTCAACTTCCTGACGGTTCTCTTCCGGCCTTTCGACGGCCGCTACCTCAGACATCGGGTATTTCCTTCCCGTAAACTCGGTTTTGAATTCAGATTAATGTTCGGATGCGCGCATACATGGTTGCGCGGCGCTACATTCATCCGCCTGCCTATTCGTTTCAAGCACAATCTGGCGCTGTGAGTGCCCAACTAAGGTGTTTTGCCAGTCAGTCAAGAGCGGCAATCATCGTATCGATGGTCACGAACTTCCGCCGCGGCGCGCCGGGCTTCGCCGCCGCCACTTCGGACGCGTCGATCGACTGCCAATCCTGATAGGTCAGGCAACGCACATTGCGCTCCGCCAGCAATGCTTCCAGCGCCTCGCGGCCGGGCTTTGTGCCGTCGGCGACATCCTCGAAGATCTGCGTGGCGGCGATGTCACCGTCGGGCTTGTTGGTGCCGATCACGCCGGTCGGGCCGCGCTTGATCCAACCGACGGCGTAGACGCCGTCGCCGACCCGGCCTTCGTCATGCACGACGATGCCGTTGTCCGCATCGAACGGCACGCCGGGGAACGGATCGGAGAAATAGCCGATGGCCGGAATCACCAGGCCGCATTCGATCTCGAAGAATTCACCCGTGCCGACGGAACGCCCATCCTCGACCCGTGTGTGTTCCATGCGGATGCCTTCGACCTTGTCGCCACCGAGAATCTCGATCGGCTTTGCATAGAAAGAGAAATGGACGCGTTTTGATTTTCCCGCCGGATCGACGTCGGGGAATTCCTTCATCGTTGCGAGGTTGCGGTCCTTGAGGCGCTTGTCCCGGTCGGACCAGTCACCCGTGACTTCTTCGGGAAGCTGGCCCGCGTCGATGATCGGCTGACAATCGTCGAGCTTGCCCATCTCGCGCAGTTCGACATTCGTGAACTTGGCTTCGATCGGGCCGCGTCGGCCGACCATATAAACGTCGGTGATGGGCGAGGCCTCGACGGCGTCGGCCGCATGATCGGCGATATCGGTGTCGGTCATTTCTTCCGGCGTCTTCACCAGGACCCGGGCGACGTCGACCGCGACATTGCCCTGGCCGATGACGACCACCGTGCCGGTGTTCAGGTCGGGCTGCAGGTCCGTGAAGTCGGGATGCCCGTTGTACCAGCCCACGAAGTCGGCCGAGCCGAAGACGCCGGCCTTGTCCTCGCCGGGGATACCGAGTTTGCGGTCGCGCGGTGCGCCGACGGCAAGCACGATCGCGTCGTACATCTCCTGCAGCTCCGCCATGGTGACATCGCGGCCCACCTCGACATTGCCGTAATAGCCCACACCGTCGCGTAACGCCGTCTTCTCATAGACGCGCGCGACCTTTTTGGTTGTCTGATGATCCGGTGCGACGCCGCCACGGATCAACCCGAAGGGTGTCGGCAAACGTTCGATGATATCGACCCGGACGTCTTTATCGCCCTTCAGCAAGGCATCGACCGTGTAAAAGCCGCTCGGCCCCGCGCCGATGACGGCAACATTGATTGACATGATTCCTCCCTAGAACTCGGCTGGACTATATCCAAACCGATTGTCCTCTGCCATCCCATCTGGCCTTCACATTCGAAAGTATCTTTGTGCGCGATTCGGGGGGCATTTCGATTGCCATTGAACCTTGAACTCATATTGAGTATATGTGGCGCTCCGGTGGGTGGAATTCCACCGATACCAGGGGAACGGAAGGGCGCGATCAACGCGCCTTAACTTGTCACCGATTGCACAGGAGATTGCGACCATGCTGCGCATGCGTATTCGCACCCATATCACCGCCGCCATTGCGGCATTGCTGACACTCACATCGGCGTCGATCGCCACCGCTCAGGACCCGATCCGGATCGGCGAGGTCAACAGCTACACAGGCCCGTTGGCGTCCTTCACCGTGCCCTACCGGAACGGTTGGGAACTTGCCGTCGAGCAGATCAACGCCAAGGGCGGGGTTCTCGGCCGGAAGCTTGAAGTCATCTCGCGCGACGACGGCGCCAAACCCGCCGACGCGGTGAAGTTCGCCGAGGAACTGGTGCGCCGCGAGAAGGTTGACCTGATCGCCGGCACATTCCTGTCGCACATTGGATTGGCTGTCGCCGATTTTGCAGCGCGCAACAAGGTGTTGTTCGTGGCAGCCGAACCGCTGTCGGATGCCATTGTCTGGGCGAAGGGCAATGACTACACGTTCCGCCTGCGCCCCTCGACCTATATGCAGGCCGCGATGCTGGCCGAGGAAGCCGCCAAGTTGCCGGCCAAGCGCTGGGCGACGGTCGCGCCGAACTACGAGTATGGACAATCGGCCGTGAAGGCGTTCCAGGACGTGCTGAAGGGCCTGCGCCCGGATGTCGAGTTTGTCGGTCAGCAGTGGCCGGCTCTGTTCAAGCTGGATGCGGGTGCGACCGTCCAGGCGCTGGCCCAGGCCAAGCCCGACGCGATCTTCAACGTCACCTTCTCGACCGACCTGGCGAAACTGGTGCGCGAGGGTCAGCTGCGCGGTCTATTCAAGGACCGCCAGGTGGTCAGCCTGTTGACGGGTGAGCCGGAGTATCTCGATCCGCTCAAGGGTGAGGCGCCAGAGGGCTGGATTGTCACCGGCTATCCCTGGCAGGGGATCGAGGATGCCGCCCACAAGGCCTTCCTCGATGCCTATTCCAAGCGGTTCAACGACTATCCGCGCGCGGGCTCGATCGTCGGCTACAACACGATCCTGACGATCGCGGCGATGCTGGAAAAGGCAGGCTCCACCGACACCGGTGCGATGGTCGCGGCGATGAAAAACCTGGAGCTCGACACGCCGTTCGGGCCCATTACCTATCGTGCACTCGATCATCAATCGACGATGGGCGCTTACGTCGGGCGTACCGCAAAGGTTGACGGCAAGGGCGTCATGGTGGATTTCCGCTATGCGAATGGTGCCGACTACCTGCCTGATGACGCGACGGTCCGGAAGCTCCGGCCTGCCAAGTAGCGTTGAAGGCAGCCCCGCGTAGGGGCGGGCGGCGCCGGGCCATGGGTGCCATGCGGCGTCGCCGGAGGGTGTGTTGAGCTTTATTGTCGTCCAAGCGATCACGGGACTGGCCAGTGCCGCGTCCCTGTTCCTGATCGCGGTCGGTCTGTCGATCGTGTTCGGGGTCACCCGAGTCGTCAACTTTGCGCATGGCTCGCTCTACATGCTCGGTGCGTATCTCGCGTTCAGCTTTACAGCCGCGTTCGGTGACACATTCTTTGGCTACCTGGCGGCGATCCTGCTGGCGGCGGTCGTCGTGGGCGGGCTCGGAGCGGTCATGGAGACAAGCCTGCTGCGCCGCATTTATCGCGCGCCGGAACTGTTCCAACTACTCGCCACGTTCGGGGTCGTGCTCGTCGTCCAGGACCTGACCCGGATGATCTGGGGGGCGGATGATTTGTTCGCACCCCGCATGCCCGGCCTCGACGGCGCCATCAATATCTTCGGACATGCGGTGCCCGAGTACGACCTGTTCCTGATCGCCACCGCGTTCGTTGTCCTGGGCGGCCTGTGGTTGTTGTTTCGCCATACGCGATTTGGTGTGCTGGTGCGTGCGGCAACTGAAGATCGCGAGATGGTCGCCGCATTGGGCATCGACCAGCGCTGGCTGTTCACCGGCGCGTTCATATTGGGTGCCGCGCTCGCGGGCCTGGGCGGCGCCCTGCAGATACCCCGTCAGGCCGCCAGCCTGTCGATGGATTTGAACATCATCGTCGATGCGTTTGTCGTCGTCGTGGTCGGCGGTATGGGCTCGATCATGGGTGCCTTCGTCGCTGCCGTCTTGATCAGCGAGCTGCTGGCCTTCGGCGTGGTGATCTTTCCGCAGATCACGCTGGTGCTGATCTTCGCGGTGATGGCGGTCACCCTCGTGCTCAAGCCGAGCGGGCTATTCGGGCGACCGGAGTTCACGACCCAGGAAGACCGGCGCAATCCCGATCCGCCGCTGCGCGCCGGCGATGGGCTCAGCCGGATTTTCTGGTGGGGCCTGCTGGTCGCGGGGGTGGCGGCACCGCTGGTCATCGGAGATTTCGCGATCATCGTGCTGACGGAAATCGCGATCCTGGCGCTTTTTGCGGCGAGCCTGCATTTCCTGCTCTGGGGCGGTGGGCTGATCACGTTCGGACATGCGGCCTATTTCGGGCTCGGGGCTTACGGGTCGGGTCTGGCGGTGTTCCATCTGTCGCTGGGCATGGCCCCCGCGCTCCTGCTCGCACCTCTGGCGGGGGCTGCGGGCGCGCTGCTGTTTGGTTGGTTCTGTGTGCGGCTGTCGGGCATCTATATGGCGATGCTGACGTTGGCCTTCGCGCAGATTGCATGGTCGGCGGCGTTCCAGTGGGGCGGTTTCACCGGCGGCGACAACGGCATATTGGGTGTCTGGCCGAGCGACTGGGCGTCCGACCCGTTCGTCTTCTATTACCTGGCCTTCGCGGTCTGTGCGGCCGTGATCTGGGGGTTGCGGCACACGGTCTTCAGCCCGTTCGGATACACGCTGCGCGCGACCCGTGATTCGGCCCTGCGGTCGGCCGCGATCGGGGTAGACGTGACCCGGCACCGCTGGCTCGCCTTCACGCTTGCGGGTGCCGCCGCCGGCGTGGCGGGCGGCTTCTTCGCGTTCGCCAAGGGGAGTGTGTTCCCCGAGGTGTTGTTCGTCTCTACTTCGGTGGACGGGCTGGTGATGGTGCTGCTGGGCGGCGTGCAGTCGCTGGCCGGGCCCATTCTGGGCGCGATCGCCCTGACGGAGATCGAGACCGAGCTGACGCGGCTGACCGATCTCTGGCAATTGTGTCTCGGTATCCTGATTATTTTGCTTGTCGTGGTGCTGCCCCATGGCCTCGCGGGCCTGTCGGCGTTTATGCGGCGGCGCCAGCCATGAGGTTTCCGTCATGAACGTTCTGACGGTCGAGAAACTTTCCAAGGCGTTTGGCGGCGTGCAGGCGGTCGGCGGGGTCTCGTTCGCGGTCGCCCCCGGAGAACGGGTCGCATTGATCGGGCCCAACGGTGCCGGCAAGACGACCCTGTTCAATTGCATCAATGGCCAACTGCGACCCGACGATGGCCGGATAGAGATGTCCGGTCGCGATGTCACCGGACAGGCACCCCATCGGATATGGCGCCACGGCGTGGGGCGCACATTCCAGATCACGGCGACGTTCGCCAGTATGACGGTCGCAGAGAACATCCAGGTGGCGCTTGCGTCTGCCGATGGCGCGGCCAAGGGGCTCGGCCGCCGCCTGAGTGCGCGGTACCGCGCCGAGGCCGAGGTGTTGATCGAACTGGTCGGGCTCGCTGCTCGAACCGAAGATCCCGCCGCCGAGCTTCCCTATGGCGACCTCAAACGGCTGGAGCTCGCCGTCGCGATGACGAATGAACCGTCTTTGCTGTTGATGGACGAGCCGACGGCAGGCATGGCGGCGGATGCGCGCGGCGGCATGATGGACCTGGTCGATGTGATGGTCGCGGAACGCGGCGTCGCGGTGTTGTTCACCGAGCACGACATGGATGTGGTGTTCGGCCATGCGGACCGGGTGATCGTGCTCGACCGGGGACAGATCATCGCCGAGGGCAGCCCGGATGAAATTCGCGGCGACGCGACGGTGCGCGCGGTTTATCTCGGCACATTTGACGAGGCGACGGTATGAGCGAACCCGCGCTACGTCTCTCGGGGATTGAGGCCTTTTACGGCACGGCCCAGGCATTGTTTGGGGTCGATCTCGAGGTCCCGGTCGGGTCGGTGACGGTCCTGCTCGGTCGCAACGGTGCCGGCAAATCGACCACGCTGAAGGCAGCCATGGGGCTGGTGGATGTGAAAGCCGGGCAGGTGTTCGTCGGCGACCGCGAGGTCACGGGTGCTCCCTCATATAAGATCGCCCGCGCGGGGCTCGGCTATGTGCCCGAGACAAGGCGGGTCTTCGCGGGCCTGAGCGTCGAGGAGAACTTGGTCGTTGGCGAACGTGGCGGCGAACGCGCAGCAGATTTCGGGGCGGCGACCTGGACGCGAGAACGCATCTTTGACTTGTTCCCGCCGCTCGCCGGGATGCGTGAGCGCCAGGCCGGTCAATTGTCGGGTGGCGAGCAGCAGATGCTGACCATCGCGCGCACGCTGATGGGGAACCCCCAGATCATCTTGCTCGATGAGCCGTCCGAGGGGCTGGCACCCGTGATCGTGCAGCAGATCGCGGCGACGATACGAACTCTGGCGGCAGAGGGGCTGACGGTCCTGCTATCGGAGCAGAATGTGCGTTTCGCGACCCATGTGGCGAACCGGGCGGCGGTCATCGAGCGCGGGCGCATCCTGGTCGAGGGGCCAATCGAAGACATCGCGACCGACGAGAGCGTGCGCGAGGCCTATCTGACGCCCTGACCGGGTCGGGCGAACAAGCCGTCTCAGTGCAATTCGAAGGACCGGCTGACGTTCCGGAACTTCGGGGGTGTGATGATGTCGGTGTGTCCGACGCGGACCGAATGGAGCGGGCCGTCGAGATTATCTGCCCAGAAATCCAGAAATTTGCGCAGCTTGGGAAATTCCGGCGGCATATCGAGCTTCTGCCAGACGAAACTCTGCAAAATCCCGGGATGATCGGGCATGTGATAGATGATCTCGGCGGTCGTGATCCGCCACCCATCCAGTTGTAGACCAACGTCCTTTCGCATCTTCGACACCTCATGCTTGGAAAGACCGAATCACCAAGTAACTCGAATTATCCGAAGGCAGAGGAGTCGCGACAACAAAATACTATGTGTTAACAACGGATTAGCACCGGTCGGGCGAGAGTGCTGCCAAGGCACCGACAAGTGGGCGGTGAAAAAAGTTTAATCCCCCGGTTCCCCGCGGGTTGACAGGGGCCAGCCGGATCACTACCTGTCTGGCACTCACGCGGGTTGAGTGCTAACAGTTCGGCGAGAACCGCGGATTTATTCATATATTACAGGAGGATAAGGGGATGAGCTTTCGCCCTTTGCATGACCGAGTTGTAGTGCGTCGCGTCGGTTCCGACGAAAAGACGGCTGGCGGCATCATTATTCCGGATACGGCCCAGGAAAAACCTTCGGAGGGCCAAGTCGTCTCCGTGGGCTCTGGTGGTCGCACCGAGGACGGCAAGGAAATTGCCATGGATGTTAAGGCCGGTGATCGGGTCCTGTTCGGCAAGTGGTCGGGCACGGAAGTTACGATCGACGGTGAGGAGCTCCTGATCATGAAGGAGTCCGACATCATGGGTGTCATCGAGGCCAAGAAGAAATCCAAGAAGGCCGCTTAATTAAATTCCGTAGAAGGAGAACTTCAAATGGCTGCAAAAGAAGTCAAATTTTCAACGTCGGCGCGCGACAAGTTGCTGAAGGGTGTCGACACCCTGGCCGACGCCGTCAAGGTCACGTTGGGCCCGAAGGGCCGTAACGTCATCATCGACCGTTCGTTCGGCTCACCGCGTATCACCAAGGATGGTGTCTCGGTCGCCAAGGAAATCGAGCTTGAGGACAAGTTCGAGAACATGGGCGCCCAGATGGTCAAGGAAGTCGCTTCCAAGACCAATGACATCGCCGGTGACGGCACGACGACGGCGACGGTTCTCGCACAGTCGATCGTCCGCGAAGGCACCAAGGCCGTTGCGGCCGGCATGAACCCGATGGATCTCAAGCGCGGCATCGACCTGGCGGTCACAGCTGTCGTCGCCGACATCGAGAAGCGCGCCAAGAAGATCCGCAGTTCCGAAGAGATTGCCCAGGTTGGCCGTATCTCCGCGAACGGCGACACCGAAGTCGGTGACTACATCGCAGACGCGATGCAGCGGGTCGGCAACGAGGGTGTCATCACGGTTGAAGAGGCCAAGAGCCTGACGACCGAGCTGGACGTCGTCG
>JABJEK010000078.1 GCA_018702955.1 Rhodospirillaceae bacterium | reverse complement strand
TCGGCTCGCGCACCGTTCTCGACGTGCTGGATGCAGAGCAGGAGCTTCTCGATTCACGCGTCGATCTCGTCGTCGCCCAGCGCGATCAGATCGTTGCGGCCTACCAACTGCTTCAGGCAATCGGCCGGCTCACTGCCGAAGATCTGGATTTGCCGGTTGCGATCTATGATCCGACACGGAATTTCCGCGACGTCGAGGACCGGCTCTTTGGCTCCGACATCCTGGACGGAAACTGATAATCCGCCCTCAACACGCAATAGCACCTCGAATGTCGGGTTTTGACTCGCCCAGACTCGCTCGCATTTCTAGTGTGCGTTTAGTTGTCATTAACCATTTTCTGCGGTCATAGGCGACCATGAGCGATACAAATGCCGATCAGCAAGAACCGTCGATGGAGGAAATCCTCGCGTCGATCCGCCGGATCATTTCGGAGGATGGCGATGAGGAGTCCGACGGTGAGGATGCTGCCGCCGATTCCGGCGATGAAGAGCTGCCCGAACAGGCGGTGAACGACGACGCCACCGATGAGGTCGAGGAAATGCCGGAGGACGATATCGATGACGACATCCTCGAGCTGACCGATGTGATCGAAGACGAGGATGTCGCGGAACCCGAGCCAGAGCCGGAACCCGAGCCAGAGCCGGAACCCGAGCCAGAACCGGAACCCGAGCCAGAACCGGAACCCGAGCCGGTCGAGGAAATCCTTGTCGCGGAGGACAAGATTGTGTCCGACGAAGTCGAGGAAGTCAGCGCGGCAGCGATGTCCGGCCTGACCGCCGTGCTCGCCGCAAACGCGGCCATCGGCGACGGCAACCAGACGCTTGAACAGCTGGTGAAGGATGTTCTGCGACCGGTGCTCAAGGAGTGGCTGGACGACAATTTGCCAGAGATTGTTGACCGTATTGTTCAGGAAGAAGTCGAGCGTATCGCCAAGCGCGCCAAGTAAGCCTGTCTCCGTATAAATCCGTTTTGTTGTCGCTGGTGGCCCGAAGGGTCTAGCCGCGACGCGTATGCTTCGCTAAACAGCCATCGCTTAACAACAGTGCGGATCGCGCAATTGCGATCGGCCGCGACCGATGCGAAGTCACGTGACCATGACCGATCTCGAAAAGACCTACGCGCCCGCCGAAATAGAGACGCGCCTCTATGACCGCTGGGAATCCGCCGGCGCGTTCGCATGCGGTCGCACGGACAACGCGACCTATACCATCGTCATTCCGCCGCCCAATGTGACGGGCAGCCTGCATATGGGCCACGCCCTGAACAACACGTTGCAGGATCTGCTGGTCCGCTGGCGGCGCATGCAGGGTTACGACACCTTGTGGCAGCCGGGCACCGACCATGCCGGGATCGCGACCCAGATGCTGGTCGAGCGTCAGCTTGCCGAGGACGGCATCCGGCTCGACCGCGGCCGTGCCCTGGAGAATGAAAACGAGAACCTGATCGGGCGCGAGGATTTCCTCGATAAGGTCTGGGCGTGGAAAGAGGAGTCCGGTGGCACGATCATCAACCAGCTCAAGCGGATGGGCGCGTCATGCGACTGGTCGCGTGAGCGGTTCACGATGGACGAGGGACTGTCGAAGGCCGTCCTCAAGGTGTTCGTCGAACTGCACGGCCATGGGCTCATCTTCAAGGACAAGCGCCTCGTAAACTGGGACCCGAAACTCCACACGGCGATCTCGGATCTCGAAGTCGTGCAGAAGGAGGTGGACAGCCATCTCTGGTATTTCCGCTACCCCATCGAGGGCGAGCCCGATCGGTTCGTGACCGTGGCGACGACGCGCCCGGAAACGATGCTGGGCGACACCGGTGTCGCGGTGCATCCCGACGACGAACGCTTCCAGGACATCATCGGCAAGAACGCGATCCTGCCGATCGCCGGTCGCAAGATCAAAATCGTCGCCGACAGCTATGCCGATCCGGAGCAGGGCTCGGGTGCAGTGAAGATCACGCCGGCCCATGACTTCAACGATTTCGAGGTCGGCCGCCGCGCCGGGCTTGGCATGATCAACGTGTTGGATGCCTCGGCCATGGTCGCCATCGACACGGACGAGTTCCGCACCGATACGGCTGCCTCGGACTGGGGTGACCCGGATGCGGCAATCGCCGCCTATAACGGGCTCGATCGTTTTGAGGCGCGCGAGAAGATCGTCGCTGAGATGGAAGCACGTGGTCTGGTCGCGGAGATCGAGGCGAACCGGCACATGGTGCCGTTCGGCGACCGGTCCGACGTCGTGATCGAGCCCTGGCTCACCGACCAGTGGTATGTGGATGCGGAGACGCTCGCAAAACCCGCCATCGCCGCGGTCGAGAAGGGCGACACGAAGTTCGTGCCGGAGAACTGGTCCAAGACCTATTTCGAGTGGCTGCGAAATATTCAGCCCTGGTGCATCTCGCGCCAGCTCTGGTGGGGGCATCAGATCCCGGCCTGGTATGGCCCGGACGACGAGATATTCGTCGCCGAGAGTGAAGAGGCTGCCGCCGCCGCCGCCGAGGCCCATTACGGCAAGGCGGTCACACTCACCCGCGACCCGGATGTACTCGACACATGGTTTTCGTCGGCGCTGTGGCCGTTCTCGACCCTCGGCTGGCCCGATGAGACCCCGGAGGTGGCGCGTTACTACCCGACGAGCGTCCTGATCACGGGCTTCGACATCATTTTCTTCTGGGTCGCCCGGATGATGATGTTCGGATTGCACTTCATGGACGAGGTCCCGTTCGCCGACGTCTATATCCATGCGCTGGTCCGCGACGAGAAGGGCGCGAAGATGTCCAAGTCGAAGGGCAACGTCATGGACCCGCTCGACGTGATCGACGAGTTCGGAGCGGACGCGCTGCGCTTCACGCTGACCTCGATGGCGGCGATGGGCCGCGACATCAAGCTGGCGAACAACCGCGTGCAGGGCTACCGGAACTTCGGCACAAAACTCTGGAATGCCGCGCGTTTCTGCCAGATGAACGAATGCGCCGCACCGGGTCCGGACTTCGACCCGGCGAAGGTTGAGCTGACGCTCAACAAATGGATCATCGGCGGTGTGGCCGAAACAACGACGGCCGTGACCAAGGCGCTCGAAGAGTATCGCTTCGATCAGGCGGCGGGTGCGATCTACCAGTTCACCTGGCACACATTCTGTGACTGGTATGTCGAATTCGCGAAACCCGTCTTCCAGGGTGACGACGAGGAGGCCAAGGCCGAGACCCGGGCCGTGGCCGGCTGGACGCTGCAGCAAATCCTCCGGATCCTGCATCCGTTCATGCCGTTCATCACCGAAGAGCTCTGGCAGCATTTCGGCGATGATCTCGACAATGACGACAGCATGCTGATCCACGCGGCGTGGCCGGCAGACGACATTGCGCCGGTTGACGCGGGTGCCAAAGCCGAGCTCGACTGGGCGGTTCAGTTCATCACCGAGGTGCGTACGGTCCGCAATGAAGTGAACGTGCCGGCGGGAGCGAAGATCCCGGCGATCCTGCGCGACGCAACCGACGAGACCCAGGCGCGGCTTGGGCGTCACCGGGATCAGATTTTGCGCCTCGCGCGTCTCGAAGATGTTGTGGTGGATGCGGACATTCCCGAGGGCGCGGTCCAGATGGTGCTCAACGAGGCGACACTCGCATTACCGCTGGCCGATATCATCGATCTGGGCGAGGAGCGCGACCGTCTGGCGAAGGAGATCGCCAAGCTCGACAAGGATATCTCCGGCATCGACAAGAAACTGGCGAACGAGAAGTTCCTCGCCAACGCGCCGGAAGCGGTCGTCGCCGAGCAGCATGAACGCCGCGCCGACGCCAATGACGCCAAGACGAAGCTCCAGGGCGCCCTCGAACGTTTGAGCGCTGCCTGATACGGTTGGGCTTTGGTGTATCTGACCGGAGCCTGATCGATGCCGCACATCCCCGCGCTGAAACGCGAAGACCTGCCCGAGCTGGAGGAATACTTCCTGCGTTCCGACGATCGCATGGGGTTCGTCACCAATGCCCAGCTGACGATGGCCCACCGGCCGCCGATCTTCAAAGCATTCGTCGAGCTGGCCGCGGCCACGTTCAAGGAATATGGCAACGTGACACCTGGCCTGAAGGCGCTGGTCGGCAACATCGCCAGCAAGACCGCCGGCTGTAGCTACTGCATGTCCCACACGGCGTCGAACGCGATGCGCCCCGGCTACGACACCGACGAGGCCAAGGTGGCGGTGGTCTGGGAATATGAGACCAACCCGATATTCTCCGACGCGGAACGTGCAGCACTGGAATTCGCCCAGTGTGCGGCGTCGGTCCCGAACCTCGTGACCGAAGACCATATTGCGCGGCTTCGGGAGCATTTCACCGACGCCGAGGTCGTCGAGATCAACGCGGTCGTCGCGTTCTACGGCTTCCTCAACCGCTGGAACGACAGCATGGCGACAGAGCTCGAAGATGATATGCGCGACATCGGCGAGCGTTTGCTGGGCGACAAGGGCTGGACCGTCGGCAAGCACGCGGCGGAGTAGGGGCAGAAGACCTCATCCTGGGCTTTTCGAAATGAATCTACGCCACAGTTCGGGACACCGGGCGGGTTTGAAACCCGTCCCTACAGGGTTCGAGGTCGTCTCGTAGGGGCGGGTCTGCGACCCGTCCGCGCTCGACGCGATACTACGTTCGCAAAACTGGCCAGTTTCCACCGCCACGGTTATGCTCCGCGGCGAACAATTATTTATGAGCCTCGGGCTCGCATCAGACGAAGGAAACAGGTCATGGACGGCAACACACCCGGCGGCGAGTGGGACAAATCAAAACTGCCGAGCCGCCACGTCTCGGTCGGCAACACCAGCGCACCGCATCGCGCCTTCTATTACGCGATGGGCATGACGGACGAGGAGATCAAGCAACCCTTCGTCGGCGTGGTGACCACATGGAACGAGGCCGCACCGTGCAACATCGCCCTGTCGCGTCAGGCCCAGGCGGCCAAGGCGGGCGTGCGCGAGGCGGGCGGCACGCCGCGCGAGTTCACCACCATCACCGTGACCGACGGTATCGCCATGGGCCATGACGGCATGCGCTCGTCGCTCGTCAGCCGTGAGGTGATCGCGGATTCGACCGAGCTGACCGTGCGCGGCCATTCCTATGACGCGCTCGTGGGCCTCGCGGGCTGTGACAAGTCGCTCCCGGGTCTGATGATGGCGATGATCCGCCTGAATATCCCGTCCGTGTTCATGTATGGCGGCTCGATCCTGCCGGGCAAGTTCAAGGGCAAGGACGTCACCATCATCGACGTGTTCGAAGGCGTGGGCGCCAACGCGGCCGGCACCATGTCGGACGAAGATCTGCTTGAGCTCGAATGCGCAGCCTGCCCGTCGGCGGGCGCGTGCGGCGGCCAGTTCACGGCCAACACGATGGCGTGCGTGTCTGAAGCCATCGGTCTGGCGCTGCCTCATTCGGCGGGTGCGCCTGCGCCCTATGAATCCCGCGACGAATATGCGGTCGCCAGCGGCAAGGCGGTCATGGACCTGATCAAGACCCAGCTCCGCCCGCGCGATATCGTCACGCGCAAGGCGTTCGAGAACGCAGCTGCCATCGTGGCGGCGACCGGCGGCTCGACCAATGCCGGCCTGCATCTGCCGGCCATGGCGGCCGAGGCGGGCATCGACTTTGACCTGATGGATGTCTGCGAGATTTTTCGCAAGACGCCGTATATCGCCGACCTCAAGCCGGGCGGAAAATACGTGGCCAAGGATATGTTCGACGTCGGCGGTGTCGGCCTTGTCATCAAGGAGCTGATAGACGGTGGCTTCATGCATGGCGATTGCATCACGGTCACGGGCAAGACCCTGGCCGAGAACTATGCCGACGTGACCCTGCCGAAAGACCAGGACGTAGTCCGGCCGATCACCAACCCGATCTCGACCACCGGCGGCGTCGTCGGCCTGATGGGCAATCTTGCCCCGCAGGGTGCGATCGTGAAGATCGCCGGGCTGGAGAAGATCCAGTTCACCGGGCCCGCGCGGGTATTCGAGCGTGAGGAAGACTGCCTGCAGGCGGTGCTCAACCGGGAATACGAGGAAGGCGACGTGCTGGTCATCCGCAACGAGGGACCGAAGGGCGGCCCGGGCATGCGCGAGATGCTGTCCACCACGGGCGCGCTTTACGGCCAGGGCATGGGCGACAAGGTGGCGCTGATCACCGACGGGCGTTTCTCCGGCGGCACGCGCGGCTTCTGCATCGGCCATGTCGGCCCCGAGGCCGCCGTCGGCGGCCCGATCGGCCTGCTGAAAGACGGCGACACGATCATCATCGATGCCGAGGCGGGCACGTTGGCCGTCGATCTGTCAGATGATGAGTTGGAAGCCCGGCGCAAAGACTGGAAGCCCCACGAGAACAACTACCAGTCGGGCACCTTGTGGAAGTATGCCCAGACGGTGGGGGATGCGCGTTACGGCGCGATCACACATCCGGGAGGCAAGGCCGAAACCCACGTTTATGCCGACCTTTAGGTGTTAGGGTAGCGTTCGTAACAACCGGAGGCAGGCATGCTGCGTCGACTGTTCGAAGGCTTGATTATGCTGGTGGTCATCTGGGCCGTCCTGAACAGGGTCGATTCCGGCCTGGTCTCGGTTGTGATTCTGATCGGCGCTGTCATCGCATTGACCGCCTGGCGGATCCGCAATGTCTGGCAGCGTTATCAGATGCACTTGTTCGTGCAGTCGCGTGTCCGTTCCGGCAACAAGCCTGCCACCAATACCGCCGTCGAGAACGAGATGCTTGCCTTGCGTGGGCAACAGCACGGCCGGGGTGCCGAGTTGACCTTCTGGACGGGTTTCATGCTGGGTGGCGCCATGACACTCGACGCGCCGAACCCGGCTCACGCGGGCGATATGTACGATCTGGACAGCGTCGGCGGGGCCGACAGCGGCGGCGATATCGGCGGCAGCATCGGCGGCGGTCTCGGCGGAGACATGTAACCGGACCCGTTGTGTTCAAACGATTACGAAATATCGCGGCGGTCGCCGCATTCGTCTTTCTCGGCGCGAGCGCAGGTCTTGCGCAGTCGTCGTTTCCGGCATTGTCCGGTCTGGTGGTTGATTCCGCCGGGCTGCTCACCCCCGACGACAAAGAACGCCTGACGACAATTCTCAAGCAACATGAGACCGACACGGGCGGGCGTGTCATCGTCGCCACGATCCCGAACCTGGGCGGACGGTCGATCGAGGCCTACGGCGCGGATCTCGCGCATCACTGGAACATCGCGAAATATCCCAACAGCGCGATCCTGATCGTGGCCGAAGCCGAACGTCGCGTGCGTATGGAGTTCGGCCCACCCGTGCGCGGCACGATGATCGACGTGCGCTCCAGCCAGATGGTCCAGCGGGTCATCCTGCCGGCGTTTCGTGCCGGGCAGTTCGACATCGGCCTGGAGACAGGCCTGCGGGAATTGTTCGTGATGCTGGAGGAGGGGGTGGATCAGGCGACCGACGAGACCAGACACCTCTCGGAACTCCTCATCGACAAGCGGTTGCTGCTGCCGGTCGGCGTACTGGCGCTCATTCTTGTTCTATGTGGTCGCGGGCCCAGGCCTTGTGGCAGGTTACGCGCTCGTTAACTTGTGAGGGTATGGCCGGATGTTCACAAAAATTTCTCTGAGCATCACGTTTGCGGTTCTCGCGTTGATCGCAATCTGGCTCGACGATTCATTCATATTGTTCGGGATCGTCATCGCCGCCGCGCTCTTCCTCTATTTCCTGTATCTCCAGGGGAAGGTGAGTTTCGGCAAAGAGGCGGGCCATGGGCCAGATGACGACACCGCCCCGAAAGACCCGAAACAGACCCCCTAAAACGCGTCATGCCCGCACTTGTTGCGGGCATCCACGTCGCGATGTCACGTGACGCGATCGCGTGGATGGCCGGATCACGTCCGGCCATGACGAAGAAAGAGTGGAGTTCGGCTGGGTCTTTGCGCCGTCTGCAGGCAACGCATTACTGAACGCTCGATTTCTTGTTCGCCACGATCCGCTGGACCTTGGTCTTCTTGCGATCGACCAGCTTGTCGATTCGCGGGGCGAGTTCCTTCAGCCAGTAGGGGTCTTCGTACACCGCATTGCAGAGCCGCACGCGTTCTTTCTCGGAATTGAAGCGGCGCATCCAGATGAAGACGGAATCGTCTGTCTCGCCATGCCAGATACCACAGGGCACGATCCCTCGGGCAACCTCGAACGGCATCACTTCCTCATCGAACATCCGCAGCCATGCCTTCTGTTTGCCGCGGCGAACCACATATTGCCGGAGTTCGAAAAATGCCATCTGGATGGTCTCCTTACGATGCCAAACGGGCCGGTTTGAAACCGGCCCCTACATCGTGAGGGAGGGTCTGTGACCCGCCCGCATACGATGCCTACTGAACGCTTGATTTCTTGTTGGGCACGACCCGCTGGACATTCATCTTCGTGGGGTCGACCAGCTTGTAGGCACGCGGGGCGATGTCGTTCGCCCAGATCGGGTCGTCGTACACCGCGTTGCATATCCACTCGCGTTCCTTCTCGGAGTTGAACCGGCGCATCCAGACGAAAACGGAGGCGTCCGTTTCGCCATGCCATGATCCGCAGGGCACCATGCCCTTGGTCATCTGGAACGGCACGATTTCCTCGTCGAACATCTTGAGCCACGCCTTCATCTTGCCGCGGCGGACCTTGTATTGCCGGAGTTCGAAAAACGCCATGCGGATGCTCTCCTTGAGGGTAACGAAAGGGCCGGTTTGAAACCGGCCCCTACATTGAACTTTGATGTCTGTAGGGGCGGGCCTGTGACCCGCCCGCACACGACGTCAGACTACTGAACGTTCGATTTCTTGTTCGGCACGATCCGCTGCACCTGAATCTTCTCCCGGTCGATCAACTTGCCCACGCGCGGTGAAATTTCGTTCTGCCAGTGCGGATCTTCGTATACGGCCTTGTAGAGCCGCTCGCGTTCCTTCTCGGAATTGAACCGGCGCATCCACACAAAGACGGAATCATCGGTCTCGCCGTGCCAGGAGCCGCAGATCACCATGCCCTTGCCGATCTGGAAGGGGGCGATCTCCTCGTCGAAGATTTTCAGCCAGTCCTTCATCTTGTTGCGGCGGATCTTGTATTGCCGGAGTTCGAAAAACGCCATGTGAGTACTCTCCTTGGGTTTGTTGGGGCTCAGCTATTGCCTGATACCGTGGCTTGGTTGTTATCGCCGGCCTTGACCTTGCCGTAATGGGTGAAGGTGTTGGTCATGTACCAGTTGAAGAATTCCCAGTAGGTCTGGGTCGGGTATATCGCCGGATTGTCGGGCCCTGTGCAAGTCGGCAGGCATTCGCCGACCGCCTCGAAACCGGGATTGACGAAACAGGCGAGCGAGTAGCGCTCGTTGTGCAGCGGCGGGACCACCCGGTGGGGCGTGGCGCGGAAGCGCTTGTTGGTCCAGCGCTCGAGGAATTGCCCCATATTGACGATCAGCGCGTCGGCCGGCAGCTCCGGCCAGAACCAGGTCCCGTCGCGGTCCAGTATCTGCAGCCCGTCTTCGTCGGCCGGCGGCAGGAATGTCATGAAGCCGGTGTCCGTGTGGGCCGCCAGCCCCATCTCGTCATCGTCGAGGTCCGGCTTCGGCGGGTAATGGGCCATCCGGAAATAGGTGTAGGACTGGGCGAACTTGTCGGCGAAGAAATCCGCGTCCAGTTCCAGCGCGCGGGCCCAGACCGGCAGCAGAGATTTCCCGAGCGCGGTGATGGCCGCCATGTATTCGTCGGCGACGGCCCGGAAACCGGGCAGGGTGGCTTCCGGCAGCCAGGGCATCGGGCCGTAGAACTGCTTGCCGGCCGCAACGTTCGGGTCGTCGTCGGGATAGTCGGTTGCCACGACGAGACACTCGACCGTGTCGAGCTTACGGCTCTTGTGGAACTGCGAATGGGTGGTGACGCCGTATCGGGCGGGGACGTAGCCCTTCTGATCACGGGTCACGGAGATCGTCAGCTTGGTTTCTTCGGGCAGGTCGTGGAAGCGCTTGGCCTCCTCGGTCATCCGCCGGGTCAGTGCCGCGGGGACCCCGTGATTGATGATGCCGCTAAACCCGACGCCCTCCCAGATTGCCCGCCATTCGACGGCCAGGGCCTCGATGGCATCGCGGTCACCGGTCAGCGCGGGGCCGACGTCGATGAGGGGCAGGGCCTTGCGCGGCAAGTCACGCGCCTGTCGTCCAAATTCCGTTTCCGCTGCGAGGGTCATGCAAGACCTCCGATCTGTCGATAACGAGGTGAGACTATAGGTTCATTTCGCCGTCGGCGGCCAGATTGTCGCCACCGCACACTCTTTGTTGATGGGGTGCCTCAGTTGAGTCCCAGCAGCACCGGGCCGGCGAAGGACTGGATGAAGCTCGCGACCAGCAGCATCACGTAGAACGGGGCCAGCACGCCGATGATCGTCGGCTCCAGGATCCGGCGAAATTGCGATTTCGGGCGGCTCTCATCAGTGATCTTGAACGCGCAGTAGATCACCGGATAGGTCATCAGAACGAGGACGAGCAATCCGCCGTTGATCAGGATCGCACGCGACACCTGAGCCACCATGGACGGGGTGTCCGGCCAGGTCAGGAACAGGAACATGCCGCCGGCGAAGGCCCAGAATCCCAAGCCATAGGCAATCAGGGAAGTGCGGTAGCCGCGCCTGCCAAGATACAGATCGAGGATAAACCGCAGATAGCGATTGGAGGGGTTCATTGATATCCGTTTCGCGCGGGCGGGGCGTTAAAAACTCAGGCCGAGACGTTGTTGTCGCCTGAGACCTTGAGCTTGCCGTAATGGGTGTAGGACCGCTTCATGTACCAGTCGAAATATTCCCAATAGGTCATGGGGTCATACTGCGGTGGGTTGTCCGCGCTCACGCAGGTCGGCAGGCAATCGCCGGGCGTGTCGAAGCCAGGATTAACGAAGCAGGCGAAGGAATAGCGGTCATTCACGGTCGGCGGTACCACCCGGTGCGGCGTCGCGCGGAAGCGGTTGTTGGTCCAGCGCTCGAAGAAGTACCCCATATTCACGATCACTGCGCCGTCGGGCATGTCGGGCCAGAACCATGTCTCGCCGTCGGTATCCAGAATCTGGATGCCTTCTTCCCGGGCGGGCGGCAGGTAGGTGTTGAAACCGGTGTCGCAATGGGCATTGGAGCCCATCTCGCCGTCGTCCAGATCATTCTTGGGGCCGTATTTCGCGACCCTGAAATACGTGTAGCTCTGCTCGAAGAACGGGTTGAAGAAGTCGGCCTCCAGTTCGAGAGAACGCGCCCAGACGGGCAACATGGATTTTCCGAGTTCGGTGATCCGCGCCATGTAATTCTGCGCCGTCACCTTGAAGCCGGGCACGACGTCTTCCGGCAGCCAGGGGCAGGCACCGTAGAATTTCTTGCCGGCAATCACGTCGGGATGGTCGGCCGGATAGTCGGTGGCGAGCACCAGGCACTCGACTGTGTTCAGCTTCTTGGAATTATGAAATTTCGAATGGGTTGTCAGGCCGCCACGCGCCGGGACGTAGCCCTTCTGGTCCTGGGTGACTTTCACCTGCATCTTGGTCTCAAGCGGCAGGTCGTGAAACTGCTTGGCGGCGTCGTGCATGCCATCGATCAGCTCGGGCTCAAGCCCGTGATTGACGATGCAAAGGAAGCCAAGGCCCTCCCAGACGTCACGCCACTGGGAAGCCACCGCCTCGATCGCGCTCGCATCACCCATCCGCGCCTTGCCCACATCGATCACGGGCAGCGCCTTGCGCGGCACATCGCGCACGGAGCGGGCGAATTCGGTTTCGGTAGCGAGTGACATGTGATCCCCCTTGGATGGCGCCGACTATAGCGTCAGGCGGTCAACTCACACCAGACGGGCGTGTGGTCTGACGCCTTCGTCTTGCCGCGCGGGCCCTTGTCGATCTCGCAGGCGGCGAGCCTGTCGGCGGCCTGGGGTGACAGCAGCAGATGGTCGATGCGGATACCGTTGTCCTTCTGCCACGCACCCGCCTGATAGTCCCAGAACGAGTAAACATGGGTCTCATTGTGCAGGGTGCGCCAGGCCTCGGTGTAGCCGAGGTTGAGCAATGTTCGGAACTTGGCGCGGGTCTCGGGCTTGAACAGCGCATCGTCAGCCCAGGCGGCCGGGTCGTAACAATCGCCGTCGGCCTGGATGACGTTGTAGTCGCCGCCGAGGACCACAGGTTCTTCATTGTGCAGGAGTGCTTTGGCGCGACCGGCGAGACGATCCATCCATTTGAGCTTGTAGGGGTACTTGTCCGTGTCGACCGGGTTGCCGTTGGGCAGGTAGATCGAGGCGACGCGCACGCTGTCGTCGCCGGCCTCGACCCAGGCCTCCACGTAGCGTGCCTGATCGTCGTCCTTGTCGCCGGGCAGGCCGGTTGTCACGTCGGACAGTGGATGCTTAGACAGGATGGCAACGCCGTTGTAGCTTTTCTGCCCGTGGACGGCGCAATTGTAGCCGCGCTCCTCGATCTCCATGACCGGAAAGTTTTCATCCACGGTCTTGATCTCCTGCAGCAGCGCCACGTCGGGCTTCGCTTCCTCGAGCCATTCGAGGACGTTGGGCAGGCGCGCCTTGATCGAGTTGACGTTCCAGGTGGCGATTTTGAGTGACATGAAGAAGACCGGTTGCGGGAGTGTGGCACCAGTCTAATGCGTGCCGCGGGCGTTGCACATCACCGCTGTGCAGCTTTACCCACGAAATCGGTGATCAATTCGACGACGAGCTTGTCCTGGCCACCGAAGCCGTGGGGATATTTGCCCTGGCAAGCTTTGACGCCTTTGACGCCTGTATTCGTGGCCGGTCCGCCAGTGACGATCCCCATCTCTTCCGCCACGCCATTCGTGCGGGCCAGAATGTCAGGCGCTTTGTCCGCCGGTGTACGCGCGCAGGCATCACTTTCATGGGCGACCACCAGAATGGGCTGATGGATGTCTTCCAAGGGCTCATCGAACACGGTTTGCGCGACCCACGCCTTGTAAGCATTCTCGCGACCCGAGGTAATCGGTGAGAACAAGATCACACCCTCGGGTGCGGAAATGCCGGAGAGATAGGCGGCGGCGTTGACCGCGGAGATCGTGCCACGGCTGGAGCCGACCACGTAGACCGGCGCTGCTGTGCGACCTCTGACATCCGCAATAACGTCTCCCAGATCGTCGCCATGGCTGGACGTGCCTCGAAAGGCACCGAGGCCGTCGCCTGATTGGTAATCCGACGGTGCGTCGGTCAGGGCCGTGACGAAGCCCGCCTCTCGTAACGTCGCAACATTGCGGGTGAGGGTGTTGCCCTTGAGATTGCGCGCGCAGCCGTTTTCATCAAGGTCGAGCGCGCCGCCGCCGCCAGCCAGTAGTACGAGGGCGGCGATCGGAGCCTGGTCCGGCGTCCCGTAACTGTAGGACTGCGTCTCCCCGTCACGGATATCGACCTTGACGAGCTGGCCGCAGGTATCATCGGCCGATGCCGGTATCGACGCTAAAGCTGTCAGGGTGACAACAAGCAACGTGAGGAAGGCTTTCATCCGTGCACTATTTCACAATCGGCTCTTACCGGAAAAGCCGGGCCGCACACTCGTCGAGAATATAAAAGTGAGGTCTAGTAGACCGAGAAGGACGAGCCGCAGCCACAGGATGACGTGGCGTTGGGGTTCTCCAGCGTGAAGTGATTGCCGCCCAGGGATTCGATGAAGTTCAGGACGCTGCCGTCGATGAATTCCAGCGAGGCGTCATCGACCACGACCTTCACGCCTTGCGTCTCGAAGGTCTTGTCGTCGTCCTTGATCTCATTGTCGAAATCGAACCCGTAGGTGAAACCCGAGCAACCGCCGCCATTGACCACGATGCGCAGCATCAGGTCTTCGCGGGCCTCGGCCTCGAACAAACCCGTCAGCTGCGCGATGGCACTTTCGCTGAGGCCAACCCCTTTCGGGGCGGAGTCGGGCTGCAATGTGGTCGTGTCGCTCATGTCTGCCATTTCACCTTAACGATATCAGGTATTTAGTCATGTCACGGGGTTTGTCAATTTTCCGTTGCAATCATGGGGCGCACACGTACTTTGCCGACCATGCCCACAACACCCGCAGACCTGAGGCTATCGCCCGCCGGCCCCGAACAATTCGGCGCCGTCCTGGCGCCCTATGCCTGTGATCCGCTGGCCACGCGCGGGCGTCTGCACGATGAGCCGGAGAGCGGCTACCGCAGCTGTTACCAGCGCGACCGGGACCGGATCATTCATTCGAGCGCGTTCCGGCGCCTGAAGCACAAGACCCAGGTTTTCGTCTATCACGAGGGCGATTATTATCGGACCCGGCTGACCCATTCGCTGGAAGTCGCGCAGATCGCCCGCACCGTGGCGCGCGCGCTGGGCCTGAACGAGGATCTGGCGGAGGCGCTGGCGCTCGCCCATGATTTCGGCCACACGCCGTTCGGCCATGCGGGTGAAGACGCGCTCGATGCGGCGATGGCGCCGTTCGGCGGGTTCGACCACAACGCCCAGACGTTGCGCATCCTGACCAAGCTGGAAGAGCGTTATCCCACGTTTGACGGCCTCAACCTGACCTGGGAGACCCTGGAAGGCGTGGTCAAGCACAACGGCCCGCTCACGGGCCATCATGCCGACAGCGACCGGGCGATCCCGGCCGCGATCCAAGAATATGTCGCGGATCATGACCTGGAACTGGATACTTTTGCCGGTGCGGAGGCCCAGGTCGCCGCGATCTCCGACGATATCGCCTACAACAGCCACGATATCGACGACGGGTTACGGGCCGGGTTGTTCGATCTCGAAGACATTGCAGACGTGCCGCTGGTTGGTCCCGCCTTCAGGGCTGTGATGGACGAACATGGCGATCTCGATCGCCCGCGGCTCATTCATGCGGGGATTAGCCAGATCATCGGCACCATGGTGTCCGATGTCCTGTCGGAGACCCGACGGCGCCTGGCGGACGCCGATGTGGGGTCTCCGGAAGAAGTGCGCGCGCTGGATCACGCGGTGGTCGCGTTTTCGCCGGAAATTCAGGCTTCCGACAGTGCCGTCAAAGCCTACCTCTACGAAAACATGTACCGCCACCATCGGGTGAACCGGATGACATCCAAGGCGCGGCGCGTTGTCTCCCAGATGTTCGAACTGCTGTTCCACGAGCCGGAATTGCTGCCGACCGAGTGGCGCGCACGCGCCGAGGCCAGGGACGAGGCGGGCCGCGCCCGCATGATCGCCGATTACATCGCCGGCATGACCGATCGCTATGCGCTTGAGCTGCATCGAAAATTGTTTGACCCGGAAGTTCTTTGATGAATGTTTTCAGCGCCTTCAAGGCAATCGTTGAATCAGAAATTGAATCACTCGTGGCCGACGGTACCCTGCCGGACGGGACCGACGGCGCGCGGGTGAGTGTCGATCCGCCGCGCGATGCGAGCCATGGCGATCTGGCGACCAATGCCGCGATGGTGCTGGCTAAACCGGCCGGGCTCAAACCGCGCGATCTCGCCGAGACGCTGGCCGAGCGCCTGCGGGCACGGGATTCCGTCGAAACCGTTGAAGTTGCAGGCCCCGGTTTCATCAATTTGCGCCTGAACGATGAATACTGGCGCGACCTGCTACGCGACATCCTCGCGGCCGGAGTTGCCTACGGCGAGAGCGATCTGGGGCAGGGACGACCGGTCAATATCGAGTATGTGTCGGCGAACCCCACCGGGCCGCTGCATGTGGGCCACGCGCGAGGTGCTGTCGTGGGTGATGTGCTGGCCTCGCTGCTGGCCAAGGCGGGTTACGCGGTGACCCGCGAATATTACATCAACGATGCGGGCTCCCAGGTCGATGTGCTCGCCCGATCTGCCTATCTGCGATACCGCGAGGCACTTGGCGACGACATCGGGGACATTCCCGAGGGCCTCTATCCCGGCGATTACCTGGTGCCGGTCGGCGCGGCGCTGGCCGCGCGGGACGGCGATAAGTGGCAAGCCAGCGACGAGAGCGAATGGCTCCCGGAATTCCGGGCATTCTCGGTCGCCGCGATGATGGACCTGATCCGCGACGATCTGGGTGTGCTGAACATCCGCCACGATGAATTTTCGTCGGAACGCGCGCTCGTCGAGGCCGACGGCGTGGATGCCGTCATGCAGACACTCGAGCGGGACGGGCTGATCTATGAGGGTGTCCTCGAGCCGCCGAAGGGCAAACTGCCGGATGATTGGGAAGAACGGCCGCAGACGCTGTTCAGGGCCAGCGATTTCGGTGACGACACTGACCGTCCGCTCAAGAAATCCGACGGATCCTGGACCTATTTTGCCAGCGACCTGGCCTACCACCAGGACAAGTACCGGCGCGGTTTCTCGACCCTGATCGATGTCTGGGGCGCGGATCATGGCGGTTACGTCAAACGGGTCGGCGCCGGGGTGAAGGCTCTCACGAACGGCGAGGCCCAGATCGATGTGAAACTGTGCCAGATGGTGCGGCTGCTGGAAGACGGTGAGCCGGCAAAAATGTCCAAGCGCTCGGGCAATTTCGTGACCTTGCGTGATCTCGCGGACGCCGTCGGCAAGGATGTCATCCGCTTCATCATGCTGACGCGCAAGAACGATGCGCCGCTGGACTTCGACCTGGTCAAGGTGCGCGAGCAGAGCCGCGACAATCCTGTTTTCTACGTCCAGTACGCCCACGCGCGGACCCATTCGGTCGCGCGGATGGCGGCGGAAGCCTTTCCGGGTGCCGATTTCGGGATTGACGCGCTGCGCGAGGCCGATCTGGCTCGCTTGACCGACTCAGACGAGCTTGCGTTGATCAGGCTACTGGCGGCATGGCCCCGCACCGTGGAAGGCGCGGCCGAGGCCCATGAACCGCATCGTTTGGCGTTTTATCTCTATGACCTTGCTGCAGCGTTCCACGCACTCTGGAGCAAGGCGCGCGGAGAGCCGGGTTTGCGGTTCGTTGTTGCCGACGATGTGGAGGTCACACGCGCCCGCATGGCTCTGGTTCTCGCCGTTCGGGCCGTTGTGGCGTCGGGACTGGCTGTCATGGGGGTGACCCCGGTCGACGAATTGCGCGAATGAGGCACAAATGAGCGATCCAGAGATTATCGGCCCGGGAGACATTTACGTGGAACCCCGGCGAGGTCTGGGGCCGATCGCGAAGATATTCGCCGTGGGCGCAATCACCGTCGGTGCGGTCGCACTGGCAGGGGTTGTCTGGTTTGCCTACCAGCAGGGTATCCGTTCGGGCGCAGAGGACGCCGCCCCGGTCATCACAGCCAATGAAGACCCAATCAAGCGGCAGCCGGCGGAACGGGGCGGACTAAAGATTCCCGATCAGGACAAGCTGGTTTTCGGACGATTGGCACCAGGCCAAATTCAGGAGCCGGTCGAACGGCTGTTGCCACCGCCGGAGGAGCCCGCCGAGCGGCCGCCGTCGCCCGTCGTCGAAACGCCTGCGGTCGAAGAAGCGCCAGCGCCGCTGGCAGAAGTGCCGGCAACGGTGCCGACCGAGACACCGACCGTCACGGCAGCCGTTGAACCTGCAAACCCCGAGCCGGCACCGGCAGCGACGCAAGCACCTCCGCCGCCACCCGTCGTGACGGCACCACCGCCACCCCCGGCACCACCTGTCGCTGTGGCCGCGCCGCCGGCACCCACGCCTTCGGCTACTCAAGCGCCGCCATCTATCCCTCCCGCAACACCGGCCGCCGCGCCGAAGCCAGCAGCAACGATGTCGGCGGGCGCGTGGCGTATTCAACTGGCTGCGGTTTCCAGCCGGGAGCGCGCGCTTTCGGAATGGGACCGGCTGAAAAAGCGAAATACCGATCTGTTGGGCCCACTCGACCTCAATGTTCAGAGCGTGAAGCTCGACCGTGGCACCTTCTTTCGCATTCAGGCCGGGCCGTTGACCGATCGTGCCGCTGCCAGCGGCCTCTGCGGCAAGCTGAAAAGCCGCAATCAGGATTGCCTCATCGTTGCGCCCTGAACGGTGCCCACCAGCATGACGACGCCCAATGCGGTTGTCTTCGGCGTGTCCGGAACCCGTCTGACGGCCGATGAGCGCGTCTTCCTGCGCGATGCCGACCCGTTCGGCTTCATCCTGTTCGCTCGAAATTGCACTGATGCGGCGGGGATCCGCCGGCTAACAGCAGAACTGCGCGATGTTGTTGGTCGTGACGATGCGCCGATCCTGATTGATCAGGAAGGCGGGCGGGTGATGCGGCTGCGACCGCCCGATTGGCCGTTTGCACCGGCGGCGCGAGACATTGCCGGCCTTTATGACCAGGCCCCTGAGCTGGCGGTAGCGGCAGCCGAGAACCTCGGGCGGATGTTCGGCGCCATGCTGGTCGATCTGGGCATTGACGTGGATTGTGCGCCGGTCCTCGATTTGGGACTCCCTGAAACGACCGATGCGATCGGCACCCGCGCCTACGCAGCCGATCCCGAAATCGTTGCCACACTGGGTGGGGCCATGGCGCGCGGGTTGATGCGGGAAGGTTGTCTCCCGGTGATCAAGCATCTGCCCGGCCACGGGCGAGGTGCCGTCGACAGCCATAAGGAACTGCCGCGGGTTGATGCCGACCTCGCGACGCTTCGCGGGCAGGATTTTGCGGCCTTCCGCGCCTTGCGCCAACTGCCGCTCGGGATGTCGGCGCATGTTGTGTATTCCGCGATCGATCCCGACAGGCCCGGCACGGTCTCTCCGACGGTGATCGAAACGATGATACGCGGCGAGATCGGTTTCGACGGATTTCTCTTCACGGACGACATCTGCATGGCAGCGCTGGACGGGAGCCCGGCAGACCGCGCCGAAGCGGCGCTCAGCGCCGGGTGTGACGCCGTTTTGCATTGCTCGGGCGTGCTTTCCGAGATGATCGAGGTGTCCGGGGCCGTTGGCCAACTGTCACGATCGGCTGATAGCCGCTGGACACGGGCACGGGCAGCGCGTCAAAAGCCTGAAGGTGCGGACATCGGAGAACTCGCCGAAACACTGGCCGCGCAATTCGAGAACGGGATCTGACCACGTGAACATCGACGACATTCTGTTCCTGGCGTCAATCTGGGTAATCCCCGTTTTGCTCGCCATCACCATGCACGAGGCCGCGCATGGCTGGGCCGCATGGAAACTCGGAGACGACACGGCGAAGAGCCTGGGGCGCGTCACATTCAACCCGCTGGCGCATATCGATCTGTTCGGAACCATCATTTTGCCGGCCATTCTGATCTCTGCCGGTGGCATCCTGTTCGGCTGGGCAAAGCCGGTTCCGGTCAATTTTGGCCGACTCGGCCACCCGCGACGCGACATGGTGCTGGTTGCAGCCGCCGGTCCGGCGATCAATATCGGGCTCGCAATCGCCTCTGCCCTGGCCCTGCATTTGCTGCCATTCGTGGGCCCAACATTCGGCGAATGGCTCGGCCGAAACCTCATTAATTCCATAAATATCAATCTGTTGCTGGCGATATTTAACATGATGCCGCTGCCGCCTCTTGATGGCGGCCGGGTCGCCGTCGGCATCCTGCCGCGGCCGCTCGCCATTCAACTTGCGCGGTTGGAACGTTACGGTTTGTTTATTCTGATCGGGCTGATCTTTATCCTGCCGATACTGGGACGGCAGCTCGGGACCGACCTCAACATTTTTCGTTGGCTGGTTCTCGGACCGCTTGAGTTCCTGCGTGGGGTCTTACTGCATGGCGTCGGCCTGATATGAGCGAAACCAGCGAGAGCTTCGAGCCAACGGTCCCGGACCATCAGGCCGCGCAAGCGGTGCAGGATGGTGAGGCATCGGACTATTCGCTCGTCGTCAATCTTGAGGGTTTCGAGGGACCGCTTGATCTGCTTCTTGCATTGGCGCGAGATCAAAAGGTCGATCTGACGAAGATTTCGGTCCTTGCACTCGCCGAGCAGTATCTCGAATTCATCCATTCAGCCCGGCAGCTGCGGCTGGAAATTGCGGCCGACTATCTCGTCATGGCGGCGTGGCTGGCCTATCTGAAGTCACGGCTTCTGTTGCCCACTGAAGAAAGCGAAGACGAGCCGACAGCGGCGGAGATGGCCGCCGCGCTGCAGTATCAGTTGCAGCGGATCGAGGCGATGCGTACCGCCGCCGAGACCTTGTTTGCCCGGCCGTTGCTGGGCCGTGACGTGTTTGACCGCGGCGCCCCGGAGGGTATCCGTGTCATCACCCACGCGGTCTATGAGGCGTCACTGTTCGAGATGCTGGATGCGTATGGTGCGATCAGCCGGCGCGGCAAGGCAGAAACGCTGACGATCCAGCAGTTTGAGCTGTTTTCGATGGATGATGCCCTTGGCCGCCTGCGTGGCGTGCTGGGCGACGCACCGGAATGGGCCACCCTGTTGAGTTTTCTGCCTGAAGGCCTGCACGAGGGGCTGCCGAAACGGGCCGCGATCGCCGCGACCTTTGCGGCCAGCCTGGAACTGGTGCGCGATGGACATGCCCAGATCCGCCAGGACGGACGTTTCGGCCCGATTTATTTCCGGCGACGGCCCGATGATGACCTACCCACCCCAGCGAATGAAGGGGGCGAAACCCTTGACGATCAATCCTGAACTGGAACCGGACGAACACACCGAGCAGCTGCGTCTGGCCGAAGCGGTTCTCTTCGCGGCGGTCGAACCGCTCGACGAGGCGTCAATTGCGGCCCAGTTGCCGAAGGGCACGGACATTCCCGCTCTTCTCGACGAACTGCGCCGGCTCTATGCTGGGCGGGGTGTCAACCTGATCAGTGTTGCGGGCAAATGGGTGCTTCGCACCGCGCCGGATCTGGCCGATAAGCTCAAGATCGAACGCCAGTCCCAGCGCCGTCTGTCCCGCGCCGCACACGAGACCCTCGCCGTGATCGCCTATCACCAGCCGGTAACGCGTCCGGAAATCGAGGAGATTCGTGGTGTCAGCCTGAGCAAGGGCACCATGGATGCGCTGTTCGAGGCCAACTGGATCAAACCCGGCCGCCGTCGCAACGCGCCTGGCCGCCCGCTGACATGGGGGACAACCGAAACCTTCCTGTCCCATTTCGGGCTCGAGAGCGTGAAAGACCTACCGGGAATTCAGGAACTCAAGTCTGCCGGATTGATCGATTCCCGCCCCGCGGTCAGCATTTACGCGTCCTCGGCTCAATCTGATGAGCTGCCGTTCGATTCAATGACCGGCCAGGACGAAGCCACGACCGAGCTGGACGAGCCCCTCAAGATCGAAGACGAACCCCACATCGAGGAAAAATCGGGCAATGAGGTCTCGGCAGATCATGAAGAGGCTCTCGAAGACGAAACCGGCACCTGAATGTGACCGGGTGCCGCACTCGGTTGCGACTGAGAACCGGTTTCAATAGGCTCCGCCAGCTTAAGCGAGACCGGGCCACGAGGCCGACACCCGAAGCTGGAAAATGGCGCGCGAACTAAACGACCTTGCCCTCGAGCATGTAACGCACCGTTTCGACGACACGATTGCGGTCGACGATGTCGGCCTGGCGGTTGGCGCGGGTGAGGTGGTTTGTCTGGTCGGCCCATCGGGCTGTGGCAAGACCACATTGCTGCGCGTGGCCGCGGGACTTGAGCCGTTGCAGCAAGGCCGGGTCCTGATTGGCGGGGAGGTCATGGCCGACGGGCGCGTGTCGGTGCCCCCCGAAGACCGTAATGTCGGCCTCGTATTCCAGGATTATGCGCTGTTTCCCCATCTGACGGTGCGCGGAAACATTGCCTTCGGCCTTAAGCATCTCTCGTCGGCGGAGCGTGATGAGCAGGTCGCACATGCGCTCGACCGGACAGGCATGTCCGGCTACGCCACGATTTACCCGCACCAATTGTCCGGCGGCCAGCAACAGCGGGTGGCACTTGCGCGCGCACTGGCACCACGTCCGCGTATTGTTCTGCTCGACGAACCCTTCTCAGGCCTCGACACCTCATTGCGCCATCTGGTCCGCGACCAGGCCGCAGAGATACTGCGTGACGCGGGCATCGCGACACTGATGGTGACCCATGATCCCGAAGAGGCGATGTATCTCGCCGACCGGATTGCCGTCATGGATCAGGGCAAACTCCGACAGGTCGGGAGCCCTGATGAAATCTATCTCGAGCCGGCAAATGCATTTGTCGCCGCATTTTTCGGCGATGTGAACCGCTTTACGGGGCAGGTGGCGTCAGGACAGGTGCGCATTCCGCTCGGGCCGGTTCCGACCAACGGGCATGACGAAGGGCAGAATGTTGAAGTTCTGATCCGTCCGGAGGCCTTGAGCATTTCGTCAGACAATCCGGCAGACGGTGCCGAAAGTGTCGCGGGGGCCGTCGTCGCGGCGCGCTTTCTGGGCCGCAGCAGCCTGATCGATGTTTGTCTGGAAGACGCCGCCGCAACGAATGTCCGTATCCACATGGCCGGCCGTATGCTGCCGGATACAGGGGCCACCGTTTCCGTGACCCGCGACGATGCGCAGACCTATGTCTTTGCGGCGTCGGATTTGGCAACGAACTAGCGCGAATAACGCTGCGAACCCAATGGGCTACGGCGCACATGCGTGTGAGCCACCATTGCGGGGGAAATCCCTTTCTGCGATAGTCCCGCCGATTGGCCCCGGACATTCGGGGACCGAAGCTACACACTGGAGCGCTTGTACATGGGCACTTTTTCAATCTGGCATTGGCTCATTGTCCTCGTGGTTGTGCTGGTCCTTTTTGGCGGACGCGGCAAAATACCCAGCCTTATGGGCGACGTCGCCAAAGGCATTAAGTCCTTCAAAAGCAACATGAAGGACGAGGGTGCAAAGGCTGAATCGAGCAAGATCGAGGAAGACACCACGTCAACGACGACGACAACAGCTGCACGCGAAGACGAAACGGCCAAGAGCTAGTTCGGCGCGTATTCGAAGGCCCGACGCAAGTTCGGCCCTGAACGGACCCCGCGATCATGTTTGATATCGGCTGGCCAGAGCTCATGCTGGTGATGGTCATCGGCTTGATAGTCATTGGCCCCAAAGAGCTGCCGAATGCCATCCGCACGGTCATGTCGGTCGTGCGAAAGTTGCGCGGGGCAGCCCGTGAATTTCAAAGCAGCCTCGACGATATTGCACGCGATTCCGGCCTCGACGACGTCAAACGCCAGATGGATGACATCGATTTCTATGATCCTGGCGAAGCGCTGAAAAGCATCGCGGATTCGGATAAAGACTTGCTCGGGCTGGACGATGACACCGATCTGCCGCCGAGCAATACGACCGGCAACAGTATTCTCGATTCCAACGCCACTTACACACCACCAGGCGACAGTGAGCCGCCGCACGGTGATGCCGCGGGCCCGTTCGATACGACGCCACCACCTGACGCCGGCAAAAAGACCGCAGACAGCCCGGATGCGACGCCAAAAGACCCGTCGTCTGATGTGACGACTGAAGCGGCATCCGACGAAGAGTCGAAGCCCGCCAAGGCCGGCGACAACACATGACATCCGACACGCAAGATCCCGAGGAAACGAACGTCGGAGACGATCCCGAGACCGGCCCCGACGAAAAAAAGATGTCTCTGATCGAACATCTGACCGAACTACGCCGTCGGTTGATGTACGCCGCAATCGCGTTCGTTCTGGTGTTTCTCGTCTGTTTCTATTTTTCCGATACGTTCTTCAATTTCCTGGTCGAGCCTCTGGCATCGGTCTGGAGCGGCGGTGATCGACGACTGATCTACACGGCACTTCATGAGAAGTTCTTCACGAACATCAAGGTTGCGTTCTTCGCGGCGGCTTTCCTGTCTTTCCCGATTTTTGCCGCGCAGATTTATATGTTTGTCGCGCCGGGTCTCTACAAGAACGAGAAGGGCGCGTTCCTGCCGTTCCTGATCGCGACCCCGTTCCTGTTCTTCGGTGGTGGCGCGTTCGTCTATTACATCGTGATGCCGGTCGCCTGGCAGTTCTTCACCAGTTTCGAGCAATTGGCCACCGGTTCCGGGGGGCTCCCGATCCAACTGGAGCCCAAGGTCAACGAGTATCTGTCGCTGGTGATGCGCCTGATCTTCGCGTTCGGGATCAGCTTCGAGTTGCCGGTTGTCCTGTCACTTCTGGCCAAGGTCGGCATCGTCACGGCCGATGGGCTCAAGAAGAAACGCCGTTACGCGATCGTCGTTGCGTTTGTCGCCGCCGCCGTGTTGACGCCGCCGGACCCGCTCAGTCAGTTGGCGCTCGCGATCCCGATCATCGTCCTCTACGAGATTTCGATCTATTGCGCGATCCTGATCGGGCGACGCAAAGACCGCGATGCGGCGGAGAATGAGGCGAACAGCTAGGTCCGCAAAACTGGACGCGATTCGCCCGGAGTCCCTATAAGTGCGCGACCTTTAGTTCGGCGGATTTCCCATGTTCGATCTCAGATGGATTCGAGAGCATCCCGATGCGTTCGATCGCAGCCTTGTCCGGCGCGGCGATCAACCCCTGTCGGAACAAGTGCTCGATCTCGATGCGCAACGACGCGGTGCGCAAACGCGCCTCCAGGAAATGCAGGAGCGGCGCAACGCCGCTTCGAAGCAAATCGGCGCGGCGATGCAAGATGGCCGCAAGGACGAGGCCGAGCAGCTCAAGTCCGAGGTCGGCGACATCAAGGGCCAGATGGATGCGGTCGAAGCCGAAGAGAAAGAATCTGCCGACGCGCTGAGTGATCTGCTGTCGGGTATTCCAAACGTCCTCGACGACGATGTTCCCGACGGCGCGGACGAAGACGACAACCGCGAAGTACGCACCGTCGGCGAGGTTACGGACCTGGGGTTTGAGCCCAGGGAGCATTTCGACATCGGCGAGGCGCTGGGCCTGATGGATTTCGAGACGGCGGCCGAACTGTCCGGGTCGCGGTTCGTGATCCTGAAGGGCGCACTGGCGCGAATGGAACGCGCACTCGCCGACTTCATGCTCGACATCCACACGGATGAATATGGCTACACCGAAATCAGCCCGCCGTTGTTGGTGCGCGATGACGTGTTGTTCGGCACAGGTCAGCTTCCCAAGTTCGCCGACGATCTCTTCCGGACCGAAGACGGCCGCTGGCTGATCCCGACGGCCGAAGTTCCGCTGACAAACATGGTTGCCGGCAAGATACTCGAGGCCGCGGAGCTTCCCGTTCGCGTGACGGCACACACCTCTTGTTTCCGCGCCGAAGCCGGCGCTGCCGGTCGGGACACGCGCGGCATGCTGCGCCAGCATCAATTCTACAAGGTTGAATTGGTCTCGGTCGTGGCGCCGGATGAATCCGACGCCGAACTCGATCGGATGACCGGCTGTGCCGAGGAAGTCCTGAAGCGCCTCGGCCTGCCATACCGTCTCGTGGTCTTGTGCAGCGGCGATACAGGTTTCGGTGCCGCCAAGACCCATGACATCGAAGTCTGGATGCCGGGGCAGGCGACCTATCGCGAGATTTCAAGCTGTTCGAACACACGTGCCTTCCAGGCGCGCCGAATGAACGCGCGGTATCGGCCGGCCGGCGAGGGGCAGGGGCCCGAACATGTCCACACCCTCAACGGTTCGGGCGTCGCGATCGGACGCGCGTTGATCGCCGTCCTCGAGAATTATCAGAATGAAGACGGCTCGGTGACAGTGCCGGAAGCGCTGCGACCCTATATGGCCGGACTGGAAGTGATCCGCGCCGATGTATGAGTTTCCAAAACGTACCGACAAACTCCGCATTCTGATTTCGAACGATGACGGGGTCCGGGCACCTGGCATCAAGGTGCTGCATCGCATCGCCCGCGAACTCACCGACGACGTCTGGATATGCGCACCGGCCGAGGAGCAGAGCGGTGCAGGACATTCGCTGACCCTGCGATACCCGATCTGGTTGCGGCGTTTGTCGACCCGGCGCTTTGCCGTCGATGGAACGCCGACGGACAGCGTGCTGGTCGGCATTCACCAGGCCCTGAAGGACCGCAAGCCTGATCTGGTGCTCTCCGGCGTGAACCGAGGCAGCAACATGGGCGAGTTCATCACCTATTCGGGCACCTGTGCGGCAGCCATGGAGGCAACGATCCTCGGCGTGCCGGCCATTGCGCTGAGCCAACAGACAGACTTCGATCGTAGCTTCACCCATTGGTCGACCGCAGAGCAGCACGCGCCGGGAGTTATCCGCAAACTGCTGCGCACCGGTTGGCCGGACCGGACCTTTATCAACATCAACTTTCCCGATTGCCTGCCCGAGGATGTGGCCGGTGTTGAAGTCACCGAACAGGGCACGCGCCCCATGGGAGATTCCCTCGTCGAGAGCCGCCATCCGCGCGGTGGACGTTATTTCTGGGTGGGTGCGTTGCCCACACACGCAAAGGGCAAGAAGGGTACTGATCTGGCGGCGGTCGAGGAGAAACGCATCTCCGTGACACCGGTCGATCTGAACTTCACAAACAAACGGGCCATGAAGCCGCTCGCGCAAGCGTTCAAAGGGTATCGCAAGCGATGAGCACGCCCGCGCATCGTGCGCGCCTCGTGCTCGCTCTTCGCAGCGCCGGCATCACCGACACGAAAGCGCTGTCGGCGATTGAAAGCGTGCCACGCGAAATGTTTGTGCCCGACGCATTCCAGGACCGGGCGTATGAGGACACGGCGTTGCCCATCGGCTATGGCCAGACGCTGAGCCAGCCGCTTGTGGTGGCGACGATGATCCAGGGATTGGAGCTTGGTGGCCGCGAGAAATTGCTCGAGGTGGGCTCGGGCTCGGGCTACCACGCCGCAATTTTGTCCCATTTGTGTCGCCGGGTGTACACGATCGAGCGTCACAGACCACTCTTGGACGAAGCACGAGCGCGGTTCGAGGCGCTCGGTCTGAGCAACGTGGTATCGATGGCAGGGGACGGCATGAAGGGTTGGCCAGAACAGGCACCGTTTGACAGGATCAGCGTAACGGCGGCGGGTGATGCGCCGCCGCAGCAACTCCTCGATCAGTTGAAAATCGGCGGCATCATGATCATGCCTGTCGGCGGACAAAGCCGGGTCCAGCAACTCGTTCGGTATCGCCGCACCGAGACCGCCGTCGAGAGTGAGGCGTTGATGGAGGTGCGGTTCGTACCCCTGTTGCCGGGGGTCGCCGAGGCCGCGGAAGCCTGACCATGGCGACGACGTCTTCTCACACCACCCGATTGCAGTCACTCAGTTGGCTCGTCCTCACGGCTGCCTTGCTGGCGGCCTGTGCGGGCCCGGGCGGCAGAGCCGAAGTCATCGACCGGAGTTACCAGAACGACAACCGGGCTGCCGCACCCGCCGGCGCCTATATCGTGCAGCGTGGTGATACGGTTTACGGCGTGGCGCAGCGCAACGGCGTCTCGACACGCTCTCTGATCGACTGGAACAGGCTGCGTCCGCCCTTTCTGCTGGTGCCCGGCCAGGCGCTTCAGCTTCCGCAAAGCCGGAATTACACCGTACAGCGCGGCGATTCCGTCTATGCGATTTCACGCCGTTTCGGCGTCGACATGACGACGATTGTGCGGCTCAACAACATCCCGTCGCCGTATACGATACATACTGGCCAACGCCTGCGGTTACCCGCCAACGCGGGCCCGGGAACACAAATTGCCAGCACGTCTCAAAAGCCAACGACCGTTTCGCCGTCGGGCCCGGTGACAAAACCCGCAGCACCACGACAGGTCGTGTCTGTGCCGCGACCGCCCGCCCGCGCGGGCGATGGCTTCGTCTGGCCGGTCGAGGGTCGGGTGGTCTCGTCATTCGGGTCCAAGACCGGCGGGCGACACAATGACGGGGTCAACATCGCCGCGCCGAAGGGGGCCCCGGTGCGGGCTGCCGAGAATGGCGTTGTTGCGTATGCCGGAAAGGAAATTCGCGGCTTCGGCAACCTGTTGCTGATCAAGCATGATGGGGGGCTGATTACGGCCTATGCCCATGCGGATTCATTGTTGGTGGCGCGCGGCGATGTGGTCACACGGGGGCAGGTTGTCGCCAAGGTCGGGAAAACCGGCGGCGTGGACAATCCACAACTTCACTTCGAGGTCCGGCGCGGCACGAAAGCCGTGGATCCCGGGCAATTCCTGCCCGGTTGATCGGCTAGTCGCGAAGGTCGATCGGTTTGCCCAGGCGGCCCGCGACTTCCTGCACAAACTGCCATGCCACACGGCCCGAGCGCGAACCGCGCGTGACCGACCACTCCTTGGCATCGGCCCGCAGCTGGTCGGGTGCGATGTCGAGATCGAAGTGATCACAATAAGCCTGCACCATGGCGAAGAACGTATCCTGGTTAATGTTGTGGAACCCGAGCCAGAGCCCGAAACGGTCAGACAGGGAAACTTTCTCTTCCACGGCTTCGGACGGGTTAATGGCGGTCGAACGCTCATTTTCCATCATGTCGCGGGGCAGGAGGTGGCGCCGGTTCGATGTCGCATAGAAGACGACATTCTCGGGCCGACCTTCGATGCCGCCTTCGAGTACGGCCTTGAGCGACTTGTAGCTACTGTCGGAGTTGTCGAAACTCAGATCATCACAGAAAAGAATCGCCTGGCGACCGCTGTCCCGCAATGCGGTTAGAAGTGCGGGCAGGGACTGAATGTCCTCGCGATGAATTTCCACCAGGAGCAGGCCGTTTTCGGCTTCCTCGTTGATCTCGGCATGGGCCGCTTTCACCAGGCTTGATTTACCCGTACCCCGGGCTCCCCACAGCAACGCGTTGTTGGCGGGCAGGCTGTTGGCGAAGCGCCGGGTGTTTTCGATCAGCGTGTCCGCCTGGTCATCGATACCCTTCAAAAGGCCCAGCGGGACCCGATTAACGGCTGGAACCGCCTCCAGATGACCGCTGTCGGGGCCATCTGCGTGCCAGATATAGGCGTCGGCGACAGACAGGTCGGCCGCAGTTTCCGGTTGGGGTGCGATGCGGTCCAGCGCGTCGGCGATGCGCTTCAACAGCGGGCCTAAATCCTGATCTTCCATGGGAATTCGTTCCATAGGTTTGAGCCCAAACAGGCGGGCACGAAATGCGGGCGGAAATTAAGCCCCGCCACGATGCTGGTCAACGGCGATCACAATATTGGGCGTCATGGGCCTGATCTTTCATTGTGCCGTGATTTCAATGCATTTTGGTGTAAGCGTTCATTGCAATTCGATCCCGCGTCGCTATCATCCGGCGACTTCGAGATAAGCGCCCTGGAGGGGACATGTTCATTACGCCGGCCTATGCACAGGGGTTTGGTGGTGGCGATGCGTTCACATCGTTCCTGCCGATCATTCTGATATTTGTGGTTTTCTATTTTCTGCTCATCCGTCCGCAGCAACGCAAGATGAAACAGCACCGGGCGATGCTCGGCCAGGTCAAACGCGGTGACCGCGTCCTGACCGGCGGCGGAATCATCGGCACCGTGACCAAGGTGAAAGACGAAACCGACGAGGTCACTGTCGAGATCTCGGACGGCGTGAAGGTGGATATTCTTCGGGGTACGATCTCCGATGTCTTCACTTCCACACCGAATACCGGTGGCGGACAGACGCCGGGCAAGGGTGGTCCGACGGTTGTCGGCCCCGCAGCCAACGACGGGAGGCCCAGCGGTGGGCTTCTCGGTGGTCTCTTCGGCGGCCGCAAGTAACCGAATAAGAAGGACCCGCCAGGATGGTCAATTATCCGCGTTGGGCGATTATCACGACGGTCGTGATAGCGCTGCTCGGCCTTATCTATGCCTCACCGAACTTCTTTCCGCAGGCGGATGAGGCGGTCGAGACGTCGGGGTTCCTGCCGTCCAATCGTATGAACCTGGGGCTCGATCTTCAGGGTGGTTCTTCGTTGCTGCTGTCGGTGGGGGTCGACACCGCCATTCGGGAAACCCTCGAATCTGTTGAATCCACGGTTCGTCGCGAGTTGCGACAACGCGGGTCGCGCGTGGGATATTCCGGACTTCGGGTTGAAGGCAAAGCAATCGCCTTTAGGTTACGCGATGCCGCGGACAGCGATACGGCGCGTGATCGGCTACGCAACCTCGAAGACGGATTCGAACTCGAGATCTCGGATGATGTGAATTTCCGCCTCGTGATGTCGGAAGAGGCCGAGACGGCCCGGCGTCAGAGCGCGGTCGAGCAGTCCATCGAGATTGTGCGCCGCCGCGTGGACGAAACCGGTGTTGCGGAGCCTGTCATCCAACAACAGGGCCAGGACAGGATTCTGGTTCAGTTACCGGGCATCAAGGATCCGGAGAGGATCAAGCGCCTGCTTGGCCAGACGGCAAAACTGAATTTCCATATGCTGGATGAATCCGTTTCCATCCAGGAAGCCGAGAGCGGCAATTTGCCGGCCGGGTCGATGCTTCTTTACAGCCCTGAAGAAGAGGGTCGCATACCCTATGTCGTCCGACGCACAGTCGAGGTGGCCGGTGACCGGCTGGTCGACGCGCAGCCGACCTTCCAGGACGGCCAGCCTATCGTGTCCTTCCGTTTCGATGCATCAGGCGGTCGGCGCTTCGGAGAACTAACTGCCAATAACGTCGGAAACCGTCTCGCCATCGTACTCGACCGCGAGGTCGTCAGCGCCCCGCGCATTCAAACGGCCATCCTCGGCGGCAGCGGCATTATTACCGGCCGCTTCACGGTGCAGCAGGTCAATGATCTGTCGCTGGTACTTCGAGCGGGTGCCTTGCCGGCACCTCTGACGGTACTCGAGGAACGCACGGTGGGCCCGGGGCTCGGCGCAGACTCGATCGAGGCCGGCAAGATCGCCAGCATCATCGGCCTGGTCGCCGTCGTTGTATTCATCGTCGTCAGCTACGGCCTTTTCGGCCTGATGGCGGCCGTTGCGTTGTTGTTCAACCTGTCGCTGATTGTGGCGCTGCTCTCGGTCCTGCAGGCGACACTCACGCTTCCGGGTATCGCGGGAATCGTGCTGACCATCGGCATGGCGGTCGATGCGAATGTGTTGATTCTTGAACGTATCAAGGAAGAGGTGCGCAACGGTCGAACGCCGATATCGGCGATCGACGCGGGATATCGTCGGGCTTTCACGACAATCATCGATTCGAATCTGACCACTCTGATCGCCGCCATATTGCTGTTTCAGTTTGGCACCGGGCCGATCAAGGGTTTCGCGGTGACACTTTCCATCGGGATCATCACGTCGATGTTCACGGCCATGATGCTGACCCGCCTTTTCATCGTCGTCTGGCTTCGTCGCCGGCGGCCGCAAACCCTGCCGATCTAGGGGAAACATCGTGCGCCTAAGCATTGTTCCCGCGAACACCAAGTTCGACTTCGTCAGCCGACGCAGGCTGGCTTACCCGTTATCGGCACTGCTGATCATCCTGTCGATCGGTGCGTTTTTGACCCAGGGCCTGAATTTCGGCATCGATTTCCGTGGTGGAATCCTGGTCGAGATCAAAACCGAAGGGCCGGCGAATGTCGCGGAATTACGTGCCACGGTCGGCGATCTTGGGCTGGGTGAGGTGCAGGTTCAGGAATTTGGTGCACCCGACGATGTTCTGATTCGCATTCAGCAACAGGACGGTGCCGAAGCCGAGCAGGTTCAGGCAATCAACGTTCTCAAGGAAGCGCTCGGTGACCAGGTCTCGGAGTACCGTCGCACGGAGTTTGTCGGGCCCACGGTCGGTGCCGAGCTGATCAGTTCGGCCATCTGGGCCGTCGTCCTCGCGATCGGTGCGATCCTGATCTACATCTGGTTCCGCTTCGAATGGCAATTCGGGGTCGGGGCCGTGATTGCACTGACCCATGACGTGCTCACCACAATCGGCTTGTTCGCATTCACGCAGCTCGAGTTCAACCTGGCGACTGTGGCCGCGATCCTGACTATCGCCGGTTATTCGATCAACGATACCGTCGTGATCTATGACCGGGTGCGCGAAGAACTGCGCCGCTACAAGAAGCTGGATATGCCGGCAGTGCTCAATCTGGCGGTCAACCGGACCCTGTCGCGTACCTTCATGACAAGTGTCACCACATTGATCGCCCTGATCGCGCTGGCCATATTCGGTGGCTCGATTATCCGCGACTTTGCCTACGCGATGATCTGGGGCGTGATTATCGGCACCTATTCGTCGGTGTTCATCGCCGTGCCGGTTCTGCTCGCCCTCAACTTGAGCCGTGAAAGCTTGTCGGCAGGCGCTGATGACAGTGAAGAGACAGCGCCGGACGCATCCGCGCAAGACATGCCGGACACCACGTCAGACAAGTAGTATGCCGGCCGACCCGACACCAACCGCCAGCGTTTATCAGGTCGTCGAACGTTACGGCGCCGGCAAGTTTCAAATCTCGGGACTGTCCTACCAGAGTTCCGTTCTGGTGTTCCCCGAACGGACCGTCAGTTGGCCAGTCGCCGACTTTGCAGATATCGATGACACCGCATTGGCACCGGTACTCGCCGAATCCCAAGCCTCGATGGGCATCGAATTGCTCTTGCTCGGCTGTGGGACGCGTATGCAGCTCGTGAACCAGGCTTTGCGCGCGCCATTGCGTGCCGCGGGGATCGTCATCGAGCCCATGGACACCGGGGCCGCCGCGCGGACATTCAACCTGCTGTTGTCCGAAGATCGCCGGGTTGCCGCGGCGCTGATCGTGCTGCCGTAATCACCTCCCGTCGCCAGCCGCCCAAACGAAAACGGGGCCCCGAAGGGCCCCGTAAACATTCACTGCTTTCAGGTGATCAGAACGGCATGTTTTGCGCCGCTACCATGCCATAGAGCATGGGGATCGAAAGCAGGGTGTTTGTGCGTGAGAACAGCATCGCGCGCCGCGCCGACTTCGGCTTGGCCTCGGCCGGTGCGCCCACAATGCCCAGTGCGATCTTCTGATTTGGCCAGATCACGAACCAGACATTGAAGGCCATGATGAGGCCGAACCACATCGCAATTCCGATCATTGCGCTATCGAGACCACCGTCGGTCAGACCGATAGCGAGCCAGTTGCCCAGCTGCCCCTGCGTCCATGCGAGGAGCAGGCCAAACAGAACTGTCGATGCCGCACCCCAGCGAAACCAAAACAGAACCGCGGGCGCAATATGCTTACCGATGGCCGGTTTCATTTCGTCGGGAATTTTCGGCATTGTCGGCACCTGGACAAAGTTCAGGTACCAAAGAAGTCCAATCCACATGACGCCGCTAATGACGTGCAGCACACGAATCAGATGTAACAGGAAAGGATCAAATTCCATTTTTCTATCTCCCTTCCGCGCCTAAGTGGCTATTGCTTGCGCAACGAGCACCATGATGACGGTCACGACGACCCCCAGCACGACAGTCATATGCAGTGATTCCAATGGGTTTTTCATAGTATCCCCCTCTGCAAGAACCCGAATCGGACTATAGCAAATTCATCGCGTCGATCCTACGCGAGACACGAAACACCCGATCAGCGCGGGTGAGGGTGCCCATGAGCCTCACGACGAGCGAGCAATATTGTCTGAAAGAGGTGCGCCGGCACGACCATGACCGGTACCTGACGACGCTGTTTCTGCCCGCCGACCGGCGCAATGCGGCCATGGCGCTCTACGCTTTCAACCTGGAGATCGCGCGTACCCGCGAAATCGTCAGCGAACCCTTGCTGGGCCAGATACGCCTGCAATGGTGGCGCGAGACGATCGAGGGCCTGTTCGAGGGCACCCCGCGCGAGCATCCGGTCGTGGACGCGTTGGGCGGCGCCATCCGTCGGCATGATCTGTCCCGCGATCGTCTGGAGGCCTTGATCGATGCCCGCGAGGCGGATCTCGACGACGGACCGCCCAGCGATATCGAGGCACTCGAAAGCTACGCAGTGGAGACATCGGGGGGGCTGTCTGCGCTTGTGATGCAAACTCTTGATAGTTTCGATGCGACCGCAATCAACGCGGCACAGCATGTGGGTACGGCGTGGGCGATCATCGGGCTCGCGCGCGCGGTCGGGTTTCACGCCCAGACACAGCGCATTTACATTCCGGAGGCCTTGCTGAGTGAATATGAGGTGGAGCGGCGCAGGCTGTTCGATCTCAAACCGTCGCCAGGGTTGAACCGCGCGATCGAACATATGGTGGAGCGGGCGGCGCGTTTTCTGGCCGACGCGCGGTCGGTTTCTCCCCAAATACCGAAGCCAGCGCGCCGCGGGCTCTTGCTGGCGAGCCTTGCGGACCGACATATCGCGGCCATTCGCAAAGCCGGTCACGACCCATTCGCCATTCCCCCGGCACATGCCGCGCCGGTGCTTCGTCTGGCCTGGACCGCATGGCGCGGGCGTTACTAGTTCACGCAGTCACTTCAAGGGGTCGTCGATCCCGGCATTGAAGCTAAACCCCAGGGCCAACAGCTTATCCACGGCGTCCTTGCCGAATTCAGCACCGAGCTCATCGGCAACGATCTGCGGCTGTTCGATATCGTTGAAATCCTCCTCGGAATCTCCATTCACGATCACGAGCAGGCGCGCGGTCTTGTCACTCACATTTTCGAACCGGCGCACGACGCGCGGGGGCACTGCCACGAGATCATAGGGGTCGAGGACCAACTCATTCTCACCTTCGTCGCCCCATTGAATTTTGAATTGCCCGTCGAGGCACAGGAACGTCTCGCGGGTGATCTTGTGTGAATGAAGAATGGGGCCGTTACCCGGAGGGCATTCGGCGATGATCACGCTCATTTTGTCTTGCGTCGTGACTACGGGCGCCTGAGCCATTGGCCCGCCCTGTTGCTCAGGTGACATCAGCAGATACAAAGTCTTGGCGGTCATCGCCTCATAGACCTCCTTTGGGATACTACCGCTGCAATCGTGGCTGTCGCTTTGGGCGCGCAGGTCGCGGAAGCGCGCCACCCGGGCATTCATTTCTTCGAACGTAAAATTCACCGTCTTCATGTTGATCTCCGTCTCGCGTCTGTTCGGTTGTTTCTACGTCGCGGAGAATTTCGCAAGCGCAGGTGGCTGGCCAATTGCATTCAGTGATGTTTCCACTATGTGGAAACGGTATCGATCCTTAGGATCAACCCATGGCGCAGTACACGAACACATCTCTCGAGCGCGGCATGTCGATCCTGAACACCCTGGGCGATGCCGAAGAACCAATGACCCTGACCGCGGTCGCCGCGCGTGTTGATCTGGCACGATCGACGTGCTTTCGGCTGATGGCGGTTCTGCAGGACTTGGGCTTCATTCTCAAAAATCCGCAAGACGGCACCTACAGTCTTGGGTTCAATGCCTACAGGCTCGGGCAGACGAGCCATGCCGTCGACGCGATCGTGCGGGATGCCCAGCCGTTTCTGCGCAAGCTGGCGCAAGACACTGGCCTGCCGAGCTATCTCGGGGCTTTAGAGGGGCCGCAACTCCTGATCTGTGATGTCGCGTCACCAGAAGTGAACACGAAGGCGCCGGTCTCGGCGCGAATGCGTATCGATGCACATGCAGTCGCAGCAGGGAAAATGCTTCTGGCGACGCGGCCGGAAGAGGAGGTGGCAGCTTACTTTGCGACGCATCCGCCGCGGCGCTACACCAGCAAAACATTGAATGCGTATGACAGGCTGCGGCAAGAACTTGGCGCGATATCCGCGTCCGGCTACGCCATTGAACGTGGAGAGATGCGCGAAGATATCGAGGCGATTTCTGTACCTGTGATCAGCAGTTTCGAGCGGCCGATTCTGGCCCTGGCTACGATCGGGAAGGTCCCGAACGAAAGGACCGCTAAATTCCGAAACAGAATTGCCAACATGAATGCGGCGATCAACGAGTTGTACGAGTTTCGTGTTTTCGGGCGTAGAGCTTAGGCCGGGTCAGGCGGGCCCTTGAGCTCGACAACATTGCCCTCGGGGTCTCTCAGGTAAACGCTGGGGCCCGTGCCGTCGGCGCCGTAGCGCGGGCCTTCCTCAACAATCTCGATATTATTCTCCGCGATATACGCGTGCAGCGCCTCGTCGTCGAAACGGTCGATGCGGATAGCGAAGTGATCCAGGTTTCGGCCTTCCACACCCGGCGCGGCACCACCCTTGCGACCCAGCACACCATCCACGGTGATCAGATCAATCAGCTGGCGCCCTGCGCGAAGCTGCAGCAGGTCGACTTCCTTGTTGTGGCGGTCAATCGTGCAGCCGAGCAGGTCGCAGTAGAAATGGGTCATGGCATCCAGATCGACGCAGCGGATGACCAGATGGTCCAGACCTTCCATTTCGAACGGCGGCGTGGCGTTTCCCATGATCAGTTATACGCCGGATCCGGCGGCCCCTTGAGTTCTACCGTGTTGCCCTCGGGATCCTTGATGTGGATGCCCGGGCCTTCGCCCTCCGCGCCACCGCGGATGATTGTGGAACCCAGCTTCACGTCGTGGCCTGACAGATATTCGCGGATCGCATCGTCGTCATAGGGTTCCACCTGGATTGCGAAGTGATCCATGTTGTGGCCGTCCTTGCCCGGTGCGGGACCACCCTTGCGCCCGGACGGTTCGTCGACGGGCATCAGATCGATGATGTGATCGCCCACGCGCACCTGGTAGAGGCCGATCTCGGCGTCTTCCTCCTGAATCGTACCGCCAAGCACGTCGCAGTAGAAGCGCTTCATCGCCGCCAGGTCGGTGCAGCGGATGACCACGTGATCCAATCCCTGCATTGTGAACGGGGCTTTTACGCTCATTCACTCTTCCTCCGGGCCCGCAGACGTATCACGGCGGCCCGCCCGCCATGGCGTTCGCTCGCGGGCAGCTCCGTCTTCAGCACTTCGAGATGCTCGATGTCGAGGAGTTCCTCGAAATCCCCACGGAGCTTGTCTTTGGTAAACAACATGCGCGTGTCCTTCGGGCCACCCTTACCGTAACCCAGATGATCGGTCGTAAAGCCCTCCAGAAGCAAGAGGCCACCGGGTTTGAGCATTTGGGCAAGCTTACGATGCACCGCCGCCCGGTCGTCAGGGCCGACATGCAGGAACGCCGATACCAGCACGTCGAACGTGCCTTCCGGCGCATCCCATTCCCTTAAATCGGCGATCTTGATGTTGAGCTCTACCCCGCGCGCCGCCGCCAGACTGCGTGCTTTCTCGACACCAACAGACGAAGCATCGACGGTGGTGACGTTGAGCCCGCGTTCGGCGAGCCACACCCCGTTCCGTCCTTCGCCGTCACCCGGCAGTAAAGCGGTCATGCCCGGTTTCAGGAGGTCGGCGTTCGCGGCCATCCACACATTGGGTTCCTGGCCGAAGACATAATCTTCGCCTTCGTATCGCTGATCCCAAAAGGATCCGGGACTGTCACCGGGATTCGACATGTCCTATTCCGCCGCCAGTGGCGTGTCGCTGAACCACACTGCGATGTCGGACAGGGCGCGACGCGACATTAACCGGCGGCGTTCTTTCTTGCGTTCCTTGCGCTTGATATCGGCCAGCGCACCTTCTTCCAGCGGCGGGATCAGCCCGAAATTCACATTCATCGGCTGGAAAGTCTCATCGTCCGCCCCGCCGGTCACATGGGCCAGCAGTGCACCATGGGCGGTCGTATCGGGTGGCGGCGTGAGCGGTTCACCGTGGCGTTCGGCGGCGGCGAACCTGCCGGCGAGCAGCCCCATGGCCGCGCTTTCCACATATCCCTCGACACCTGTGACCTGGCCGGCGAAACGAAGACGTTCTTGCGCCTTGAGGCGGAGGCTTCCATCAAGCAAACGGGGCGAGTTCATGAAGGTGTTGCGGTGAATACCGCCAAGACGCGCGAACTCCGCATTCTCCAGCCCGGGGATGGTCTTGAATATCTCCTGCTGGGGGCCGTAGCGCATCTTGGTCTGGAAGCCGACCATGTTGAAAAGCGTGCCGAGCGCGTTGTCCTGGCGCAACTGCACGACCGCGTGGGCCCGACCGCCGGTGCGTGGATCGGTCAGCCCAACCGGCTTCATGGGCCCGAACCGCAGGGTGTCGCGCCCGCGCGAGGCCATCACCTCGATCGGCAGGCAGCCCTCGAAATACGGCGTGTTCTTTTCCCACTCATGGAAATCGACCTTGTCGGCTTCCAGCAGCGCATCGATAAAACCCTCGAACTGGGCCTCGTCCATGGGGCAATTGATGTAGTCCTTGCCCGTGCCGCCGGGGCCCGGCTTGTCGTAGCGCGACTGGAACCAGGCGACTGACATGTCGATGCTCTCGGTGTGGATGATCGGCGCGATGGCATCGAAGAAGGCGAGATTTTCCTCGCCCGTCAGTTCGATGATCGCCTTGCCGAGATCCGGCGAGGTGAGGGGACCCGTCGCGACGATGACATTGTCCCAATCGGCCGGTGGCAGACCGGCGACCTCGCCACGCGAGACCTCGATCAGCGGATGGTCGGCAATCGCCGTGCTGACTTGTGCCGCAAATGCTTCGCGATCCACCGCCAGCGCGCTGCCTGCGGGGACCCGGTTCGCGTCCGCCGCGGCAATGATGAGCGAGCCCATGATGCGCATCTCTGCGTGGAGGATGCCGACCGCGTTACCCTCGGCATCATCGGAACGGAATGAGTTGGAGCAGACCAGCTCCGCCAGCTGGTCGGTTTGATGGGCATCCGTGCTTCGGTCGGGGCGCATCTCATGCAGGACAACGGGCACCTGGGCGCGTGCCAGCTGCCAGGCTGCCTCGCTGCCCGCGAGACCACCACCAACCACATGCACCGGCGCTATATTTGTTTTGCTCATGGATCAGGACATAGCGAGCCGGGCGGGGGAAGGCAATTGCGCGCTGCGCGCACGAAATGCTTCGTGAATTGACGCGGCGCATGGCCGGTGCAACGGTTTGGGCCGCAACGCACATTCGGGAGGCATCCGATGCGTACATTCACAATGGTGGCAATTATCGCGGTTCCCCTGTTTGCCGGCTCATTCGCGGCATTACCGGCACAGGCCGAACCGCAGATGCTGGGCGTGGTCCAGACTGCATCGGCCGTGCCGCTGCACTGTGCCGACGGCAACTGTACCGCGGAATTGTCATCGATCTGCCTCCATGAGCAGCGCGCCACCCCGACATCCGGCTACCCCTATACGGCGTTCAACGCGGATGCGATCAAGGTGACCGGGACCCGCGCCGACGGCAGCAGAGTGTTCTTGAACGCGGCCGATGTGCTCCGGTTCACGGCATCGCGCGGTTTCCATACGGTGCGCGTCGACGTGCCCGAGACCGTCCGAGAGGCCCAAGGCCTGGTCTCGCTCGCCGTGATGGTCGAGCAGCCGCTGACACTCATCCCGGGGAAAAGCGCCACGGACGAAGACAATCCCCTGACCGAAGCCGATATCGAGCTCGGCGCCGGGCCGATGCGCGCCACGGCAACCGCTATCGTCGACCGGAACAGCGACACCATGCATGCGGGCCAGATTCTCGCGCGGATGATCGATTTCTTGCCACGACATGGCCGCGCCGAAACGGACGCCCGCGCGGGGCTTTGGGAGACGGCGGCGGTCAGCCATGTGCCCAGCTATTCCAGGACCGGTGTCCACAAGGCGCGAACCGCCTACAACCGCTGTTATCGCCTGACCCGGATCGGCGACAAGAATTTACGCGGTTGCCTGGCCGAGGCTCATGACGGCCTCGTGCTCGACCTCAACGAAAAATACTGGGACGCAGTCAAGGCCGGCAGCTGAGGCCGCACCAAAGACAGGTTGGTTTCATGAAATTCGGATTGTTTATGTTGCCCTGCTTTCGCGAGGGTGTCGCACCATCATTGGCAGACTTTTACGACGAAATGTCGGAACTCGTGGCGGTGGCAGATGAGACGGGATGGGCGCGGATATGGATATCCGAACACCATTTCCACTACTACGGCGGCGCGTCTCCGAATCCGGCCGTGCAGCTCGCTGCATGGGCGCGCGAAACGGAACAAATCCGCCTCGGCCCGGCGATTTCGCTGACACCGCTGCGCAACCCGCTGCACATCGCCGAGGATTACGCTGTCGTCGACCAGCTCTCCGGCGGGCGTCTCGATTTCGGTATCGGACGCGGTTATCTGCCCCATGAGTTTGCCGGGCACAACCTTGATCCCGACCAGGTCAGCGACATGCGCGAGGAGGGCTTCGGGATTATCCGTCGCGCCTGGGCCGGCGAGACATTTGAACATTCCGGCAATCACTACAGTTTTCCGAAACTGAGGCTGCACCCGCTACCCCTGCAGGACGAAGTGCCGATCTGGGTGGGGGCCTCGCGGACCCGCGACAGTTTCGACTGGGCCGGGCGCGAAAACTTCAACATCATGATGAACCAGTATCCGATGACGCCCCACGAGGCCCATGAGCGCTTCGGCTGGTATCTCGACGCCCGAAAGGCCGCCGGACACTCGGAGGGAAGCCATGAGGCCATGATGTCGGTGTTTCTGCACATCGCTGATACGGAAGAGCAGGCCATCGCGGAGGCCAAACGTGCGGTACAGGAACACGCCAACCTGTTCCGGCTGTTGTTTTCGGGTGATCAGTGGAATGAGGATTATGCGGGCGACGAGAGCGTCTTCGAATTCCTCGCGCCCGATGGTGACCTGGAGAAGATGTTCCGTGAGCGGACGTGTATCGGCACGCCCGAGCAAGTGATCGAGCGGATCGAACGCTATCGCGACTGGGGCTTTACGGAGATGTCCTTCATCGTGCGCACCGGCGAGATCGGCCAGGACCAGGCACTGCGCACGATGGCGCGCTTCAACGACGAGGTGGCACCGGCGTTTCGGGGTAAGTAGGGCTGCGCGCGACAAACCCTCCACAGTCGTCATGCGCGGACTTGATCCGCGCATCTCAGTTGTTCGACTGCAGCGCATGAGATGCCCGGGTCAAGCCCGGGCATGACAATTGATAGGGCCCTACAGCCCGTCGACGAAGATCACCCGGTCATTCGCGGCCTTAAGGCGTAGAGGCAACACCGCCTGGTATTCGGGCGAGTTGTACCAGGTGCGGGCCGCCGCCATGTCGGAGAATTCGAGGATCACGATCCGCTTCGCCGCCCAGCCGCCCTCGACCGTATCTATGGTCGAGGTGGCGGCCAGGAGTTTCGCGCCATACTGCTCAAGTGTCGCCGGTACGCGCTCCAGATATTCGTCCATTGCGGACGGATCATGGATGTCAGCATCGAAGATCGCATAAGCGGTCATGGCGAAGCTCCTTCGTTCTGAATGTTGTGCACCATTTTTTATTCGTCATGGCCGGACTTGATCCGGCCATCCACGTGGCAACGGTGCGTGATCCGGCGACGTGGATACCCGCAACAAGTGCGGGCATGACGGTGCTTTTTGTTGAATTACAGACCCGGCACCAGCACGAGGCTGTCGGTGGCGGCGACCTGCCGCAGCGGGATGATTTCCTGATATTCTGGTGAGTTGTACCAGCCCTTGGCGGCCTCTTCGTCGGCGAACTCAAGGATCACCATGCGGGCCGGGCACCAATCGCCTTCCAGAGAAGCCGGAGAATTGTTGGCAATCGGCTTGCCGCCATGCGCCTTGAGGGTCGCGCCGACCTTCTCGGCATAGGCCTTGAACGCCTCCGGGTCGTGAACGTTGGCATCTACGACGATGTATGCGGACATGGTTTTCTCTCCTGGTTGTGGGCCTACGCCCGTTTCTTCGTTTTCTTCGCCAGTGACGGCAGGTAGGGGGCGAGGAAGTCGCCCGTGAAACTGCGCTCGACCGCGCAGATATCTTCCGGTGTGCCGGTGGCGACGATTTCGCCGCCCTTGTCGCCGCCCTCGGGGCCGAGATCGATGATCCAGTCGGCGGTCTTGATGACCTCCAGATTATGCTCGATCACCACCACCGTGTTGCCGGTATCGACGAGCGCCTGAAGCACTTCGAGCAATTTACGCACGTCGTGATAGTGCAGGCCGGTCGTGGGCTCATCGAGGATATAGAGCGTCTTGCCCGTGGCCCGGCGGGACAATTCCTTGGCGAGCTTCACCCGCTGGGCCTCGCCGCCCGACAGGGTGGTGGCGGCCTGACCGACCTGGATGTAACTCAGCCCGACCCGCTCCAGCGTCTCCAGCTTGTCCCGGATCGACGGCACCGCCTTGAAAAACTCGCGGCCTTCCTCGACGGTCATGTCGAGGACGTCGGCGATGGATTTATCCCGATAGAGGATTTCCAGCGTCTCGCGGTTGTAGCGTTTGCCGTGACACACGTCGCACTCGACGTAGACATCCGGCAGGAAATGCATCTCGATCTTGATGACGCCGTCGCCCTGACAGGCCTCGCAGCGCCCGCCCTTCACGTTGAACGAGAAGCGGCCGGGCTTGTAGCCGCGCGCCTTGGATTCCGGCAGGCCGGTGAACCAGTCCCGGATCGGCGTGAAGGCTCCGGTGTAGGTCGCCGGGTTCGAGCGCGGCGTGCGGCCGATGGGTGACTGGTCGATGTCGATGACCTTGTCGAGATAATCCAGACCCTCGATCGCCGTGTGGGCACCCGGCGCCGGGCGTGAGCCATAAATGTGCCGCGCGGCGGCGTTGTACAGCGTGTCGAGTACCAGGGTGGACTTGCCCGAACCCGACACACCCGTGACGCAGGTGAATGTGCCCAGCGGGATCTCGGCTGTCACGTTCTGCAGGTTGTTTGATGTCGCGCCGACGACCTTCAGGGTCTGGCCCTTCTTGCCCGGGCGCCGTTCGGCCGGGATCGGGACCTGTTCGATACCGGTCAGGTATTTGGCGGTCAGGCTCTTGTTGACCTGCTGCATCACCTTCTTGGGTGTGCCCCGGGCCACGACCTCGCCGCCATGGACACCAGCACCCGGGCCCATATCCACCAGATAGTCGGCCGTGCGGATCGCGTCCTCGTCATGTTCGACCACGACGACGGTGTTACCGAGATCGCGCAAACGCTTGAGGGTCTCCAGCAGGCGGGCATTGTCGCGCTGGTGCAGGCCGATGGAGGGCTCATCGAGCACGTACAGCACACCGGTCAGGCCGGAGCCGATCTGGGAGGCCAGGCGAATACGCTGGCTCTCGCCACCCGACAGCGTGCCCGACTTGCGGTCGAGAGTCAGATATTCGAGCCCGACATCGTTGAGGAAACCCAGCCGTTCGTTGATCTCGCGCAGGATGCGGTCGGCGATCTCGCGTTGTTTCGGCGTCAGGTGGTTCTCAAGGTCGAGGAACCAGGCGCCGGCCGCCGCGATCGACATCTTGGTCGTGTCGCTGACATGCTTGTCGTTGATGCGTACGGCGAGCGCTTCGGGCTTCAAACGCGCGCCTTCGCAGGTCTCGCAAACGGACGTCACCTGGTATTTGCCGATTTCCTCGCGCGCCCAACTGCTCTCGGTCTCCCGGTAGCGGCGCTCCAGGTTCATCACCACGCCCTCGAAGGGCTTCTTGGTCTCGTAGGTGCGCAACCCGTCGTCGTACTTCATCGTGATCGAGGTCTTGCCCGAGCCGAATAAAACCGCGCTCTGCATCTTGTCGGGCAGTTCCGACCATGCGTCCGCCGCCGAGACCTTGAAGTGACGGGCAATCGCATCCAGCGTCTGGGCGTAGTAGGGGCTGGATGAGTTGGACCAGGGGGCCACCGCGCCGTCGCGCAGGCTCTTGGTCTTGTCGGGCACCACCAAATCGGGATCGACCACCACTTTCGTTCCCAAACCATCACAAGCGGGACACGCACCGAAGGGGTTGTTGAACGAGAACAGCCGCGGCTCGATTTCCTCGATCGTGAAACCGGACACGGGGCAGGCGAATTTGGACGAAAAGATCGTCTGTTCGCCGCCGTCGGCGTTCTCTGCGAAGGCCAGCCCGTCCGCCAGCTCCAGTGCGGTCTCGATGGAATCCGCCAGCCGAGTCTCGATCCCGGGGCGAACCACGATCCGGTCCACCACAACGGCGATGTCGTGCTTGAAGTTCTTGTCGAGCGCGGGCGCGTCGGCGATCTCGTACATCTCGCCGTCGATCTTCACCCGCTGGAAGCCGCGCTTCTGCAGGCCGGCGAGTTCCTTGCGGTACTCGCCCTTGCGCCCGCGCACGATGGGGGCCAGCAGATACAACCGCGTGCCTTCTTCCATTTCGAGCGTACGGTCGACCATCTGGCTGACCGACTGAGCCTCGATCGGCAGGCCCGTGGCGGGCGAGTAGGGGATGCCGACCCGGGCATAGAGCAGTCGCAGGTAATCGTAGATCTCGGTGACGGTGCCGACGGTTGAGCGTGGATTCCGGCTCGTGGTCTTCTGCTCGATGGAGATCGCCGGCGACAGGCCCTCGATGGAATCCACGTCCGGCTTCTGCATCAGCTCCAGGAACTGGCGCGCATAGGCGGACAGGCTTTCGACGTAGCGACGCTGGCCCTCGGCGTAGATCGTATCGAAGGCGAGCGACGACTTGCCCGAGCCCGAAAGGCCCGTGATCACCACCAGGGAATCCCGGGGCAGGGAGACATCGACGTTACGCAAATTATGTTCGCGGGCGCCGCGGACGACGATTTTCTTCTGCATCAGAGCCTTGTAAGCGAGGGTTTCAGCCGGTTTTCAGCCGTCGCTGGTGTGATCCAGTACCGGTTTCGAATATGGCGTGGCGAGGATCGAAAGACCAGTGGACAGAGCCAAACTGTGGGCACAACTGTGCTGTTTGTTCATGGGGCAGGCGATAGGGGTGTCCGGAATATTCAAAGCCCGAACACTTTCTGGGCGGTTCCCGCCTTGATCGCCTTCACCTGATCGGCAGGCAACCGGTCGACCACGGCATAGAGCGCCTCGACATCGGCGGACATGGGGAGGTCGGTGCCGAACATCACGTTGCCGGGCCCGGACGTCTCGATACACAGTTCAAGGGCGCCCGGGTTGTAGACGACCGAGTCAAACCAGATGTCCTCGAGATAGCTGCTCGGCGCGCGGTCGATGTTTTGCGCCACCAGGGTCTCGCGGTCGAAAAGCATGTCGATGCGGCCCGCGACATAGGGGAGAAAGCCACCGCCATGAGCGGCGATGAGTTTCAGCTTTGTATGGCGATCGAGAAAGCCGTCGAGGATCATGCGGGCGATACACAAGGTGGTATCGAACATGAACCCGACGCCGGGCATCAGTATACGTTCGCGTGAAAACTCGGCCTCTCTGGCACCGAATGGCGCTGTCGGGTGGACCAAAACGGGCAGGGCATGACGGTCGACCGCACGCCAGATCGGCTCGAACAGCGGGTCAACCAGATGGCGCCCGCCGATCGTGGCCATCACCATGACGCCGACGGCACCTTTTTCGACGGCGCGGTCGAGCTCGGCAACGGCCAGATCGGGATACTCCCACGGGAGTGACGCAAGCCAGCGAATGCGGTCCGGATATGCCGTCTGCGCCGCAGCCTGACTGTCATTGACGATCGTCGAGGCTTGGCTGCTGATGGCCTCGCCACCCCAGAAAACCCCCGGCGAACTGAGCGATACAATCGCGAGGTCTATGCCGTATTGGTCCAACTGGCGGATTTTGGCTTCGTAGTCGAAGGCCTCGGGGCGCAGAGCCACGGCAGGGACGCCTTTCTCAAGCAGATACTCCTTTCCATCGGGCATCTGCCTGGTGCCGTAATCGGGGGCGCCGTGTTCGTCGAGCAAATCCAGGTAGGATTGGCCGAAGGCGTGTGTATGAATGTCGATGACGGTCGCCACGAATTCACCCTGTCTTTCTCCGGCTGCTGTTGCGTCAATTTTGCCTTCGATGGCGACTTTTGACGACGGTTATTCCGGATTGTGATTGTGGATTAGCGTAAACATTCGGGCCCTGTTGGACAGGAGAACAAAACATGAATATCATGGGGATAAGTCCCCGTCCAGAGCGCTTGTGAGGCAACGGGCCCCATGCCAGTGTGAGCGTGGATTTGCGCCCCGAGTCGCAGCCTTTACGGGGCGCATGATGATCGATTCCCAAGTCTAGGAGACACACCCCATGTCAGGCAGCGTCAATAAAGTCATTCTCGTCGGAAATCTGGGCCGCGACCCGGAAGTTCGCTCCATGCAGTCCGGCGACAAGGTGTGCAACCTTTCGGTCGCCACGTCTGAGCGCTGGAAAGACCGTAATTCGGGCGAGATGCAGGAAAAAACCGAGTGGCACCGGGTGGTGATGTTCGATCAGAAACTGGTCGAGGTGGCCGAGAAATACCTCCAGAAGGGCGCCAAGGTATTCCTCGAGGGTCAGTTGCAGACCCGCAAATGGACCGACCAATCCGGCCAGGAGAAATACACGACCGAGGTCGTGCTCCAGCGCTTCCGCGGTGAGATGGTCATGCTCGACAGCCGTGGCGGTGGCCAGGGCGGCGGTGGTGGGTACGATGCCCCGCCTCCACACGACCAGCAGCCTGCGATGGCCGGGGGCGGCGGTGGCGGCATGGGCGGCGGCGACGATCTGGACGACGAAATCCCGTTCTAGCGCCGTATCAGCGGTATTTATTCAGGATTCTAACGCCCTGGAATCTCTTTGATATATCGCTTCGCAATACCGTTTTAGGTGGATAAACCCCGGAAAAGCCCCACATACTGGCGTATTGCGGAGCACCATTTGCAGAACTGAGGGGTATTTTCATGGAAGCGTTTTTACCGAGCGGATTTCTCGTATTCGTCATCGCGGTCGTCATTCTGGCAGCCGTCATCATCAAGTCCGGCGTCAAGCAGGTGCCACAGGCCCAGGAATGGACCGTCGAGCGGTTTGGGCGCTACACCCGAACGCTTCATCCGGGCCTGCACCTGATCATCCCCTTTGTTGATCGGGTCGGCTTCAAGCTGTCCTTGCGCGAGACCGTGCTCGACATCCCGTCCCAGGACGTCATTTCCTACGACAATGCGACAATTACCGCCGACGGCGTGGCGTTCTATCAGGTCGTCGACTCCGCCCGCGCAGCATACGAAGTCAACGACCTCGAACGCGCGATCACCAATCTGTCCATGACGAATATCCGTACGGTGATCGGCTCGATGAGCCTCGACGACGTGTTGTCCAAGCGTGACGACATCAACGAACGCCTGCTGCGGGTCATCGACGCGGCCACCAACCCCTGGGGTATCAAGGTAACCCGGGTGGAGATCAAGGATCTCACCCCACCGGGTGATCTTGTTGAGGCCATGGGCGGCCAGATGAAGGCCGAACGCGAAAAACGCGCGGAAGTCCTCACGGCCGAGGGCGAGAAACAGGCCGCAATCCTGCGTGCCGAGGGCATGAAGCAATCAGCCATCCTCGAGGCCGAGGGGCGCCGGGAAGCGGCCTACCGCGATGCCGAGGCCCGCGAACGTGAAGCGCAGGCCGAAGCCAGCGCCACCGAGGCCGTCTCGACGGCTATCGCGGCGGGCGACATGCAGGCGGTCAACTATTTCGTGGCCCAGAAGTACGTCGAGGCCATTGGTCAGCTGGCGTCCGCGCCCAACCAGCGCGTCATCCTGTTCCCGATCGAAGCCTCGAACTTCATCGGCAGCCTCGGCGGGATCGCCGAGATCGCCAAATCGGCGTTCGGCGCCGATGACACGGCCCCCAGTGGCACAAACGGCGCGCAACGCCGGGGTTCCGTACCGCTGACGCCCCAGGACAACGCCGACTAACTCGGAGTATTTCGCATGGACGAGTATGTCGCATTCTTTTGGGAAATCGAGTTCTGGCACTGGTGGGCCTTCGCGGTCCTGCTGATCGCCCTCGAGGCTTTCGTGGCCTCCACTCTGCTGCTTTGGCCGGGGATTTCCGCCGCCGTGATCGGCCTGGTCGTGCTGATCAGACCGGACTTCGACTGGCGCTATCAAATGCTCCTCTTCGCTGTACTGTCGGTTATCAGCACGGTGTTATGGCTGCGCTGGCTGCGGATGCGGCCCATCAAGTCCGACCACCCGAACCTGAACACCCGTGGGCGCAGCTATGTAGGCCGCCGCATCACATTGGCTGAGCCCCTCAAAGACGGGCGCGGCCGGGTCCAGATCGACGACACATGGTGGCAGGCGAGCGCGGACGGCCCGCTCGAAAAGGGCGTCGAGGTAGAGGTGACCGACACCGACGGCGCGACCCTGATCGTGCGGACCTTCAGTGCCGGTTAGTGTCGGAAGACACGAAACATGGCGGGGTGGGGCCTTTCAAATTTGTGGTTCTAGCCATTCTCCTAGGCTGGTACCTCTTGTTGCTGCCCTTATTTTGGCTTGATGCACGCCATTGGCGCCGTCGCCGGAGAAATAACCGTCCCAATAAGCAGGGAAACAATCTTCTTGGCCGCAAGGCTGTGCTGACCGATGTGACGGAAGCCGGTGTCGGAAGTCTGTTGATCGACGACGTGTGGTGGGTCGCGAGTTGCGCGGAAAACGCAGCGATAGGAGATGGCACTGAAGTTGAAATTGTTCGCGTCACGGGCGCCACGTTGACGGTCCGTCCAGTGTAAGGAAATCCGATTGCAAACACCGCGAATGAACGGGCTTTCCAACGACTTCGCAACCCCGCCATTCCTTGCCCGAATCCCCCGTTTCGGGTAGTCTATGACGATGAAAATGCACCCGATTCGGCCTGCTCGAAATTGCATTAATTTCGCGCCGTACAGCGTTGATATAAAACAATGAGTGATCAATCGGCAGAGCTTCCGCCGGACGGTTTCGATATTGCCCCGGTGACCATCGAGGACGAGATGAAGTCCTCGTACCTCGATTACGCCATGAGCGTGATCGTATCCCGCGCCTTGCCCGACGTGCGCGACGGCCTGAAACCGGTGCACAGGCGCATCCTGTATTCGATGAAAGAGTCCGGTTTTGAGTACAACCGGCCCTATCGCAAGTCGGCGCGTATCGTCGGCGAGGTCATGGGTAAGTATCACCCCCATGGTGACAGCGCGATCTATGACGCCATGGTCCGCATGGCGCAGGATTTCTCGATGCGGCTGGAATTGATCGACGGCCAGGGCAATTTCGGCTCCATGGACGGCGATCGGGCCGCGGCCATGCGTTACACCGAAGCGCGCATGTCCAAAGCGGCGCACTCGCTGATCGCGGATATCGACCGGGATACCGTCGATTTCCAGCCGAACTACGACGAAAGCATCAACGAACCGGTCGTTCTGCCGGCCCAGTACCCCAACTTGCTGGTCAACGGTGCCGGCGGTATCGCCGTGGGCATGGCAACCAACATTCCGCCACATAATCTGGGCGAGGTGATCGACGCCTGCTGCCTGTACATCGACAACCCCGAGACAAGCATCGACCAGATGCTCGAGGTGATGCACGGGCCTGATTTCCCGACCGGTGGCATCATCCTTGGCACCAGCGGCATCCGGGCGGCCTTCCACACCGGCCGCGGGTCGGTCGTGATCCGGGCCAAGACCGCCTTCGAAGAGGTTCGCGCCGGACGCAACGCCATCATCGTCACCGAGATTCCCTATCAGGTGAACAAATCGCGGATGATCGAGCGGATCGCCGAGGTTGCCCACGAGAAAATCATCGAGGGCATCTCCGATCTGCGCGACGAGAGCGACCGCGACGGCGTGCGCGTCGTCATCGAGCTGAAGCGCGACGCCGTGCCCGAAGTCGTGCTCAACCAGCTGTTCCGTTACACCCAGCTGCAATCCTCGTTCGGCGTGAACATGCTGGCGCTGAATGGCGGCCGGCCGGAACTCCTCAACGTCAAGGAAATCATCGCCGCCTTCGTGGCCTTCCGCGAAGAGGTCATCACCCGGCGTACGATCTTCGAACTCAATCGTGCGCGTGACCGGGCCCATACGCTGGTCGGCCTTGCCGTCGCCGTTGCCAACCTGGATCCCGTGATCGAGCTGATCCGCGCCGCCAAGGATGCCGCGGACGCCCGTGAGCAACTCTGCGCCAAGATGTGGCCGGCCAAGGATGTCGCGCCGCTGATCGCGTTGATCGACGAGCCGGGCCGCGTGGTCGACGAGAAGGGCAATTATCAGCTCTCCGAAGAGCAGGCCAAGGCGATTCTCGAACTGCGTCTGCACCGGCTGACGGGCCTTGAGCGCGACAAGATCGCCAATGATCTGAAAGATCTGGTCGAACAGATCAAGGAATACCTCTCGATCCTCGACGACCGCGAGAAACTCTACGGCATTTTACGTGATGAGCTCCTGGCCATGCGCGAGGAGTTCGCGGATCCGCGCCGCTCCGAGATCATCGAGGGCGAATTCGAGCAGGATCTCGAGGCGCTGATCCAGCGTGAGGACATGGTCGTCACCGTGACCCACAACGGTTACATCCAGCGCGTCCCGCTCTCGACCTATCGGGAGCAGAAGCGCGGTGGCAAAGGCCGGGCGGGCATGAAGGCCCGGGACGAGGACTTCGTCAGTTCGGTCTTCGTGCTCAACACCCACACGCCGGTGCTGTTCTTCTCGTCACGCGGCATGGTCTACAAGACCAAGGTCTATAATCTGCCTGTCGGCACGCCACAGGGGCGAGGCAAGGCGCTGGTCAACGTGCTGCCGCTCGAGGAAAACGAGACCATCACGACCCTGATGCCGCTGCCCGAGGACGAGGACGAGGCCGAGAACCTGTTCGTCATGTTCGCGACCGTCTCGGGCAATGTGCGGCGCAACCGGCTGTCAGATTTCGTACAGGTGAAATCCAACGGCAAGATCGCCATGAAGCTCGACGAGGGCGACCAACTCGTCGGCGTGCAGTCCTGTGAGGACACCGATCATGTCCTGCTGGCGACGGCCAAGGCCAAGTCGATCCGCTTCGAGGCAACCGATGTGCGCGTCTTTGCCGGCCGCAACTCGACCGGCGTGCGCGGCATACGCCTGGGCCCGGACGACAGCGTGATCTCCATGTCGATCCTGTCCCACGCGGAATTCTCGGTCGATGAACGCGAGGCATTCCTCAAGCGCAGCCGCGCCGAACGGGCCGAACCCGACGGCGAAGTTGCCGAGACACCGGCCGCGGACACTGGCGCAGACGACGGCACCTCGGAAACAAGCGACGCGATTGAGCTTTCCGACGAACGCTACGCCGAGCTTGCCGAACAGGAGCAGTTCATTCTGTCGGTCACAGCCAACGGCTTCGGCAAGCGCACATCGGCCTATGAGTACCGGATCACCAACCGGGGCGGGCAGGGCGTGGTCAACATCACGCTCTCCGACGTCAAGGACAACGCCGTCGTGGCATCGTTCCCGGTCGAGGACGATACGCAACTCGTCATGGTCACCGATGGTGGTCAGCTCATCCGTACCGGCGTCGGTGACGTGCGCATCGCCGGCCGCTCGACCCGTGGTGTCACCCTGTTCCGGGTAGCCGAGGACGAACGGGTTGTGACCGTCGCCCATTTGCGCGACGATGATGAGGAAGACGAGACGGACGAGAACACCGAACAAGACGCCGAAAACGGCGCGGATACGGGGAGTGAGACGCCAGACGACGAAACCGGCGAGATGACGGGCGACGACAGCCCCGAGGCTGACGGGAACGGCGAAACGGCGCTCGAGGACGAAAATGGCGAAGACTGAACGCGTCGGGGTCTACCCCGGCACTTTTGACCCGACCACCAACGGGCATATGGACATCATCAAGCGGGGCGCGCGCGTGCTCGACCGGCTGGTGATCGGCGTGGCCGTGAATGCGGGCAAGGGGCCGTTGTTTTCGCTCGATGAACGCGTGGAGATGGTGCGCGACGAAGTCGCCACTCTTGACGACCCGAAGATCGGAGAAATCGAGGTCAAACCCTTCGATTCTCTGCTTATGCAGTTCGCCGAGGCCCAGAATGCCGATTGCATCCTGCGCGGCCTGCGTGCGGTCTCTGACTTCGACTATGAATTTCAGATGGCCGGCATGAACGCTCGCCTTAATGCCGACATAGAAATCCTGTTTCTGATGGCATCGGAACGACACCAGTTCATCGCCTCGCGCCTGGTCAAGGAGATCGCGGCTCTTGGCGGTGATATCACCAGTTTCGTTTCGCCCGCCGTCGCCCGACGTGTGAATGAACAATTCGGGCGGCTCGACCTACAGGCCGTCAACGAGTAAAAACCCATGATGAAACGACGAATTTTACTGGCCGCGCTCGCCGCAGCGTTCGGCTTTTTCACAATTGACGGGTTCGTGTCCCAGTCGGGACAGGCCCAGGCCCAAAACCGTGCACAGGAACGCGACATGGAAAACACACTCTACATCGACCTCGAAGGCGGACGCGTCACGATCCAGCTGCTGCCGGACGTCGCCCCCAATCACGTCGCACGCATCAAGGAGCTGGCCCGTGAGGGTTTCTACGACGGTATCGTCTTTCACCGCGTAATCGACGGCTTTATGGCTCAGACTGGTGATCCGACCGGTACCGGCTCGGGCGGATCCCAGCTGCCCGATCTGGAGGCCGAATTCTCCGACACCAATCACGGCCGCGGTGCCGTCTCCATGGCCCGCGCCCAGAGCCCGAACAGCGCCAACAGCCAGTTCTTCATCGTCTTCGATGATTCGTCCTTCCTCGACGGCCAGTACACGGTCTGGGGTCAGGTGACCGAGGGCATGGAACTGGTCGACGCGATCAAGCGCGGCGAGGGCTCCAGCGGCGCCGTCCAGGACCCGGACCGGATGATCAAGGTCCAGGTTGCAGCCGACGCCCAGTAGGCGCTTCGCGAAACAAACTTGAAAACACGCGCACCGGGCATTGACCCGGCGCGTGTCGGTTTCTAAATAGACGCATTCCGCACCGCGCCGCCCATGACCGATGGCCGCGCGTGCCGTGTGGGCACTTAGCTCAGTTGGTAGAGCATTCGACTTTTAATCGAACGGTCGTAGGTTCGAATCCTACAGTGCCCACCATTTTCCTCACCACAATCGAATTTCGTTAGCCGTTCCGACCCCATGGGAAACTCTCCCGCGTCGGCAGGCGGTCGTTTTCCAACGCCTCGACAATGCGAAGTCCCTCGTTCCATTTGGCCATGCGCTCCGAGCGTGCGAATGAGCCGACCTTGAGCTGCTTCACACCCCAACCGACGGCCAGATGCACGATCGTCACGTCCTCCGTCTCTCCCGAACGCGCCGAGACGATGCTCTCCCATCCCGCGGCGCGTGCGGCGTCCAGCGCGGCCTTCGCCTCGGTCAGGGTGCCCGCCTGGTTGGGCTTGATCAGCGCCGTATTGCAGGCGTTCCCGGCATGGGCCGCCTCGATCAGGCTGGCCGATGTGCAGATGAAGTCGTCGGCGACGATCTCCACTTCTGGCCCCGCTGCCGCTGTGAACATTGCCATCGCATCGTGGTCGTCCTCGCCCAGCGGGTCTTCGATGGCGACAATGGGATAGCGTTCGAGCCAGCCGAGCAACATCTCGGCGAGCGCGTCTGAATCCACGTCGCGATCGTCCGTCGCCAGCCGGTAGCGGCCGTTCTTGCCGAAATCCGTGGCCGCGATATCAAGCGAGATCGCCATCTCGTCGCCCGGCGTGAAGCCCGCCCCCTCGATGGCACGCACGAGATAGTCGAGCGCCAGTTCGTTGGTCTCGAAGGCCGGCCAGAACCCGCCTTCGTCGGCGACCCCCTGCATCAGCCCGGCATCGGCCATGAGCACCCCGGCGGCGCGATAAACCTCGGCGGTCCATTCGAGCGCCTGGGTGTACGTCTCTGCCCCCGTCGCGATAACCATGAAGTCCTGGATATCGACGCGCCGGCCCGCATGGGCACCGCCGCCGAAGATCTGTACCTCGGGGAGGGGCAGGGTGAAGTCCTGTCGACCTCCGGCAAGGTAACGCCATAGGGGCACGCCCTCCGCCGCCGCCGCCGCATGGGCAATCGCCATGGATGTCGCCACCAATGCGTTGCCGCCGAGGCGGGCCTTGGTGGGCGTACCATCAAGATCGATCATCGTCTGGTCTGCCGCCACCTGGTCACGGGGATCGACCCCGCACAGCGCATCCGAGATTTCGCCGCTGACAGCCGCAACGGCGCTCTGCACATCGAACCCCCCGAAGGCGTCGCCTCCATCGCGCTTGTCCACGGCCTCACCGCTGCCGGTGGACGCGCCCGCCGGGGCAATAGCTCGGCCGATTGATCCGTCGGCAAGCTGCACCTCGGCCTCGACCGTAGGCCGCCCGCGGGAATCCCAAACACGTCGACCATGCACATTTGCGATTTCGGTCATGACTTCAATTCCTCTTCCCAGGCAACGCGCATTTCGGCGAGCCGTGATGGCGGTGATTTCAGCAGGGCACGCCCCACGCGGCGCACCCGATCACGTTGCGCATCCTCGGTGATATACTCGACGGGCGACTTGCCATCCACGCGCGCCAGGAACAGCCCCGGCAACAGGCTCGCCGTGCGGGCCTCCATTTCGTCGGGCGATTCCCATGTCACGCCTGCCAGATAAGCCGCCGTCATCGCGTCGAAACAGTCGAGAAAAGCGGATTTGGCCGACGGCGTCCAAAGGCATTTCAACAGGAAGTGGTTGAGGCAGAATGCCAGATCAAACGCCGGGTCCCCGATACAGGCGCATTCGGCATCCAGAAACACCGGCCCATCCGGGCCGATCAGGATGTTCTTGGGGCTGACATCGCCGTGGATCATGGCCAGACGGGTCATGTGGGTGCGTTCACTCAGGGCGAACAGGGCGTCATGCAGATCGGGATGCGGGCCCGCCGTCGCCTCGAGATAGGGTTCCAGGCGGATCGCGTGGAAGATGTCGTTTCGCGGAAACGTTTCCTTGAGGTCGGCGCGCCCGGCGGTGCCCGCATGAATGTGTACGAGACGACGCCCGACTTCGGCGGCGATCTCCGGGTCGGCATGCCCGTCGCGCAGTTCATCCTTGTAGAGTTTGAAGTCCGACGGATCGAGATACGCCATGGCGAACAACATGGCCTCCTCATCATGGGCCAGCACCGTCGGCGCACCACCGGGCACAAGCTCGTCGGCGATCCGGTACCAGTCCACCTCGAAGCGGTTGCGCTCCACGGGGACCTGCCACTCGACTTCAACAGCGAGCTGGGGCAATGCGCGTTTCACACAAAAGCTGTGCTCGGGTGTCGTCACTTTCCAGATGTCCGACGATATTCCCCCTGTCAGCCTTTCGAAATCGGCAGAATCACCAATCAACTTGGCGTGACGCAGCGATTCAACGAGTTCCGCATCCGGCTGCGGGGTGTCGCTCACGCCTTGCCTTCATAGACTTCGATAACCCGCGTTGCGTCGTCCTTCGCCCATCCGGCATCGGCGGCCCGCTGGAACATGGCGCGTGCGGCGGGCACGACGGCGAGATTGATCCCGTTATCCTTCGCCAGGTCGATGGCGATGCCCATATCCTTGACGAAAATCTCGACCGCGCCGCGCGCCGTGAAATCACGCTGGGTGAGGGGACCGATCGACATATCGAGCATCTTGCCCTGTACCGATCCCTTGGGCAGGCAGTGCGCCATGGCCTCGTGGGACAGTCCCGCGCGCTCACCGGTGATGATGACTTCCGCCAGCAGCGCGGTGCTCGCATTCACGAACAGGTTGGTGACGACCTTCATTACCGCGCCGGTCCCCGATGCGCCGGTGTGGGTCGCGTCAGCGGACAGACTTGCCAGGATGGGTCCGACACGGGTGAACGCCGCGTCGCTGCCGCCGACCATGAACGTAATGGAGCGATCGTCGACCTGGGGGTGGGAGCCGGAGATTGGCGCGTCCAGCATGTCGATCCCCAGGCCGGCGAGTTTCGCACAGAGTTCCTGGCAGTAGGATGGCGGCATGGTGCTCATCTCCACATGGATGAGACCGGTCTTGCCCGCCTTGTCGATGCCGTCGGGGCCGAACAGGTTTTCCTCGATATGCTCGGGCTTCAGCAGGATGGAGAAGGTGATGTCGCTGGCTTCCGCGACCTCACGCGCGTTGGAACAGGGCGTGCCGCCAGCGGCGGCCAGCATATCCATCCGTGCCGGGTCGATGTCGTAACCTGACACCGCATGGCCGTCAGCCATCATCTCTCGCGCCAACGCCAGGCCCATCTTGCCCAACCCGATCATGCCCAGTTTTTCACCCATCATTCCTGTCCTTCAAATCATTTCCAGCGGCCATGTCCGCCCCGCGAATATACCGGAGAAGCATCGAAGTTTAAGCATTGGGTAACCTGCAAATTTCTGATTTCCTTGACAAATCACCGGCGCGCGCCCACATAGCCCCCATCAGTTGTCTCGCGATTGCGCGAAGCGCCGTATCAAACTGGCGCGTATCTTGAGAATAACAATCAAGAAATAGAGCCGATCCGGCCGCGCCCGGAAGCGGCAGAACGCCAAGGCGAAACCGAGTCGATCAATCGACCGGGCCTGTGGCGATTAAGGACTTTAAGTGAACGATATCAGTTTTACGGATCTCGGCCTGGCCGATCCGATCCTGCGGGCATTGTCTGACCGCAACCATGACACGCCGACGCCCATTCAGGCCCAGGCCATTCCCCGACTTCTCGAAGACGTCGACCTGCTGGGTGTCGCGCAGACGGGTACCGGCAAGACCGGCGCCTTTGCGCTACCGATCCTCCATGTGCTGTCGCGTGGTCACGGCGACGGAAAGCGCAACCATCCGCGCGCGCTCGTCCTGGCACCGACCCGCGAACTGGCGATCCAGATCGGCGATGAATTCCACGCCTATGGCAAGTATCTGCACCTGCGCCACGTCGTGATTTTCGGCGGTGTCTCGCAACACGCCCAGGTCACCAAGCTGCGCCGCGGCGTCGATGTCATCGTCGCCACGCCGGGCCGGCTCCTGGACTTGATGGAGCAGGGGCATGTGAACCTCAAACATGTGGAACATCTCGTCCTCGACGAGGCCGACCGCATGCTCGACATGGGCTTCATCCGCGATGTGCGGAAGATTCTCGCCAAACTGCCCGAAGACCGCCAGTCGTTGCTGTTCTCGGCCACGATGCCGGCGGAAGTGGTGAAGCTTTCCCATGACATGCTCTACGAGCCCGAGCGGATCGACATTGCACCGAAGACGATCGCGGTCGAGGCAATCCGCCAGGCCGTGCATTTCGTGAACGCCAAGGAAAAGCAGAGTCTTCTGCGCGAGCTTCTTGGCGACAAGGACATGAAGCGCGTGATCGTATTCACCCGCACCAAGCATCGGGCCAACCGGGTTGCCGACAATCTGGTCAAAGCCGGGGTCGAGGCTGCCGCCATTCATGGCAATAAGTCCCAGGCCGCCCGACAGAAGGCCCTCGACGCCTTCCGCAATGGTCGGGTCCGGGTTTTGGTCGCGACCGACATTGCAGCACGCGGCATCGACGTGAAGGACATCACCCATGTGATCAACTTCGAGTTGCCGAATGAAGCCGAGAGCTATGTCCATCGGATCGGCCGCACCGCGCGCGCCGGTTCCGAGGGTGTCGCCCTGTCGTTCTGTGACGATACCGAGTACGGTGAACTCAAGGATATTGAGAAACTGATCGGTCGACCTGTTGATACGGCGAGCGGAGAACGTCCGCTGCACGCCGCTGCGAAAGCACCCAGGGGTGGCCGCCAGGGTAAATGGGCCGGCAACAAGGGTGGACAACAGGGTCGTTCGGGGGGTCAGAAGCGACGTTCCGGGCGCAGGCCGTCGCGTCGCGCAGCCTGACCGTAACGAATTGGCCAACGGGCATTTATTTTCAGGCCCAGATGTGAGGTAAGCATGGCACGCAAGACAAACTACAGCTTTGAAAAACGCCAACGCGAACTCCAGAAGAAGGAGAAGAAGGCGGCGAAGGCTGAGGCCAAGCGCGCAGCCCGCCAGGGCGGCGACGAGGACGGACTGGACTCGGGTGCCGATGCGCCCGACGGGGTCCAGACCGAACCGCAGCAGGATAAGCCGACCGAGTAACGTCAGGGCGTTCAGCACGAAAACAAGAGGGCGTCCCGATCCGTGGGCGCCCTTTTTCGTTCGCCAAACTTCGAACACAGGTTTTATTCGTCCCGTCTTTTCCTGTAACCAAACTGCACATGTCTCGAACCCGTTACATACTCGCGATGGCGCCGGGGCTCGGCCTCGCATTTATTCTGAGCCAGTTTCTGCGCTCGATCCCGGCGGTGATTGCGCCCGATCTTCGGATGGAACTTGAGCTGACCGCAGGCCAGCTCAGCGCGTTACCGTCTGCCCTGTTCTTCGGGTCCGCCATCATGCAATTGCCGGCAGGCGTACTGCTGGACCGGTTCGGGCCGCGAATTACCGTGGCGACGTTTCTGTTCATTACGGCGTCAGGCGTGCTTGGTTTCTCGCTTGCGACGACGACCATTGGCCTCACGGCCTGGCTTCTCGTCACCGGTTGGGGCATTGCGCCGGTGTTCATGGGGGCGATCGTCCTCCTTTCGCGTTGGGTCCGCCGGGACAGGCTCGCGACCGCGACAGCGCTGACCGTCGGCGTCGGTGGCACCGGGATGCTTTTGTCGGCATCACCCTTTGCGGCTGCGACGGAAGCTTTCGGATGGCGTGATACGTTGACCGCCGTCAGCGTGTTCGCCATCGCACTGATCGGCGTCATTCTCGTGACCGTTCGGGACCGTCCGCCCGACAGCCCGGCACCGCCGGGCCCCAGCGAAAGCCTGATACAGGTCGTTCGTGGCCTGGCAATCGTGTTTCGGGAGCCGAAGCTCTACGCCATCGGCTGCATCGGCGGCATCACGGTCGGTTCCTTCCTGACCTTCCGGGCGCTGTGGGTCGGGCCGTATCTCAACGACGTCTTCGGCTCCGACCTGATTGCGCGCGGCAACATCATTTTCATGATTTCCCTCGCCTGGTTGATCAGCGCGGTTGCGATTGGCCCCCTCGACCGGATCTTCGACACACGCCGCATGATCGTTGCCGTCGGCGCAACCTTCATGGCGATCTGGTTTGCCCTGCTGGCTGTGGCGGACGGTAGTTCGCTGGCGTTTGCCGTGGGCGTTATGGTGGCGCTGGGCCTGTGTTCGGGGCTGTCATCGCCGATCTTTGCCCATGCCCGCTCATTGTTTCCCGATCGTTATGTCGGCCGCCTGGTAACGGCGATAAATCTGTTCATCTGGGGCGGCGTGTTCCTCGTCCAGGTGGGGACGGGCCTCTTCATCGATGCGTTCCCGGCTGACGCATTGGGGCGCACGCCGGTCGAAGCCTACCGCTGGACCTTTGCAATCCTGGCAGCGCTCCTGTTCACGGCGGTCCTGTTTTATTGGCGCGTTGGTGACGTGCCGCCTTCACGGGATTCGGGTGCCCAGGAAACGGGTTAACCGGTGTTTTCGGATGGGTAGAGGCGTTGCCAGAACTTCAGCACGGCATATGCCGCGATCAATCCGAGCATGACGCCCGCCGTGTTTGACAATGCGTCGGCGGCGCTGCCGTTTCGCCCCGCCCATGCGTCTTGCGCGAACTCCAGAAAAATTCCAATCCCGATCGCCACGGCGCCAGCGAAAATACGCCGTTTCCAGGTGGCGAAGCCCAACCCGCCACATCCTGCGATGACGCCGTAAGCCAACAGATGCAGGGCCTTGTCGGTGCCTTCGGGCGCATCAAGCTGAGGTTGAGGGATTAGCGACAATACCGTCACAGCCAGAATGGCCGCGATATATGCCAGGACAAACACCCGGTGGGGCAGTCGAATCACAGTGTTGCACGCCCCGGCGTTGCGGCTTGCGTGTTTTCGAGGTGCAAATCATCGAGGCTGCGAAACGTACAAGAACCCTGATTGATGATGCGGGTGCCGCCAACCTTGACCGTCTCGACATAGCGCGCGCCGTCCGGGCTCGCTTCCATCACCCCGACGCCACCAAATGTGATCCGAACATGGTCACCCGCTTGCTCGACGGGTGAGAGGTCATAGATCGAGCAGATATGCTGATCGCAGCGGCGATAGGCATCCTCTGTGAAATCAATCTGGATCTGCGGTTGATCGGGATCATCGGGCTGGCAAAACCATTGTCCCGACGCATCTGAAATTGCCGGATCCGCGGTGGCGGTGGCCACCAGGCGGGCAGTTATCAGAACCGAGATCGCTATCATCGCGTGCATGGCTACTCTCATAGCATATTCGACCCCGAAAGCCGGTGTCGCGACGACAGGGTTAACCAATTCCTAACCCCGTCCGGCGATACTCCCGCAATGCCCGAAAACACGTCTGAACCATCACTCATCATCGCCGGTGCGGGCGGCCACGGCCGCGTCTGCGCCGATGTGGCACGACGTGCCGGCTGGCCCGTGACCGGCTTTTGCGACCCGGCATTCGACGGCGTTCCCGACATTCTGGGTGTGGCGCTGTTGGGGGTGCGTGAAATCGATTTATTCGCGAACTGGCCGCGCGACACGGCATTGTTTATTGCCATCGGCGACAACACGCGGCGGCTCGCACTCGCCGACGATGCCCGGCGCAACGACATACCGCTCGCGGTGCTGGTCGACCCGTCAGCCGTGGTCTCACCGAGCGCCGTCATGGCCCCCGGTGCACTGGTCATGCCCAACGCGACCGTCAACGCCGAGGCCGTGATCGGGCGTGCCGCCGTGATCAACACAGCGTCCGTGGTCGAACATGGCGCGCGCGTGGACGAGGGTGCCCATGTGGCGCCGGGAGCCTGCATGACGGGTGAATCTGTTCTAGGCGCCCGAGCATTACTCGGGGCCCATGCAACACTCTTGCCCGGGATTCATGTTGGTGCCGGCGCGACTGTCGGCGCGGGTGCTGTTGTGACATCCGATGTCCCCGAGCGGCATACGGTCGTCGGCATCCCGGCGCGTCCGATACGGAATCTGCAACTGGTTCACGACGCCGGGTGACCGGACTTCCGCCTGAAAGATTGACTCCCCCATGCTTCTGTCGGAAGTCTCCTTGCTGAACCGCAGGTGAGGCCGCGCATGTCCCGATCCCCCAATATCGTCCTGTTTCACGTCCACAAGGACGCAATGAACGCCGCCGTGACGGCCTTCGAGCGCGACTGGCCCGAAGCACGGATCAGCAACCTCCTCGAAGACGGGCTGTTCGAATGGGTCCGCGAGACCGGCGGCGTGGTGCCAGAGATGTATGACGCATTTCATCGGTTGTCCGAATATGCGGTCGGCCGGAGCGCCGACGGCATCCTGTATTCCTGCTCCGCCTTCCGTGAATGCATTGATGCCTGCATCGAGGCGTTCGAAATCCCAATGCTCAAGCCGAATGACGCGATGATCGAAGCAGCCTTGAAGACCGGCGACCACATCGCTGTCCTGGCGACGGTCGGGCCAACCATCACGTCGATATCGGCCGAGATCGAAGAGATGGCCCGCGCGGCCGGGCGCGACATCACCCTGACCCCTTATATGGTCGACGGGGCCTTTGACGCGATGGCGGCCGGCGACGGCGATACCCATGATCGTCTGGTTGCGGAGACCGCCGCTGAAATACGCGGCGCAGATGTAATTGTTTTGGCCCAGTTTACGCTGGCCCGCGCCGTACCGGCGGTCGCTGCCGTCACGAATATCCCGGTTTTGAACTCACCGGGTGCCGCGGTTGCGAAAATGCGCGAACTGCTGGCCGGCTAGTCCTTGGCCTGATCATCTTTCAAGCTTAACGAAAAGCCCTCGTCGGCCGTCACGTCGGTCCCGCTGGCCGGGGCTCCCGTTGCGGCTACGGATTCGGGAGGGGCGCCGCCGAACATGGACCGGAGCTTGCGATAGACCGCCCGGATGGCCCGGAAAATCTTCGGCAACAGCCAGATCATCAACAGGATGAACAGGCCGAGCAGGATCAGGAATACAATCGGATGATTGAGCGCGGCCCAGAGGCCCGCGATCACCGCAATATCCTCGAGGATCGAGGCGGTCCAGTTGGACACGGGCTCGGGCGAGGTGTTGATGGCAAGCCGGGCTCCGGCCTTCGTGAAATGAGAAGCGCCCGCGAGTGATCCGCCGGCAATCGCCGCTGCGAGTTCTGCGCCGGCACCGACATCACCGACCGCGCCTGCCGCCAGGATCGCGCCGGCCGGAATCCGGATGAATGTTTGTATGGTGTCCCAGCCCGAATCCACGCCCGGAACCTTGTCTGCAAAGAACTCCGCCAAGAACATGATCCCGGCAGCTCCGATAACCAGCGGGTTGGACAGGACCTCAAGGTCCGGCGGCAAATCCATATTTCCCGTGGCGTTCATCAGGCCAAGGGTCAGGATCGCGGCGTAGAGATTGATCCCGCTGGCCCAGGCCACCCCCATGGTCAGCGCAATAGTTTCTACTGGACCCATGAATCACTCCCGCATTCGTGAATACCGCTCCCTGCACGTTGGGGCGTGCGGGGCAGGTGTCAATGGAAGCGCAGACGGCGCCCCACAAACGTCATAATCACAAAATGCCTGATTCAGGCGGGTTTCGGAAGCTTTCGCAGGCCATTTACCAGCCAGACCAGCAATGGCTTGAAGGCGAACTCGGCGCGCGCCTGGGCCCCCATGGTCATCAAACTTTCTTCCATGACCCGGCCCGGCACACGTTCATTAAGCCCGACATCACACAAACGGTCGAACATACCAACGCCGATATCCCAGTACCGGTTGTCTTCAAGCGGAATTTCGGAAAGTCGGGCGCAATCCACGATCGTGACCGCGGCGGCACTGGCGACGAATTCCGTGCTGCCACGGTTACACGCGCGCAGCAGATAACGGAAGTCCGCGAGCCGGCTCCGTTCCATTCCGTAATGCCGCCCAACGAGTTGAAGTTCACTCGACAATTGTTTGAAATCAAACGAACTATCTATCTCAAGCGGCATCCGTGGCAGGTCCGCAATCACCGTTGCCGGCGCACCGATGTCTTCCATCAGGTAAACGAAGACCTCGTTGACGCAGACCCGCGCCAGAAGCCAGGCGCGCTCTGCGTGCCGGCCGTCATTGGTGCCCATGATGCGGGTCGCCAGCAGTTTGAGCCCCTGGCGGGTGTCGCAATCGAGCGTATCGTTGATCTTTATGGCGTAGGACGCGATCACCGGGCAGGCGGTGGCGGGACGATCCGTGTGTCGTTCGCCGGCCAGAAGCGCGACCAGCGACATCACGCAAAGTTCGCTTTCTCGGCGCTCGCCAACTCGCGGCACGAGATCCAACTGGCGAAAGAGGGTTTCGACTTGTCTGTGTCCCGGCATAATGGAAATCGTACTCCAAGAATCGAAAACCGTCCATCAGGGTCGGATCACGAGTTCTTGCACACATTGCCCGCCACGGGGGGTAACGGCCGAGGAGCCAGGAAATGTCGGACATCGAGCGCGGTACCGTAAAGGCGAACGGCATGACGCTGCATTACCGGACCTGCGGCGAGGGGCCACCCATGGTTTTGCTGCACGGCTGGCCCCAAACCTCCTATTCATGGCGCAAGATGCTGCCGTTACTGGCGCCGCACTACCGCTGCATCGCCCCGGATTTGCGGGGGTTCGGCGATTCCGACAAGCCAGCCGGCGGCTACGACATGCGCACGGTCGCGAACGACATCCACGCCCTGTGCGAGGCACTTGGGCTGGAGAACGTCTACCTCGTGGGTGCCGACTGGGGCGGACTGGTGGCCCGGCGTTATGCACTCGACCGGCCGGGCGTGCTCGACCGGCTCTGCATCGTCGATATCGTGCCCCACGACCAGATTTTCGCGAATTTCACGCCCGCCTATGCGCGCGGCGCCTGGCATTACTTCTTCAATGCCGTCCCCGATATGCCCGAACAGCTCGTCGCGCATGACATCAAATTGTTCCTGCAAGCGATGTTCCGGCCGAAATATCACAACGCCGAGCATATGGACGAGGCGATCGACGAATATGTCCGCGCCTATTCCAAACCCGGGGCGTTGCGCGGCGGGTTCGCCTATTACAAGGCGATGTTTGACGAGAACCCCGCGCTTGATGCGGAAAACCCCGATGCCCTGATTGAAGAGGCCGTGCACTGCGTGTGGGGCAACAGCGGCGGCATGGGTGGACCGTTCGATGTGCTGAAAATGTGGGAACCCGTGGCGCCAAAGCTGACGGGCCGGGGACTCGACGCGTGTGGGCATTATGTCCACGAAGAACAGCCGGACGTCCTCGCCGAGGAGATTATCGCCTTCGGAAAGGTTTGACCGGCCTTCGAGCACAGGGAGCTCAATCCAGTATGAGCGACAGCGTCATCGAGGATTTGTCGCCCGGCGAACTTGCAACGGTCGTTGAACTGCAACGGGTAGAGCTCAACCGCTTGCTCTCCGAGCAGAAGCGACTGAACGACCGCATCGATTTGCTGCTGCAGCTTCAGGAGCGCGAACAGGTGTTGCGCCAGCAGATGCAGGCATCACTCGAACGGCTTGTGGATCAGCGCGGCGGCACACAGGCAACTTCCACACTATCAATGCCCGACGACGTGCCCTTGCTTAGTGATCGGCTGGATCGGGCGGAACGAAGGTTTCGCGCGCTGCGCACGGCCGTCGGTCAGCTTGTCGTCGCGCTCGAGCGCCAACTCACGGGGCAGAGAGCCTAACCGGCCGATACCGAGCGCCCCTAATGGGCCATCAGCACCGGAATTTCCGCATTAGCGAGAATCTGGCTGGTCGCGCCACCAAAGATCATCTGCCGCAAACGACTCTGGGTATAGCCGCCCTTGATGAGCAGGTCGCCACCGACCTCCATCGTCTCGGACAGGATGATATCTCCCGCATCCGCCGCGGAGCGCCGCCCGGGAACTTCACGCACGTCCACCGCAACATCGTCGCGCAGCAGGTTGACCTTCACATCTTGCGCGCTTGGGCCCGGTACCATGCCGCCTTCGACCGACAGCACGGTGATCCGATCTGCTTCGCGCAAGACCGGCTTGGCAAACGCGATCGCGCGGGCGGTCTCTGTCCCGCCATTCCAGGCGATCACTATGTGACGGCCGATATCCTGGGGGATCGTCGGCGGCGCGATGAGAACCGGACGTCCGGATTCAAAGAGCACCGTTTCCAGCGTGTTCATCGCCGGTGTCATGGCACCCGGCATGGGGCGTCCGACGACGGTCAGATCGAAAACCCGGGCGCGTTGCCCGAATATGCCGATCCCCGATGCCTCGTCCTCGACCCAGCTGGCGCACAGCTTGGTGGTATTGCCCTGAGCCTCGGGAATGTTGTTCTCGGCGACGAATGCCTGGAACACTGCCTGCAGACGATCTGCGCGCATGCGCTGTTCCTGCTCGAACTGTTCTTCGGTGCCCGAAAGTGCCGCCGCACCGCCCTCAAATCCGACAGCGACGGCGCCGGCCAGGGTGGGGCGAATACACAAGCCCTCGATATAGCTGTCGTAACGTTTGGCGAAAACGAGGGCCGTCGCCAAAACGGACGCCAATATTTCGCTCTCTTCGAGCGGTACCAAAATTGAGCTGAACGCCATAAGTGCCTCCCAACGCGTATGGCTTTTTTTTAGATAATGCGCCTAGTCGATGCATTCGGGCAACCCGGCAAGAATTCCGTCTTGCGGTGGTTGCCACACCGGTGGCGTTCGGGTAAGAAATCGCGCTTCCGAACGGAGCGGCAGTGGCGGAATTGGTAGACGCGCAACGTTGAGGGCGTTGTGGGCGCAAGCCCGTGGAGGTTCAAGTCCTCTCTGCCGCACCATATTCGGGAAAAAAGACATCGGGTCACGCGGCAGTGGCGGAATTGGTAGACGCGCTAGCTTCAGGTGCTAGTGATCGCAAGGTCGTGGAGGTTCAAGTCCTCTCTGCCGCACCACCCGAAAGCCTCACCGACAGGGCGTCTCGCAGAGGAGACGCCCTTTCTGTTTTAGCGCGCGACGGGATGAGGCTCATGGACTCCCCCAATCGGGCGTCATACAACTCGGCCAACATCGAACAGCATTCACCTGCGTCCGGCGTCCCGGACAGAATTTAGGAACATTGCGTGAGAATTCCCATCCACCGCGAAGGGTGGCCGGCGATTGGCATATTCGTTGGCCTGACCGCGATCTTGTTCCTGCTGACTGGACCGTTCGGCTGGATAGGTGTGCCGCTGTCGGTCTGGTGCATCTGGTTTTTCCGTGATCCGGAACGCGCCACACCCGCCGGTGCGGGACTTGTCATCAGCCCGGCTGACGGCAGGGTGCTCCCAAGCGCCGTGGCACCGCCGCCGCCGGAACTCGGCATGGGTGACACGCCGCTCACCCGCATCAGCATCTTCATGAATGTCTTCAACGTGCATGTGAACAGGGTACCGTGCGACGGAACGGTCGTAGGGCTTGCCTATCGACCGGGGCGGTTTTTCAATGCCTCGTTTGACAAGGCGAGTGAACATAACGAACGCATGGCCGCCCAAATTCGCACCACAGGGCCGGATGGCGGCGAGATTGATATTGCCGTCGTGCAAATAGCCGGCCTGGTTGCGCGGCGCATCAAGTGCGATCTCGCAGAAGGTCAGCAGGTGGTCCATGGCGAACGCTACGGCATCATCCGCTTCGGCAGCCGCCTCGATGTCTACCTGCCACCGGGGATCGAGCCGCTGGTGGCCGAGGGGCAACATGTAACAGCCGGCGAGACGGTGCTGGCCAATCTCGGTGTTGGCAGCACCACAACCGGGGATCCGATAGCGTGACAACTGGACAGCCGCAGACACCCAAATATCAACCGCTCACCCGGATGATCCCGAATCTCCTGACGTTACTGAATTTGTGCGCGGGTGCGACGGCGGTTCGCTTTGCATTCAACGATCAGTTCGAAGAGGCCCTGGTGGCGATATTGCTGGCCGGTGTGCTCGATATGCTCGATGGCGGTATGGCCCGGCTGCTGAACGCGGGCAGCAAACTCGGCGCCGAACTGGATTCCCTTGCCGATCTGGTGAGCTTTGGCGTCGCACCGGCAGTGATGGTCTACGCGTGGACGATGCATACGGCGGGCGGCATCGGGTGGGTCCCGACGCTGCTGTTTTGCGTGTGTGCGGCTCTTCGGCTTGCCCGGTTTAACATCTTGCGGGACGGCGAACCCGATGCAACGGGTGCAAACTGTTATTTCATCGGGTCCCCGACGCCGGCCTCGGCTGGAATCATTCTTGTGCCGATGCTGCTCGAGTTCCAGTTTCCCAATGAACCCTTCGACAATGTCTGGCTCAACGGGAGCGTCATCGTCGGTGCGGCGCTGTTGATGGTCAGCCGTATACCGACATTTTCGTTAAAGGGCAGACAAATTCCCCAACGTTACGTGTTGCCGTTACTGTTGCTCTTCTGCTTGGTGGTGGGTTTCGCGATCGAGGCACCATGGGCGACGCTCACCGTTGTGATGTTCATCTATATCGCCACCATTCCGATCAGCATGGTTACCTTCAGGCGGCGACAGCGCAAAGCGACGACAGAGCTCGTCGCATCTTCGTAGATTGACGATGTTACCGCCGATGTCAGCGCGGATAAATCGTCCCGTGTTTTTGCCATATTGCATTGGTACCTGCGCAACCTGCGACTATATGTGTTGAGCGAGGCGGAGTACCCATGGCGGACGACGAGAAAAAACCAGACAAACGTAAAGACCGGGTCGGGCTCGGCGGCCGTAAACGGCACGGGATCGTCGCCCGTCTGCGCGGCTATTTTTTCGCCGGCCTGCTGACGGTCGCGCCGATCGGGCTGACCCTATGGCTCTTCTGGGTTCTGCTGAAATTCGTGGACGGTCGCATCACTCCACTGATACCGCAGAACTACAATCCCAATACCTATCTGCACTCGATCATCCCGTTCGAGGTTCCCGGCGTCGGTCTGATCGTACTGATTATCGCGTTGATCATCATCGGCGCGCTCGCCCGGATGTTGCTGGGTCGCACGGTGGTGCGAATCAGCGAGAATTTGGTCAACCGCACACCCGTGGTCCGCAGCGTCTATGGTGCGACCAAGCAGATCGTCGAAACGGTCCTGAAAAGCCAGTCCGACGCGTTTCGCCAGGTCGTGCTATTCGAGTATCCGCGCCGGGGCAATTGGGCAATGGGCTTCGTTACCGGCACGACCAAGGGTGAAATCCAGGCCCTGACGGATGACGACGTGGTCAATGTATTCCTGCCCACAACCCCGAACCCCACGTCGGGCTATCTGCTGTTCGTGCCGCGTCGCGAACTGATGCCGCTGTCGATGTCGGTGGAAGAGGGAATCAAGATGATCATCTCCGGCGGCATCGTAACGCCGAAGGACAGGCGTCCCCTCGCAGAACAGAAAATCAAACGCATCGCGGCGGCGGACGGCGACAAGCCGACCATAACGCCCGGCGATAGCATGGCGGCGTTATCCGAGGCGCCGAAGTCCGGTGTTTCGGAACCGGAAGAGGACGCCGACAAAGGCGACTGAGTAGTCGGTCGCCTAACCGGAGCGCGCATAGCGCAGGCTTTAACCCGAGCGCGCATAGCGCACTGCGGCATCTCTCTCGAACAGATACAACAGCGTGCGCAACGCATCGCCGCGCGCGGATTCGAGGCCCGGGTCCCGGTCCATGATCAGTCGTGCGTCGTCGCGGGCCATTGCCAGCAATTCGCCATGGGCTTCGAGGTCGACCATCCGAAACTCAGGCAATCCGGACTGCCGGGTCCCCAGAACATCGCCCGCCCCACGCAGTCGTAAATCCTGCTCGGCGATCTCGAACCCGTCATCGGTATCGCGCAGCACACGCAGGCGCTCGCGCCCGGTCTGTCCAATTTCATGCCCGTACAGCAGAAGGCAGGTGGCATCTCTCTCACCGCGCCCGATCCGGCCTCGCAGCTGATGCAGCTGTGCCAGGCCGAACCGTTCGGCATGTTCGATCACCATCACGGTCGCTTCGGGAACATCGACGCCGACCTCAATCACCGTGGTAGCGACCAGGACATCGATCACCGGTTCCACACCATCGGCGAACCGCGCCATCACCGCGTCCTTCTCCTTGCCCGGCATCTTGCCGTGGACGAGACCAACCCGATCGCCGAAGCGCTCGCGCAATGCTGTGTGGCGCGCGGTCGCCGCCGCGACATCGATGGTCTCGGATTCCTCGACGAGGGGGCAGACCCAAAAAACCTTGCCGCCGGTATCGAGCTGTCGCTGCACCCCGGCGACCGCGTCTTCGAGCCGGTCCACCGAGGCGGTGGTGGTCTTGACCGGCTTGCGACCGGCTGGTTTCTCGCGGAGCTGGGATTCGTCGAGGTCGCCATAGGCGGCGAGCATCAGGGTGCGGGGAATTGGCGTCGCGGTCATCAACAGCACATCGACCGCCGCGCCTTTCTCGGCCAGCAAGAGACGCTGATGGACACCGAACCGATGCTGTTCATCGACCACGGCCACCGCCAGATCGTCAAATTCGATGTCGCCCTGGAACAGCGCGTGGGTGCCGACAACGAGAGGAGTGTCACCTGCCGCCAAGCCTTCCAGAATCGCCGCGCGGGCCTTGCCCTTGTCCCGGCCGGTGAGCAACACACACGGCACGCCGGCGGCCTTGGCCAGGGGGGCAATCGTGGCGTAGTGCTGTCGCGCGAGAATTTCGGTCGGTGCCATCAGCGCGGCTTGCCGCCCCGCCTCGACGGCCGTCAGCATGGCCATCAGGGCCACCACGGTCTTGCCACTGCCCACATCACCCTGGAGCAGGCGAAGCATGCGATGCTCCGAGCCCATATCCTCTTCGATATCGACGATCGCCGTTTTTTGACTTCCGGTCATCTCGAAGGGAAGGGCGTCCAGCACTCGGGAGCGCAAACGCCCGTTGCCCGTGATCGGGCGGCCGGCCTGTTTACGCACATGGGACCGCACCAGCATGATCGCCAGCTGGCTCGCCAGAAGTTCGTCATAGGCCAGGCGCATGCGGGCCGGTGATGCCGGATCGAGATCGGAGAGTTCGCGCGGCATATGGGCCGCGGTCAGCGCGTCGTGCCAGCTTGACCACTCGCGCTGTGCAACCAGGGCCGGGTCGAGCCACTCCGCCAAGACCGGCGCGCGTTCCAATGCGCCGGTAATTGCCTTGCCCAGGACATTTTGGGACAGACCTTCGGTCAGCGCATAGACCGGCTGGACCCGCATCACATTGTCCCGTTCTGACAGCTTCGCGACGATGTCCGGATGGGTCATCTGCAGTTTGCCGTCATAGAGCTCGGCGGTGCCGCTAACGAGGCGTTTCTCGCCCTCCGGCAATGCGGAGGTCAAATAGTCAGCCCGGCCGTGAAAATAGACCAGGGTGATCTCGCCCGTGTCGTCCCGGCAGTCAATCCGGTAGGGAATCCGGCGGTTGGCCACCGGCGGGGCGTGATGCTTGGTGACGGTCAATTCGAGCGTGGTGACACGGGCGGCCTCGAGGTCCACGAGATTGGGGCTGTAGCGGCGGTCGACGATCCCGCCGGGCAGATGCCAGATCAGATCGACGATCTGCGGGCCGACCAACCGCTCGATATGTGTGCCGATGCGCGGCCCGACGCCTTTCAGCGCCGTGGCGGGCGCAAAAAGGGGAAACAGTATCTCTGGGCGGGCACGTTGGGGCACGGCAGGACCGATTGTGGGGTTCGTGCGGCTGACAGCAGTTCGCAGGAAGGCTATATCCTACGGAGCATGGACGCCCGAGTCAGCCTCGGGCAGACAGGACCGGAAAGATGACCGCACAAATGACCAAAGAAACACGTGAGAACCGGATCAAGCGGTTGATCTATCGCAGCACCTATACCGGCACCAAGGAGACCGATCTGCTGCTTGGTACCTTCGCCAAGCGCAACCTCGACGGCTTCAACGAAGCGCTGCTCGACGAGTATGAGGCGCTGATCGAAAACAGCGATCCCGATCTTTATATGTGGATCAGCCGCCGCAAGCCGGTGCCCGAGGCGTGGAACGGCGAGATCATGCAGCGCCTCCAAGATTTCAAACTCGAAGACTAACTTGTTGTTAAATCATAACTTTGGTTGGGGCGATCCGGGCTCCACGACGCGCTTCACCGGCGTGCCCGACGGCTGCGATGCGTTGCTGCTTGCCGATCTTCTGGGCCAGGCCACGCAGCCGTTGCTGCATGTGTCGAGCGACGACCTCGGGATGAACCGGCTCGCGGAATCGGTTGCCTTTTTCGCCCCTGACACCCGCATCCTCAAATTCCCGGCCTGGGATTGTCTACCCTATGACCGCGTGCCGCCGCGCGCCGAACTGGTCGCCGAACGGATGGCGACCCTGGGTGCACTCGCGCAGGGGGCAGGAGATTCAGCCGAGCGCGATTCGCCGCTCCTGATTCTCACCACCGTTGCCGCAATTCTCCAGCGGGTGCCGCCGCGCGCGCGCATTCGCGAAACGCATATCGAACTGGCGCCCGGCCGCACGGTGGATTTCAGTATCGTCATGGCCTTCCTCGCGGCGAACGGCTTTCATCGGACCGAAACGGTCCGCGAACCGGGTGAGTTCGCTAGCCGCGGCGATATCATTGACCTGTTTCCGCCAGGCTATCCCGAACCCGTTCGCATCGATCTGTTTGGCGACGAGATCGAGGGTCTGCGGCGTTTCGACCCTTTAAGCCAGATGACCACGCAATCGCTCGACCGGCTGACGCTCCTGCCGGCCAGCGAAATCCTGCTCGATGAAGCGGCAATTGCGCGGTTCAGGTCGTCCTATCGCACCCGATTTGGGGCGGTACGCGGGGATGATCCGCTCTATGAAGCGGTCAGCGAAGGAGTCCGCCACCCCGGCATGGAGCACTGGCTGCCGCTGTTCTACGAGGGACCGGAGACGCTATTCGACTATGTTGATGGGCCCGTGATCCTTGGCGCCCAGACCCCCGACGCCATGACGGACCGATTCGATCAGATCACCGATTATTTCTCGGCCCGGGCGAACGCGCCCGACAGGGCAGAGGGCGAAGCGCCCTATAACCCGCTGCCACCCGACGCGCTCTATCTCGGGCCGGACGAGTGGGAAGACGTGCGCCAGCGCCGAACGGCAATCGATTTCGATGTGTTCGAAACGCCGGTCAGCGGGGCAGATTCCAATTCTATCGGTGGTCGCCGCGCGATTGATTTCGCCGAGGCCCGCAGCCGCGCCGACACGAACCTGTTTGATGCCGTGCGCACCCGCATCGTCAACGAGCAGGGCGAGGGTCAGGCGATCGCGATCGCGTGCTACTCCAACGGCTCGCGTGACCGGCTGACCCAACTTCTGATCGACCACGACGTCGACCGGGCAACGCCCGTGTCGAATTGGGATGCCGTTTTGTCTGCCGACGCAGATCAGATCCCGGTTTGTGTGCTCCCCGTGGACAACGGCTTTTCGGTGCCCGGGCGGACGATCTACAGCGAACAGGACATCCTCGGTGACCGGCTCGTCCGTCGGCGGCGGGCCACCAAGCCGAGCGAACATCTCATCTCCGAAATGTCGAGCCTGTCGGTGGACGACATCGTTGTGCATGCCGATCACGGGATCGGTCGATATGACGGGCTGGAAACCCTCGAAATCGGCGGCGCACCGCATGATTGCCTGCGGCTGGTCTATGCCGGCGACGACAAGCTGTTCCTGCCGGTCGAGAACCTGGATCTGCTCTCGCGCTACGGATCCGAAGAAACCGGCGCGCAGCTCGACAAGCTCGGGAATGCCAGCTGGCAGGCGCGCCGCGCCCAGGTCAAAAACCGGATCACCGAGATGGCCGACAAGCTGATGGCGCTCGCCGCCGAACGCGAATTGCGCCACGCACCGAAACTCACGCCGCCGGCCGGGCTCTATGAAGAGTTCTGCGCGCGCTTCCCCTTCGCCGAGACCGAAGACCAGAACCGCGCCATCGACGATACGGTCGAAAGCCTGGGTGCCGGCAAGCCCATGGACAGGCTGGTCTGCGGCGATGTCGGGTTCGGCAAGACGGAAGTCGCACTGCGGGCGGCCTTCGTTACAGCCCTGAATGGACGCCAGGTCGCCGTCGTCGTCCCGACCACACTGCTTGCCCGCCAACATTTCCAGACGTTCAAGGCCAGATTCGCCGGGCTGCCGGTCAAGATCGCCCAATTATCCCGCCTGACGGCGGGTAAGGAAGCGGAAGACGTGCGCACCGGGCTGGAGGAGGGGCAGGTTGATATCGTCATCGGCACCCACGCCCTGTTGTCGCAATCGGTCGCATTCCGCGATCTGGGGCTCTTGGTCGTCGATGAAGAACAGCATTTCGGCGTCGCGCAGAAGGAACGTCTCAAGGGGCTCGGCAGCGATGTCCATGTCCTGACCCTGACGGCCACGCCGATCCCCCGAACATTACAGCTCGCCCTGACCGGCGTACGCGAGCTCAGCCTGATCGCCACCCCGCCTGTGGACCGGCTTGCCGTGCGCACCTTCATCCTGCCCTATGACGGGGTGACCATCCGCGAAGCCATCATGCGCGAGCATTTTCGCGGTGGGCAGAGCTTCTATGTCTGTCCCCGGCTCGCCGATATCGAACGGCTACGCGAACGCCTGAAGGATTTGGTGCCCGAGGTCACAGTCGGGGTCGCCCATGGCCAGATGCCGGCCCGTGCGCTCGAAGACGTCATGACCGCCTTCTACGACCGCAAATACGAAGTCCTGTTGTGTACCAACATCGTGGAATCCGGGCTCGACGTCCCGTCGGCGAACACGATCATCGTCCACCGATCGGATATGTTCGGACTGTCCCAGCTCTACCAGCTGCGCGGCCGGGTAGGCCGCTCCAAGGCCCGGGCCTACGCCTATCTGACCCTGCCGACCGACCGCACTTTGTCGGAGACGGCGCGGCGCAGGCTCGATGTCATGCAGACGCTGGATACGCTGGGCGCGGGATTCAGCCTCGCGAGCCACGACCTGGATATTCGCGGGGCGGGCAACCTGCTGGGTGAAGAACAGTCCGGCCACATCCGGGAAGTCGGTGTCGAACTCTACCAGCAGATGCTGGAAGACGCGGTCGCGGCCGCACGCGAAGCGGGATCGGGTGTCCTGCCGACGGACGAGTGGACGCCGGTTATTTCCATCGGTGCGCCCATTCTGATTCCCGACAATTACGTGGCTGACCTCGGCGTCCGGCTTGGCCTCTACCGACGGATCGCATCGTTGGTAAACCCGGAAGAAATTGAGGGATTTGCCGCCGAGCTGATCGACCGTTTCGGCCCGATTCCGAACGAAGTTGAAAACCTGCTCGAAGCCATCACCCTGAAAGGGCTCTGCCGTGACGCGGGCGTTGAGAAACTCGATGCCGGTCCGAAGGGGGCGGTCGTCACGTTCCGGGACAATACTTTCTCGAATCCGGCGGGCCTCGTGGCGTTCATCACCAAGGAATCCGGCACCGTCAAATTGCGTCCGGACCACAAACTGGTTTATCGACGCGACTGGACCGACCCGAACAAGCGCTCCGTAGGCGTGCGCCGTTTCATGCGGAACCTGTCTGCCGTCGCAGCCGCACCTGAAGGCGCTACAGGCGAATAAAAGCCAGCTACTCTGCCGCCAGTCCAACGCCGGCCAGGTCGAACAGCGGGAAAAACGCCTCGGGTTCCTGCGCACCGGATATCGCATAGGCGCCATTCACGACGTAGTAGGGCACCGCATTGATGCCCATGCGCCGTGCACGCAAATCTTCGGCAAGCACGGTATCGCGCTCGTCGTCGCTCGCGAGGAACGCCGACGTCGCGTCCCGGTCCAGACCAACCAGATGGGCCACCCGCAAAAGGGTCAGATCATCCCCGATATCTTCGCCATCGAAGAAAAACGCCTGAAACAGGGCTTCAACCACGGCCTCCTGCATTCCGAACCGATCGGCGAAGCACACCAGCCGGTGTGACTGGATCGTGTTCGGCATGCGCGGGATCGCGTCAAAATCGAACGGGATGCGTTCGGCATGGCCTGCCCGCGCAATCGTGGCGTACACGCCCGCGGCACGGTCCGGCCCGCCGAATTTCGCCGCGAAATAGCGCTCCCGTTCCATGCCGGCCAGGGGCATGTCCGGGTTTAGCTGGAACGCGTGCCATTTAATCGTCGCCGTGATATCATCACGCGCCGCCAGCGCACGTTCGAGGCGTCGCTTACCGATGAAACACCAGGGACACACCGTGTCCGAGTAGATATCGATCTGAACCATGCAAGAAACCTGCGTCGCGGACAGCATCGGGTCAAGAGCAGACCCGGCCGGATAGGCTCGAACAATACTTCTCTGCTCGGGTCGGCTTGGGCCATAATCGGATCGAGGGAAGGGGAGCCGACATGATTCTCGAACATCGCGCCTACACCATGAAACCGGGCCTGCGGGAGCGTTTCTACGAAACCCAGGTCGAACGGGGTTTCGATGTCGTCCGGCCCGTCATCGACCGGGTCATCGGGTATTTCTCGACCGTGAGCGGCCCCGCAGATCAAGTCATCCATATCTACGCATTCGATTCCCTGGAAGATTGGCGAAGCCGACTGCATGGGCTGTACGACGTACCCGAGCTGCAGCCGTATTTTCTGAATGTGCGCCCGTTGATGCTGTCGCAGGAAAACAGGCTTCTTATGCCTTCACCGGTTGCCGCCCTGACACCGCATTTCTCAGCGGATTCTTACTGGACTCCCGGCGACCCGCCGCTGGCCGATCCGACGACGCATCGAGATCTCCTGATCGAGGAGCAGATCGTCAGTCTGACTCCGGGATCACTCGGTAAATACTGGGAACTGATCGAGCAGTATGGCGTTCCGGCCATGTCACCACTGGAGACCAATATGATCGGTAGTTTTCATATGATCGCCGGACCTTTGCACCAAGTTTATCACTACTGGTTCTTCGATGGTTTCGACGACCGGACGCGACGTCACAATGCCGTCCGCGTAAACCCGGACTGGATCAGGTTCCAGGACGAAATCCGCCCCAACGTCGTAAACCAGGAAAGCAAGCTCATGGTGCCCGCGCCGGTACCGGAGATGGTGCCACTGTTTCGCACGCCGTAGCATCGAGATTGTCATGCGCCTGCAACAAACGCCGGGTACCTAGCGGGTTATTCCCGGCAGCTCGCGCGACGGAGCGAAATCATGAATTCTCGGACTTACAACGTGCTTTTCATCTGCACCGGCAACTCGGCCCGCAGCATTCTCGCGGAGGCGATCCTGAACCGTGCCGGAGGTGACACATTTCATGGATTTAGCGCGGGTAGCCATCCGACGGGCGCCATCAATCCACACGCCTTGGCTCTTTTGAAAAGCCTGGATCACCCGACCGATAATTTGCGGTCCAAGGAATGGCAGGAATTTGCCGGCGACGATGCACCGGCGCTCGATTTCACCTTCACGGTTTGCGACAACGCCGCCGGCGAGGTCTGCCCGATCTGGCCCGGCCAGCCGGTTTCTGCCCATTGGGGATTGTCCGATCCGGCAGCCGTTAACGGTAGCAAGGTCGAGATCGCCGCCGCCTTCACAGCGACTTACCGAAAACTCAACAACCGCATCGAGACATTCGTCAATCTGCCACTGGCGTCCCTCGACAAGCTATCTCTGAAGAAACAGCTGGACGAGATAGGCCGCAACTCAGCCTGAATCCGATCGCATTTGACCCTATGGTGGCCCGCAAAGTGGCTGCGGCACATGCATGAACGGCACTCACGCTAGGAAACAAATTTCGACCGGGTGCGGTTCGCAATTGCAACGAGCGACAACATCACAGGCACTTCAACCAACACACCGACAACCGTTGCGAGGGCAGCGCCGCTACCGATGCCAAACAATCCGATGGCAACCGCCACAGCCAGTTCAAAGAAATTGGAAGTCCCGATGAGCGCGCAAGGTGCCGCAACATTGAAGGGCAGCTTCCACATATATGCCGCCCCGTAGGTCAGAATGAATATCGCGTAGCTTTGGATGATGATCGGCACCGCAATCAGCACAATCAGAACCGGCTGAGAGATGATTGTCAGAGCCTGAAATCCGAACAACAGGACAACTGTCAGAAGTAGTCCGAGGACCGATATCGGTTTCAATTTCGCCGTGAAGCGATCGATCCCGGTTTGCTCATTCCCATGTTCCTTGACCAGCGCACGGCGCGTGATCGCACCCGCAATCAGGGGTACGACGACATAAAGCAGCACGGATAGCAGCAGGGTCTCCCACGGCACGTTGATGCTCGTGACACCCAACAACAGCGCCACGATCGGAGCGAAGGCAAAGATCATGATCACATCGTTCAACGACACCTGCACGAGCGTGTAGGCAGGATCACCCTTCGTCATCTGCGACCAGACGAACACCATTGCGGTGCAAGGAGCCGCGCCCAGAAGGATCAGCCCGGCAATATATTGCTCGGCATCATCTGCGGGTATGAAGGGCGCAAACACAAACTCGAAAAACAGAACTGCCAACGCCGCCATTGAAAACGGCTTTACCAGCCAGTTCACAACGAGCGTCAGGAAAATCCCCTTGGGGCGACTCCCTATCGATTTGAGGCTGCCGAAATCGACGGAAATCATCATCGGATAGATCATCGCCCATATCAGGACGGCCATGACCAGATTGACGGACGCATACTCGACCCTGGCAATCCCAGCGAAGAAGCCTGGTACGATATTGCCCAGCGCCAGCCCCGCCAGAATGGAAAGCCCGACCCAGACGGACAACCATTTCTCGAATACCCCAAGTCCGGCTGCAGACGCTCCGTTCTCCGCAGAGTTTGCTGTCATAAGTTATCTCCGATGGCGGCGACAATGCCTCGCCAATCCTGGGTGTTTGGGCACGTGTTTAAACGAGTTCAATGACAGTTTTACTGTCTGCGGCGGGGATCAATCCAGATCAGAATAGGCCGGCCCGCAATTCGATCGGCTCTGCGTCTGTCAGAAGCGCGGTGTCGGTGGCAGCCAGCTTGTTGAAATTGATCAACGCGCGCACTTCATCGATGTAGGCTTCACGGCGTTCCGAATAGGAAATCAGGCCCTTGACCAGGGTCAGGCCACGGGGTGTTGCTCCAGCCTTTCGCGCGTTCGACCGTAACTGCCGAAAGGCCTGGTATGCCGGGTTTGAATTCAGGTTCTGCGCATAGCCGTGTACGGAATCGAACGGGGTCTTGAAACTCGCAATCCGGTAATCACCCAACGCCTCGCGTTGATCTTCCGGTTTCAGTCCCTTTCCGTAGCGCCATTGCCCGAACAGCGCATTGCCCTCTACGGCAAACCGCGACAGGGCGTAGGCGCTCTCAATGGCGCCCTGGGCAAGCGCAAGCGACGGCGGCACGACATCGACCCGCGCATACAACGTCGCGATCTGTGCCCTCGAAAGGGGTGTCTTGGCGTCCGTTTTCTCCCGGTCGATAACCCCGTAGTTGGCGGCAAGATTAAACAGCCATTTGCGATCTGCAGCCGGCAGGGTTTCGCCACCGGTAAGACGTTTGCGCAGGCCTGCAAGGCGTGCCCGGTCGGCAAGAATTTCACGATTAACCTGTAGCACCAGCGGCAGCAGCGTGCGGAAAAACAGGCTCTTTTTTTGCTTCACATCGAGCCCATCCGCCCAATCGTCGGGCACCGATGTGATGAACACCGGTGGTACCCGGGCATTGCCTGCCTGAAGCGCTTGCATGGTGTAGCCCTGATCGGTGAAATAAGTATGCAGTTGCGCGGGAGACTTGATCCGAACCGTCGAACCACCGGCCGGCCCCACCGCGAACCACAGGACAGCGCCAACCAGCAGCACAAAAACCCCAATGATGAAGTAACGGCGCTTGGCGAACGCGGGAATATAGTTTCCGATTCCGGCGAGATATGGCTTCACGCAGTCATCCTTTTCAGGGTCCGCAATTCGCCCGATTTGGACGGATTCGGTTTGGCGTTTTCTCGCCCGATTGCCTACAGTCTGGTCCTCTGTATTCCGGCGGCCCCGCGTCGTCAAATAGCCAAAAACATCCAATGGGAGGATTCAAAATGGCCGACGGCCCACCAACACGCACACAAATTCTCGAAGCCAGCGGCGACATGCTGAAGTGGCAAGTCTATGTCGTTCACACGTTCCCGACCGATGGTCTTGGTCCGGTGATGGAGAATATCGGCCCGCATCTCGCCCATCAGGCGAAAATGGAGGAGGAAGGCATCTTCGTCGCAGCCGGTCCCCATTGGGCCGATGACGAGGAGACCTGGGAAGGCGAGGGCATGTTCGTTGTCCGCGCCCGCGATCTCGCCCACGCAAACGAAATTGCGGCGGCCGACCCGATGCACACCAGCGGCGCGCGCTCATATCGTGTCCGCCCCTGGCTGATCAACGAAGGCACCATCACGGTGAAGGTCAACTTCGCCTCCGGCGCACGCGAAGTTTCCTAATATAATCAAAGCATTAAACTTAGGCGCGGCCGCCCGACGAAGGGCGGCCGTTCTTATTTTCGCCGCAATAAACGGAAAACATGTTGGAATAAGCCAACTGGCAAACTTCTTGCGTAGTTGACGTTGAACTCTCCACTCATCACGCAAAACGAGACAAGGCAGGCACAAGATGAAGAAAATTTTGATCGGGCTGGGCGTACTGGTGGTCATTGCGGCGGTCGGGATATTCGTATTCCTCGGCAACCTCAACGACATCGTTCGCGCCGCCGTTGAAAAAGTCGGTTCCGACATGACCCAGACCAACGTGGTCCTGAACGAGGTCGACATCGAGCTGACGTCGGGCAAGGGCGCATTGCGCGGGTTCCGGGTCACCAATCCCAGTGGATTCAGCGATGACGATGCCTTCAAATTCGATGAGGTCAGTGTTTCGATTGATCTGAGTTCGGTCCGCAGCGACCCGGTCATCATCAAGGAAGTCATCATTTCCGGTCCCGAGGTCGTCTACGAGTTTGGCGAGAACGGTGAGAGCAATCTCGACAAGCTCAATAAGGCCGTGCAGTCGAAGTCGAGCGGTGGCGAGAAAAGCTCCGGCGGTGGTGATGCCCCGAACATCGTGATCGAGAGTCTGGTGCTGCAGAACGGCAAGGTTGCCGTAGTCGCGCCGCTACTCACTCAACGAGAAGCTTTCGGTGCCGTTGCCGACCATCCGCATCAAGGATATCGGCAAGGATGGCAAGGGTGCCACGCCCGAAGAGATCGCCTCTCAGATCATGGATGCGGTCCTGAAGGGCGCACAGAACGCAGTCGCGAGTGCCAAGATCAACGTCGATCAGCTGACCGGTGCGGCCATGAAGCAGGTCGAGGAAGCCGCAGGCGACGCCACCAAGGCGCTTGAAGACGCGACAGGAGGCGCCGGCGGTGCCGGTGACGCGGTCAAGGGCCTGATCAAGGGGTTCGGTAAGTAGCGGCCTGGATCTTTCACAAACCTATACTGCTAAGGGCGGCCCTCGGGTCGCCCTTTTCATATTGCACTTCGTAAGCATGCGAAACCGGATGGACAAACGCGCCAAACGGTTCACTATTCACGACAGGGAAAAATGGGGCAGGGCGCATGACAACTCAAGCAGACGAAACGAAACTGGGGCCACCGGCGCTGATGTTCAGCCATTTTGGCGTGAACTGCGACGATGCCGACCGGCTCGAGGATTTCTACACGCGCGTTCTGGGCTTCTGCGTCAGCGATCACGGGCTGATCCGCGGCGACAAGGACCGGATCATCTTCATGACCCGCCGCCCGCGTGAACACCACCAGTTCGTCCTCGCAGGGGGACGCCCGTCCTCGTTTGCGCCAACCGTCGGCGAGACGGGCTTCAAGGCGCCGGATCTTGATGCGCTGCGCCAGGTGACCGCGATCCTGGCCGCAGAAGACGACGTGAGCGACGTTGTCGCCATGGACCATGGCATCACCTGGACATTGTATTTCCGCGATCCGGAACTGAACCGGTGCGCGGTGTCCGTCGAGACCGGCCTTTACGTGGCCCAGCCGGCGGCATGGCCGCTCGATCTGTCCGTAGACGACGCGGAAATCATGACGCAGACCGAGGCGCGCTGTCAGGGATCATCCAGCTTCATGCGTCGGGATGATTGGCGGCGCGAGAAGACGGCGCTCTTCGAGGCCGAAGGCCGCTTGACCGAGGAGGGGCCGGAAACGGGGAACGAAAGCCCGGATTTCGAGCGCCCGAACGATCCCGACCGAACCCTGCTGCACCCGCAGACCAACACCGCGCCGCCGCCAGCCATCGCGCAGGCCCATTGCGGGTTCAAGGTTGCCGACATGGATGCGATGACCGCTTTCTACAACGACGTGCTGGGCTATGCCGTCACCGATCGGGGAACGATGCCGTCGATCGGGACCGAGCCCGAGCGTGAATACACCTATCTCAGTCGCGACCCGAGCGAGCATCACCAGGTGATTCTCATTTCCGGCCGTGACCTCGATGCGCCGACAAGCGTTAATCAGTTAAGCTTGCGGATCATGTCCCTCGACGAGTTGCGCCGTATGGAACGCGAACTCGAAGCGCATCCTGACGTGGGGCCACTGCGCAAAACCTGCCACGGCAATTCATTCTCGATCTATTTTCCCGATCCCGAGGGGAATGTCGTCGAGTTGGCGGTTGAATCCGTCTGGTATGTGCCGGCCCCGCATGGTGCGCCGCTGGATTTGTCCATGAGCGATGAAAACCTGATCGGCTGGGCCGAGGGTCATTGCCGCGATACGCCGGGCTTCATGATGCGCGCCGACTGGAAAAGTCGTGCGCGGGAAGAGCTCATCGCCAACGGGCATCTTGAAGCCGAGGGCCTGGTCAACGACGTCGCGTAAAAGAAAGAGGAGTGGAGCATGTTCGAGTATTTCCCGGATAACTATGCCTGGAGCCTGACGACGGCGACCTTGTTCGACGAGGTCGGTACCGTCAGTGAAGCCGAAGAGGCCCTGCGGTCGGTCAAGCATCTGGCCGGCGGCGACCCGGCGACGGCCAACGAGGCCTGGTACGAGGCCTTCACCCGGCTGGCCGAACGCCTGCAGCGACTGGGCGATACGGATATGGCCGAGGGCCATCCGCTGACCGCATCCCGCAAATATCACCGGGCCGGGCTCTACCATCTTCGGGCCGAACGCTTCCTGCATCACTCAGACCCGCGCGAACTCATGGCCTACCAGCGCGGCGTGGACTATTTCCGCAAGGCGCGCGAAGTCGGCCGCGATCCGGTGGAGTATGTCGATATTCCGTTCGAGGACGGTTTTATGCCGTGCATGTTCGTCAAGGCGGACGTCGATGGGCCCGCGCCCTGCATGATCCATATCCAGGGCTTCGATTCCCTGAAGGAACTTCACTACCCGGTCATCAGCGAGGAATATCGCAAGCGCGGCATGCATATGCTGATCGTCGACCAGCCGGGTGCGGGTGGTGCACTGCGCCTGCATGGCCTGACCGCGGGACACGAAACCGAGCATTATGTGGCCAAGCTGGTCGACTATGTCGAGGCCCGTGACGACGTGGACGCGGCGCGGATCGGCCTGTCCGGAAACAGCCTGGGGGGCTACTACGCGCCCCGCGCGGCCGCCTTCGAGAAACGCCTGAAATGCTGCATCGCCTGGGGTGCGTTGTGGGACTTCAGTGTCTACTTCGAGCGCGCCTACGCCAAGATCGAGTCCGCGCCCTCAGTGCCTGACATGGTCAGCCACGGCATGTGGGTGATGGGCCAGAAGACAGCCGAGGATGCGCTCGCTGTTTCCCGCCAAATGACCCTCGAAGGGGTGATCGACAAAATCACCTGCCCGCTGCTGGTCTGCCATGGCGAGAATGACCGCCAGGTCCCGCTCTGGATGGCCCAGAAGACCTATGACGAGGCCGTCAACAGCCCGAACCGCAAGCTCAAGATATTCCGGCTGGACGAGGGCGGGGCCGAGCATTGCCAGATCGACAACCGGCAGCTGATCGGTGACGTCATGTCGGACTGGGCGGCGGAAATCTTCGGCCTCGATCCGGCCGGGATTGCGTAACCCGATATGAAATTCCACGCTGTTTGGGTGTTGCCGTTTGTCTTCCTGACCTCCGGCGCGGCGCTGGCCGACAGCTCATCGCCAAAACTAGCGGCCTACTACGATCGGCAAATGGCGATCGTGGCCGGACGGGTCTACGCGTGGGAAGAACAAAACCCGCCGACGCAGCTACCGGTTGCGGCGCACCAGGTCGGTGTCGGGCGCGACAACTATTACGCACTGACGAACGATGGCGACCTCATCGCATTCGACGAAGATGCGGATCAGCATTCAGTACTGATGCAAGGCATCGCGAGGTTTTCTGCCGGCGACAGCGGTGTGCTAGCGATCACAAACGACCGCGCGCTCTGGTGGCTCTCCGGCGAAACAAAGCAGCGCCTGGTCACCGACGTGGCGGTTGCCGCCGTCGGCGATGGCGCGAACTACTACATCACCTCATCGGGCTATCTGTACGTCAAAGGGCGCGCGCACCGCGGCCAATACGGTGATGGCCGGTTAAAGTCGACGGACCAATTCGTGCAAACAGCATCCAACGCCGCACACATAACGGCCCATACAGGACATGCCATTATGCTCCTGGCGAACGGTGACGTTGTCGGGACCGGTGGCAATATCTACGGCCCGGTTGGCATACACGGTCTCGGTGACAAGGCCGTCCGATGGAGCAAAATAACGTCCGGCGCCAAGGCCATTGCCACCGGTTCATCCCATTCTTTGGCCATCCGCCGAAACGGCACACTGGTCGCATGGGGCAGAGGCTACGACCCCGAACCAATGCCGATATTGGAAAAAGTTGTGGCCGTCGCGGCCGGTTCGAGGACAACGATTGCCATCACGAGTGATGACACGCTTTGGCAATGGAATCGCGGCCATGAGCCTCGGCGCGTGCCCCTGCCTGACAGGAAATGACCGTTGCCGGTCAATTCTGTCCGACATTCTAACGTCGGCTGCGCAATAGCCTGACACCACCACGGTGGGTCCTGTAGATTGCCGGCTTGAGACATCGCCCTGATGCCGAATACCCACCCCAACAGACACGGCGATATGACCGCTGCCCCTGAACAACTTCTGAAGACGGTCTTCGGTTTCCCTGCATTTCGTCCCGGCCAGAAAGAGATTGTGGACCGCCTGCTCGAAGGCACCCACACCCTGTCTGTCATGCCGACCGGGGCAGGGAAGTCGATCTGCTATCAGCTTCCCGCCCTCATTGCGGAACATCTGACCGTCGTTGTTTCTCCGCTGGTCGCCCTGATGAATGATCAGGTTGCCGGTTTGCGCGCCAATGGTGTCGAAGCGGTCTGCATCCACTCCAACCGGCCCCGCGAAGATAATGTGGCCGACTGGCGGCGTGTTCAGGATGGGTCGATCAAGCTGCTTTACCTGTCGCCCGAACGGCTGATGACCGAACGCATGCTGACAGCATTACAGGGTCTCGATCCGGCGATGTTTGTCGTGGACGAGGCGCATTGCATCTCGAAATGGGGGTTCAGCTTCCGGCCGGAATATGAAGCATTGTCAAACCTGCGCGAGCGCTTCCCCGGGGCCACACTCAGCGCGTTTACCGCCACAGCGGATACGGCGACGCGGCAAGACATCGCGACCAAACTGTTCGCCGGCAAAGGCGACATCGTCGTGCGGGGATTCGACCGCCCCAACCTGAAGTTGGCCGTCGCCCCCAAGACCGACCGGAACAAGCAGCTGCTGGACTTTGTGGAATCTCGGCGTGACAGCTCGGGGATCGTCTATTGCCTGTCTCGCAAACTAACCGAGGAAACCGCGAAACTGCTGCGTGAAAAGGGCTACAAGGCGCTGCCATATCACGCCGGATTATCGCAGGAGGTTCGCCGGGATAATCAGGAAACCTTCATGGCCGAAGACGCGGTCATCATGGTCGCGACGATCGCCTTCGGGATGGGCATCGACAAGCCCGACATCCGCTACGTTTTCCACATGAACCTGCCTGGCAGCGTGGAGGCGTACTATCAGGAAATTGGTCGCGCCGGGCGTGACGGAAAACCCGCCGACGTCCATATGCTTTATGGGCTCGACGATATCCGCATGCGCCGCCAGTTCATCGCGCAGGATGACGGCAACGAGGATCACAAGCGCCGCGAACACAAACGGTTGGACTCCCTGCTGGCCTATGGCGAGGCGATAAGCTGCCGGCGGGTCGCACTGCTCACATATTTCGGG